>JAATFP010000054.1 GCA_015655125.1 Chitinophagales bacterium | reverse complement strand
TTTTTATCGGTTTTATTCATAGCATCAATCTCACGCAGTTTTTGCGAAAAATAATATTCGTTGATACCTTCTAATCTCTTTGCTGTTTGCATTACATTAATTATTTGCCATGGCTTCGAATCTCTCAATGACAGTTATATTTTATTTCACATTTCCATTCCTGTACAATCCATAAACTTTAAAACTATTCGTCAATGGCTTTATCTTTTCTGCCACTTTATAAAATTGAGCTGCGTTGTCAAATTCCATATCGGCATGAAATGAATAATTGAAATTACTTCCGGGTATCGGGAACGATTGCAGCTTACTGAGATTAATGTCTGCTTCGGCAATTTTGCCCAATACTTTTACCAGGCTACCTTTGGTATGATCCGTAGTAAAATTTACAGAAGCCTTATCAGCGTCGCTAACGGCTTCGGCTTCATTTTCTCTTTTCAAAACAAGGAACCTGGTGTAATTATTTTTAAGCGTGTGAATATTAGGTGCGATCATCTCAAGGCCAAAAAGTTCGGCCGCAAGTTTGCCGGCAATACCGGCAATGTGTTTGCTTTTGTGTTGCCGGATAAGTTTTGCGCTGAGTGCCGTATCTTCTGTTTCAACCAGTTTCCAGTTATATTTATCTAAAAACTCCAGGCATTGTTGCAGTGCCATCGGATGCGAATGAACCTCGCGGATATCTTCCAGTTTCACACCCGGATTTACCAAAAGATTTTGTTTGATCTGGAGATATACTTCGCCGATGATGGTGAGCGAAGATTTTTGAAGAAGATTATAGTTTGCGAGAATACTTCCCGCAATGGAATTTTCGATAGCCATTACAGCAGAATTAGTGGAAGTCTTATCAGACGCCGCTTTGATAAGTTCACGGAATGTTAAGCAACAAACCGCTTCGGTATTTTTACCAAAGAACTGGCGTGCAGCAGTTTGATGAAAACTGCCTTCAAAACCCTGGATAGCTACTTTTTGAATCGGATCATTGTTCATCGTTCTACGATTTTAAAACAAAAGTCCCGGCTGATGTAGCCGGGACTTTCTTTATGTAAATCTGTTTATTTTATATTCAGTTACACACAAGCGCCCGGCTTCTTACTAAAATAAAAGTAAAAATAAGATGACCAGTTGTATGTAGTTGTTGATTTCATTAACGGTGTAAAAGTATAAAGATTGATCTGAAATAAAAAAAAATATTTATTTGCCTTTTCAAAAATGAAAAAACTTCATTGCAAATTTTAAATCCGGTTGAAAGATATGCAGATTATATCTGCTCCGGCGACAACTGTTTCAATAAAATAATTGTGAAGATTTGCGATTATGAGGATAGGCAGCGGGCAATAAAAAAGAAATCCCGCTATTAAATAGCGGGATCCTTACGATTGCTTGCCTGAAAATCTTTATTATCGTCAACAGCCGGCAAACGAGCCTTTGACATTACTTATACACGAAAATTATTTTTTCAGAGTATCAGTAGTAACTGTAGTTTTAACAGTAGTGTCAGTTACAACTTTAACAGTATCAGCTGGAGCAGTTGTAGTTGGAGGAGTTACTACAGTAGTTGTGTCTTTAGTAGTAGTTTCGTCAGTCTTTTTTTCGCCATCGTTACAAGCTACGAAAGAAGCTGCGATAACTGCGATTGCTAAGAATTTTTTCATTGTTTTTGTTTAATTAATTAAAAATTATAATTTCTTATTAATACCGGGAGTTAAAATAGGTAACCCGGCTTTTTCAAAATTTTTTAAAAAGTTTTTTTTTCGTTGCTTTGGGTTACTTAAAAGGTAATAAAGTATTAATACAAACAGACAGGTGAATACACTCGAACAAGAAAAGATTTTACTGAAAGGGCTTGCCACTGAGGACAGAACCTCGATAGAACGTATTTACAGGGACCATTTTAATATGGTTAAGTCATTGATAGTCAATAATAACGGAACGGCGGACGATGCGGCGGATATATTTCAGGAAGCCATGATCGTTCTCTTTGAAAAGGCAAAACTGGAGCATTTTGAATTGAATTGTCAGTTAAAGACATTTATTTATTCAATCTGCAGACGTCTGTGGTTGAAAAAGCTTCAGCATTTGAACCGCTTCAGCACCCAGTCTGAGAGCCTGGAAGAAACCGTACCGGTGGAGGAAGAAATAGAGAGCCACGAAAAGAAGCAGAACGATTTTAACCTTATGGAAATGGCCATGAGCAAGATCGGGGAACCTTGTAAGAGCCTGCTCGAAGCATATTATATCCAAAAAAAGCACATGCAGGAAATCGCTGCAGATTTTGGATATACGAATGCTGATAACGCCAAAACGCAGAAGTATAAATGTCTGGTGAGATTAAAAAAATTGTTTTTTGCCCAATATAAAAATATAGACTAGTGATGGAAGATACTTTATTGATAGATGCAGTCGAAAGATTTGTAAACGGAGAAATGTCTCCGCAGGAAAAGATCTATTTCGAAGATTTACGTAAAAATAATTCTGAACTCGACCAGGCCGTAGTAGAACAATTGTTCTTTTTTAACGAGTTGAACAATTACGGTGGAACGAAAAGCTTCAAACATGTTTTGAATGAAGTAGAGTCAAATCTCGCTGCCGAAGGATTCATCAAAAAAACTCCGGCTACCGGTAAAGCCAAGGTGATACAACTTTGGAACAAATACAAACGGATTACTGCTGTTGCTGCATCTATAGCAGGATTGGTGTCGATATTTATTGCTTCAGTTGTTTCAACTGTAAACAATAAAGGAAACAATGGCGATTTGAAATTGCTTGTAGATAATGTCAGGGGGCAAGGTGACAGCATCAGGGATATCGCAACAAAGTTGGATAGTCTGGCTGCCAAAGGGTCGTCAACAAGGCCGATAGTCACCATTCCGGCAAAGGAAAAGATTGCTGCTAAATTCAGGGCAACGGGCTTCATGATCGATGCGGCAAATAGTTACATCGTTACCAATGCGCATGTTATCAACGAAGCCAAACACAGGCTGATCGTTGAAAATAATAAAGGAGAACAATTTACAGCTATCCCGGTTTACATTAATAAGGAAGGCAATAACGACCTGGCTATCTTAAAGATCATCGATAAGGATTTCAAAAAATTACCGTCGCTTCCTTATTCTATCAGAAAGAAAAATGCGGAACTGGGCGAACAGGTTTTCATGTTAGGTTTTCCAAAACAGGAAATTGTTTATGGTGAAGGTTTCGTGAGCGCGAAGAATGGCTACAAGATGGATACCATTTATTGCCAGCTGAACACCACTGCAAACGAAGGAAGCAGCGGTTCTCCGGTAGTAAACAAAAGTGGCGAATTAATTGGTATTATCACCAGCACGGAAACTGATGCGGATGGTGTGGTATTCGCAATTAAATCAGCAAATATTTACCGCGCCGTTGATGAAGTGAAAAAATTAAAAGATTTCAGTGATATTAAAATATCTTCTTCCGGCGGTAGCTTGCGTGGTTTACCAAGAGAAACACAGATAAAAAAGATGGAAGATTATGTATTTATGATCAAAGGCAATTAGCTTCGTGTGGTGGGTTTTGCGGGGTTGATGGTTATTTGCGAAAATTTCAGCGAAGTAAGATAGGCAGCGTTTGCGCATAGAGGCGAAAACACTGCCTTTCTTATTTTTGTGAAAACTCAGTCAGCTCGTTTTATCTGCAATAGAAATTTAGTATGTTACAGAAAGTTTGAGGAAGTTAGATTTGAATGCCCCTCAAAACCCGCTACCTGCAACTTAATAACCGTAAAGGCTTCCCCCTTTTTCAAACAAGTACTGAATACTTTTTTCAACTTCCGGATCTTTTACCAGTTCCGGCGCATGATGTGGTTTCTTTCTTGCGTCGATGATCAACGGGCCGTTGCACCCCCAGTGTTTATTTTCGGTAAAGGCATCTATTCCGTAAATGTCATGCGACGGATTGCATCTCGTAAAAGTGACCCATAAAAAATTATTGAGTGAATCACTGGTGAAATCCGCATTATCTGCAATAACCAGCATTGCAATACCTTCCATACGGGAAAGATATGGGAACAACATTTCGTCCAGTTCCTTCATTTCAATAATTGCAGTTTCATAGTCAGTGAAATTCCTGAAGTTGCATACGGCCACTCCCGGCATTGCCATTTTTATGTAATCTATGCCAGGTAATTCTTTTTCTGCCAACTCAAAATAATCCGTCAGCATTCG
Source organism: Chitinophagales bacterium (assembly GCA_015655125.1). Lineage (GTDB taxonomy): Bacteria > Bacteroidota > Bacteroidia > Chitinophagales > Chitinophagaceae > Ferruginibacter. The sequence goes on along the minus strand of JAATFP010000054.1, from coordinate 62,043 downwards.
TATTTTTTCACCGTAAGCCGCAAACACCACTTTACTTCCGTTGTTAATGGATGTTCCGGAATAATCAAGCGTATCGATAGTCGTGTTGGTATAAAAGTGAACATCCCGCTTCCAGTTGATACGTTCCAGCACAAACTCCAGGTAAGCCCCTACATTACCGGTGGTCAGCATATTTTCGTCGTCTGCCGTAATAAAAAGGAATTTGGCAAGACTTAATTGTCCCGTTCCGAGAATATGATTGGCGATCGTCAATATTTCTGCCGGTTCCTTTGTTTGTGCATACGGAGTATATCGCTCACTGCCGATCGCAAGTAACAACGGATGTACCCCGGCAGCATCCACTGCATGTACTTCTTTCAATCCCGGAATTTCTTCCTGTAATGCCGCACCGGTCAGTTCATGGATCAATTGCCCAAAGCTTGTATCTTCCTGCGGCGGTCGCCCGACCACCGTGAAGGGCCAGATCGCATTTTTACGTGCATATACTTTATGCACTTTCATCAATGGGAAATTGTGCCTGAGACTATAATAACCGAGGTGATCGCCGAAGGGGCCTTCCGGTTTATTTTCACCGGGATTAACTTCGCCTGTGATTACAAAATCAGCATCCGTACTTACACAAAAGCCGTCTTTATAAACATATCGAAACCTCCGGCCGCCCAAAATGCCGGCAAAGGTCATTTCACTGATTCCCTCCGGTAACGGCATCACTGCAGCAACAGCATGAGATGGTGGCCCGCCCACAAATATGCTTACGTGAAGCGGGCGGCCCAACCTGTTTGCTTTGGCCTGGTGAACGCCAATGCCACGGTGTAACTGGTAATGTAAGCCAACCTCTTTATTCAAAATGTAATCATTGCCATTCAATTGTATGCGATACATGCCAAGATTGGCATTCATGATACCAGGCTTATCGGCATCTTCCGTATACACCTGCGGAAGGGTTACGAAAGCGCCGCCATCCATCGGCCAGTGTTGAATCAACGGCAAAGCGGAAATGCTGATCTCTTCGAACAAAACAGGTTTTGATACGGGATTTTTTAGCGGCAGGGCTTTAATGGCAGCAAGTCCGGCACCGAGGTTCTTCAACGGCCTTTTAAAGGCTGAAACCGGATCATTTTTTATCTCGATAATACGCTGCACATCTTTAAGGGTATCTCTGAATATAAATTTGCTTCGATCCAGGGTTCCATAGATATTGGAAGCGGCACGAAATTTACTGCCTTTTACATTTTCAAAAAGTAATGCCGGTCCCCCCGCTTCATGTATGCGTAAATGGATAGCCGACATCTGAAGATGTGGATCCACTTGTTCTCTTATTCTTATAAGATGTCCATTCTTTTCAAGATCCAGTAAACATTCTTCCAGCGAGCGGTAGGCCATTGCACTTTTTTGTCAAAGTTAGCAAAAGTTCAACGTTAGCAGTTTATACTTAAAGACGCTTATCATGAACAATAACCGGGTAAGACTTTGGTAAACTAAAAATGCGGACAACCTAGTTTTGATTTTTTGGCGCTCACTTTATCTTCACGGATACTGCGCCTGTAGGCCCGGTTAATAAATCTTGTACGATACGTGATGCCTGAAAAAATGTAGGAATCCTTATTGGCAGGATTTCCACGTCTTGAGCCAACCCTTGGATAAGTTGCATTTCTATTCACTTCGCCGCCGCGATAAGCCAGCGTAACGGATGTGCTGCCTTTCTTTTGAGCGAGAAGAACCGGATCGGCATAAGTAGTACTTACGTCATCGAGGTAATCGGTAAATGTTTTTCGGAGACCTATCACAAAACCTATGCGTTTGTCATCCGTGATCGCCCATTGAACGCCGCCGCCGATAGGAATAGAAAGCTGAGTAAGTTTGTATTTTTTTCTTCCTTCATAGAATCCTTGCCCTTCTGTATCGCGCTCATAAAGATTAACGGCCTGACCATTCCTGTTTTTTGTAAACGGATTGAAACGAAAGCCTCCGACTCCCAACATTGCATATGGTGAAACTTTGTAATCGTATAAATCGAAAAGTACGTATTCGAATCCAACAGAAAATTCGGAAATGTTGCTGTAGAAACTCAAATTACGTTCTGCATTTTTGCTCATTTTATCGGAGCCGCTGATTTTCCCCCAGCTTCCATCCATGCGAATAAGCATGCGATCGTTTAGTTCGTACAAAAAACCAAGACCGAATGCCGGGTGTGAATTGGCGAGCATATTCTTTCCGTCACCAAGGTCGCCACGATAATTGCTCACACCGGCGTAAAAGCTGGTGAAGAAATTCTGTGAATAGGTAGTCAGGCCCGTACCCAGTACTATCAGAAGTACCAAAAAAAACTTTCTCACGAAATATTGTATTATAGATTGTTCGCTGGTTCCCAAAAAGGGTATTCGCCAAAAAAACGAATCAGCGAATGCTTTAGTACATCACCAATTCGTTTTAACAATAATATCGAAAAGTTTCGACAACGGATGTAGAACGACTTCCTATTTTATGTCATTGCCGGCCTGTTTTTCAGCACCGGTAATGAACTGTGCAGTGCCTCGCTGATCATTGTGTTTGATCCGTCTTCGACAAACTCAGGCTGACAGACTTCAAAATACCGCGCAATTATTTTTTCAGGTACATTACTTCTTTCACCAGCTTAACGGTACGTGGGATATCCGGAAGATAGGCCGCTACCAGGTTAGGTGCATAATGCATTGGTGCATCGGCACTTGTAATCCTGCGGATAGGCGCATCGAGGTAATCAAACCCTTCTTTCTGAATACGGTAAGCGATCTCGGAACTTACGGAAGCGTATGGCCATTGTTCTTCCACGATCACCAGCCGGTTTGTTTTCTTCACACTTTCGAGGATGGTTACCCAATCCAGCGGACGGATGGTTGCCACATCAATTACTTCGGCTTCAATACCTTCTTTGGCCAGTTCTTCGGCTGCACCAAGCGCCACTTTCATCATCTTATTGAAAGAAACGATGGTCACATCCTTCCCTTGCCGTTTTACAAAACATTTGCCAATAGGCAAAACATACTCTTCTTCCGGTACTTCACCTTTATCACCATACATCACTTCGCTTTCCATAAACACAACCGGATCATCGTCGCGGATAGCTGCTTTCAACAATCCTTTGGCATCGTATGGATTGGAAACGGAGATCACTTTCAATCCGGGAATGTTGGCATACATCGCTTCAAAAGCTGTAGAATGCTGTGCACCCAACTGGCCCGCACTTCCATTGGCACCACGAAAAACGATCGGACAGCCAACTTGTCCGCCGCTCATTGCCAACATCTTAGAAGCGGTATTTAAAATTTGATCCAAGGGCAAAACGGCGAAGTTCCAGGTCATGAATTCTACGATCGGGCGAAGGCCGTTTTGAGCGGCACCTACCGCGATTGCTGTAAAACCAAGTTCTGCAATCGGTGTATCGATCACGCGTTTTTCGCCAAATTCGTCGAGCATTCCCTGACTCACTTTGTAAGCACCGTTGTATTCGGCTACTTCCTCCCCCATTAAAAATACGCGTTCATCACGTCTCATCTCTTCCTGCATGGCCTCACGCAAGGCTTCTCTAAAGGCTATTTGTCGCATGTTGATTTCTGATTTTTACTTGTTTATCCGTTTTACGGTGGGCAAATTTATTCTATAACTGGCAGATGAACAAATTAGGAAATAAGAAATAAAAAATAAGGAATAAGAAAGGTAGAGTCTCTGAAAATTCAGGATACCCATCTTTCTTATTCCTTATTCCAACGGCTTTATTTCTTATTTAAAGATTCTCTATCACTATGGCGCTTGCGCCGCCGCCGCCGTTGCAGATGCCGGCTGCGCCATATCTCGCATTGTTTTGTTTTAATACATTAATGAGCGTAACAATGATCCTTGCACCGCTGGCGCCCAGTGGGTGCCCGAGAGAAACCGCACCACCATTTACATTCACCGTGGCCGGATCTAGTTTCATACGGCGACTGTTTTCGATTCCAACCACGCTGAAAGCTTCGTTAAGTTCCCAAAAACTGACATCTTCCATTTTCAAACCAGCTTTTTTAACTGCCTTCGGAACTGCCAGCGACGGCGATGTGGTGAACCATTCAGGTGCCTGTTCCGCATCGGCGTACGCTAATATTTTAGCGATAGGTTTTAATCCTAATTCTTCCGCTTTTTCTTTGCTCATCAATACAACTGCAGCCGCACCGTCGTTTAATGTGCTGGCATTGGCAGCTGTTACCGTTCCGTCTTTCACGAAAGCACCTTTCAGTTCGGGAATCTTTTCAAACTTTACGTTGTATGCTTCTTCATCTTTTGCAAAAACGATGGGATCGCCTTTGCGTTGCGGAATATTTACCGGAACAATTTCATTTTTAAATTTACCGGCATCGGTGGCAGCCTGGCTGCGCTTATAACTTTCAATTGCGAATGTGTCCTGCTCTTCTCGCGAAATGCCACAGGTGCCGGCGCAAAGTTCGGCGGCGATACCCATTGCTTTTCCGTCGTAAACATCGGTGAGACCGTCTTTTACGAGGCCGTCAACCAGGGACACGTTGCCGTATTTATTTCCCCAACGGAGATTTTCTGAATAAAAGGGAACATTGCTCATGCTTTCCATACCGCCGGCCACTACGATATCGGCATCGCCAAGCAGGATACTTTGTGCAGCCTGGGTGATGGCTTTCATGCCGCTGGCGCAAACCTTATTGATCGTGGTACAATTTACTTCGTTGGGTAGTCCGGCAAATTTTGCGGCCTGGCGCGCAGGAGCCTGGCCGAGATTGGCCTGAATGACCGAGCCCATCAATACATCGTTGACGGTTGTAGGGTTAACACCAGCCTTATCCAATGCACCTTTGATAGCGAAAGCACCCAGTTGGGTGGCAGAAAAATCTTTGAGGGAACCGCCGAAGCTACCGATCGGAGTGCGAACCGCGGAAATGATATATACTTCTTTCATAGACAAATTATTTGAGCCGCAAAGTTAGGAGAAAGTTTAGAAGTTAGGGCTTAGAGGTCAGTAAAGAGCATGTAAACGCAAAGGCCCGGAAATATTTTCCGGGCCTTTGCATGAGTTATCCTGATGATTGCCGATAAATGAAAATCTTTGAAGATTTTACTATTCACCGCTCACTATTGATTAAAATTGTTCGAGTTTGCTAAAAAAGAAGTCAGCTTCTATTTGCGCATTTTCATCGCTATCGCTTCCGTGGATGGCATTTTCGCCGATAGAACTCGCGTATTTCTTACGGATGGTACCTTCTTCTGCCTGCGCAGGGTTGGTAGCGCCGATCAGTTTACGGAAATCTTCCACCGCATTGTCTTTTTCGAGGATGGCCGCAGTAATCGGGCCACGGCTCATAAATTCAACCAGTTCGCCATAAAAAGGGCGTTCTTTATGCACAGCATAAAATTCTCCTGCTTTTTCAGATGAAAGATGGATCATCTTCATCGCTACGATCCTGAAACCTGCAGCATTGATCATTTGTAGGATACCGCCCGTGCTTCCTTTTTCTGTAGCATCCGGCTTTATCATTGTAAATGTTCTGTTAGTACTCATTATTTTTCAATTTTGGCCGCAAGATAAACAATTACGAATTACGGACTACTAGTTTTTAGTGCAATTATATCGTGAGGCATTAGAAAAACGGTCTTCAGGCATTTTAATTCATAATTCGTAATCCGTAATTCGCAATTGATTTCTTAATTAACTACTTTTGCGCCTCTTTATGGAGCAGATCAGTAATTTATATCCTTTATTGTCCACACCCAGGAAGGTGGTGATCACTATGCATCAGAAGCCGGACGGCGATGCTATGGGTTCCACACTTGGGCTATATCATTTCCTGATCCAGTTTGGGCATGAAGCTGCCGTGATCTCTCCTACCAATTGGGCATCATTTTTAAACTGGATGCCCGGCGTAAAAAATGTGCTGGATTACGAACGGCAAACCGAAGCGGCCAATGCGCTCATCGAAAAAGCCGACTGGATATTTTGCCTCGACTTCAACACACTCAGCCGAACGAAAAATATGGAAGCCGCTTTGGCTGCCGCACCCGGACAACGGATATTGATCGATCACCATCAGCAACCGCAGACAGAAGTATTTACCTATGGCGCAAGCGACGTGAGCAAAAGCTCTACTGCAGAAATGGTATTTGATTTCATCGCCGGTTCCGGCCATGCGGATCTTATCAACAAAAGTATCGCCGAATGCATCTACACCGGTGTGATGACAGATACCGGTTCGTTCAGGTTCCCCTCCACTTCCGCCAACGTGCATAAGTTGGTGGCCACACTAAAGGAACATGGATTGGCGCATAGCATTGTTCATGAAAATATTTATGACAATTTTTCCGAGAGCCGTTTACGTTTTATTGGCAACGTGCTGCTCAACCGCATGGAAATTTTTTATGAATACAACACAGCTTTGATTGCTATCCCGGCGGTTGATCTCGTAAAATATGATATCAAAACCGGCGATACGGAAGGTTTGGTAAATTACCCGCTGAGCATCGAGGGTATCAAACTTGCAGCAATCGTGATCGACCGCGGCGAAGAACGCAAATGTTCTTTTCGCAGCAAAGGAAATTTTGACGTAAATACTTTCGCACGGAAGTATTTCAATGGCGGCGGACATTTTAATGCCGCAGGCGGGCAAAGCAGGGAAACATTAGAAAATGTTGTGATCACATTCAAAAAAGCAATGATGGAGAACCGCGATCAGTTAAGTACTTATAAATTTTAAAATAAACAAATACACATCACAATGAGAAATGTCTCTTATTTACTGATACTTGCAGTACTCGCTTTTTCTGCATGTACGGAACCTTTCAAAAAAGCAAAAGACGGTACTGAATACAAGATCGTAAGCGGCAAGGGTAAGTTGCTCACCACCGGGTCCATCATGGAAATGAACAACGTTATCAAGTACGGTGACAGTTTGCTGGTAAGTTCCTACGAACAAGGCATGCCTGCTTTCCAACCGTATGATACAGCCAATTATCCGCCCTTGTACAAAGAGATCTTCAAAACGGTTCACGTTGGTGACAGCATCATCGTAAGAACATCTACCGATACCATCCTTAAAGATCCGCAAACGAAAATGCAGGCTCCATGGATGAAACCAGGTAAGTTCATCACTTACGTTTATACTATTAAGAATTCTTATGCTTCACAGGAAGAAGCAGAAAAAGCGAGGGCTCTCCTGATCCCGAAAGCAGAGGCGATTCAGAAAGCCAAAAAAGATGAACTGGCTAAGAAAGACGATAAGGTCATCCAGGATTACCTGGCGAAAAATAACATCAAGGCAACCAAAGGACCTTTGGGAACCTATGTTGAGATCATCCAGCCAGGTACCGGCCCAAACATCGACACAACCGTGGTAGTGAAAGTGAATTATACCGGCAAGAGCCTCGCGGGAATCGTTTTCGATAGCAATACCCAGCCAAGCACCGACCCCGAAAGACGCAGCCACCTGGAGCCTTTGAATGTAAATTTAACCAACGATCCGTCTTTAGGAACAAAAGTGATCCCGGGTTGGAACGACGGCCTGATGCAGCTGAACAAAGGCGCGAAAGCAAGATTTTTCATTCCATCAGGAATTGCATATGGTCCGCAGGCATTGAATGCGCAGGTTGGTCCGAACTCAATCCTTATGTTTGATATAGAAGTATTGGATATTCTTTCTAAGGCACAGGCAAAAATTGAATCTGATGCCACCATGAAGAAATACCAGGACATGCAGAAGAAATATACCGACAGCGTGGCAAAAGCAAACGCTGCCCAGGCTGCTCCGAAAAAATAATATTCCTGTTAACATTACAAAGCCGCTTTATGTATGAAGCGGCTTTGTTGTGCAAACCTGGCTGTAAGGCGCTGATGGCCCTGCACGTTTAACTGTTGTATGCTTCCACCAGTTTCACCGCTTCCACAGCCTCTTTCACATCATGTGCGCGTAAGATTTTTGCTCCGTTGTTAAGCGCCAGCGTATTCAAAACCGTCGTGCCGTTCAAGGCTTCATCCGCAGTTATTTGAAGCGTTTTATAAATAGTTCCTTTTCTTGAGAGCCCTGCCAATATTGGTTTTTGCAACATCTTAAATACATCGAGGTTGCGGAGCAGCTCAAAATTATGACCGATCGTTTTACCAAAACCGAACCCGGGATCTATAATAATGTCTGCTATTCCGGCCCGCTCGCATTCGTTTATTTTGTTAATAAAAAACTCCAGCACCTCTTTTATCACGTTGTCGTACCTGGGCTCCATTTGCATCGTTGCCGGCACACCCTGCATATGTGTGCACACATACGGAACTTTCAACGCCGCTACCGTATTGATCATTTGCTTGTCCATATTTCCGCCGCTGATATCATTTACAACAGAAGCACCGGCTTCAACAGCGGCGATGGCGACCCTGCTGTAAAAAGTATCGATCGAAATAATGGCTTCCGGAAACTGTTCATGAATACGGCGGATCACCGGCAACACCCGCTCCTTCTCCTCTTCCGCAGAAAGCACGGTGCTTCCGGGTTTTGTGCTTTGCCCGCCCACATCGATAAAAGCCGCCCCTTCGGTAATCAATTTTCCGGCTTGCGCCAAAATGCCCGTTATTCCTTCCGGCAAATATCCTTTGTAAAACGAATCGCTGGTAATGTTCAGAATCCCCATTATTAAAGGGGTTTCTAAACAAACCAATTTTCCTTTGCAGTTAAGTGTAAACATTTGAACTACTAATTGTATTTTTGAACAGTTACGCAAATTTGCAAAATAATTAAAGCAAATCACGAATTAATAATGACGACGAACGAACAATATGACGCGGTAGTAGCCGGATGTGAATCGACCTTCCTGAAAAAAACAACGGATTATGGCACTTCGTGGCGGGTTTACCGCACGATATCCGTTGCCGATCAGATCTACATCAAAGCAAAAAGGATACGTACGATCCAGGAAAAAAAAATGCAGAAGATCGGCGACGATATCAAAAGCGAGTTCCAGGGGATTTTAAACTATGCGGTTATTGGACTTGTCCAACTGGATATCAATAACGACGAGCCGGAACAATTGCCCGTGGCCGATGTAGAAAGGTTTTATGGAGAAAAAATCGCGGCAGCCAAACAGTTGATGCAGGACAAGAACCACGACTATGGCGAAGCATGGCGCGAAATGAGCCAGGAGAGTTTTGTGGACCTCTCTCTCGCAAAGGTCCTTCGCATCAAACAGATACTTTCCAACGAAGGAAAAACGATTGCCAGCGAAGGAATAGATGCAAATTATTTCGACATTCTTAACTATGCCGTTTTTGCGCTGATCCTTATCAGTGAAGGCAAACATTAATAACCAAACATCACGATGAAAATAACAGTTACCATCATACGCATATTAACAGGTGTATTGTTTATCTTTTCCGGATTGGTGAAAGCGATCGATCCTCTTGGACTGGCGTACAAAATGCAGGAATTTTTTGAAGCCTGGTCGAATGCCGGTATCATGAAAGGCCTGATGCACACATTGAATGATTGTGCCGTAGCATTTTCCATCATCATGATCACGCTGGAAGTGGCGGTAGGACTTGCATTGCTATTGGGATGGAAGAAAAAACTCACTACCTGGATATTATTGTTGCTGATGTTGTTCTTCACATTTCTCACCAGTTATGTGTTATTCAGCGGCAAGATCCGCGCCTGTGGATGCTTTGGTGATTGCATCCCGCTTACACCGATCCAGACGTTTACAAAAGATATCATCCTGCTATTGTTTGTAATCATCCTGCTAATGAGCAGGAAATATATACAGCCCCTGCTGAAGCCGCTGGCAAATACCCTGGTGGTATGTGCAGGAATCGCGCTTACCTTATATCTGCAGTTTCATGTATTGATACATTTGCCGGTAAAAGATTGCCTTCCTTATAAAATTGGCAACAATATCCTGGAACTTCGTAAAATGCCGGCGAACGCTGTTCAGGACAAAATTGAAATGACGTTTGTCTATGAAAAAAACGGGACCAAAAAAGATTTCGTTTCACCTGATTTCCCCGACAGCAGCTGGAAATTTATCGAACGTAAAGAAGTTATAGTCGAAAAAGGAACAAACAATGTTCCGCTCATCAACGATTTTTCTTTAACTAATGAAGATGGCGTAAATGTAACCGACAGCATTTTAAATAATCATGCTGAATATTATTTGTTGTTCATGAAAGAAGTTCCCGGTAACACCAGCCGGTGGATAAAAGATTTTAAGAATATTATTATTTCCGGAAAACAAATTTATGTGGTTACCGCTCAACAGGAAACTATGATAAATTATTTAAAACAAAACAAACTTCCGGTTACCGGCGTATTGGCTTGCGATGGGACGGCTATTAAAACGGCCGCGCGGGTAAACCCGACACTTTTTCTGATGCAAGGGCCGGTGGTAAAAGATAAAAAAAGCTGGGCAGATTTTGATTCAATTACTAAATGAGTTACTGATTGATTATGAGGGCAATCGTACATTCATATCTCTTCACAACAAAAGGATTGCAGGTTTGTCGCTTATTTAATATTTTGAAACATGTCCTATCTCATCAAAAAATTGTGCTACTCCATTCTGGTTCTTTTCGGCGTAGTGATATTGGTTTTCGTGATGTTCCAGGGGTTTGGCGATCCGGCCCGGTTAGTGGTAGGGCAAACCGGCGATAAAAAAACGATGGATAATATCCGCAAGGACCTGTATCTTGATCAACCGAAATGGAAGCAATTCATATTTTATCTCAACGATGTTTCACCGCTCGCAATTCATTCAGGAAACGACATCCGTCAGAAAAAACTAAAAGGTTTTTTTATAGGTGGCAGTATAAAATTCGGCATTAAAGTTCCCTACCTCCGCAAAAGCTACCAAACCAAAAAAGATACGATCGATGTATTGGCAGAAGCGTTGCTTGGTACGATCGTGCTTGCAACGGCAGCCATGTTATTTGCTGTGATTTCCGGGATCGTATTGGGCGTACTATCTGCTGTAAAAAAAGGAACATGGATCGATACAAGCGCTGTATTTGCCAGTATCGCGGGCATTTCAGCGCCTTCTTTTTTTATGGCAATCATCATCGCTTATTTATTCGGTGTGATCCTGCATCCATTTACGGGCCTGCATCTCACGGGTAGCCTATTCGAGATAGACGAAGTGACCGGCGAAAAATACCTGGCCCTCCAGAATCTGATCTTACCGGCGTTCACACTCGGCATCCGGCCACTTGCCATCATTACGCAACTGACAAGAAGCAGCATGCTCGACGTGTTGCAACAGGATTATATCCGCACGGCTTATGCAAAGGGGCTCCGGAAAAGAACGGTCATTTTTAAACATGCCTTGCGCAATGCACTTAATCCTGTTATCACCGCCATTACAGGATGGTTCGCAGAACTACTTGCAGGAGCTTTTTTTGTTGAATATATCTTCGGATGGAAAGGAATCGGGAAGATTACCGTTGATGCGCTGGAAAAGCTCGACTATCCTGTAGTAATGGGAGCGGTACTTTTGAGCGCATTCATCTTTATTCTGATCAATATGCTGGCAGATGTGCTGTATAGAATCGTGGATCCGAGAATAAAGATATGAAGTGTAGACTTTTGGGGGGGGTAGGTTATTTTTTATAAAAGGCCCGTTGGTAGTCATATAAATTGTAGCCGGATACGATTACCAACGGGCAGAAATTACTTGTTAGGCCGGGTTTTGTTACTGTTACCTTACCCCTTAATTATTTTTATCTCCTAACACCACAATCAACGCATAGATTACGCCAGGCAGGAAAAATAAAAGTGTCAACAACAGGCTGATCCAGAATTTGCTGTTGATCTCACCTTCATGCAGGTACACTGCTAATGGTGGCAGCAAAATAGCAAGGATCACCAGCAAAACCTTGCTTTCACTTGGATCATGACCGGCGCGTTTTTCTTTTTTAAATTCCTTCAATTGCTGTTTGGCATCTTTGATACGTAATTTTCTCTCCTTACGGGAAAGGCTCTTAAACTCTTTCAAAGCGTCTTTTATAGAAGATGCTTTCGGATTGTCTTCGGGAACAACCGGGGACGTAGTGTTGTTAACCGGATCTGTTACCGGAACAATCCCTTCAACACCCGCGGCATTTACTGAACTAAAAAATAAACTGGCTCCTAAAAGTGCCAGCAATGTCTTGCGCATAATTTTCTTCATACTTGGTAATTTATAATGGTTAAAAAGTTTCTAGAATACCTGCATTTCCTGTGCCAGTTTTCACAAACTGTTAACATGTTAATAATTGTGTCACTTCGCTTTCCGCTCCGCGTATTATTCTCACCACACCGAAAATATTTCCGGGATACTTTCCACCGCCGTACATTGCAATTTCTATGGCAAAAGTAAATGTTACGGCATTGAGCATCATCAGGTACCGGAAAAGATTTGTTCCATTTGCATTTTTTGCAATGGCTGTTTTCCGGTGGCCGTTGTGGCGCAATAAAAACATTTCTTTTTATAAACTAATGGGAAGCGGTCGAAACGGTACATTTGATAAAACCCCTGATCTTCAGCAATGGGCGGTTCTGACTGTTTATGCCGGGCTCGATATTCCGGCTCTTACTGGTGAAAAGCATTTACAGCAGCAACTCTATGGTCGGTTCATTACAAAATGGTTATCATTTTTTTGTTGTGAAACTTTCACCTTGCTTCTCCACCCAATTGAGGGGCACGGAACCTGGGATGGTAAAAAGGCGTTCGGTGATTTGCCTGCAAAATCGACTCATGAAGGGCGGCTCGCCGTGCTTACACGTGCCAATATCCGTCTGAATAAAATAAAATTTTTCTGGCAACATGTGGCACCCGTTGCGGATAAAATGCTTACTGCAAAAGGATTTGTCGTTTCTTTTGGCATCGGCGAAGTTCCCTGGAAAAAGCAGGCAACTTTCAGCGTATGGGAATCAAAAGAAGACATGAAAGCGTTCGCTTACGCAACAAAGGAACATGCAGACGTTATCCGCAGAACGCGGAGCCAGAAATGGTATAGTGAGGATATGTTTACCCGGTTTACAATATTATATCACAGCGGCACCATTCGTGGAAACGACCCTTTGGGGGGAAAGTCGTAGATTTGTTTCTCGAAACGCCCGTGAAGGGCGGTGCTTAATCAAAATAATTGCTGATGAAAAATATCAAACTGATCGAAGTGCCTTCCGAGATCGGCGCTGGAACCAGGGGAGCAAGTTTGGGGGTAGATGCGATTAAGATTGCGGCCCTGGATTTTATGAGTAACTTCTTCGTTCATTTTCCTTCTGAAAAAGTTGAAACTTCCAATAACTTACTATTCGAACCTATCCAGTCGCCATATGCAAAGCGCATTACAGGCGTATTGGGAATTTACGAGCGCATCAGCAAAGCCGTGAGTGAAAGTATCAAAAGCAATTTCTTCCCGGTTATTCTGAGCGGCGACCATAGTACCGCCGGCGGCACCATTGCCGGAATAAAAATAGCAAAACCAAAAAGCAAGCTGGGCGTAATCTGGATCGATGCTCACGCAGATCTTCATACGCCGTATACCACTCCATCCGGAAATATGCATGGTATGCCATTGGCCACAGCCATCGCGGAAGATAACCAGGAGATGAAAGTGCATGACCTCGATGATAAAACGGCGGGGTTGTGGAACCAGTTGAAAACACTTGGCAAGATCGATCAGAAAGTGTTGCCGGAAGATATCGTTTTCATTTCGCTCCGGGATTATGAAAAAGAAGAAAAGCACCTGATTGAAAAACATGGCATGAAAGTAATCACCACCGCAGAAGTGCGCCGTATAGGCGCCGAAAACGTGAGCCGCAAAGTTCTCCGCTACCTGAGCGATTGCACCGATATTTATGTAAGTTTTGATGTGGACAGCCTGGATTCTGCTATCAGCAAAGGCACGGGGACGCCGGTGAGCAATGGTTTAAAAGAGAGAGAAGCCGAAGATCTGATCAGCAAATTCATGCAGAACAGGAAAATCTGCTGCTTTGAAATAACCGAGGTAAATCCTACCCTTGACAAGGAAAACCTGATGGCTGAAATTGCCTTCAATATTTTACAACGCAGCGTAAATGTGCTGATGATGAACTGATAAATATGAAGAACGTTTTCCTGGCTTCACTGGTGTTTTGTTGCGCCAATGTTTCCCTTGCCCAAAAAACATCTTACAAAGACTCTATCCTGGCCTATCAGAAAGCTTATGTGGATTCGCACGAAGTGGTGAAAGGTACCGATAAGAAATATTTCCGCTTCTTTGCGCCGGCAAAAAAATATCGTGTGGAAGCGAATTTCATTCCGCTGGCAGACACCGTTGGTTTCATTATGAAAACCAGCGGCGCTAAAACTTCCCGATATTTTAAATATGGCATTCTGAATTTTGATATCGACCGCAAGCCTTACCAATTGCGGGTTTATCGTAGCGGGCAATTGATGTCAACCGAAAAATATAAAGACTACCTGTTTGTTCCTTATACAGATCTTACAAGCGGCAACGAAAGTTATGGCGGCGGAAAATACCTGGAATTTTACATCAGCGATATAAAGAACAACAAGGTGATACTGGATTTCAACAAAGCCTATAACCCTTACTGCGCCTACGCTACAGGATTCAATTGCCCCATTCCCCCACGGGAAAATAATTTGGATATAGCCATCACAGCTGGTGAAAAGCAATTTGGGAAAGAACATTGATATCAGCAATCACCGGTATGCCAGGTAGAAGGTCACGTTGCCTCAAAGTTCTCGTCATGTTTACGAAAGATTATGATTAAAGATGTCATTCTTCACACGATAAAAAACAGGCTAGTCCACTTTTGTATAAACTCCCGTCAATCCATCGTAAGCCTCATCAGAAACAGTGAGCATACCGTTCACCAAAGATTCCATCATCAATTCTCCAACATTGGGCGAATTAAAATCCACAACTGTTTTCTGTATATGATCATGTATGCAGTTCCTTGCACTTAATGTATATGTGCCGGTAGCGGTAAGCACATTATTGGTATAAATATTATAATTGCTTTCCGAAGTAAACGTCAGCAGGATGTTTTGGCCCGTTGATGCCGGTGTTTCATGAATATTATTACCGATACCTCCATCGGTACTTATCCATTTCCAGCTACCCTTCAGTTCTGCTGTGCCAATGGCTTTAAGATTGTTTTCTTTTGAACAGGAAAATAGTAACACAGATAAAACAATTATCAAGCAAATTCTTTTCATATGCATTTATTTCCCTAAAGACATCCGTGGTTGAAAAATTGCTGCTTTTGGATCAAGCCGGTCAATTTCGGATACGTTAATAAAACCCTGAATAATCAGGTAAAAAAACCACTGGTTGCAGCGGGCAGGTAAAACTTATGTACATGTTTGAAGCCGTGACCTCCTGTTGTTACATTCCCACCATTTCTTTTTTCTTTCTTAAAGCATCAAGAGACGGATCAAGTTTAATGGCTTTATCGCACATTTGCTGGCCGCGATCCTTCTGCCCCTTTTTTATAAAATTCAATCCGGCCTGGTAAAGTGCCTTACCATCTTTAGTATCTATTTCCATGAGCTTCTGACAATACTGCAATGATTTATCGTATTGTTTTTTCAGGTAAAAAATTTCCGCCATATCGCGCAAGATGTCTTTATTTCCGGGTTTCCGCTCCCAAACCTTCATCAGTAAGGATTCTCCTTTTTCGTAATCATCATTGTATAAGGAGGCATAACCAAGGTTTTCGTTAAAATCATTTGATTCCACGTAACCATTCCTTGCCGCGTTTGTAAAGGAAGCTACTGCATTTTTATAATCGTTATTGTTGTAGTACAGTAAACCCAATTCGTACATCCAGGTATTTTTGGTCGCATCCATCTTTACAGCCTTTTCATAATAGGGCACCGCAAGTTTATACTGTTCCATATCAAGGTAAGCGCGGGCCAGTATATAATTTGCCTCTGCGTCTTCGCTGTTCTTTTTAATGGCCGCAATAAGGAACCTCACCGCTTCCGGATAATTTTCCTGCTGATAGTAACTGATACCGATGATCTTTTGCGAATTTTCGCAATCCTTGCATTTTTGGGCAAACTCGATCGCCTTTGCATATTGATGATAGCTGAAATAAAGGTTGGATAATTCATGGATCGCAACCATGTTCTCAGGCTGAAGTTCCGAAGCCCTGGAAAAATTTGCGATGGCAAGATCAGTTTTCCTCATTTCCAATGCAGCAATGCCACATTCGATATACGCATCTACAAATTTTGGATTGAAAGAGACAGCTTTCGAAAATTGATTGTAAGCGACTAGCTGGCGTTTTGCAGCTTTTTCAACAAGTCCGGTCTGATAATAAAATTGTGCGCTGTCATATTGTTGTGCCCGGACAGACAGGCACATAATGATGGCAATGAGGAATAATAGGTTTTTCATTTTGGATTTCGAGGTAAGTGATAAATACCGGATAAAGTTAGCAAAATATCATAGCTCCTAACGGCGGAACGTTCACTTTTATTTCAAAGATCTTCTTCTTTTTATCAACAAGTTCGCATGGTATATTTTCATTTGCATACTTGCCACTACCCCAATACTTTACATCGTCGCTGTTGAATAGCTCAGTCCAGCGGGGTTTGCCTTTTAACTTAATTTTCCAATTATTTCGGGGCAAATTGGTCATATTCATCACGATCACGAGGTCGTTTGCCTTCAATTTTCCGCATCTGCGAAAAACAAGGATACCTTCTTCCCGGTGTCCGATATCCTCCCACTCAAACCCTTTAGGGTCAAACTGAAGTTCGTGCAAGGCCGGTTGCTGGCGGTACAGATGATTGAGCGTCCTTACACACTCCTGCAGATCATTATGGGCGGCATATTGCAACAGTTCCCAGTCAAGCTCCGACTTATAGTTCCATTCGGATGTTTGTCCAAACTCATCGCCCATAAATAATAATTTGGCTCCGGGGTGGGTAAACATCCAGGTATATAAAAGGCGGAGATTGGCAAATTGTTCCCACTCGTTGCCGGGCATTTTGTAGATCATCGGACTTTTACCGTGAACGACTTCATCATGGCTGAGCGGCAGCATGAATTTTTCGTCATAAAAATACATCATGCTAAATGTGAAATCGTTTTGCGCCGCCGGCCGGTCGGGCGGTCGTTTTTTAAAATAGCGAAACATATCGTGCATCCAGCCCATCATCCATTTCATACCAAACCCAAAGCCACCTGTCTTCAGGGATCCTGTAATACCGGGCCAATCGGATGCTTCTTCTGCGATCGTTTGCACGTCGGGGAAATCTCTGTATATGACGGTGTTCATTTTTTTTAAAAAAGCGATCGCTTCTATGTTCTCATTGCCCCCGTATTCGTTTCGTTCCCACTCGCCTTCTTTGCGACTGAAATCGCGGCGAATGATGGAATTTACCGCGTCTACACGAATGCCGTCTACATGATATTTCTTTAGCCAGAAATGTGCACTGCTGATCAAAAATGAAACGACCTCACCGCGTGAATAATTAAAGATATAACTGTTCCAGTCTGGATGAAATCCTTTGCGCATATCTGCATATTCGTAAGTGTGCGTGCCATCGAACATATACAATCCATGTGCATCGCCGGGAAAATGCGAAGGCACCCAATCGAGGATCACGCCGATTCCATTTTGATGCAACGCTTCAACAAGGTTCATAAATTCTTCCGGCAGGCCAAACCTTGAAGTAGGCGCAAAAAAACCCGTACCCTGGTAGCCCCAGCTGCCGTCAAACGGATGTTCCATCACCGGCATCAGTTCCACATGAGTGAAACCCATATTTTTTACATAAGGAACAAGTCGTGTTACCAGATCATCATAAGATGTGTATGCGTTCTCATCATTTTTGACGGGCCTCATCCAGCTGGCGAGGTGAACTTCATACACGCTCCACGGCGCGTTTAATGAATTCGCCTGTTTTCGCCCGGTCATCCATTGTTCATCGCGCCAATGTTTATTAATATTTCTTGTAATGGATGCCGTACCCGGACGAAGTTCGCTGTAAAACGCAAATGGATCGGCCTTAAAAACTTCGGTACCCTCCGTTCCTCTTATATGATATTTATAATAAGTATTTGGAAACATCCGGGGAACAAACCCTTCCCAGATGCCGGAAGAATCTTGCCGGACATACAATTTGTGAATGTGTTCTTTCCAGCCGTTGAATTCGCCCACGAGGGAAACTGCGGTTGCATTGGGCGCCCATACGGCAAAATAAAAACCTTCGGTATCAAGAACAGTTAGTTGATGACTGCCGAATTTTTCATAAGCATTATGAAGGTCGCCATGCTGAAAACGATCGATGTCTTCATCGGTAAAAAAAGAATAGTTCCACACCATCCTCGTTGAATCTATAAAGTGATCATCTTCATATGCCATAATAATATTTTTTGTTTTCCCGCATATAACTTCATTAATGTTCGTACCCCGTAAAAATCCAGTAATAAAATCAGCGTAATCGGCGCAATCTGAGAGAACATGTTACCGCTTATAAAAAATCGTTTTAACGTAAATTTAGTAATAGTTAGTTTGCATCCAATATTTTATAGCTCATATTTGAGCAACTTTAAAACTAACTGCATGACCAAAAGCCTCGTACTCTTCCTGTGCTTTTTATTCTCAATACAATTTTGTTTGGCGCAAAAAACAATCGTTACCGGCGTGTTGAAAGATACGACTTCTAAAATGGCTGTGGAAAATGCAGTGGTAGCGTTGTTGTCCACGAAAGATTCGTCATTGGTTGATTTTACAAGAACCAGGCCGGACGGCTCTTACCAGCTTACTAAAACACCGGCAGGAAATTACATCCTGATGGTGATGCACCCGATGTTTGCCGACTACGTTGAAAATATCGAGATTAAACAATCGGCGACGGAAATTGCGCCGATTGCGGTGACCGGTAAATTGAAATTACTGGAAGCGATCGTTTTAAAAAGCGGCAGCCCGATGAGGGTAAAGGGCGATACGACTATTTACACGGCCGACAGCTTTAAAGTTAGCGCCAATGCGAATGTGGAAGAACTACTTAAAAAGATGCCTGGATTCCAGGTGGATAAGGACGGAACGATCAAGAATATGGGTGTGGCAGTAGAAAAAGTGTTGGTAGATGGCGAAGAATTTTTCGGCGATGATCCGGGAATGGCCGTGAAAAATCTTCGCGCAGATGCGGTGAAAGAAGTGCAGGTATTTGATAAAAAAAGCGACCAATCGGAATTTACCGGCATCGACGACGGCAAAACACAAAAGACGATCAACCTTAAATTGAAAGAAGATAAAAAAACAGGGTACTTTGGAAAAGTGGATCTTTCCGGCGGCCTGTTGAAAGACAAAGAAGATCGATATAACAATAATATATTATTCAGCACCTTTAAAGGAAAGAGAAAGTTATCGGCTTTTGTATTAAACGGAAATACGGGCCAGGACGGACTTAGCTGGGACGACAGCAATAAATACGGAAGTGAAAATGAAAATGTGAGCATGAGTATCGATGATGATGGAATGACGATGTACCAATGGCGCGGCGGCGGTTCCGACGACGAACCCTACGTAAATACGGAAAATGGTTTCATCAGAAACATCAACGCCGGCGTTCAATACAGCAACAAATGGAACGACAAGCAAACACTCAATTTTTCGCCTAAGTTCAATAGCCAGGATTACCACAATACCCAGAATTCTTATACAAAAACAACGATTAATCCTGATACGGTGTACAACGAAAGATCCATTGCAAACTCACATATCAACCGTAATAATGTAAAGATCAGCGGCACTTATGATGTGAAACTTGACTCAAACAATACGATCAAATTCACGGCACGTGCAAATATCTATCACACCGAATCTGAAACCATCACTGCTTCTGAAAGAAAAGATATCAATGAAGCATTGATGAACAGCAGCGATATTAAAAGCAATACGAATATCGACAAACAATCGTATTCCGGAAATGTGCTGTTCAAACATAAATTTAAAAAAGCGAGAAGAACCTTTTCGTTCAGCACCGATTATAACCTGTTAAATTCCGATGGAACCAATTTCCTGGACGCAGAATACCAGACATTCATTCCGGGCCTGCCGGCAACACCATCAATCGATCGTCTGATTGAAACAGATAAGCAAACGCAAAGTGTTATTGCGAAAGCAATTTATACAGAACCTCTTGGTAAAAAGTATTCATTGGAACTGAGTCACGAACTTACCTTAAACTCCGGCACCAACAATCAAAACAGTTTTAATTACTCGGCCGTAAGTCAGAAATACGATGAACAGGTTGATTCCCTGACGAATGATTTCAAGCAAAATATTTTGCAGAATAAACCTGCGGTAAAGATCAGTTACAGTTTCAAAAAGATAAAGTTCAATTTCGGTTCAGGCGTGGGCATTACTCATTTCAATTTGCTCGACAGAACATTCGACAAAGAATATATACGTAACTATACCAACTTCTTTCCATCGGCATCCTTTACATATTCGTACAAAGCCAACCATTCTTTCCGCGTAAATTACAACGGATACAACAGGCAGCCTACGATCAATCAATTGCAACCATTGCGCAACAACAATGATGAATTCAATCAATATCTTGGTAACCCGGATCTGAAACCTTCGTTCACCAATTCATTGAACATTTCACACAACAGCTATAATTTTCTGAAGGATATCTGGACTTACCAGGGACTCAATGGTTCAATAACAAGCAATGCCATCACCAGCGCACGAACGTATACAAATGGTAAAACCATCACACAACCTATCAACACTGACGGAAATGTGAATGTGAATTTTTGGGGCGGCGTAGGTAGTAAAATTAAAAAGATAGATACAAGGATCAACCTGAATCTTAATGCGGGTTACAATCGCTATGCAAATATGATCAACGGATCGTTGAGTCATTCCAACAATCTTAACACCGGAATTGGAACGTGGATCAACAAATCAAAGGAAAAGAAGTATGATGTGAGCATCTCAGATAATTATACATACAACCGCAGCAAGTCGATACAGGATGCGCCGGCAACCAGCTATAGTGAAAATCAATTATCCGGTGATGTGACGATCTATTATAAAAAAGTGTGGTCGATACAAACGGATTACAAGATGTATTATCGCCAGAAGCTCGACAAGAACAGCCAGGATCTTAACAACAATATGTGGAACGCAAAACTGCAGCGCACATTGAAAAAAGACGAATACACGATCTACTTCAAAGTGCGCGATATCCTGAATCAAAACATCGGGATAGATCGTAACTTCTACGAAAACGTTTATACCGAGCAAAGGAACGATCGCCTGAAAAGGTACTTCCTGCTTGGTTTCCAGTGGAACTTTAAAAACAAAGGCGCTGCTGCAAAATAATTATTGATCTATCAAACAAGATTTATGAAAAGGATTTTATTATTTATAACAATTGTATTTGCGGGTATTGCTGTAACAAATGCGCAAACATTCGTTTCAAAAGCGATGATAGAATACGAAGTGAAAACAAACGTTAAAAAAACATTGGGCGGCGGTCCGTGGGCGGAAATGATGAAGGATAATATTTCTCCGTTCAAAACAGGATATTACACGCTCACGTTTGCAAATGGTAAAAGCATTTACAAATTCGACCGCTGGCAGGAAGGCATGAAAATGCCGGAATTTTTGCGGAAAAGTGACGAGGAAAATTCATGGTACTTCGACCATACAACGGGCGTTTATACGATGCAGAAAAATATTTTTGGTTCCAATTTCAATATACAGGACAGTATCCGTACTATCAACTGGAAGTTATCTGCCGAAACAAGAATTATAGCCGGGTATAACTGCAGAAAGGCCGTTGGTATTATCATGGACAGCGTTTACATTTTCGCATTTTATACCGACGAGATCACGCTTTCAGGTGGTCCATGCTCCATCAGCGGTTTACCTGGCACTATCCTCGGATTGACGATTCCGAGAATGTATACTTCTTTCATCGCAACAAAGATTACCACGTCCGTTCCCGATGAACAAGTGATCAAACCTGTTACGGCCAAAAAATATATGACCACGGCCGGCATGAAAACTTTTCTTACTGAAAGGATCAAAGGCGAAGTAAACAGTGAAGATGAAGATTCAAAGTCCTTTGTGGAACAACTTTATTGGAGTACACAGTTATGATCTGTGATGGATGATATAAGATCATACATACAGGGATATTTTCCGTCTTCGTAAACGATTTTCCCAATTTTGATTTGCTATACTGTTTGTATGCGGATACTTTTGCGCCTTCACGCATCTTTCAAAGGAGCGTTTTTATATGGGTTTCAAAAAGATCATACGCATCATACATCTTTGGTTGGGATTGGTTTCCGGGCTCGTTATCGTCTTTCTTGGCATCACAGGGTGCATCCTTGCTTTCGAGATCGAGATCCGGAACATTACGGAACCATTTAAATTCGTGGAGCAAAAGAATATCACTTATCTCCCGCCTTCTGACATTAAAGTAATTGCAGAGCAGGTACTGAAGTCTAAAAAAGCACTTGGAATTGAATATCCGGGTAAGGATGATGCTGCCATTGCCTCTTACTACGATGCGGATCATTATGAAATTGTATATATAGATCCTTACAACGGCCGGGTACTGAGGCACAAGAATATGAACCGGGATTTTTTCCGGGTGGTGCAAACGGGGCATTTGTATTTATGGCTACCACCAAGATTGGGACAACCTATCGTTGCTTCTGCAACGCTGATCTTTTTGGTGATGATGATCACCGGCATCATTTTGTGGTGGCCGAAAAATAAAGCGGCACGCAAACAACGTTTTTCTATAAAATGGAGCGCAAAATGGCGGCGGAAAAATTACGACCTTCACAATGTTCTGGGCTTTTATATGACATGGGTGGCGATCTTTTTGGCAATAACCGGACTTGTAATTGGATTTGAGTGGTTCGCGAAAACGGTCTATTGGGTAAGCAGCGGCGGTAAAACCCAGATCGAACATAAACATCCCGTTTCCGATACAACCCGCCCCACTCCTTCCTACAACATGGGCGACAAAGTTTGGAAAATGCACCTGGATTCAATAAAAGACAATGAAAGTCTGGGTATTTACTTCGCTGCAGGCAATTCAGATCCAATCGAAATTTCTGTCAACCACCGGCCGGGTACTTATTACAATTCCGACTTCTATCATCATGATCAATTCACCGGGGCGCAACTTCCTGCCGAAGGAACTTATGCAGGAAAGTTCAAAGATGCCAATGTTGCAGATAAGATCGCACGGATGAATTACGATATACACGTAGGTGCCGTCCTTGGATTTACAGGAAAGTTGCTGGCCTTTTTCGCGAGCCTGATTGCCGCAAGTTTGCCGGTAACGGGTTTTATTATCTGGTGGGGACGACGAAAAAAAACTAATAAAAAAACATGACGAGATTTGCCGCATTGTAGCACGGATTATTTTACCCGTACTTGATCGTTATGGACCTGTAAGTGCTTCCCCGATTTTTCCACAAAGATTTTTTTTGTAATAAAAACGCCCCGGTTGTAACGGGGCGAATAATTAATCTGAAATTTGTTTTAACATAGTTGTCAGCTTCCGAAAATTTCCTGTTCCTCTCTTTCTTCCACAGGAATTTTACGGATAAAATCATCGTACCCGTCGTCATCGTGGTTGCTGTAAACGCCGTAAGCGTCCATGCTGTATCCCACCAATCCGTCGTTGGCCTCGATAAGGTAAATGATTGACGAATCTGATGGATCAGATTCACCCTCAAACCTGAAAGTACGAATGATCTTGAGATCGTCGGGAGAATACATCTTACCGTTTGTTGTAGTAAACTGACCGTCTTTTATAATGAACTCATTGTCTTGCTTTCTTACACGCAGCTTTTCGAGAATGCTGCTGACTGTTGTCATTTGTGTGGGCCTTGTTTGCATAAGTTGTGATTTTTTATGTGAACTATACGCGCATATCGGAACAACAATAGTGCCTGAACTGGTTTAGTTCCTGATTTCAGCAACCACTTCCAAATTGAAATAACAGGAATTTCTACTACGTTGTAAAAAAATATTCCGGCTATCTGCAATAAAGAAAAGGTTTTAAAAATACGCGAAACGGCGGCGGTAAGGCGGAATATCATTCTGTTACGCGGCTATCCACATTATATCAACAACCTTATGTATACTCATGAACAGACGGAAACGCTACCCAGATAACAGTAGCCATATTTCCTCAAATTGGGCAATGGTCACTTCCGGCAACAGTGGCAGAAGTATTTTCTGATGTAAATAAACCAGCCTCCCGACATCTTATAACTTATTGTTACTGCAAAGTAAATCCATCTTTTATCACGGCTCCTTTTTTTACCACCACTATTCCATCCTTAACAGTATATAATTCATGATCGCTGGCGGGCATCTCGTGATTGGCCCTGATCACAACGTTGTTGCCGATCCGTGCATCCTTATCGACAATCACGTTTGTAAAATGGCAATTGTCGCCGATGCCCACTGGTGGTATGCCGCGACCTAGGTTGTAGGCTATTTCTTCAATCGTTTCATAAAAATCATTTCCCATCAGGTAAGAGCTTTCGATAACGCTTCCGCTGCCAATGCGTGCGCGGATACCGATCACAGAATTTGCAATGCGATGCGCCTTGATGATAGAACCTTCTGCGATGATCGCCTGGTCAAGCATCGTACCACTGATCTTCGCCGGCGGCAGCATGCGGGCGCGGCTGTACACCATTTTTTTATTATCGAATAAATTGAATGGTGGAATATCCAACGTCAATGCAAGATTTGCTTCAAAAAAAGAATAAATATTTCCGATGTCTGTCCAATAACCATCGTATTGGTAACTTAAAACTTTGTATTTATCGATTGCATCCGGGATGATTTCTTTACCGAAATCAGTGGCGGATTTTTTTTCTTCCTCCAGCAATTGAAACAACAGTTTTCTGCTAAAAATATAAATACCCATAGATGCGAGGTAATGCCTTCCCTGGTTGTGCATATCTTCGCCGGTATCGCTCGTCCATTCCGGCAACAATTCTTTCGCAGGTTTTTCGATAAATGAAGTAATGATATGTTCCTCATTTGATTTCAGAATACCAAATTCCGGCGCATCTCTTTCGCCTACAGGGATCGTTGCGATGGAAATATCGGCATTGCTGGCCTGGTGATTCTCGATCATTTCCATGAAATCCATCTGGTACAATTGATCGCCGCTTAAAATAAGCACGTAATCAAAATCATTTTTGTCGATATGTTTGAGCGACTGGCGCACAGCATCGGCCGTTCCCTGGAACCAACCCGGGCTGTCCGGCGTTTGCTCCGCAGCAAGGATGTCTACAAAGCCGCTGCTGAAACCACTGAACTGATAGGTATTTTTGATGTGTTTGTTGAGCGAAGCTGAATTATATTGTGTCAGCACGAACATTCGGTTGATGTTGCTGTTGATACAATTGGAGATCGGAATATCCACCAACCTGTATTTGCCGGCAATCGGTACGGCTGGTTTGCTTCTGGTTGCTGTGAGTGGGTATAGCCGGCTTCCGGCGCCGCCGCCTAAGATAACGGCCACTACTCTTTTGTGTAACATATGACTTGTTTTATTGGATAGATGAATATAGATCGATGTATCGTTGGGCGCTTACTTCCCAGCTGTTTTTTATCTGCATCATGGCAAGGCGCACTTCGTTGAGTTTTTTTGTATCGTGATATAACTCCAGCGCGCGACGCATCGAATGTAAGATATCGTCCACACTTGCGTTATTGAAACAAATGCCATACCCGTTTTGTTCGCCATAATCTTTAACCGTATCAGATAATCCGCCGGTGCGGCGAACGATCGGAACGGTGCCATACCGCATCGCATACATCTGGTTCAAACCACACGGCTCCACCCTGCTCGGCATCAGCAAAAAATCGGCACCGGCATACATCTGGTGACTCAATTTTTCGTTGTACTCCATCCGGGAATTGTAGTACCCTACCCAACGGTTGTTAAGCGCCGTGAGTTCCTGTTCCACTGCAGGTTCGCCGCTTCCCAATATCAGAAAGCTGAACTGATCTTTTGCCTCAGCATACATACGGATGATGGCTTCGGGTAAAAGATCGGCAGCCTTTTCACCTACCAGTCTGCCGATGAAAATAAACAACGGCAGCTCCGCATCAAATCCGAATTCGCGGCACAATTGTTTTTTATTGAGCAATTTTCCCGCATCGTAATCTTTTTCGGTAAAATTGTCGAGGATATAAGTGTCGGTCCCGGGGTTCCATACGGCGTAATCGATACCGTTTAAAATACCGGAACACTTTCCTCTTTCATAATTGAACAATGCTTCGAGTCCGTTTGCTTCGCGCATGAGTTCGTCCATGTAACCCGGGCTCACGGTATTCACTTTGTCGGCGCATTTTATGCCGCAGGCCAAAGGATTGATGGTATGATCCCATTCCAACATTCCCCAACGCCACGAATCCCACGCCGGAAGATAGGTGCCTTTGTTCCAGCCCATCCAGCCCTGGTATTGCGCGTTGTGAATGGTAAGCGTTACCGGGATGGTGGAGATATGATTATAGCTGTAACAATAATGGAGCATGAAGGGAATAAGCGCGGTGTGATGATCGTGGCAGTTGATCACATCCGGACGATGTTCCCAACGGCTAACCCATTCCAGTACCGCAATCTGAAAGGCAGTGAAACGTTCCGTATCATCATCATAACCGTATACGCGTTCACGATCAAGCATGCCATTGATATCTACACAATAAAGATCGAAATCGAGCTTGTTTGTTTTTTCTTTAATGATGGTGAAGTCGTAATAAAAAGTGCCCATGCTGAAACTGCCTTTGTGTACTACTTCCCATTCGTTGTCGTATAAAAACTTAGTGCGGTGCATGGGCATCACTACTTTGGCAAAATGCCCGAGTTTGTTCTGGTATTTTGGCAAGGCTCCCACTACATCTGCAAGACCGCCGGTCTTGGCCATTGGATAACATTCCGCGCTGACGTGTATTATTTCCATGGTAAAATTGTTCCATACAAATTAAGAAGGATTTCGTTACCAGCAAATTATGACTTGTAATATTTTTTAAGTTCCGCAAAATATTATACTTTACAACTTTAAAACTTTAAACATGGCGATTGCACAATCAAACTCTTCAAATGCCGATGTGAAACATTCGGGCATTCCTACCAATTATGGCGCCCTCAGCACTTTAGTGGTGGTATTTTTTTTTCTGGGGATTCATTGCCGCAGGTAACAGCGTTTTTATTCCTTTTTGTAAACATTATTTTAATCTCGATCAGTTTCAAAGCCAGCTGATAGATTTTGCTTTTTATACGGCATATTATATTGGCGCTCTTGTTTTATTTGCATACGGCGCATTTGGAGGAAAAGATCTGGTAGGTAAATGGGGCTATAAGAAAAGCATCGTATATGGTTTGTTGTTTTCTGCGTTAGGTGCTGCTGCAATGATCATTGCAGTTAATGGAAATACATTTGCCGGAATGCTGGCTGGCTTATTCATTGTTGCGCTCGGGTTTTCCCTTCAGCAAACAGCTGCGCAACCTTTTGCTATCACGCTGGGCGATCCGGCCACCGGCACCAGTCGCGTTACACTCGGCGGCGCAGTGAATTCATTCGGTACTACGATCGGGCCATTGGTGGTATCATTGGCGCTGTTCGGAACAACTGCTGCCATCACCGATGCGCAGATAGCTTCGTTAGGATTAAATAAAGTGATCATGCTGTATGTGGGTGTAGGATTATTGTTTGTAGCTGCAGCGTCATTGTTTGCATTTTCTAAAAAGGTGCCTTCCGGCATTCTGGAAGAAAAAACAGAAAAAGCCGGAAAAGCATTGTATTCGTTGCTTATCATGACAGGTCTGCTCATCATTTGCTTCGTACCGGTTTTTAACAGCTATAAAACAGATATGAGTACATTGGATGATGTTGCAAAACATGCTTTGGAATCTTATCGCTTAAAATGGCTTTTCGGAGCACTGGCAGTAGTAGTGCTTGGATTGTTGGTGGCCAATGTGAGTGCCCGCAAAAATAATGAAGGCTGGGGCGCAATGAAATATCCGCAGCTTGTATTGGGAATGCTGGCCATTTTCGTTTATGTCGGCGTAGAAGTTTCTGTGAGCAGTAACCTTGCTGAATTGCTGAGGCACCCGGATTTTGGCGGCCTTCAGTCATCAGAGGCAACTCCGTACATCGCGATGTATTGGGGAAGTCTGATGATAGGCCGCTGGGCATTTTCGGTAAGCGCATTCAATCTTAAAAAAAGTACCACGCTGGCTTTACAGATCATTGTTCCGTTTTTAGCTTTTGCAATTATTCTGGCGGTAAATACAGCTTTCGGTTATAATATGAAACCACTGTATTATTACGTGGTTTGCGTTGTAATACAGATCATTGCTTTTTATCTTACGAAAAACAAGCCCGCACAAACATTGTTGTTGTTCGGTTTGCTGGGCGTTGCCGCCATGGTGATCGGAACTCAAACGACAGGCACTTTGGCAGTGTATGCGTTCCTCAGCGGCGGACTTTGCTGCTCCATTATGTGGCCAAGTATTTTCAGCTTGTCACTCGCCGGTTTGGGTAAATATACCAGTCAGGGTTCTGCATTTCTTATCATGATGATTTTGGGTGCGGGTGTTATTCCCCCGATCCAGGGTAAACTGGCGGATTTCCTGCAGGCGAATTCAACCATCAACGGTTGGGGAATTCACCAATCTTACTGGGTAGCGGCCATTTGTTTTGCTTACCTTGCTTTCTTTGCCTTTGCAGTGAAAGGAATTTTGAAAAAACAAGGTATCAACTACGACGCAGCCAATTGATCTAATTAAAATATTATGTTGTGCGAGCCATATATTTGCAAAAATATATGGCTCGTTTATAAAATCGCTTACATATGAGTGCTCAAAAAGAATACGCCGTAGGTATAGACATCGGCGGAACCACCACCAAATTTGGTATCGTAGACAGGAAAGGTAATATCCTTGCTCAGGACAGGATACCCAGCAATGCACATGAAGTGGTGGAAGATTTCATCGACGACCTGCACGCCAAACTTCTGCCGATGATCGACAAAGTAGGCGGTACGGAAAATTTCATCGGTATCGGTATG
Organism: Chitinophagales bacterium; assembly: GCA_015655125.1. Classification (GTDB taxonomy): domain Bacteria; phylum Bacteroidota; class Bacteroidia; order Chitinophagales; family Chitinophagaceae; genus Ferruginibacter. The sequence continues at coordinate 32,941 of JAATFP010000054.1, read as the reverse complement.
GGGGCTCCAAACGGAAATTTTTACAGTGGCACCATCGAATATGCGCCTAATTTAAAATGGAAAGGCATCATCCCGATCGCTGACCTGATGACCAAAAAATTTGGCCTAACAACCAAGCTCACCAATGACGCCAATGCGGCAGCGATGGGCGAAATGATCTACGGTTGCACCAAAACCATCAAGCATTTTATCACCATCACACTCGGAACGGGAGTAGGAAGCGGCATCGTAATAGATGGCAAGATCGTGCTTGGACACGATGGATTTGCCGGAGAACTCGGCCACACGATCATCCGCCCGGGTGGACGTTTGCACAAAAGTACCCACATGCGTGGAAGTCTCGAAGCATATGCTTCGGCAACCGGCGTTCGCGAAACTGCCATCGAATTGCTGACGGAACATCCGGAAGAAGAAAGCCTGCTGCGTAACTACAGCATCAACGAGCTCACCAGTGAAACGGTATATGAATGCGCCATGCAGGGCGATAATATCGCCAACAGGATATTTGAATTTACCGGCCAGATATTGGGAGAATCACTGGCCAACTTCATCATGTTTTCTTCTCCCGAAGCGATCGTATTGTTTGGGGGGTTGACCAAAGCCGGCGAGTTGCTGATGAAACCAACGAGAAGGTATATGGAAGCGAATCTGCTGCCGATCTTCCAGAATAAGGTAAAGTTGATTTTTAGCGAACTGAAGGAAGCGGATGCAGCGATTTTGGGTGCAAGTGCGCTGGTGTGGGATATACCTCCGGTAATTCGTTAGAAACTCAAAACACGATAATTCATCAAATACCGCGTGATTTGTACGATCCATTTAATATTATTTTCAAGTAATTGTTGAATGGATTTTTATTTTACGCATCGCTGGTGTCAGGAATTAACGCCGATCACCAACCCGACGCGGATCGTAATTTCTGGATAATAAAAACCGCTGGCACCGGCCGTTGCGTTCCCATTTTATCGGAAGGTGTGATGGTTTGTTTACCATTGATGAGCATACAGCTGCTTCCTCTAGGATTGCGCTGTTTGATCGGCATACACATTTCTCTTTGCTGAGTCCGTGTATAACCAAGACACATCAGCGTTTCGGTTTTTATTGATTCCGATGGCGCTACTAAAAGCGTGACTGAACATGAACGTATCTTTTCCTTTCAATGGAACCGAATGCTGATTATACGACAACAACTTCCCGTTTTTGATCACGACATTCAAATTTCTGTTTGTTTCAAAAGAAAAAAAGGTAGTGTTTACCACCAGCAAAGGATGATTGTTTTTTTCATAAAATTCCGTCGGCGTTAATCTTCTTTTGAATGTGGTATCGACCGTGAAATCAAGTTTTTTATCTTTCAGGTCTGCGATCGCGTAATAGGCGATAAAGGGTTTTCCATCCAGTGAATCGGTTGTTTTGTATACATGAAAGCCAGCCGGCAAAGGCTGATACACCGAATCAACATTCGTCCATTTTACTTGTGCATTTGTTGCGAAGCAAAAAAATAACAACAATAAAGTAAAAGCTGTTTTCATACATCCGATTGAAATACCAAGCTACAAAAAAGCCTTTGCAATCTGCAAAGGCTCGAATTATTGTTATTAACTATTAATTAATTTCTCCTCCTCCCACTTGTTCCTTCCCCATCCTTTGATCACATGCTTTTCACTGTGGTATGAAGATCTAACCAATGGCCCGCTTTCTACGTAATCCAGTCCAAGTTCGTAACCGATCTCTCGGTATTCTGCAAATTCATCCGGGTGGATGAACCTTTCTACGGCAAGGTGTTTTTTGGTTGGCTGTAAATATTGCCCGATCGTTACTACATCCACTCCGTTGTCTGCAAGATCTTTCAGCGTCTGAATAACTTCTTCCTTTGCTTCACCCAAGCCAAGCATGATACCACTTTTGGTACGCATGCCACCTTCTTTGAGGATCTTCAGCGTTTCCATGCTTTGCCAGTATTTAGCCTGCATACGTACTTGTTTGGTGAGTCGTTCGGTGGTTTCAATATTGTGGCTCACCACTTCCGGCGCTGCATCGATAATTCGTTGAATATTTTCTTTTTGTGCCTTGAAGTCAGGGATCAGTGTTTCGAGTGTTGTATCCGGGTTTAAAGATTTAATGGCACGGATCGTGTTTTGCCAGATGATGCTTCCACCGTCTTTCAATTCATCGCGGTCAACAGATGTAACTACTGCGTGTTTTACTTTCATCAGATGTATGGCTTCTGCTACCCGCTGCGGCTCGTCCCAATCCACCGCTTCCGGTCTGCCGGTTGCAACTGCACAAAATCTGCAGCTGCGTGTACAGATGTTCCCCAGGATCATGAAAGTGGCCGTTCCTGCACCCCAGCACTCGCCCATATTGGGACAATTGCCGCTTTCGCAGATCGTGTGAAGTTTGTGGGTATCCACAAGGCTGCGGACATGTTTGTATTCTTCCCCTATGGGCAGCTTCACGCGCAGCCAGTTCGGTTTTTTTACTTTTTGCTCTTCTACTGCAATTTCATTGTTACTGCAACTCATATCTTGCTCCGTCTTTTAGTGTGTAAGTTGTCATTTTCTTCTTCCAAACATGATGGCCACATAAGCAGAAAAGAAAAAGTTTTTTTGCTTCTGGTAGATCATCTGCGGGATCTTTTTGCTGTAAAACTCACCGGTTACGCCTACTTCAATGGCATTGACCATTTCATTGTATTTTCCATAATCAAAACGGAGCGATGCTTTGGCATAAGCACCCGGCGTCATCTTTATATGACTCCAGCCCTTAAATAAATTCGGACCAGTAGCCGTTCCATCATAATAAGCATTCAAAAACTGCGTACTATCGGCAGATTCATATATCACCGATTCCGGTTTGTTGGTAACAGGGTCAATCAATTCAATCTCGTAGGCGCGCAACAAACCAATACTCGCACCACCACCGGCATTGGCGGTTAAATTCACTCCATTCTTATTCCCTTTATTACCCAATAAAAATTGTTGTTGAACGCCTAATTTGATCGGATAAAAATAATTGATCTTTCCGAAGATTATCTGGCTGCTGTTATTAAAGTTGGACAGTTTTTCTTCTTTTGGATGTTTACGTTCTGCGATATCAAGTTGAAAAAGCAACGCACGATTGACGGATTGCGCGCGGGCAATCTCAAGAAAGCCGCCATATCCGTCGGTGGTTAGTTTTAATCCGAAAACAGTATGTTTCGTGTATGTCAGTACCCCTTCTTCTTCCTGCTTTGCAATAGCGTTGATGCGGTTCATACGAGCCTCCTTTTTGATCTTCTTCTTATCTTTATTTTCGTTCTGGGCCATTGCGGGCGAGAGTGTCACGACTGCCAGCAGCAAAAAAAATATTTTCTTCATGGATGGTATTTACTTCAGTAAATTTATGCAAAAATACTATGTTGTGCGGTAAGTTAGATGCAATTGTCAAAAGAACTGCTGCGCAGTGTTCTCTTTCATAAAAAAAATATACGATATGACGGCTTCCATAGTTTACAAAGGCGATCTGCGTTGCGAATGCACGCATGTTCAGAGCGGCACGTTAATAGAAACCGATGCACCTACCGATAATCGCGGGAAAGGAGAACGTTTCAGTCCTACAGATTTGCTCTGCGTTTCACTCTCCACCTGCATGATCACGACCATGGGTATTCGTGCATCTGATATGCAGATAGATTTGAGCAACACCCGCATCGACATTACCAAACATATGCTGAGTGAACCCAGGCGCATCGGAAAAATTGAGATCGTGGCCCATATGCCCGCTATTGAGATTGCTGAAAAGGATCAGAAAATTTTGCAGAAAATCGGCGACAATTGTCCTGTCATCAAGAGCCTTCACCCCGATCTTGAAGTAGTGATCGAATACAAATGGAATTAATGTGGATGCATGATTTATCTCGGAAGGAGCACGGGCCGGATATCAAAGATCATACATTTTTAATATTTTATTCCCAACTGCACACTGCAAGCACCGCTTAGGGTCGCAGTATTGCCGCTTTAACTGGAGCAACGCCTGGGAGTCCATCGCTGTGTTATTGAGGATGCCAAGGGACTCAAATCCGTTGGTAATATGATTATGTTCTGCATCCAGCTCTTCCATCCATTTCAACGCTTTGTCTTTTGCCTGTTCAATGCCTGAGAGATGACCGTATGCGAACAGAAATGGCACAACCGTATTTACCAACAGGCTTTGCACCATCTGTTTGCCCAGTGTTTTTGGTTTAAATTTTTTCGGTTGATCAAACCTGTAATGATAGTGCCAGTAGTCGTTGGCCGTTATATCCAGCATATCCTTTACCGAACCAAGCGCGATTCCATCTTTTAAAGAAGAAAATAACCGGCCATTTGCGGCTATCAGGGCTGCGAGTTGGGCCAGCCTGATGGTAGGAAAATTTGCAGGACGCATTCTTAAAAAATATACGGGTAAAAGGACCTCTTTCAAACCATATTTTTTCTTTAGAAAGAGATATTCTTTTTTGAGCATGGCCGGATAATCTTCAACAAAAGACGCTGTTAGCATACCGGCCTGTCCAAATAGCAATGCTTCAATCTTATGCAACTGAAAGTTATTTCTGGAAATAATTTTCAATGGAACAGAACGCGCTACAGCTTCGAATACATCGGCATTCACTTTTCCACCAAAAGTGCGCGCCAGCAGCCACCAGAATACTTCTTCCCAATGAAAATGATTACTGGACAACAACGCGGATATCTGTTCAGTTCTCTGTTGCAACCTTTCCGCAAGTAACCGTTCCTTCCATGACAACAGCACCAACTCGGGAACCGACCCGATATGGGCCTGGCATGGGATAAAATAACTGTTGCCCATCAATTCTTCATATCGGTCCAGCAACAGCCGCGAAATCCGTTGCGACAGTTCCAGCGTGGAAAAAGGAAAAGCAGTTTCGTGGTCGTCGTGCTCCCAGACCACGTGCAGGATAACATTGTCGTAATTTTCGTCCAGCCCATGCTTATGAAAATTCCATTCGGAGGATCTTATGTGAAGTTCTATACTTCCCGCCCATGTAGTGTTGCCTATCCTTACTTTTGCGTTCAAAAAATCCGGTCCCTGGTTGACATTATATTGCCCGGGATGAATCACCTGCAAAGCTTCATCCTGCACCGTACTCAATTGCTGGATATTATAATATTGAAACTGCCAGATATAATGTAAGAGCCGCTCCGTCATGCTTGCAAGCTAGTTTACCGAAGCGGAAATAACAGCGGAAAAACCACATCAGACCGGAAGATTTTTCTTGTAAAGTTTTGAGGATCGGGTTTAGGAGTTTAGAGCGGCAGCTACATTTTTTTACTTTATAACGCGCTGTGCTATTAAAAACAAATCTGAATAAAAAATAACTTCCTGTTTTATGTTTCGACAAGCTCAATATGACAGAAAGATGTCTGTTTTAATTTCCGGAAGAAGTTTTAACAGCATGAGAAGCTAACCTCCAAAAACACGTTGGAAAGATTTGACTATTGACCATTAACTTAAGCGCCTGCACCACCCTGCTTACCGGCAATCCCATCACATTATAAAAATCACCGCTGATGCCTTTTATGCCGGTAACGCCGATCCATTCCTGGATGGCATAAGCGCCCGCTTTGTCGTAAGGCTCGTATTTGTCTACATAAAATTCTATTTGCTCCGTCGTGAGCGGATGGAACGTTACCACAGTGGTGTCGGCAAATGCAATTTCCTTTCCGTTATTAAGTATCACTACCCCTGTGATGACCTTATGCGTATTGCCTGACAACCTATGCAAAATGTGAACGGCATCGGCACGATCTTTCGGCTTGCCGATAATAAGATCGTCGCATACCACAATCGTATCCGCAGCAAGAACCGGCTGGTGAAATTCGTTGTTCTGCTCAACCGCCAATGCTTTATTGCGGGCAATGTGTATTGCTGCATCTTCAAAAGAAAGCGTTGCCGGAAATGATTCAGCAGCATCGCTAACACGAACCTCAAATTCGATTTCGGCCCATTCAAGCAATTGTTTACGTCGCGGGGATTGAGAAGCGAGAATCAACATTCGTCTGGAAAATTTAGGATTTAGAGTTTAGGGCGTACTTAAAAACTATTGATATTTTTGAAAAAAACTGTAAAGATTTCAGCGTTCCTCTTTCACCTATCCGTACCATTTTATAAACAACATCGACAATATGCCGGCGAGCATGATCAGTTTTATTACACTGCTCAACCGGTGATAATCCTGCGGAACCTGTGCCGTATATAGTTTTCGCAGAACCCATAACAGTGGAACGATGACCAGCAATATGCAGTAAACGGCACTCCACCACCACCCTAATTGAATGGCATAGAATTGCACGATCACCAGCACAGCGATCAGTACGACGATCCACACAGCGGTAAACACTTTAGCTGCAGGTACGCCCCAAACAATGGGCATCGTTTTGCAATTGTACTTCGCGTCGCCTTCTATATCTTCCATATCTTTTACCACTTCGCGGATCAATGAGATCACGAATGCGAAGGAGGCGTACAGGATTGCGAATTTGAACATCCGCGTACAGGCCGTTTCATAAGCCGAATAATATTGGGGATCTACTTTATCTGCAAACCAATCCCGCAAATTAATAAGATACAATATCATGATCGTCCACGCGGTAAGTAATGATATCAACACATTTCCTACAAGCAGCCTTCTCTTGTAAGTGGTAGAATAGAGCCATAGCGCCAGGACACTTAGGATATTGATAACAAGTACTACGATGGAATACAATTCGTGGATCTTATAAGTAACTTCGATACTGATGAGGATACCGGCTACAGACAATATCAAATGCCACACGATGGCCCACCTGCGCTTAATGGACTTATCGATCACCAGTTTTCCGGGCTTGTTGACAGCGTCTATATGAAGATCAAAATAATCATTGATAACGTAACCCGCCGCCGCAATCAACACGGATGCAGCTACCAGTAACCAGAATAAAAACGGAGATAGTACCGGAGCAAAGAAAACAGCACTCCCATCAGGATGTGAAAATTTTTGCCTTCCAAAAACCGGAACAATGATGCAATAATAAAACAGCGCCTGCGTAAGCACAATGAACCCAAGATTGGGCCAGCGGATCAATTTCAGGAAAGCCGTAAATAATTTCATTGTAGAATTAGGTTGCCAAAAATACGGAAAGAGCGGCAACGAAAAATGATAAATAAATCAGATGGAAGCCGTCAACGAATTATCGTTCCAATCATTGTTGAGCAGCAGTACTTTTTCTATCACTTCGCGAACACAGCCTCTACCGCCATCGATATAAGAAACGTAATGACTGATATTCTTCACTTCAATAGCAGCATCGGCCGGGCAGCAGGCAAGGCCGGCAAGTTTCATTGGCGCAACATCCGGCACATCATCGCCCATATACAACACTTCGGAAGCATCAAGTTTATGCTCCCTTATATAATCAATAAGAACCTGTTGCTTATTTTTCACAGACATATGAATGTTGGTTACGCCCAATTTTTCCAGCCGCATCCTCACGGCTTCTGAAGTTCCGCCGGAAATGACCAATATCCTGTACCCTTTTTTTACAGCAAGTTGCAGCGCATACCCATCTTTGATATTCATTGTACGGGCCATCTGCCCGTCATTCAGCAAAATTAATGAACCGTCGGTGAGAACGCCGTCAACATCGAGAACGAAAGTTTTGATTAACCGGAAATTTGCTAGCACGTTCATGTCGTGAATGGTAAATAATGAAATCTTCAGAGAGACTCTTTTTTTCGGAAGCAGTCAATGGGTCAATGGGTGAAATTTCCAAAGAATTTTTCTTTTCGCCTGACCGTCTAAACAGGCCGAAGGCAGCTAATCTGCTACGCGGCTCTATTTCTGGCCATCGCGCCATTCATACACCCAGGAACTCTGGATCATTTCGAGGTGCCCTTCCGTGCTTTCTTCCGCCTTGCCCGCGAAATGCGGCAATTCAAGTACCCACTTGTGCAGGTCGGTAAAACGAATGCGGTAGATCTTGCTCTCATCGAAAGCATCGCCGAATTTTTCATACAGTTTGATCGCGATGTCTTCGTAATCGTTCCAGTGAATAGGAGGCTCAAATGTCATAATATAGAATGCGCTGTTGCGCTCATGTTGACTTAAAAATACAATTTGTTTCCGGTTTTGAACGGGGGCTTGTGGTTTAATGTTTAGGGTTAGGTGTGAACTCAATGCAGTTTTTATATAACCACTAATCTCTAAACACTAAACCTGTCTTCATCTATTCCCCGAAAAACTGGGATTGATCCGGCAATGTCACTTCGATATTTCCGCTGCCATCGCTTTGCAAAATGCACTGGCAACCCAATCTCGAAGTCAATCTCGGATTTACCGCGCGATCGATGAAATCCTCTTCGCGGTCGCTCAACTCTTCCACAAGATCTTCTCCTTTTTCAAGATATAAATGACAGGTACTACAGGCACAAACACCGCCGCAGTTATGATGCGATTCAATATCGTTCTTCAAAGCTACTTCTAATATCGACTGATCTGCTTCTACATTTTCAATAGTGACCGGCTCCAATCCTTTCTGCTCAAACTTAAACGTAATATTATACATAATACAAATTTCGGATTGCGAAATTACTGTAAATTACCAATTAAGGAAAATCTGAATTTCAATATATTAAAACATAATGCCTATATTGCCAAGGCCCGTGGGATCTGCATGCTATACAGGCGCTATCAAATTCTTAATATCCCTTTAATGATCAACAGATACAAAATTACTTTTGCATCCATACTGCTCTGCTGCTTCACCGCTGCCGGGCTTTCTTCATGCAAAACAAAGAACAAGGAAACCGGAAGTGCCGCTAGGCCCGTTTCTGAAAAGAAGAAAACCGCAGCTGGTCCCGGGCCATCAGCCCTGCCGGCAAAACGGCCTCCCGTGATCAATATAGCTGATACGGTTGCTGCAAAACAAACTATATTGTATGTAAAAGACAGCACCATCACAAGCGACAGGATCAGTGGAAAGCTCGCAGCTATCTACATCCGGTTGTCAAAACTTACGGTGGAAAACAAGATCAAGGTTATCGGCGCACCCATTGCATGGTATAAGGCACAAAAATCACCTTTCTTTTTCGAAGCCGGCTTTCCGGTTGACAAGGCGCCAAAAAAACTTCCCAAAGGAACCTTCATCAAAAATATTGGCGGCGACAGTGCGGTAGTGGCGCATTTTTTCGGCCCGTATGAACTCACTCCCATAGCTTATGAAGCATTGAACGATTATTTCAAATCACACAAAAAGAAAAAGACCTTACCACCTTACGAGGTATATGTCGGCGACCCGTTTGATAAAAATGGAAAGAAAATAGATGCTTATAAGATTCAAACGGATATTATTTTCCCGTACAAATAATTTTAATGGATAATGTTATAACGGATAGTGTTTTTAATTCATTACAATGGCAATTATAAAAGCCATGTGAAGCGTACAAATCATCAATCTTGATTATAAAATTCCCATTACATCTAAGGGTTCATAATACTATCTGTCAACCTCATGTACGTCGTTCTCAGCTTTGGATAACCACTCAGCGTCCGCAAATGTTTATCGAGCGTATGAATGTCCTTCCGAACCGCCGGCCCTGTCTGAACTTCGGTTGGCGATGCATGTTCGATGCGGTGTGCCGTTTCCATGATCAGCGGCTTCAGCAGGTCGAAATCTACATGCTCCTTTCCGCAGAACTCTTCCGCGATCGCGTAAAGATGGTTGGTAAAATTGCTTACAATCACTGCGGCTGTATGCAGTTTCAACCTCTCTTCATCGGAGGCTTCCTTCACATTGTTTGAAAACGTCCCGGCAAACTCCTTTAGCCAGGCCTTGGTGGCTTCGCTGTTACCATCCACTAAAAATGGGATCGGCGGGATTTCCGTCAGTTCCTTGCGCAGAGATTGCAACGGATATAAAACGCCGTAATTGGATGAGATTTTTTGCAGTACATCTTTGGACACAGAACCGGCAGTATGCACCACTAATTTTTCCCCGGTTTTAAAATGAGCGAAATTGTCGGTCAGACTTGCATCCGTAGTGGCGATGATGAATATATCGGCGGTCAGGTCTGCCTCGCCGCCAAAATCGATATATGCAGCACCGAACTCGTCGGCAAGTTCCTTCGCATGAAAGATATTGCGACTGATCACCTGCACTACCTGGTGAAGATTCGCCGTTAACAAACGCCCCAGGATCGTGGCAACATTACCCGCCCCTACCAATACTACCTTCATAAGTTTATATCTTTGTTGATATGAGATTTAAAAAAAAATTAGCTTTTTTATTCATACGTACAAAACTCAACCTGCTATCGGTCATCAACAAACGGAGGGCAGGAAAAGAAGCTTTTAAGATTTTTTGTACACCGTTTCCGGCTGCAATAAACAACAAAATAACCATAATGGATAGCGGAGAACCACTTGAATTTACCGTAAATAATGCAATAGTGAAAGGTTTTCGCCTTAATCATCCGCGACCGCATAAGGTGCTGATATTACATGGCTTTTCGTCCAGCTGCAAAAATTTTCACCGGTATGCGAGCGACCTCATGGCCAGGGATTATGAAGTGCTGGCCTTTGATGCACCGGCTCACGGCATAAGTGAAGGCAAACAGGTGAATGCGCTGGATTATAGCCGGATGATCATGAAGGCAGCGGAATTATATGGCCCGTTTCAAAGCTATATGGCACATTCCTTTGGCGGAATAGCCGTTTCACTGGCGCTGGAAGAACTTCCCCACGATGAAAATACTTCGCTGGTACTCATCGCGCCAGCCACGGAAACCGTTACGGCGATCGATGACGCGTTTAAAATGCTCGGACTCCGGAACCAACAATTAAAAACCGCGCTTAAAGAAGAGATATTTAATATAAGCGGACACCCGGCCGAATGGTTCTCCATCCGCCGTGCCATTAAAAATATCAGGGCCAAAGTTTTATGGATACACGATGAAGACGATAACATTACGCCGCTACGCGACGCATTGAAGGTAAAAGAAGATGCGCCGTCCAATGTTCAATTCATGATCACAAAACATCTCGGACACCGGAAAATATACAGAGATGAAGCAGTAAAAAACGCAGTCGTTAATTTTTTATAACGATCAAAACAAAGCAGCTTTACAGAAGAAAAATGTTGATTTTTCAATTTTAAACTAATATTGCAGGGAAATTAGGCGAATGAGTCAATGGGTGAATGAGTGAATTGATAGCCGGCGGCGGCGATTAGCGGCACATGAACCGGAGCAAACTTGAAAAATGCCCTCCTGTCTTACCGGAAAAATTCCGGAGCTGAATTTAGACAAGCAAAGTGAACAAGAGCGGTGATCATTTAAAAAACGAAAATGGCGAAAAACTTATTAATAGTAGAAAGTCCGGCGAAAGCGAAAACAATCGAAGGCATTCTTGGAAAAGATTTCGAGGTGAAAAGTTGTTATGGTCACATCCGCGACCTCGAAAAAAACGATATGGGGATTGATATAGGCAATAATTTCACGCCAAAATATATCGTATCACCCGACAAAACCAAGGTGGTAAGCGAACTGAAAAGCCTTGCAAAAAAAAGTCAGGAAATATGGCTGGCATCGGATGAGGACCGCGAGGGAGAAAGCATCAGCTGGCACCTTGCGGAAGTACTCAATCTCGATCCGAAGACAACAAAACGCATTGTGTTCCACGAAATTACCAAGCCGGCCATCGAGAAGGCGGTGCAGAACCCGCGTACCATTAATATGGACCTTGTAAATGCGCAGCAGGCACGCCGTGTGCTGGATCGCATTGTGGGGTTCGAATTAAGTCCTGTGCTGTGGCGAAAGATCGGCCAGAAAGGTGGCCTCAGCGCCGGCCGCGTGCAGAGTGTTGCGGTAAAATTAATTGCCGAAAAAGAACGGGAGATCAACCAGTTTAAACCGGTAAGCAGTTTTAAAGTGGAAGCTTTACTGGCGGCAACAGATCTTAACGACAGAACGGTTTCTTTCAAAGCCGAAGGGGCAAAATACAACTACGCCGAGGATGCTGAAAAATTTCTTGAAAGCTGCGTCGGCGCTAAATATACCGTAAAAGACGTACAGGTAAGACCGGGCAAACGAACGCCGGCAGCGCCTTTTACTACTTCTACGCTTCAGCAGGAAGCAAGCCGTAAATTGGGGTATGGGGTAAGTAAAACCATGTTACTGGCGCAACGGCTGTACGAAAGTGGTAAGATCACCTATATGCGTACCGATAGCGTGAACCTCAGCGATACGGCCATGGACGCGATAAAAGCCGAGATCAATAAAAGCTACGGCGCTAAATACCTGCAGGTTCGTAAATACAAAAATAAAAACGAGAGCGCACAGGAAGCGCATGAGGCCATCCGCCCCACATATATGGAAAATCATACGGTGAATGATCCGGAACTCAATCGCTTGTATGAACTGATCTGGAAACGTACGATCGCTTCGCAAATGAGCGATGCGGAATTTGAAAAAACAACGGCCAAAATAAATATCAGCACCAATAATGATGAACTCACAGCAACCGGTGAAGTGCTGAAGTTTGATGGGTTCCTGAAAGTATATCTTGAAAGTACGGATGAGGAAGAAGGCGATGAAGGCGACGAAAGCCGCTTACCCAATCTTACTGTGGGCCAATCGCTCGACTTCAGGCAAATGACGGCCACTGAAAAATTCACCAGGCACAGTGCGCGTTATACAGAAGCGTCACTGGTGAAAAAACTGGAAGAACTCGGCATCGGCCGCCCGAGTACATATGCGCCAACGATCTCGACGATCATCAAGAGGACGTACGTGGAGAAAAAAGACAAAGAAGGTACGCGCCGGGAATACCGCGTATTGAAACTCAAAGATGACCAGATAAAAAAAGTGACGGAAACGGAAAATACAGGGGCCGAAAAATCAAAGTTGTTTCCTACTGATCTTGGATTGGTGGTAACTGATTTTCTGAATCAACATTTTACGAATGTGATGGACTATTCATTTACGGCAAATATCGAAAAGGAATTTGATGAAATCGCCGATGGAAAAATGGTCTGGAACAAAATGGTGGGCGACTTTTACACACCGTTCCATAGCGGTGTTGAACATACACTAGAAACCGCCGAACGCGCCGTAGGCGAAAGAGTTCTGGGCGTTGCAGAAGATGGTAAGCCTATCAGCGCGCGCATGGGCCGGTACGGCCCGATGGTGCAGGTAGGTTCACAAAATGATGAAGAAAAGCCAAAGTTTGCAAAGTTGAAATCATCGCAAAGCATCGAAACGATCACCCTGGAAGAGGCGATGGATCTGTTTAAATTGCCACTGATGCTGGGTGAATATGAGGGGCTGGAAGTTTCGGTTAATATCGGTCGTTTTGGGCCTTATGTGAAATGGGGCGAACAATTTATTTCGCTGCCAAAAGGCGAAGAGCCGACGGAAGTTGACTTGCAGCGCGCCATAGAAGTAATTGGCGCCAAACAAATAGAAGATGCACCGATCGGTTTTTACCGGGACAAGCCTGTTACAAAAGGCAAAGGAAGATTCGGTCCATTTATAAAATGGAACGACCTGTTCATCAATATTCCACGCGCATACAATTTTGACGAACTGACGCAGAAAGATTGCGACGAGTTGATTGAAAAGAAACTGGAGAAAGAAAGCAATCGCTTTATACAACAATGGCCGGAGGAAAAGATCGCCATCGAAAACGGCCGTTGGGGGCCGTTCATCCGCTGGAACAAAAAAATGCTGAAACTTGGATTGAACAAGGATAATAAGAAGATGACGCCTGAAGAAGCTGCAGAACTTCCATTAGAGGAAGTTAAAAAAATGATTGTTGCCCAGGAACCAAAAGCATTCGATAAAAAAGCGCCGGCGAAGAAAAAAGCAGCAGCAAAAAAAGCCGCGCCTAAAAAGACGGCTGTTAAGAAAGCTGCCCCGAAGAAAAAATAAACATTAAATTTCTGCCTTTGATAAAAATTTCGGAACACTGATTTTATAATTATTAGATGCAGAGAATTATATAAGTCGTAGTCGTTATAAAAATCAGTGTTCAAAATATTTTTCGCGCGCGAAAAACAAAGCACCGCAAAAAATGGGTATTACTTACAATGTGGGACATAAATGTGAAAGCCTCTAAAATAGAGGATTTTCACATTTATCACTACTTCAAAGGAATTTTATGGCTGCTGCATATCTCCTTGTGTTACTGCCCTCATCTTAGATTTTTCATCTACGTCAATTCCTTGTCTATTTACAGTATACATAAATGAGCCACTCGTGCAGAACTACTGCAGAGGATGCGGGTGTTGGAAAGCCATTGTTATCCACCAACGAACTGCAGTGCCGTAAAAATTATTCTAAGGCTTACATTTTCAAACCCTATTCATAAAAAACAGACGCGTTTGCGGGTGTTAATATTTATGAATCTAATCACCTAAAATCCAAATGATAAACCAAGTTCGGACATTGGTGCTATTCCTTTGTATATCGGATATTTCTCAAGTTCAAGAACTCCAAATTCTGATGCCTTAGAACTTTCAAGGGCCTTTTCCTTCAGATCCTGATCATATTTCATTACAGAAATAAAAAACATCACTTTAATATCTGAACCGGGAGAAAATGGATTCAAACTCGTCAGATCCCAATTCGACCCGACACTGTATAGCATAGATTTCACATACTTCTCGGCTTCAGGTTCCCAAGTAACGTCTGGAACATTTTGGATTTCAATTGCCTTAATTTTAGAATCGTCTCCAAAACTAACCGCAACGAATGCCTGACTTGATTTAGTTATAGCCGGCGCCGGAATGGTCTTTGCTTTGTGAATACTGTCAAAATATTCCTGATACCCAGTCGATTTGCCGTCTGCGGTTTTTACCTTTAGATTAGTTTGTGCATTGCTGCAAAATGGAATCAGACAAATTATACCAGCTATTAAGACTATATTTTTCATAATTTGATTGTTTAATGACAATAAGGTGTGCCCTTTAGAGCAGTTCGGTAATCATGTTCAGTACCCACTGCCGCAGCTATATTTTGAGAATAGTTATCAATTGCATACTGGTTTTTTGCGGGATATGGCAAATTTGTTGTGGGGTCCATGTAAACATCAGTCAGACTCACCATACCTAATGCAATTGCTTCGTGATCATCAATCCCCGGATACAGATCTTTGAGAATGTGCCAAACAGAAATAGGTGTTTTCATATCCCACATATACGTATGTTGAAAATGTGTTTGCTGAGCAAGTGTGCCCGCACTAGCGTTAGGTTTCGCTGCCACAATAAAACCATGCATTAACTCGTGCAAAACTACTGCTGAAACCCATTCGTTAGTTGCACCGGGGAAAAAGTTGTGTTCAGATAAACATCAATTTTCTTGGTGCCGTTCGCGAGTGTAGTTACTGCTGAGGATGCGGGTGTTGGAAAGCCATTATTATCAACCAATGAATTGTCTATGTGATAGTATATCTGATGCTTCCTTGTTGTACCACTAACATTGGGCAAGCCATTTTCGTTATAAGCCCGTAAGAGATAATCCAGCATCTCATTGTCATTGATTGGTTGGAGAATATCCAAAAGACATTGATCGGTTATTTCGCTAGTACTGACCGAAACTATTGATGATGGCGCAACATAACCTACGTCTTCTGCAGGTATCCAGCCACCACCTGGAGGCGGACATGGTATCCTCTGACGATTTTCAACAGAGCCACACGGTGGTGGAGTATCTCCATCACCATCTCCTCCCCCTCCTCCGGTGCCGGTTCCACCACCACTAGTGCCAGGGGCGTCAACAACGCCTTCCCAGCAATATTCGTAGGATATTGAAGAAGTACAATATTGCAAACATCTGTCGCAACTGCCTCCCGGCCCCGCGCACTGACCGGGATTAGGACAATTGTTGAAAGAGATTTGCATATCCTGACAGAGCACTACGGTCGTCAAAAGATTATTTACAGGAGTAAAAGGGATAGAATCAAATTTGACGTATTCGGCCCTGTGGTTATCGTGCCGGAAGAGAGTGGAATCCAATATCTTAAATTTCCTCCAACCAAATACAGCCTGATCCAGCGTCATGAAAAAAGTTGCAAAGGTTGCTGCTTCATTCCCAGCATTAGTACTGTCATTTTCCATTCCGGTATATTCCCAACTTTGCCTGTAGAAAAAAGTCGTATCGGCACCGGAGATTTTTACTACCATGACAGCATTTACTGAACTGTCTGGATCCTGAACAAAAGGAACGTAATAGGTTTGAAGCGAATCGTTACCACGTTTACTGGGATTTAATTTCGTTGTAACGATAGCTTTATCCCAATGCGGATATCCTATCCTGGAGACCGTTTCAACAACAAAATGAGTCTTCTCGTTTCTTCGTTTGAAGTAGTTCACAAGTTTTTGTTCCGTTGGGCCGGAAGATCTGTAACCGTCGAAAAACTTTGAGGTTATTTCTGTAGGTTCTTTACCTGGAACTGAAAGGGAGTCTGTTTTTTTGCAGGATATATACACTACGGCAAAAAGAAATAGCAGGCATCCTGTCAATAAAGTTTTGATTAATCTCATGTTTTTAGGGTATAAGGTAATTCCTACCTTCAGTTTTAGGTGCTGTGTCGGATTAATTCTACCGATGTTATGAAATGTTTTCGGTGACAAATATAATTGGTTGATTTCAACAAAAATGAACTTACTAAAAATTTAATCCGCAGAGGTTCTCTGACAGTTATTTCTGTTATCGAGCTGTTTTTTGATCTCATCCATATTGCCTTGGGGTTCCCAAGCAGCGCAATCTTTTATTCAATGCCTCCGCAATATAATGTTCAAGAGATCGAAAAAGTTTACAAGAGTGAAGCAATCAATTTTAAAGATAATGGTGTCACTTTGGGTTAATCAAATAAAAATGCAACAAATTTTTCCTAAAAAAAAGTAAAAAAATCAGAACAGATTTTAAAATCTTTTGAATCTGCTAAACCTTTAATCCACCGGTGTGGAAAATTTTAACGTCCTCTTTATAAATCCTTTGCGAAATTGAACCTTTAAACAGCAAAGGAGAGCACTTGAAGGAAAACAAAGAGATAACTGCTTTATTGCACCTGATCGACGATCCGGATGAAGAAGTTTATAATACTGTGAGCGAAAAGATCGTTTCATTTGGTAAAGAGATCATTCCCAACCTTGAAAATCTTTGGGAAACTATCAGCAATGAAGACACGCAGGAAAGGATAGAATTGCTGATTCACCGGCTGCATTTTCGCGACCTTACTGATGAGTTTGTTGACTGGCGCGACGGCGATGGCGACCTCTTAAAAGGCGCACTGATCGTATCTAAGTATCATTATCCCGATATCAACATTGAAATCACCCTGCAGGAAATTGAAAAGATCCGCCGCAATGTGTGGCTGGAACTCAATACCTACCTCACTCCTATCGAGCAAATCAACGTTATGAACAGCATCTTTTACAATTATTATAAACAAAAAGGTGTTGAGATCAGCTACGACAGCCCCGACAATTTTCTCATCTCAAAAGCCCTGGAAGCGAAGAAAGGAAATGCGATCAGCAATGGAATACTCTATCTCATCCTTTGTGAGCAGCTTGATATCCCGGTTCGCGCCATCAATATTCCGCGGCAATTTATCCTTGGTTATTTTGATCCGCAACATGAAGCATTAAATCCGGCAAAGCATTCATCGGAAAAAATTAAATTCTATATCGATGCTTTAACGGGACAAATGTATTCTCATAAAGACATCGAGAATTATTTTAAGCGGTTGGCCGTACCGCCCGTCACATCTTATTTTCGGCCACTTAACAACAGGCGTATCATCCAGTTTTTGCTGGAAGAACTGGCCAGGTGTTTTGATAATGACCGCAATCAATACAAAATGAACGAACTTCTTTTACTGGCAAATTTACTGGAGCAATGATCTATCATGTAACCACAAAAACCGCATGGAACGATGCACTGCAAAGAGGTTTTTATGAAGCTCCCTCCCTACATACGGAAGGTTTTATACACAACAGTACCAAAGAACAGGTTCCTGGCGTACTCAACCGTTATTACAAAGGAAAGACAGACCTCGTGTTGCTTCACATCGAAGAAAATAAATTAATATCGCCCTTGAAATATGAACTGGCGCCTTCTGTAAATGAAATGTTTCCGCATGTTTTCGGGCCAATTAATTTGGATGCAGTTGTGGGGGTTGCCGAAGTGCATACATAGTTTTTAAAATACATTTCTTATTATTTTGGACCTGCGCTAAAAAAACGGTATGATCAACTGGGAAGACTTTGAAAAAATTGATATCCGCGTAGGTACCATCATAGAAGTGAGTGATTTTGAAAAGGCGCGAAATCCATCCTATCAGCTCGCTATTGATTTTGGTGAGCTTGGTATTAAAAGGTCGTCTGCTCAGATCACCGCGTTGTATAAAAAAGAAGATCTGCTCAACCGGCAGATTATTGCCGTTGTAAATTTTCCGCCTAAGCAGATTGCGAATTTTTTCAGTGAATGCCTTGTGCTGGGTATTTATAATTCAAAAAAAGAAGTAGTACTGTTGGAGCCTTCGCTGAAAGTGGCAAATGGAGATAAGATCGGGTGATTGTTACGGCCTTGACAGCTTTGGTACATGTAACCTTCTTGTTTGAAATCCTCATCTTTTACTTAAGGAGACAGGCAAGATGGGAGTGCGGAGTACTCCCCGCTTATGCTTCAAAGAATTGCTCAAAATAACTTCCCAGCTTTTTAAAATTCGCTTTGTTTAATGTAATAAAATTGTTGCGTCCTTCTTTCCGGCATTCGATGAGATCGCTGTCCGATAAAAGTTTGATGTGATGGGAACAGGTGGGTTGCGAAAGGCCGGTAAGCGAAACCACGTCGCAGCAGCGGAGGGAGCCTTTCTCAAGAATTTCCTGCAAGATGCTCATCCGGTATGGATCGGCCACGGCGGCCATCGCTTTTTCTATAAATGCCGTCTCCGGGTGCTTTATCGTGTTCATTGATCGTGCAAAGATAGGCTCATTAAGGGTTTACAAAAAACATTTTGTAATTTGGTTCATTTTAAAACTTGATTTCTGTTAACCTGAGCTTGTCGAAGGTTTTCATAATACCGCGCACAAGCTCTGGCTGACAGTTTATTTTTTTATGACCGAAACGATCTACTATAATAGTCCTGTAGGAATTTTGCAGCTTCGTAACGATGGCGATAGCCTCGCAGAACTGATTTTTCTGGAAACACAACGAAATAAACAAACAGTTTATACCACTGTGATTTTTGTAGAACCAACGAGCGATATTCTCCAAAAATGTATCCGCCAACTCAATGAATATTTCTCCGGTAAGCGTCTCAATTTTAATCTTCAGGTTTCTCAACCCGGTACCGATTTTCAGCAAAAAGTTTGGGCCGAACTGCAACTTATCCCTCCCGGAAAAACGATCAGCTACCTGCAACTCAGCAAAAATCTCGGTAATGTAAAAGCGATCCGTGCGGCCGGAACGGCAAATGGAAAAAACAATATCGCTATCATTGTCCCTTGTCACAGGGTGATTGGCAGCAATGGCACTTTAGTTGGTTACGCCGGCGACCTCTGGCGAAAACAATGGCTGCTGAAACACGAGGCGAAATGGTGCAATGGTGTGCAGACCTTGTTTTGATGCGCGCCGGTTGATCGCGGGTTTTGAGTTGCCCAAAAAGCATCCGCGAGTTGTTGTTTGTTGTTCATAATTAAACTGTGTTTTTAGAGTAATAAAAAAGTGACCAGGAACCTGAACTGCATCCAAATTCTTGATCACTTACATAGTTTATGAGACAGTGCTTGAAATTATCCATTAAGATGATCCGGTTACTTCATGTCATCGCCGCCAAAGCTGAGCGGCAGCAGCATCGTGGATCTTTCGAGGATGATGATCTTTCCTTCCATGCCCGACAATATCAATCTTATGGGCTGTTTTGTACGATCTTCATACTCGCGCAAAGCCTGCCTGCACATGCCGCATGGCGATACCGGCTTATTGCTTTCGCCATTCAGGTTGTGATAACTAACGGCCAATGTATCGATAGGAACGTTTGTATGCAATACCGAAGCTGCTGACAGCAATACCCTTTCTGCACAAATGCCCACAGGAAAGGAGGCATTCTCCTGGTTGGTGCCGGAAATCGTTTCCCCATTTGCAAGTTTTGCAAAGGCCCCCACCAAAAAATTACTGTAAGGAGCGTATGCTTTTGCGGTTACATCTCGCGCAGCCTGTACCAGTGCCGCATCTTCACCACTTAATTCGCTGATATCGTTATAGAGATCGTATTCAATATGTAATTGTTCTTTTTTCATTCCGGCAAAGTTTTATCAAGATAAAAAATCCTCCCTGTACTGCTACAGCGAGGATTTTTATATGGTTCAAATTACGATTAATTCATCATCAATCCAATTATTTTATTGATTTAAAGAAACGCTTCCATCTTGGTCCGCCTTCCCAACTGAACCAGATCAATGAAGCTTTTCCTACCACATGATCTTCCGGAACATAGCCCCAATAACGGCTATCCAGCGAGTTATGGCGATTGTCGCCCATCATCCAGAAATAATCCATTTTGAAAGTATAGGTTGTTGCCGGCTGGTCGTTGATGAAATATTGCGCACCGCGTTGTTCAAATTTATTCGCTTCGTAGGTTTCGATGCAACGCTGATAGCGGATCACATTGTCTGGCGTAAGCTGAATGGTGGCGCCTTTTTTAGGGATCCAGATCGGACCGTAATTATCTGCCGACCATTTATTTACACTGATGTCATAATAAGGGAAAAGTCCTTTGTCGGGCGGAAAGAAATAGTCGGTCATTACATAGTCAGCCGGCTTTTTCATACTCGCTTTTTCTTCATTGGTGATGTTCACCAGTTTTGAATTCCCCGGCCCGTCTAACAGATCTTTTTGTTCTTCCCGAACATGAATGCCCCAGGTTGCGAGTTTATCTGCATCCACACTTTCGTTGGCCGGCGGCTGAATGAGATAATATCTTTGTGC
Organism: Chitinophagales bacterium; assembly: GCA_015655125.1. GTDB lineage: Bacteria > Bacteroidota > Bacteroidia > Chitinophagales > Chitinophagaceae > Ferruginibacter. The sequence goes on along the minus strand of JAATFP010000054.1, from coordinate 11,938 downwards.
CTGCGGAAATAACTCCTGCGGAACACCATTTACGATCACCCGGCCATTCACTACCTGCAGACTATCGCCGGCGATAGCAACACAACGTTTGATAAAATTCTCCCTTTTATCGACAGGCCTTGTGATGATCTGGTCGTTGAAATTACTCCATATCGCCTCGCGGCCGTTATCCCTGATAGCCTGATAATAGGTTACCTGACTGCCGAAATCAGGAGTGTTGATCAGTGTATCATTCACCGGAAAATTAAATACCACCACATCGTTTCTTTTTACCGGACTTGCAAACCAGCGTTTGTAAGGCAATGAAATGATTTCCGTGTATGATTTTGTATTTACGACCGGCAAAGTGTGGTGTACGAAAGGCACGGCCAGCGGCGTATTTGGAATGCGCGGGCCATAGCTGAACTTGCTTACAAACAAAAAGTCGTTCACCAGCAACGTCTTTTCCATGGAAGGTGTTGGGATAGTATACGCTTCAAAAACGAAAGTACGTATGATGGAAGCCGCAACTACCGCAAATGCCGCAGCGTCGATCCATTCGCGCGCAGTGGATTTTTTATAGTTGTCCACCACTTTCTTGCCCGCATATCTTTCATTTTTTGAAAAACCCAGGTACGGGAAATAAATAAAAGGCAGCAAAACAGTGGCCGCATGGTGCCAGAAATTAAATCTGCCAAAATATTCTACAAACTTGATGGTGATCCAGATAGTAATAAATTGTCCGGCTATCGGGATAAACTGGAGAAAGAACCACAACTTCGGAAGTTCCATCTTTTCTACCATGCACCAGGTATTGTAAAACGGGATGAATGCCTTCCAGCCTTCAATACCTGCTTTTTTAAACATCCCATACATACCAACATGCCAGCCGATGGCAGCTACAATAAAAATGATCCAGCCAATACTCATATTATAAATTTAAAGGGAGCAAAAATAGGGTTCCATTTCGGTTATTGGATACAGTTGGTGTTAAATTGTTACAGATTGCTGGTTTGACGACCGACCACCATCAGAGTTTTTTTGAATTACGATTCTATATTTTAAAGCATTCTGTCAGCCTGAGCTTGTCGAAGGCGGCCTTCGACAAGCTCAGGCTGACAGAATTATTAAGTCTTTCAAAAATTAAAAGATGTATCGGTGGCCCGTCGTCAATCGCTTTAGCTTTTGGGAACTACGTAATTGCCAACATCCTCCAAAGTAATCGTCTTATCCGACAAAATGATCAATCTCTCCACCACGTTCCTTAATTCGCGGATATTGCCCGTCCAATTGTAGTTTTTCAAAGCATCCATAGCATCCGCATCTATCGACTTTTTGGTTTGTCCGTATTCGCCGGCAATCAGTTCAAGAAAATAATCCACCAACAGCGGAATGTCGTCCTTCCGTTCATTTAGAGAAGGCACATGAATGATGATAACGCCCAGCCGGTGATAAAGATCGAGACGAAAATTCTTATCATCCACTTCTTTCAGCAAATCTTTATTGGTAGCGGCCACTACCCTTACATCTACATTGATATCTTTATCTGCACCAACACGCGTGATTTTGCCTTCCTGCAAGGCACGTAATACTTTTGCCTGGGCATTAAGACTCATGTCGCCGATCTCATCCAGGAATAAAGTACCTCCATTGGCTTGTTCAAATTTACCGATACGTTGCTTTATGGCCGAAGTGAACGAACCTTTTTCATGACCAAATAATTCGCTTTCAATCAATTCGCCGGGAATGGCTGCACAATTCACTTCCACCATCGGCCCGGAATTACGATTGCTTTTTTCATGGATCCAGCGAGCTACCAATTCTTTACCAGCACCGTTCTCGCCTGTAATGAGGACGCGCGCATCAGTAGGAGCCACTTTTTCGATCGTATCTTTTATTTTGGAGATGGGTTTGCTTTCGCCAATCATTTCGGCCACTTTACTCACCTTGCGTTTGAGGACTTTCGTTTGGGCCACGAGCTCCTGTTTTTCGGTGGCATTGCGAAGCGTGATCAGCAGCCTGTTCAGATCGGGTGGCTTACTGATGTAATCAAATGCGCCTTTTTTTACGGCCTCTACGGCGGTGTCGATATTGCCGTGACCGCTGATCATGATGATCGGCACATCGCTGTTGACCTGTTTGGCTTTTTCTAAAAATTCGATACCGTCAAGTTTCGGCATCTTTATATCGCAGAGAACGAGATCGTAATTTTTTTCGCCGAATCTTTTAAGTCCTTCTTCTCCATCGGAAGCCTCGTCGATCTTATAACCTTCAAAACTCAATATCTCACTAAGGGTCTTGCGGATCGCTTTCTCATCATCGATGATCAGGATATTCGTCATTCGCTGTTTATTTTATATGGAAAAGACACCAGCGGCATCTCCGTAAATATTTCCATCAAAATTAATGATTTATAACCCTCAAAGCTATTTTATTGCTGATTTTACTTTCGTGCAACAATAACTAAACACAGATATCAGCAAACGACGGCTCTTCCGTTGCAGGAAGCACTTAGACAAACATTCCGGCACCTCATGTATTTAAGAATAGTGAACCGAACGATGGCATAGTGAATTAAGAAATATCCGCTCTCATGTTTGTATAGTTGTGCACTGTAGATAAAACTCTTATTGTGGTTGAAGGTTTGCTTTGATCATTTTATCTTTTTCTTTCAGCAGGGTAGGTAAACAACAAAGGGTGTCCGGAAAGTTCAACACCCAAGATGCAGAAGGTTTTCGATTTTTTGAGTCCGAAAACCTGCTTTACATTAAATATTTAGCTGAAATTTTTTTTGTTCTTGTTCATTATTTGAATACAGCACCCCATTATAGATATGCACATGCACGCCTTGCCTGCTGATTTTGAAGGTCCGCCACCCATAGGCATGTGTTCACCTTTTGAACATTGGCATGTACGGGATGCAAAGGAAAGCGGAATGGATTATATGATAAATGTTGTTTCCAGAAATCTGTACTGTAACGGCAAGGGGTTTATGTCTCCTTCTACTGACGATTCTGTTATGACGGAAACCATAAAGGTGATGGAGAAATACAATATTTACGGCGTTACCAGCGGAACTTATCCCATGGTGCAAAAATGGAAATCTGCTTCTCCCAACAGGATAATTACCGGTCTGATGTTTTCACCCGAAATGCAGATCCCCATTGAAACATTGCGTAAATGGTTTTCATCTGATAGTATTAAAGTTTTTGGAGAATTGGTAGGGCAATACAATGGAATAACTCTTTCTGATAGCGCCATGGAACCATATTTAGCATTAGCTGAAGAGTTGGATATTCCTATAAATGTTCATGTTGGTCCGGGGCCACCAGGCGTTGCTTATGCAGGTGATAATCGTTACAGGGCAAAATATCATAGTGCTCTCGTTATAGAAGAAGCATTAATAAAGCATCCAAAACTACGGGTAATGGTTGCCCATGCAGGCTGGCCTATGATTGACGATATGCTTGCGGTATTATACACACATCCACAAGTATATGTTGATTTAGGTATTATTTGCTATGGATTTCCTAAAAAAGAATTTTACAGCTATCTGGAAAGAATGGTTAATGCAGGTTTCGGCAAACGGATTTGCTTTGGTTCGGACCAAATGATTTGGCCACAAACAATTATTGCGGCTATTGAAACAATTAATAAGGCAACATTTCTAACTGAATCACAAAAGCGGGACATTCTTTATAATAATGCTGCCCGTTTTTTACGATTAAGTGAAGATCAAATCAAAAAGCAATATGGCCAATAAGAAGTGGCTTACCACTACAATATGAACCGTTAATATCAAGTTTTGTGTTATAGCGTTGGACAAAGTGCAACTCTAAACATCTGTACCTCTATCCTCATTGTGCATCACACTGTTTATTTGTCAGACAGGTTTAGCCGTACCGGTGGCGGGGCTACCAAACTTGGTAAAGACCTTCGGTAAAAATATGGTGTTACCATTATTGCCGTTACTCAACCAATAGATATCAGCAATCCAGGTGGAGTATTTCAGCAAAATATGCAATTCCTTTTCAGCGAATAAAACAACCAGCCAAGAAGACAAGGAGCAATGGCAGGCATCAAGGAAAAACTAAGCCGTGGTATTTGGTGTCTGCCGCCTGTAATGGGATAAGACATCATAAAAAGGGAAGGAAACAGGAGCATTTCAACCCCATAGGCAAAAAACTTCGCAAACCATTTGAATGGAGGCTGCAGGAATGAAAAATGATGAGATAGTTAAATGTCGCACGACAGGTTGCAAGTGTAATAAAAATGCTAAACAACTCAATGAAGCCTTTGCAGGATTTATAAGCAACTTCAGTGTTCAACCTCATCTTAGATAAAAATAAAAAAGGCAGCATTGCTGCTGCCTTGTCCAACTTAGTCGGGCGAACAAGATTCGAACTTGCGACCCCACGCCCCCCAGACGTGTGCGCTACCGGGCTGCGCTACCGCCCGAACATTCAGCAGCCGCAAAAATAACGGCATTGATCAAAATTTCAAAAACAACTTCGGTCATTCTGTAACTTTATTTCAAATAAAGAAACGACATACCTCTACAACACTTTAACCTATTGAACATCCTGAACCTTCTGCATCTTGAGTGTTGAACTTTCCGGTACACCCTTTGTTGTGTACCTACCTCACTTAATAACCTATTATGGATCTCAGTTCAGGTCTTCCCTTCTGGCTCATAAAAAACGGGTTACCGTTCGATTATCAATCCTTACAAAAGGATGCGCACGCCGACGTGATTATCTTGGGCGGCGGAATTTCCGGAGCATTGGCGGCATGGCATTTGGCCGTTGCCGGCGTATCGTGTATGGTGATTGACCGCCGAACGATCGGACTGGGAAGTACCTGCGCCAGTACGGCTTTACTGCAATATGAAATTGATACGCCCCTGCATGAACTGCAAAATAAAGTTGGTTTACAAAATGCAGTGAAGGCTTATAAGCTTTGTTCTGAAGCGATCGATAGCCTCACTGCTATCGCGAAAAAAATAAAATTTACAGATTTTGAAAAACTCGACAGCCTCTATTATGCGGCAGGCAACCGCGATGTTCCTTTCATCGAACGCGAATACGCAATCCGCGCACAGCATGGATTTGAAGTTTCTTTATTAGATGAGGGTTTGCTTAACCAGTATGCCGGCATTACTGCACCGGCAGCAATCCTGTCGCAACAAGGTGCTCAAACAAATGCTTACATGTTTGCACATTCGCTGTTGCAGGCAGCCATGAAAAAGGGAGTTGCAGTATACGACCGATCCGCTGTACAAAAGATCGTTCATCACAAAAGCGGTGTCAAATTAACCACTGAAAAAGGTTTCACGCTTACAGGAAAAATGCTTGTTTATGCAAACGGTTACGAAGCGGTGAATTATATCAATCAGAAGATCGTTGACCTGCACAGTACGTACGCGCTGTGTTCTGAACAGGGGAATGCCGATGATGCTCCGTTTCAGAACAAATTTGTTTTATGGAACACGGCCGATCCGTATCTCTACATGCGAACAACTTCCGACCACCGAATATTGGTAGGCGGCCGGGATGAAAAATTCTACAATCCAACACGCCGCGACAAACTGCTCCCAAAAAAGACGAGCCAGTTATCACGCGATTTTAAAAAACTGTACCCTGATATGGATTTCAAAGAAGAATTCAGCTGGTGCGGTACTTTCGGCGCCACAAAAGATGGTTTGCCTTACATCGGTAACTATAAAAAGCTACCCAACAGTTTTTTCGCGCTAGGCTTTGGCGGCAACGGTATCACCTTCAGTTTAATTGCGGCAGAGATTTTGAAAGATACAATTATGGGAAAAAAGAATAACTCGTACGATCTTTTTTCCTTTGACCGTTAAGATTTTTAAAACAATTAAAACAACATAAGCATGAATCGTTATCAATTACCGCTGTTGGGTTTCTTATTAGTGTTCCTCACAGCTTCCATTAGCAGTTGCGAAGCAATAGGTAGTATTTTTAAAGCCGGCGTATGGTCAGGAATTATCATAGTCGTACTTGTAGTTGCATTGATACTTTATCTGATAGGAAGGGGGAAAAAATAAAGCCGTCTGCGATGTGTGCCCTATGATCTCTTTAAAATTTTTAAAGAACCGGCCCTTTTAGCGGCTCCATAAATTTAAAAAAATCATAGTGCATACGTCGTAGATCATACATCGCTCGCTGCCTTAATCCAAATACCTCCTCAATGTCCACGCCAGCGTTTCCTCGTCTTCCATTAATGAAGTAAGAAAATCTGCTGTACCGGCATCCTTCAGCTTTTCATCGCATTCATCGATTTTTTCACGCAATGTTTTTATCACCGATTCGTGATCTTTCAATAATTCCTTCACCATGTCTGTTGAAGAAGGGTTTTTGCCAGGTGCTTCTTTGATCTGGGAAAAAGATGCGAATTCTTTGGTAGTTCCGATGGAAGGAAATCCCAGTTTACTGATCCTTTCGGCAATCTCATCAATCGATTCTTCCAGTTTCTTATAATGACTTTCAAACAACTTGTGATACTCCATAAAACTCTGCCCCGACACATTCCAATGGAACTTTCTTGTTTTGATGTACAGCATCATCCCATCTGCAAGCACGCCGGTGAGTATGTCTGATATCTTTTTTAAATTTTGTTGATTAATACCGATATTCGGTTTCATTTGATGATATTTTAAGGGTTAAAAAAATTAATGAAGTTTATATAAAAATACAATTTTTAAAATAGCTTCAGAAAGATGCATGATTTGGGTAATATCTTCTACAATCAGCCTGCAAAGCCTCCAGCCCGGGGTTAAGCGATGAGGACTTCATGCGGTTTATAAACAAAAAAATTTTAACACGTTTGCCGACAGGGCCTGAACTTGATCGTCAAGCCGTTTTCGACAAGCTCAGACTGGCAGCTTTCCGCGCGTGCTTCAAAAAAGTTCGGCCAATGGCTTCCTGTCATGTTGAGCTTGTCGAAACATATATAATGCAAATTTTGAATCGTAACTATTTTATGATGCAAGCGGTTTAATAAAAAAACAAAAAAAAGAATTTTTAACTTCCGCACTCGAGCTGTAATGGATTAGCTTTTCGGCATAGCAGGCCGCACTTCCACTTTACTCGGCAGCGTCCTCGGATGCATATTCAACAGGTCAAACACAAGCTGGCCGATATCTTCCGGCTGAATCTTCCAGGCATCTGCATCAGAAGGTGTGTGGTCGTTAAAATAGGTTGCCACCGATCCGGGCATGATCGTAGTAACCTTGATGCCGTGTTGACGAAGATCGAGCATGATGGCTTGAGAAAAACCTACAAGTCCGAATTTACTCGCATTATAGGCAGCGCCATTTGCAAAGAAATTAGTACCCGCAAGGCTCGCAATGGTGATGATATAACCTTTCGTTTGTTTCAGCGGTTCAATAGATGCTTTTACCGAATTAAAAACACCGGTAAGATTGGTATCAATGGTGCTTTTCCAGTCGGCCTCTGATAATGTTTCAATCGGGGCAAAATGACCTACCCCGGCATTGGCCACGAGTACATCCAGTTGCCCGAAGCGATCGGTTACCGCTTTTATGGCAGCCGACTCCGAAACCAGGGAACTCACATCGGATCCTATTGCCAGTATATTGTTATCATCGGCAGATAATTGTTTCGCCGCCTTTTCCGCTGCCTCCGGGCTGCGGCTGCTGATGGCCACTTTCATGCCGGCAGCCAGCAGCGTTTGCGCTATACCAAAACCGATCCCCTTGCTTCCACCGGTGATGTAAGCTACCTTGTTGGTAAGATGTTTCGTCATTTTATACCATTTAGTTACTCAATTTAGTGTTTAATTACCTAATGCATAATCGATTTCTATAGGTTACTGAAACGGGCTTTGCCTGAGAGTACGTTCAACCACCCTTTTACTTCTATAAACTCCTATACCTCCAAACTGTAAAAAGATCACAGATCATACATCATAGATCATAGATATTCCCGATATTTGCATAATCTCTAACGCATGAAGGTTTTAATTAAGCAAGTCAAGATAGCCGGTTCTTCCAATCCTTTCAATGGAAAAGTAAAAGACATCCTTATTGAGAACGGCATTATCCGACAGATTTCCGACAACATTTCAGATTCACAAGCCAGGCTCATAGCGCATTCCGGGCTGCATGCCAGCATTGGCTGGATGGATATTTTTGCACAATTCGGCGACCCCGGCTATGAACACAAGGAAACACTTATAAGCGGTGCTGCGGCAGCGGCGGCAGGTGGTTTTACCGATGTTATGATCGTCCCTAACACCAATCCGGCCATCGCTTCTAAAACTCAGGTGGAATATATCCGGCAAAAAGCCGCCACACTTCCGGTAAATATTTATCCGGCAGGAGCCATCACCAAAAATGCTGAAGGGCGGGAACTTGCGGAGATGTATGATATGTTCAACAGCGGTGCGGTTGCATTTACAGATGGAACACAATCCTTGCAAAGTCCCGGCATTTTGCTGAAGGCTCTGCAATATGTTTTAAGTATCGACGCAACTATCATCCAGGTTCCCAATGATAAAAGCATCAGCGCACATGGGCTGATGAACGAAGGTATTTTGAGTACGCAACTCGGTTTGCCAGGTATACCGGCGATTTCGGAAGAACTGATGATTGCGCGCGACATTGAGCTGGTGCGCTATACAACATCCAAACTCCATATTACCGGCGTTTCTACTAAAAAAGGGCTGGAACTGATCGCTGCCGCAAAAGCCGGAGGGTTGAAGATCACCTGCTCTGTAACACCCTACCATGGCTGGTTTTGCGATGAAGATCTCACTACCTACGAAACAAACCTTAAAGTGAATCCGCCACTGCGCAATAGGGAAGATATGCTGGCGATCCGCGCAGCGATCAAGGAAGGAATTGTGGATTGTATCGCTTCGCATCATATTCCGCAGCATTGGGATGATAAGGTATGCGAATTCGAATATGCAAAGAACGGTATGATCGGGTTAGAGACCTTATTTGGAGTAGTAAACAGCTTTGATGTTCCGCTTGATTTACTGATCAACAAGCTAACCCTTGCGCCAAGAAGCATTTTCGGGTTGCCCGTTCCGGAAATAAAAGAAGGAGCAAGTGCTTCGTTTACCTTGTTTGCACCGGAAGAAGAATATGTTTTTACTAAAGAAATGATACGCTCTAAATCTAAAAATACTCCTTTTGTGGGCGCAACTTTAAAAGGAAAAGTGATCGGAATAATCAACGGAAGACAATCTGTGATCAACGATCAATAGTATGTATGATTAATTTCATTGCAGATCGTACATCAAAGATTTTGGGACTAAAAATATAAAACAAATATGCGGCTTACGTCAACATACAGAGGTGTTATCACAGGCTTACTGATGATCGGCATATCTGTATTATTTTTTTACGGGTTGCATTGGCCGGTGAAAGGCTATAATCATTTTGCAGCGCAAGCAATTTATGTGGTGGGAATTTTATGGAGCCTTATAGCTTTTAAGATAAATGCTGGCGCAGAACGAACCACAAAAGAATATTTTTCAGAAGGGTTCAAAACTTTTATTGTCGCAACCCTTCTGATGGTGTTGTACACGGTGATTTTTTACAAACTCAATCCACAGATATTAGAAAAAATGTTGACTGAAAATGCGGTGTTGGCAGCTAAGGAAGGAAATTACACGCCTGCCGACATCGAAGCGAATTCAAACAAACTAAGAAGTATCTTTATGCCGATGACGATTGCCATCACAACACTTATCCACCTTGTGCTGGGTGCGATCGTTTCTGTGATCGGCGGCGTTATTCTTCGTCAGCAAAAATAAATCATAACAAATGGATCTCTCAATTGTAATACCCTTGTTTAATGAAGATGAATCGCTGCCCGAGCTGACGGCATGGATACAACGCGTGATGATTGCAAACAATTACAGTTATGAAATCATCATGATCGATGATGGCAGTACAGACAATTCGTGGAACGTAATAGAAGAACTGCGCAACGAAAATACGTACATCAAAGGCATCCGTTTTCAGCGAAATTATGGTAAAAGCGCTGCGCTCAATGAAGGCTTCAAAGCTGCGCAAGGCGACGTGGTGATCACAATGGATGCGGATATGCAGGATAGCCCGGACGAGATCCCGGAGCTCCGGCACATGATATTGAACGACGGTTTTGATATTGTAAGCGGCTGGAAGAAAAAACGTTTCGATAATAAGTTCACCAAAAATATCCCTTCCAAATTGTTCAATGCGGCGGCCAGGAGAAGTTCGGGCATCAAACTGAACGATTTCAACTGCGGCCTGAAGGCATACAAACGAAAGGTCATCAAGAGCATCGAGGTATATGGAGAAATGCACCGATATATTCCGGTGCTGGCCAAATGGGCGGGCTTTCGCAAAATCGGTGAAAAAGTAGTGGAACACCGCGCGAGAAAATACGGCGTAACAAAATTTGGATGGGAACGCTTTGTGAACGGCTTCCTGGATCTTTTTTCCATCATGTTTGTGGGCAAATTTGGTAAGCGACCGATGCATTTTTTTGGCTTGTGGGGAACGTTGTTTTTCTTTGCAGGCTTTTTCATTTTCCTTTATCTCACTATCACCAAATTCTTTCTTGATCATACCGGACTTACGCAACGGCCATTGTTCTTCTTTGCCATACTGGCGATGATCATCGGTTCGCAATTGTTTTTGGCCGGGTTTATCGGGGAACTGATTGCAAGAAATTCGCCTGAAAGGAATTCTTATCTGATTGAAGAAAAGATTGGCATTTAACTTTATACATAACCATACTGTCAGGCTGAGCTTGTCGAAGCCGGCTTCGATAAGCTCAGCCTGACAGTGCGTTTTTGATAACACATTAATTTTCACGATTTGTCTGCTGTAGCAAAAAATATCGTCATCATCGGCCCCGCTTATCCTTTGCGCGGCGGCGGCATGGCATCTTTCAACGAGCGGCTGGCCAGGGCCTTCCAGGATGAAGGCCATCGTGTTCAGATCTATACTTTCTCCTTGCAATATCCTTCGTTCATGTTTCCCGGTACTTCGCAATATTCAACGGAAGCTGCCCCGGCAGGGCTCGATATAAAGGTGCTCATCAACTCTGTCAATCCTTTTAACTGGATAAAAGTTGGCCGGAGGCTAAAAAAGGAAAAACCCGACCTGATCGTTGTTCGTTATTGGTTGCCGCTGATGGGTCCATGTTTCGGAACAATACTCCGCATTGCTAAAAAGAACGGGCATTCAAAAGTAGTGTGCATTGCAGACAATGTGATCCCGCACGAAAAACGATTTGGCGACAAGCCCTTTACAAAGTATTTTATCAAGCCGGTAGATGCATTTATCACTATGAGTGAACAGGTACTCGCCGATCTGCGGACATTTACCCAAACGGCACCGGCAAAGTATGTTCCGCATCCGCTGTACGACAATTTCGGTGAAAAGATCTCCCGCCTGGAAGCGAGGGCGGGTTTAGGTATCGGCGAAAATGATTTCGTACTGTTATTTTTCGGATTTATCCGCAAATACAAGGGCCTCGATATATTATTCGAAGCAATGAATATCCTGAAAGAATCTTCGCCAGGCATCCCGCGACTCCGGCTGTTGGTGGCGGGTGAGTTTTATGATGATGAAAAACAATACCGGGAACAGATCGGACAGCTGGGTATAGCGGAGATGTTGATATTGAAAACAGAATTTATTGCCGATAGCGAAATAAAGAATTACCTGTGCGCCGCCAATGTGGTGATACAACCTTACAGAAATGCTACGCAAAGCGGAGTAACACCTCTCGCCTATCATTTTGAAGTTCCGATGATCGTTACAAACGTAGGCGGTTTGCCGGCATTGGTGCCCGATGGCAAAGCAGGACTGATTGCGGAACCAAATGCTTCCGCAATCGCAGAAAAAATAGTGGAGTTTTACCAAAAAGGTGAAGGGCATTTTTTACCCTATCTTAAAGAAGAAAAAAAGAAA
>JAATFP010000009.1 GCA_015655125.1 Chitinophagales bacterium | reverse complement strand
CGGCCGTACGGCGCGCATGGGGACCACAGGAAATGTTTACATTATTTATTCCGAAGAAGAAAAACTACCGGTGTACCTAACCGAAAACACAGAGCCTTTTGAAATGCCCGACAGGTTGCCGATCCCGGAAAAACCAAAGTGGAGTACGCTTTTCATCGATGCAGGGAAAAAAGACAAGATCAATAAGATCGACATCGTTGGCTTTCTTTCGCAAAAAGGAATGCTTAAAAAAGACGATATCGGTTTGATAGAGGTAAAAGATTTTATGTCATTTGCCGCCGTAAGAAAATCGAAAGTTGGCAACGTATTGGAACTTATTAAAAATGAAAAGATCAAGGGAAGAAAGATTAAATTCGCAGTGGCAAAATAATATGCTTCACTTTGGGGAACGACGAAGAAAATAAATAACCAATAAAAAATATAAAATACCAAAGTAAAGGCCCCTGTAAACTTACGGGGGCCTTTTCGTATTCATTATTTATTTATTATTCCCTTACATACCCATCCGCATAACTGGCCCACCAGGCACCATTTGCGGACCGCCACCAGCATTACCCGTTCCGGTGAATTTATTAAAACGAAACACCAGGCTCAGCATTACATACCTGCCGAGTTTATTGGTGCGCGTATCTGTGAAACCGCTGCCGTTAACTGTTCTCGTAACACTTGTATTTTCATTTAACAAGTCATACGCATTCAGGCGCAAAGACGCATTGTATTTCGTTGATACCAGTTTTTCAATGCTGCCGTTGATGATGAACGGATTGGCCGTTACATTATCCGCATAGCCGCTGTTGATCGATTTGTCCATGTCGTAAGTGATGGTAAAATCTTTTGGCAGGAAGAAACGCGATGAATGTGTAAGGCTCCACGCCCTTGTGTTGGAATTCAATTGCTTGTTTAGCGAATATTTGGCATCATTTAGTGTAAAGTTAACACCCGCACTGGTTTCCAGCCATTTCTTCACCGTGATCGTTGTAGAAAACCGTTGTCCCAATACCAAATTCTTTCCAGTGTTTTTTGCGCTGGAAATGTACGAAACGTTGTTGTTGTACATAATACTTCCACCATAATTAAATACATATTTACGGTTGCGGAAAGGTTTGCTGAATGCATAAAAACCAGAGGCTGTATAATATCCATCCGAATTCAGATAGTAAGTTTCCTGTCGCACATATTCCTGCTGGCCACCTGGTGTTGTTTCAAATATCTGTACCACATTATTTACGATCTTATCTTTTACAAAAGAGAAATTAAGATTTCCAAAAAATACATTGCCTGTAATAAAATCAAAATTGTTGTAACGAACGGCAATGTTGTTGTTGAATTCAGGTTTCAGATCCGGATTACCGATCGTTACATACTGCGGGTTCGAGTAATCGGCCACCGGCTGCAACTGCTGATAGGTAGGCTGGTTGGTACTTCCATTATAATTAACACTGAAGGACCTGCTCCTGCTGAAGTTGTAAGCAAAACGAACAACAGGATAATAATTCACCAGGTGCTGCGTATAAAGCGTATTCGTTGTTTTAGAATCGCTCTGGATCGTTGCCGGCTGCACCGCAAAGCCGATCGTGTAATTGTATTTCTTTTGATTGGTACGGAAGTTTACACCAAACCTGTTCGTTATGTAGTCATTGTCGATGATATTGCTCGCCGAATCGATAAATGTCTTTGAACCCGTGATCGGATCAACATAAAAGTTCTCGCGATCGTTTCCTGTGAAACGTTTGTTGTAAGTATAATTAAACTCCAGGCTCTGCTTTTTGTTCAGTGGCTCGATATAAGATGCCGATAAACTATAGTTGTGATTTTTATTATCCTGCGTGATATATTGATTGAAAACAGAATCCTGGGAAACACCTTTCACAAAATCGTAAGTGGTGATGTAGTTATCATTGCCATCTGTTGAAGACGCGCCACCGGTAAAATTCAGCGATAATATTCTTCCTTTTTTATCAAAACGATGGTTGAACAACAACGTTCCTGAAATATTCGGCGCGTGCGATTTTGTAACATCGGTGGTCTTCCCTCGATTGCTCAGCGCCGTATCCACTGAGTTTGTAAAGTTGGAAAGATAATTTTCGTTGGTGGTTGTATAACTCACGTTAGGCGAAAATTTAAGGTAATTAAAAGAATCGATCTTGTACTCAAGGTTGAAGGTGAACCGGTGATTATCGGTCACCGTGTAATCATTCGTTCCTTCCCGGTTCAGAATGTTCGTATTGCCAAACAAGGTTTGTTTTGTTACATCACGTTCGGTAGTGGTTCCTTTATTGGTAAAGCTATAGCTTCCATAAACCGATATCTTGCTTCCCCATTGATCACGGTAATTGAGTCCGATCGACTTTGTTGTGGCGATCCCGGTACCGCTGTTCGCGTTAAAATTACCGCCCATGCTGCGCACCATTCCGCCCATCGCGTTGCTCATCGAACCGAAGTTAAATGTGCTTGCATTGGTGTTGTTCAGGTTGCCAATGATCGAAATCTGCTGGTTGTTATTGAATTTATTTACCGTAAGAGAATTCGCATACCGCCCTTCGGTTCCTGCCCCCAGCGTCGCATTTCCAAAATAACCCTTGTTCTTGTCTTTTTTCAACTGGATATTGAGTGTTTTTGTGGCATCACCGCTTTTTACGCCGGTAAATGCGGCCTGGTCGCCGTAGTCGTCAATGATATCGATCTTATCCACCATATCGGCGTTCAGATTACGTGTTGCCGTAGTAACATCACCTCCGAAAAAATCTTTTCCGTTCACTTTCACTTTCGTCACTTCCTGCCCTTGCGCAGTCACCTTTCCGGTTTTGTCCACTTCCACACCCGGCAGTTTTTTCAACACTTCTTCCACATTATCATTCTTGCGGTACATCGTACTGTCGATCTTGTAAGAAACAGTATCTTCTTTAATCTGCACCTTTGGTGCTTCCACCACCACATTCGCCAGCGTTTGTCCGCCCGGGGTAAGTTGAAGATCAACTATATTCTGCAGGCCTGTTACTTTAGAATAATCGTAATACCTCGCCAGAGGATTGTAGCCGATATAAGTAATCAATACGCCGGTAGTTGCTTGTTTAAGATTAGTGAAAGTGAAAATACCTTTGCTGTCGGTCACGGAATGCAGACTATCTTTTTGTCCTTCATAGAAAATCGTTACAGAAGCGCCGCTTAGCGGCTTGCCATCTTCATTTCTTACGGCGCCGCGTACACTAATCGTTTGCTGGGAAAATGCAGCGGTGCTTGTCAATATAAAAACAAATACAGGTAAAAAAAATTTCATGTAAATAGGTTGTTATTAGTTGAGCGTTTATCCATTTATGCGCGAAACCACGCGCAATCTCATCTTTATCGCCCGATATAAATCGAAAGAGATTGCCCCGCTTTCCTCGCCAACTGGAGTTAAAAAACAGCAGCAAAGCTAACTGTTTTAAGATCTACGAAAGTTACCGTTTATCATTTACACGAAAGTGGAGATTATTTATTCAACGCTGATGCTATTGGCGGAATTTGCATATTTATTAACAAAATCAAGGATTTTGCCGGCAAATTCATCGCCTTTACCGAATAAGAACCGGTGCCTGACAGGTATGGCATACATCGGAAACGACCGCAATTCATTTTCATATTTATGCAAGCGAACGGCGTCTTTTTCGGTGGTTAATATTATTTTTCGCGTAGCCTGTAACCTGGTAAAATGTTTTTGAATGTCTTTCAGATCATCGGTAGAAAAGATATGATGATCCGCATATCGAAGCATATCATAACTACGAACATGCTTCGTAACAAATTCCATCAATGGCTTTGGATTGGCAATACCGCAAACCAACAAACAATCCGTACCCTCATCAATATTGGTTGGCTGTTTATCAAACAAATGATAGGGCTCCGAATACATGATCTCTGTAAAATAAACCACCTGGTGCGGCAAAGGTTTTATTTCGGCAATGATGGCATCTTTCTCAGCAATGCTCAAGTCGGATCTGCATTTAGTTACCACGATGATGTCGGCGCGTTTCGCGCTGCTTTTGATATCGCGAAGATCGCCGGCGGGTGCCATCAGGTCGCGCGTGTAAAGATTTTTATATTCGGTAAGTAATATATTCAGTCCGGCTCTTACGGTCCGGTGCTGGAAGGCATCATCCAGTATGATCACCTGCGTATCCGGCTTATCGTGCAATAATTGCGGAATGGCTACCAGCCGTTCCTCACCCACTGCAACGGTGAGCCTGGGAAACTTGAGGTGAAATTGCATCGGCTCATCGCCGATATCGAGTGCCGTCGTATTTTCATTTGCAATGGCAAAACCTTTTGTCTTGCGTTTGTAGCCGCGGCTAAGTGTGGCCGTCAGATATTGTTGTTGCAGCAATTCAACAAGATATTCCGTCATGGGGGTTTTTCCTGTTCCGCCAGTGGCAAGGTTTCCCACGCAAATGACGGGGAAATTAAATGAAGCTGATTTTAAAATATTCTTATCAAACATTTTGTTGCGCAGCCACACGATGGCGCCATAGATCAGCGAAAAAGGAAAAAGGAGGTATCTGAAACTTTTTAGCAACGAAATAATTTTTTAGGATTTAAATTCATAGATCATTTCCGGCGTGATGCAATAATCCAGCGGCACGTCAAGTTCGTTCACGTCGTCGATCATTTGCTCGGCCTCAAAAAAGCTAAAACCGATCTTTAACACATCTTTCCTGCAGGTTTGAAAAAAACGGTCGTAATAGCCCTTGCCATACCCTACCCTGTTTCCAGATGTATCAAAAG
Source organism: Chitinophagales bacterium (assembly GCA_015655125.1). Taxonomy (GTDB): domain Bacteria; phylum Bacteroidota; class Bacteroidia; order Chitinophagales; family Chitinophagaceae; genus Ferruginibacter. The sequence goes on along the minus strand of JAATFP010000009.1, from coordinate 40,139 downwards.
CCAGTAAAGGTACGATGATCATTTCTATCGCAGTAGCCGGAATCAGAATCCCGTTAACCGGCTCATCAAATCCATATCTATTGGGGGCAAACAAAGTATGGTCGTCTACACCAAAACATTGCATGGAACTGTCTTCCGAATTGATTACCGTGTAAAACAATACCTGGTTGTTGTTTTTGAAATAGCAATAATCGGTTATGAGTTGCGGATCAAATTCATTGAATTTTTCAAAAGGCGCATAGGTCATGATCATCGCCGGGATCGCGATGTTCAACCGCTGAAACTGGATAAGCATCAGATCTTCCAGTTTGTCTTTTTGAGACAGAAGAATGGCCTTGCGGCGTTGTTTGTACAGTATGCGTAATTCAGACTTCGTCATGGTCAATGATCAACGGTGAATGGTCAATGGTGAAATCTTTAAAGGGTTTAAAGAATCGGGCAATCTCTTTTATTCTTTGACGCTTAGCTTTCACGCCGCGCTCTATCCGCCAAATAACACAGCCACCAACAAATGTAAACGCTTTGAAGATTTTACTATTCACCATTCACCTGTTCATTTATAAAAAAAGAAAAAATAGTCGTCCCATAATTCCTTTCCGACCGGTAATGTGCAAATTTCTTATAATCGTTCCTCGGCGTGTGCTCCAGCACAAACCAACCGCCTTCTGTAAGCAGTTGTTTTTCGAAGATCATCACCGGCAACTCGTCGATGGTGGTGAGGGCATATGGCGGACCGGCAAAAATAAAATCGTATTGCTGATGGGCGCTGTTAATAAATTTAAAAACATCTGATTTTACCAGCTTAAAATTTTGCAGCTTCAGCATTGATGAAGTTTCTTTGATGAAATCATACATCTTGTTATCTTTTTCAACGATCGTCAGATCATGTGCGCCACGGCTGGCAAGTTCGTAACTGATGCAGCCCGTTCCACCAAAGAGATCAAGCGTTTTAAGCCCTTCAATTTCAAGATTATTTTGCAAAACATTAAACAGGCCCTCCTTCGCGATATCTGTTGTGGGCCGCGTGTGCGGCATGTTTGCAGGCGGGTTGATCTTTCTTCCTCCATGGGTGCCGCTGATTATACGCATGCAGACAGTAAAATTAAATGTTGAAAAAAATGCGGCGGGTGTTCGTCAAAACCATCGTTTATTGCAATGCCGGAAGGCAATTCAGCAAACGAAATTTGCAGAAAATATTTATATAATTCCTTATACAAATTAGAAGACTCATCGATCATTCCGCTCAAAATCAGTTCCACATTTTCCGGCGGAAATTCATATCGTTCAGCTGCATTGAGCAAATGATATACAACATCCACGGCGGTTTGATAACAAAACTGCTGGGTCAGTTGAAGCACTTCTTCATTCAGTAAAACGATCTTTACGGTTTGCTGAGAAACGATACAATACAGCCTGACCCCTCCACCCCGCAATTGCGGCACGAGTAAAGTGTTGGTATGATAAGCGGAAGAAAATGGAAAGGATTCCCTCAATAGTTCCACCACCGGTTTGGCTACCCTGTAAATATTGGTGATATTTTTGTTCCGTATGTGTTCGTCAAAAATTACGGTCTGCCGGTCGCTGCCAAATAAGGTTGTAAGAATTTCTTCCTTCATCATAGGATGGTGAAAATTATCCGGCACCAGGGTAGATTCCTTTACATTGTGCAAAATATTTACCGAACTGAAACTTTGCTGCAATGAAGCTTCATCACTGATCAGATTCCTGATAGCGGCGGCAGTTTGTAAAGCGGAAAGATTTTTATCAAACTGGCACATCAAAACACCTTCGGCTTTTAACGGCTCTTTTGTAAAATAAAGAAATGAAATTCCTTCTGCACCCACTTCTACAAGTAAGTGCATCGACTGATCGACAGTGACGAAAGGCAATATCCTGAATGCAGTTTTCAAATAAATAATTTTGGGTCGCAAAATAAGATTTATTTTGCTCACTTTATGGAAACGTTGATTGCAAATAACAATTTAAAGGTACAGGTCAATAACCGGCAGATATTGTCGATAGCGCTGCCGATAACGTTTGCTATCCTTATTCCGCAACTCAACCTGCTCATCAACAGCATTTTTCTTGGTCGTGTAAGCGAAGAGGCGCTTGGAAGCGCCGGTATTACGGGAGTCTTTTATCTTATTTTTGCTGTGGCGGGCAATGGACTCAACAATGCCATGCAAACAGTATTTTCAAGATACGCAGGTGCCGGCAGGCCGGAAAATTTCAACACGATCCTTACGCAAGGAATTCGTATCAGCCTGCAACTGGCTACGGTGTGGATCTTGTTTACCTGGTTCATTGCACCATTCATCATGCAGGCCGCATCTGATCCTAAAACCTACCCGGCTGAAATGTCTTTTCTCCGCATCAGGATATTCGGTCTGCCTTTTCTCTACCTTTTCCAGATGGGCAATGCGTTCCTGGTGGCATCGCTCAACAGCCGTTACATGATGATCGGGTTCATTTGCGAAGCGCTTGTCAATATTTTATTTGATTACCTGTTGATATTTGGCAAACTTGGTTTTCCGGCAATGGGCTTCAACGGAGCGGCCGTGGCGTCTGTAATTGCAGAGATTTCCGGCTTTATAACCGTATTAGTCGTATTAAATATAACCGGCCTAAAAAAGAAATATGAGCTGATAAAAAATTTCACATTCAGCAAAGTCATCAGTAAGGAAATATCAAAAGTAGCGCTGCCGCTGGTATTGCAATATCTCATCAGCGTCAGTACCTGGCTGCTGTTTTTCCTGTTGATCGCATCAAAAGATAATGATTCCAAAGCGATCAGCAATATTATGCGGAATGTTTTTGGCCTTGCCGGAGTTTTTGTATGGGCATTTGCAAGTACCTCCAATACGATGGTGGGCAACCTGATGGGGCAAAAACGGGAGGACCTTGTTATTAAAGCCATTACAAAAATTACCGGCTGGAGCTTTTTATTTGCGGTGATCATCTGCGGTTTACTGAACCTGTTTCCGGAATTTTTTTTCAGGATCTTCGGGCAAAGCGAAACATTTGTTCAGAAAGCAATTTCGGTTGTGCGGATGGTTTCACTGGGAATTCTTTTTTTGAGCATCGCCAATATCTGGCTCAACGGTGTTACCGGTACCGGAAAAACACGCGTGAATCTGATGATCGAAATTGTGGCCATTACGCTGTATCTCGTACACACGTGGTATTTCATGAAGATTAACTACATTTCACTCGCAGTTGCATGGAGCAATGAATTCGTATACTGGACCGTTATTTTTACCATGGCATTTGTATATTTAAAAAGTGGTAAATGGAAAACTAACCTGTCAGCCTGAACTTGCCGAAGATTGTACCGAACGATGCTGTCAGTCTGAGCCTGTCGAAGGCCTCCAACAAGCTCAGACTGACAGCGATTATTAAAACTCAACCATCTTAACTAAAATAAAACTCATGAAAATTCTATCATCAATTTCAACGTTTGCATTACTGGTATGTTTTTCTGTAAAAGTGTCGGCACAAACCGATATTACCGGCAAATGGGGCGTTTCTACCATTGACGTTCCGGGTAATATGTTCGTGGATGTTTCGAAAGATTCTATCTTTTTGTCTCCTGCCATGATCGATGAAATGACGAAGGAAGGTGCCGGCGACAGCGCTTCCAGGCAAATGGTGATCGGCATTTTAAAGAATGCAATGGTAAAAGCCTTTACGGAAATGACCATGGTGGTAGAGAACGATGGTAGCATCACCCAATACGCGAACGGTGTAAAAGGTGATAAGATCGGGCAATTAAATTCTGCGAAAAATACCGTGACTTACACCGATGAAAAAACAGGCAGGCAAAAAACACTTCCGGTAGAAACAAAAGATGGCCTGTTGAAGTTGTTATTGCCGGCAGACGACAATGAAGGCGACCTGACGCTGTGGTGTAAAAAAATCATATAACCAAACTGCTGACCCGAGAGCCTCCTGTATATTTTTTCAGCTTCGTTAAAAAAGGAAATTTTTGCCACAGGTGCGTAGGTCGTGCTATCTGCGCACCTGTAGCAAAATAAGCTCAGTGGTTGGGAAATACGTCAGCAGACGCGTCCCAAAACGTTAATTGCCTGCGGAAGGCACCGCATCTGCCTTCCATGTATTGTTATCAAACTTCACATCCGGAAATTGCTTATCCGGATCGATCGTAACAGACGACAATTCTTCTGTCGTATTCAGCTTCACTTTAAAAGTTGCCGTATTGTTCCATATTTCCACGGGCAATTGCCTGGTTCCTTTGACGCCGGATTTTGTTTCGTAGCTAAGTACGACCGGCATTGCCATCTGTTGCAGGTTCTGTAACGTAACAATGGCGCCATTCGCCGGTTTGTCCTTATCATAGGTTACGCCTGCGATGGCCTGGTCGAGTTTATAATTTTCCACGAACCAGCCTTTCCAGAACCAGGTAAGATCTTCGCCGGCGGCATTATCCATTGAGCGGAAAAAATCCCAGGGCGTAGGATGTTTGAACGCCCAGCGGTTGATATAGGTACGAAAGGCATAATCAAAACGATCAGGGCCCAATATGTAATTGCGTAGCAATTCAAGTCCGTAACCGGGTTTGCTATATAATGCGTTACCGATGTTGGCCTCTTTCATCGCATCAGGCGTATACATGATGCCCTCGCTGTTTGGGTTAAACAGGCCACGGATCAGGCTCTCACGGCTTCGCTTCGCTGAGGCAAATTCTCCGTTATTGAAATCGGTTTCAGCAAGTGAATTAATGAAGGTATTGAACCCTTCGTCCATCCAGCCGTATTTGCGTTCATTGCTGCCTACGATCATCGGGAACCAGGTGTGTCCGAATTCATGATCTGTTACTCCAAAAAGCCCCTCCCCGCCCGAATTGGAACCACAGAATACAATACCGGGATATTCCATTCCGCCTACGTTGGTGGCCACGTTCGTTGCTACCGGGTAAGGATATTCCAGCCAGCGCCTGCTGTAATTCTCAATGCTTCCTTTTGTGAATTCGGTTGCCCGTGCCCATTTATTCGGACCATCACTTTCCAACGGGTATACACTTTGTGCAAGTGCTTTTTTGCCGGATGGCAAATTTATCTTTGCGGCATCCCAGATAAAAGATTTTGAACTTGCCCAAGCCACGTCACGTGCATTGAGCATTTTAAATTTACAGGTAAGCGTGCTTGTTTTTGATGGCCTCGATAACGGATCTTTTACTTCTTCCGCCGAGCGAATGGCAACCGTTTTATCGCTTGACCTGGCCTCCGTCAATCGCTTCAACTGTACGGCTGTAAGCACTTCCGAAGGATTTTGCAGTTCGCCGCTTCCAACAACGATATGAGTTGCAGGTGCGGTGACGCTGAAATCAAAGTCACCATATTCACAGTAAAATTCACTCGGCCCAAGGTAAGGGTTGGTGTTCCAACCCAACACATCATCATAAACGCACATGCGCGGGTACCATTGTGCCACGGCGTAAATATTACCATCTTTGGCAGTGAGTATACCGCAACGGTCGGCACCATATTTTGGTAAAGTAAACGAGTAATCAATTTTTATTTTAATCACGTCACCAGCGGCTTTCAACGCCTTCGGCAAGCGGATCTGCATTCTGGTGTCGGTAACGATATAATTCGCAACGCTGTTATCTGCAAGCAACCTCACGGAACTTATCTTATAGCCGCCCTCGAAATTGCTGGATGCATCCCCGTAACGGCTGCGACTGCCAACCGGCATGCGGGCCTGCCCGCGACTGTCTTTATTGAAAAGGTTTTGATCAAGTTGCAGCCATAAAAAAGTCAGCGGCTGCGGACTGTTATTTTTATACGTGATCGTTACGGAACCTTTGATCTCATTTGTTTCCTCATTCAATGAAACTGCAATCTGGTAATCGGCGCGGTTTTGCCAGTAACCTGCAGCAGGCGCCCCGTCGGCAGCACGTGTGGACGAACTTCCTCCCGAATAAAAGTTGGGAGCAAATAATGCATGCGGATCATATACCGAAGCAACCGGTGTTTGTGCCATAATAACGGCAACGGCGCCGCAAAAAAAAGCGGTCATAAGAAATCGAATGTTCATACTTGAAATTTGAACCGAAGTTAGAAGAAAAGTGACTTTGCGCGGAAAAAGATTGATCGGCGGCAAATGTTGATGGATATTTTTTAATGGATAATGAACAATGAATAATTTTTTCCAAGAGGAGTATGTAGCGAATGGCAAAGTTTATGGGATTAAGAAATTATCCATTACTCATATTCATTTATCAACGCCAACGCATCAAGCTTTAACTTTGGGTCGTCTTCCGTAGCAATCGGAAATGCTTGCAATGCTTTTAGCACAGCGATCGCTTTTGCATCTTCATCATTTTTATGATAGGCTTTGGCCAGTTCTATGTTATTGAGGATAAAATGAGGTTGCAGCGACCTTGCTTTTTCGAAATACATGATGGCATTTTTCAGCGAGCCCTCCGGAACGCCACCGAGGAACACTTTTGCTGCAGCACGTTCAAAGGAACCCACACCGCTTATTTCGTAGTTCCACCTGCCGAGAATATGCCAGGCAACAAAGTTGTTTGGATTTGTTTTGAGGGCCACATCTATAAGACGTTTTATTTCTTTTGCAGATTTAATCTTTTCCTTTCCGCTTTTGGTCATCGATGATTTTCCCAATGCCATCGCCTTTACCACATTTGCACGGTCGTCGGTTGGCGCAAATAGCAACGCTTTGTTGGCATAAGAATTTGCTGCGGCGAAATAAATATCACGGTTAACCGTGTTTTTTTCACGGCTGCCGATCCGGCTGCAAAGTTCGCTGCATTTAGTGAGAACGTAAATGCTGGTGGATTGTAATACCAACGCTTCTTTGAATTTATTGAAAGCCGCCAGTTCATTCGGTATTGCTTCCAGCCTGTCGGCCTCTTTAATGAGCGACGCAGCATCCTGCGCGCCGACATAAAAAAAACGAGTGATGGAAAAAAGAATAAGAGAAAAAATTTTCATAGTCAATATGATTTTATAAGAGAAACACCAACGCTTCCTATAAAATTACTTATCGGCGGATGTAATTTAGTAATCGTTATGTTAATTGTCCGGATACGACTATCAAGCATATGAACATTTTCACAAATATCGTGTGCGATCGTTTCCAGCAATTTTGTGGGCCGCCCGAATGTTTGCCGGATCACATTGTATACTTCCACATAGTTGATTGTTTGCGGCAGCGTGGTAATCTTTTCCGGCGCATCAAAAGAAATGGATATGGACACTTCGAAATTGGTGCCTGTAACACCTTCTTCATCATGATAGCCATGATGAGCGAAGAACCTAAGATTGGTGAGATGAATTGAGTTCACGCGCAGAAGTTTTTAATTAATGATTAATAGTGAACAATGAATAATTTTTTACCCGCCGGACGATTTCGAATTGCACATAGTATGCAGCAAATGAATTATTCATTATTTGATTATCCATTAATGTAATCCAGCTTCGCCCAGATACCTTTCCGCATCCAGCGCCGCCATGCATCCACTACCCGCAGCAGTCACCGCCTGCCGGTATATCTTATCCTGAACATCGCCGCTGGCAAACACACCGGCAATATTTGTTTTGCTCGTTCCCGGAATGGTTTTGATATATCCCGCTTCATCCATGTCTATCACTCCTTTAAAGATATCGCTGTTTGGCTGATGACCAATTGCCACAAAGAACGCACTCACTTCGACGTCGCATTTTTCGCCCGTCTTATTGTTCAGCAAACGCACGCCTTCCACTTTTTTATCGCCCAGCACTTCGTCCGTTTCTGCGTTCCAATGTATAACGATGTTACTTGTTTTCATCACCCTGTCCTGCATTACTTTACTGGCGCGCATTTCGTGCTTTCGCACAATCATGTGAACATTGTTGCAAAGCTTGGAAAGATACAATGCTTCTTCTGCGGCGGTATCTCCTGCTCCAACAATTGCCACGTCTTTTCCTTTAAAGAAAAATCCGTCGCATACCGCGCAGGCACTCACACCGTGGCCATTCAACCGCTGTTCGCTTTCTATGCCCAGCCATTTTGCAGAAGCTCCGGTGCTGATGATCACTGAATCGGCTTCAATCCATTTTTCCTCATCTATCTGCACTTTCAACGGATGGCCGGAAAAATCAACTTTAGTTGCCAGACCGTAGCGGATATCGGTTCCCATTCTGGCCGCTTGCTTTTCAAAATCCATCATCATTTCCGGCCCCTGGATCCCTTCCGGATAGCCGGGATAGTTTTCCACTTCCGTGGTGATCGTTAATTGACCGCCCGGCTGGATTCCCTGGTACAACAATGGCTTCAGGTTGGCGCGCGCCGCATAAATAGCGGCTGTATATCCTGCCGGCCCGGAACCGATTATCAGGCACTTCACATGTTCTTTTGTATTGCTATTTTCTGTCATCTTTTAATATTTAAAATCTCTGTTTTAATTACGGATTACAAATTTTGCGGTGCAAGATAACGTAACTCAATTAAAATGGGTTATACTTTATCCTTCTCGATTCTGTGAACCTAAGATCTTACTGCGCAATAATCGTCTCATACCGCGCCGCGTACCCGCAAAACGCCCCCAGCGCTCCATTGCTAATGTTTCCGATCACTTTATTCGGTTGCGCAAACGGGTTTCCTATACTTTGGTACGCAAATTCCCAGGTGTTCCAGAAAGTATAAACGGGCTTTTCGATATTGCAAAATTTCAACGTGATCGTATCGCCTTTATTGAAGAAATTACTGTCGGCCTTCGGCGGATCATTGCGGTCGATACCACGGAGCAGCTGTACATCAAACGATGTTCCGTCGATGATCTGATCGTCGAATACCGAATTTTCTCCGGGCAAAAAAGGCTGGCTGTTTACCCTGGTAAAATACCGCACATAATTACCTCGTCCCGGCGGATCGGTTCCGCGGATAAACAACACACGTTTGTTGCTGTCCGGATTTTGCGGCGCGGGCTTCGTCCACATCGAATCCAGCGTGGCATTGAAAGCCGGAATGCCAATCTCCGAAGTATATTCTTTTCCTCCGGAAACGATCCGCAAAGTATAATGCGTGTTTAAAGCGCCCACAAATGCGGTTGCCAGATCAGAAGAATCGATGCTGTATTGATAAGCTGTAAAACCCGGTACCAGCGGGTAAGAATATTCCTTCAGTTTGTGTGTAAGTGTTCCGTTGGAAATGTATATATCTGAGCCGTGGATGAATGCGGATTCGAGTATATCGGGACTGATCTGACCGAAATACGAAAGGCTGTTGGTGAGTACAACGGTGGGTGCTTTACCATTTTCGATCTCGGCATCTACCACCAACACTGGTTCGGTTGCTTTGGGATCGAAGTTGATATTTTTTTCGCAGGACAAAAGCCCGCAAACAGAAATTGCCAACAACCATTTTTGCATATGTAAAATTAATCATTCTCTGATGGCAAAAACATGGCCAATGGAAGTTTTTCGCATTTCAGCAATTGTGGGCTGCCAATTAGTCAATGGATTTTTGAACCACAGCGGCTCACCGGGAAAGACCGGACACAACGGTCATCTATCAATTGTCTTTCTTCTCGTCCTCCCGGCTAAAGTTTTTGCCGGAAGGACGAGAAGAAAAACTAAAAATCTTAATCTCTTTGTAAGATCGTGGCTTTATGTTGCCCATCATGCGGAATAAAACGTTGTGTTCCTCTGTGTTCTTTGTGCCTGCAAAAAAAGCGAAAAGGGCAGCTGAAAAGCCGCCCCATTCTTAGTATGAAGAAGAAAGAAATTGATTATGAGTTACGACTGAGGGTTGTACGGATCAAATCTATCAACTCAAAAAACTAAAATACTTATTGGAGTACCACGCGCTGCGTATTATTCACAGACTCCGTTTTAATCTGAATAAAATACGTTCCCTTCGCAAACTTTTGCATGTTGATGCTGATAATATGCTGACTTCCCGGTGGCAGTTTTTGCTGATACACCACTGCTCCGGCTGCATTGAAAATATTTACGGACGCAGTTTCCAGGCGCACCGACGCGGGCAGTTCAACATACAATGTTCCGCTTGTCGGATTAGGAAAATAGCTCACATTCTTTGCATCGATATTTGCGAAATTCAATACCCGCGCCGGTGTGTACACAAATTTGCCATCGGCATCAACTTGTTTAATGCGGTAGTAATTCAGCCCGGTTAATGGTGCATTGTCGGTAAAGTTGTACTCTAATGCCACGTTGGAATTGCCGGCTGCATTTACCGAACCGATCTTTGTGAAGATCAACGCGTCGGAACTGCGCTCTACGTCAAACCGTGCACTATTGACTTCCTGCGAAATTTTCCATTTCAGCAAGGCGGCCGCGCCTGTGGCAGTGGCAGTAAAATTGGTCAATCGTACAGGCAATACGGCGCCGGTAACATTGTTCAGCCTCGAAACGATCATCCTCGGCAAATCAAAAACAGCCCCTTGCGGCCTCCAGGTACTGGTGCCGGCAACGATCAGGTTGGTTCCCTGGAAAGCAAGAAAACCGAATTCGTCATCAAGTCCGCCATCGAGATAGATCTGTCCCGCGCCGCCGGTTGTACCGGTTTGAAGTACCTCGTAATCAGATTTGAAGGTAACATCTTTGATTCCTGCGGGAGTATACCTTATTACAGTGAAATCACTGGTGTACGCATGAGTGATCGTATTAAAAAAGCGAACGATACCACTTAATACTATCTTGCCGTCATTTTGAACCAGCACCGAATTAATGGCGTTTTGTGTTTGGTTGCTGGACGTTGCGAAAGCCATGCCCGTGCCGTTGAATGTATTGTCGGGTGAACCGTCGGTATTTAACCGGATGGTGGTAAACTGTTCATCGGAATAACTATAATATTTGCTGTTTCCGCATAGGATGATCTTGCCATCAGGCTGTATTGCCAGCGACTGCGCGTAAGATGACGTGGGTGCCGCATCTATAAGAAGGGTACCGGTACCGGCGAAATTTACATCGGGCGTTCCGTTGTCAATAAATTTTGCAACAGCAAATTGCAGATGTGCCGGTGATCCTGCGGTAGCGCGGCCTGCAATTACAAAACTGCCATTGGCCATCACTTCCACCGCAGTAAGCATATTGTTGCCGCTCCCGATCATTACATCTATTCTTCCTGCCATGCCGAAGGAATTATCTACCGAGCCATCCGGATTAAAACGCATCACAAAAGTATGATAGCTATACGGGGTACGGACTTCCGCCACCCCTACCACAAGCATCTTACCTCCGGCGAGCATTTTAATTTCCGATATTTTCGAATCCGTACCGGGCGTGTAAAGCGACATCGATCCGGTACCGTTAAAAGTAAGATCCGGTTGGCCTGCCGCCGTAAAACGAACCAACGTGAGCTTTGCAGTATCTTCGAATGTAACCTGGTTGTAAAAGTAAGAATAGCCGCCAAGGACCACTTTGCCATCGGCTGTTAAAGCAATCGCCTGGTTAATATCGCTAAACTCGCTTACGGCCATACTTGCTACCCCAGCTGTACCAAAAGCATTGTCCGGTGTTCCGTTTGCATTGTAGCGAACCACTCCATAGATTTCGTGATCGGTATAAGGGGTTACGGATTGAAGGATCTTTTTATCCGGCTGGATCAATATTTTTCCAACGCCCTGGTAATCGTTCTGGTAAGCCTTCCCATCTGTACCAAACGAATGATCGAGGGTTCCATCCTGGGCAAGACACCAATTTGAGATCGCAAAAAAAAGTACGGGTAAAAATTTCTTCATCCTTTTAAAGTTTTGCCAAAGGTAATTTTATACGGGAATGAGTTTTATACCCTGTGGCGGGTATTTTAGTGAACGGTAAATCTTCATTGGCTTAGTATGAACAGCAACTGGTCTTAAAAATTTTTTGGATTTAGTGTTGGTCCTCCCAATAAAAACATTCACCATTGGGCATTCATAAAAAAAGCTCCTTCCTTGAGGAAAGAGCTTTTCGTATTTAAACTCGTGCTGTAAATTATCCTAAATATGCTTTCAATGCGCCGCTGTATCTCGCTTTCTGCAAACGTTTGATTGCCCTTTCTTTGATCTGGCGGATACGTTCCTTTGTAAGGTCGTACTTCTGCCCGATCTGCTCAATAGTTACGCCGTTTTCTCCGTCAAGCCCGAAGTAAGCATTTACAATTTCTGCTTCGCGTGGCGACAAAGACTTCAGAACGCGGCGAATTTCATTTTTCAGTGAATCATGCATTACATCCTCATCTGTTTCGTCTCCGCCTTTCAGCAGATCGCCCATGGCCACATCTTCTGCTTCGTGTACCGGAGCGTCGAGAGAAGTATGACGGGTATTGCTCTGAAAAATATTGTTGATCTCCGTCTCACTCATTTCCAGCAACTCTGCCAGTTCTTCCGTAGATGGTTCACGCTCGTGTTCCTGCTCAAAAGCCATATATGCCTTATTCGCTTTATTGTAAGTACCAATCTTGTTTTGCGGAAGGCGAACCAATCTTCCCTGCTCGGCCAAAGCCTGCAAAATCGACTGACGGATCCACCAAACGGCATAGGAAATGAATTTAAACCCTTTTGTTTCATCAAAACGCTGTGCAGCTTTGATAAGACCAAGATTACCCTCGTTGATCAGGTCACTGAGGGAAAGCCCCTGGTGCTGGTATTGCTTCGCAACGGATACCACGAACCTGAGATTCGCCTGTACCAGTTTATCCAAAGCACGCTGATCACCCATTTTGATTTTTTGGGCGAGGATAGTTTCCTCTTCGGGGGTGATCATTGAAATTTTAGAAATCTCCTGCAGATATTTCTCAACGGCTTGTGAATCCCGGTTGGTAATCTGGGTAGCGATCTTAAGTTGCCTCATTGTATTATATTAAATTCAGAATGTATACTGGTTGTCAGACAAGTTTTATAAGAAAAAGGTTGCGCTTAGGGAAAAATTGTCAAATACCCATAAAAATCGTGTGCAAAGTTAATACGTAAAACTTGTATTTCATAATGTTATCGAAAAAAAGGGATAAGTGGTGTATAAAATTGTCCCGGAATTTTCTTATAACAACGCATTCCTGTATATCAAAAATCGCTCCGTTTTAATGTTCCGACAATGATTTGCCGCAGAAGCAGCAGATGCCGCAAATCGGGCAGCAATCTGCGATATTGTCATATTTGTTCCAACTGAAGCATTGCATGCAGGTTACTTTCCCTTCAAAGTATGCCATTAGCGAAAGCCGATACGCAGCTCTTCACCCGGAGAAAGAATGATCGGCGTAATCTGACGGAGATACTTACATTTGTTACATGACAACAGACTTAAGATCAGACACATTTACAAAACCTTCAGAAGGCATGCTCGTTGCCATGATGCAGGCAAAGGTTGGAGACGACGTTTTTGGCGAAGATCCGACAGTGAACGCACTTGAGGCCCGCGCAAAAGAGATGTTTGGTATGGAAGCTGCCGTATTTTGCCCAAGCGGAACCATGACCAACCAGATCGCAATAAAATGCCATACCCAGCCTGGCGACGAAGTAATCTGCGACGCAAGCAGTCATGTTTACATATACGAAGGCGGAGGCATCGCTTTTAACAGTGGCTGCCAGGTAAAAGCTGTTGCCGGAAACAGGGGACGCATTACGGCTGAACAGGTTCGTGAGACGATTAATCCGGATGATGTTCACAAAGCTAAAAGCTCGCTGGTTGTACTGGAAAATACCGCAAACAGAGGTGGAGGTAGCTGCTACTCATTATCTGAAATTCAATATATTAAATCAGCTTGTCTTGAGAATAATTTAAAACTGCATCTCGATGGCGCCAGACTTTTTAACGCAATTTCGACAACCGAAGAAGTACCCCTGCAATATGGTGATATATTTGACAGTATATCCATTTGCTTAAGTAAAGGATTAGGTGCGCCAGTCGGGAGTATTTTAATGGGTAACTTCGATTTTATAAAACGTGCCCGTCGCGTTCGCAAGGTATTTGGGGGTGGAATGAGGCAAGCAGGATTTATGGCGGCAGCCGGGTTGTATGCGCTGGAACATAATGTAGAAAGACTACGGGTAGATCATATCCACGCAAAACAAATTGCAGAAATGCTCCTCACGCGTGATTTTGTTGGTAAAATGCTTCCTGTAGAAACAAATATCATCATCTTTGAAGTTACCGGAAACTACACGCCAGCAGATTTTTGCTCCTATCTGAAGAATTTCGATATCCTTTGTTTACCCATATCTTCTACACAGGTACGAATGGTGCTGCATCTTGATGTGACGAACGAAATGGTAAACAAAGTGGTGAAAGTGATCCATGAGATGCCTTAAGGTAAATGGTGAAATTTTTAAACATCATTCAGCTTTACATGCATGTCATATTTTAATTAAAGAAATGAATGGATTTTTTAATGCCTTATCCATTATCCATTACATTGATCATTCACTCATTCACTTTATCTTTACGGACTTTTTCAAAATTCAAAAATAACTTCATTAATATGTTTCCAAAAGTTAACCCCACCACCACTCCATCCTGGCAGGAGCTACAGCTACATTTTGAAGAAATGCAACCTGTACAGATGAAGGAATTATTTGCTGCGGATCCGGAACGTTTTGCAAAGCACCACATCCGTTTCAACGATATCCTGTTTGATTATTCAAAGAATATTTTCAATGAAAAAACGCTGGAACTTTTGTTACAGCTCGCCGATGATTGTAACCTGAAAGATGCGATCGACGCGATGTTCAGCGGCGAAAAGATCAACCAGACCGAAGACAGGTCCGTATTGCATACTGCGCTTCGCAATTTTTCCGGCAAACCTGTCTATTCCGATGGAAAAGACGTGATGCCCGAAGTACAAAAAGTGCAAAAGCAGATGAAAGATTTTTGCGCTAAGGTCCACAGAGGTGAATGGAAAGGTTATACTGGTAAAAAAATAAAATACATCGTCAATATCGGCATCGGGGGCAGTGATCTTGGTCCTGTAATGGTTACCGAAGCGCTCAAACCTTATTGGATGGAAGGCATTCAACCATATTTCGTAAGCAATATCGACGGAACCCACATTGAAGAAACGTTTAAAAAGATCACGCCTGAAGAAACCTTGTTTTTGATTGCAAGTAAAACATTCACTACCCAGGAAACCATGACCAATGCCAACACGGCACGTGACTGGTTCCTTGCTGCCGCAAAAGATGAGGCGCATATCGCCAAACATTTTGCTGCACTCAGCACCAATGAAAAAGATGTAACGGCCTTTGGAATTGCAGCAGAAAATATGTTTGTATTCTGGGATTGGGTAGGTGGCCGCTACAGCCTGTGGAGCGCCATCGGTTTGTCGATCGCACTCACAATCGGCTATGATAATTTTGAACAATTACTGAAAGGCGCACACGACACGGATCAGCATTTTTTAAATGCCGAATTCAACAAAAATATTCCTGTGATCCTGGCGCTGCTCGGTATCTGGTACGGAAATTTTTACGGAACAAGAACAGAAGCCATTTTGCCGTACGACCAATACATGCATCGCTTTGCCGCTTATTTTCAACAGGGAAATATGGAAAGCAATGGTAAATACGTAGATCGCAACGGTGAACGCGTAACCTATGCAACCGGCCCGGTTATCTGGGGCGAGCCCGGAACCAACGGCCAGCATGCTTTCTATCAACTGATCCACCAGGGCAACCAGGTGATCCCGTGCGATTTTATAGCACCCGCCATCAGCCACAACCCTACCGGCGAACATCACAAAATATTGCTGAGCAATTTTTTTGCCCAAACAGAAGCATTGATGAACGGGGCATCCAACGACAACACATATCGTGTGTTTGAGGGAAACCGCCCTACTAACTCGTTTTTAATAAAAGAGATCACACCGTTTACTTTGGGCCAACTGACCGCATTGTACGAACACAAAATATTTGTACAAGGCGTTATCTGGAACATCTACAGCTTCGATCAATTTGGTGTGGAACTCGGAAAAGTACTGGCGAAAAAAGTGTTGCCGGAATTGATGAATGATGAAGTAATCACTTCGCATGATTCGTCTACGAATGGATTGATCAACGCATATAAGAAACTGGTTTAAAAGTTCATTTTAGAAGTTTGCTATTCAACTCATTCCTGAGTTCTCAGAAAGTTTTAAGCTAAACTTCTAAACCGATACAATCATTCAAAAGCAAAAGCCTCTCATTTCGAGAGGCTTTCTTATGTAAAAAGTTCAAATTACCATTTGTCTACTTCTTCCGCACTTCCGTTATCCTGCGGTGTTGTATTTTCTTCCACTGCGGGTTGGGATACCGGCGCCGCAACTTCTGCAGCCGCAACCGGAGGAACATAGGTGCCATTATCTACAGCTGACTCTGTGTTATTGCTGTAACCGCCTTCTTCTCCTTCATAAGGTGTATCATGGTTGAATGCATCGAAATCGAAGTCAGGCATCAGGTCGGTCTTCACAAAATCAACGGCTTCGTTCAGGCCCTTTACAAATTTGTTGAAGTCTTCTTTGTACAAAAAGATCTTGTGCCTGTCGTACCCTTCAGAATCAAAGCGCTTGCGGCTTTCTGTGATCGTTAAATAAAAATCGCTGCCACGGGTTTCTCTTACATCAAAAAAGTAAGTTCTGCGTTTGCCTGCTTTGATGCGTTTGCTGTAAACGCTTTCCATTTTTTTGTCGTTGTTTTCGTACGCCACTTTGTTTGTTGTTTTTATTTAAAAAATTGTTCTGTTAAGTGTGACAAAGATAAAATTGTTTTTGAAACCACAAAATTTATTGGGAACGACCACCGAAGCAATCTGAAAATGCAGAAAACCCACTGTTTTCTATAGTTAATATGAGATAAACGAAATTAATTGTCTTCCGTATACAAACGGTCGTCGGTCATCGGTTGTCCGTCGTCTGTTCCCTCCGCCTGCTGTTTCTGGTACATTTCCGTATAAATGCCGCGTTTGGCCAACAACTCATTGTGCGTTCCTTCTTCCGCGATGCGGCCGTCATCCATTACGATGATCTTATCAAAATTAAACAATGCAAATATCCGGTGCGTGATGATCACTGCGGTCCTGTTCTGCAGATAATCATAGAGGTTTCCAAGTATCGCTTTTTCCGTGCGTGCATCCACGGCGCTCAGGCAATCGTCAAAGATCACAATCTCCGGTTTTTTAATAAGCGCCCGCGCAATGGAAATACGCTGCTTCTGGCCGCCACTTAGGGTTACGCCACGCTCGCCTACCATCGTTTCAAACTTTTCGTCAAAGCCGTCGATCTCATTAAATATATTGGCTTGCTTCGCCGCTTCAAATACATCAGCATCCGTTGCAGCTGCATTACCAAATTTTATATTGTTCTTTATGCTGTCGCTGAAAAGAAATACATCCTGCGGAACGTAGCTTACCTGCGATCGCAGACTTTCTGTTTTAAAACCGCGGATACTCATACCATCGTATTCGAGCTTACCGGTTTTGATATCATACATCCGCAGCAATAACTGAGCTATGGTTGACTTTCCCGAACCTGTCCGCCCAACAACGGCGACCTTCTCTCCTTTTTTTATATTGAGCGAAAAATCTTTTATGGCATAGATACCTGTATGCGGATAAGTGAAATTCACTTTTTCAAAGCGGATATTTCCTTCCAGCGGCTTATCGATAGCACCATGCTCATTTTTTATTTCGGGTTCCTGGTGAAGAAATTCGTTGATCCTTCTTTGCGAGGCAACGGCACGCTGCGTCATACTTGCCGTCCAGCCGATGGCGCTTACCGGAAACGTCAACATCTGGATATATAGAACGAATTCCGCAATCGTTCCTACAGAGTATGCAGGATTACCCGGGTGGTTCACTACATCCAGCGTTCCCACCATGATGGTGATGAGCGTACTCAAACCGATAAGCAACGCCATACTGGGAAAATAAATTGCTTCCGTTTTGGCAAGACTCAAAGCATTGCTGCGATACAACTCACTGTTCTTTTTAAAAAAACTAAACATGTTTTTTTCCTGCACAAATGATTTTATCACACGGATGCCGGAATAAGATTCCTGCGCATTAGTGGTAAGATCACTGAGTAATGACTGGATGCGTTCGCTTTTCCGGTTGATGATCGTATTTACAAAATAAATTGTGAAGGCCAGTATCGGTAATGGACACAGCGCCACAATGGTGAGCTTTGCATCCGACCGCCACATGAAGAACACGCTGAAACCGATAGTAGCCGCAAGGTTGATGAAATACATCAGTGCCGGCCCGGTATACATACGCACCCGGCTCACATCTTCTGAAATGCGGTTCATCAGGTCGCCTGTGCTGTGCGTTTTATAGAAGGCCGTATCAAGTTTCTGATAATGGGAAAACACTTCATTCTTCTGGTCAAATTCAATGTGCCGGCTCATTACGATAATGGTTTGCCGCATCAGGAACATAAAAAATCCACTTATCACAGCAAGTATTAAAAGGATGATGCCTACAAACAGAATCTTATTGCCAAAAGTCATTGCATCGAAATTTCGGATCACGATCTTAACCAAAGGATCGTAATTGCCCGGAACAGCATGGACGGCTGTTTTACCGTTGATCGTATTCACCACCGTATTAACAACATAACCTGTGATCTGCGGCGCAAGAATGCGGAAGTAGTTGGTAAGTATAACAAACAGGATCCCAAGTAAAAAGTGCCAGCGGTATTTCCAGAAATATTTATTGAGCGTAGAAAGTTGCTTCATCCCTGCAAAAATACGTCAATGGGAAATGTTGGGTGATGAAATCTTTGAGAATATGTTTCGGCAAGCTCAGCAGAACAAGAGAAGTGTATCCATAGGCTCAACAGAACAGGCGGCATTCCGTCTGTGACGGGAAGCTGTCAGTCGGAGCTTGTCGAAGACGGTTTACAGAGTAGGATTTACAATCTAGGAGCACAATACGTTAAATTCCGAAATAATTATCCAGCTAATTAAATTTCCACCCTTTTCATTTTCGGTACCAGCAGGTGCATGACCACCCATCCAAGCAGATAGGCACTTCCGCAGATAGCAAACATAATATAATATGCTGTATCAATCTGGTTTATACTCCTGTAATAAACAAACATTTGCTTTTGTACAAACAGCGTAAGGGCAATACCACCGAGGCCTCCGGCCATTCCACCGAGACCGGTAACAGACGCCGTTGTTTTTTTAGGAAACATATCACTTACGGTAGTAAAAATATTGGCGCTCCATGCCTGGTGTGCGGCAGCTGCGATACCGATGATGATAACAGCATACCACATATTAATTTTACCAAGCACCAATGCAAAAAATATGGGCAGCACACAAAATGCATACATGAGCATCGACGTTTTACGGGCCCTAAATACCGGCATCCCTTTCCTGATAAGGTTAAGCGGTAACCATCCACCTCCTATGCTTCCAATGGTGGAGATAAGATACACGATTATTACCGGTAAAGCCGCTCCCTCAAGCTTTATTTTATATACGCTTTCGAAGAAATCCGGGAGCCAGAATAGATAAAACCACCAGATAGGATCGGTGAGAAATTTACCAATCACGTAGGCCCATGTTTGTTTGTATTTCAACAACTTCGCCCATGAAACTTTTTGCCCGCTATCGGTTAGCAGCAATGGTTCATCTTTGTCGCTCTCTATGTATTCAATTTCGGCCAGTTGCACCTTTTTTGTCTTCCTCGGAATATCGTATAAAATGAGCCAAAATATGAGCCAGACAAAACCAAGCAATCCTGTAAGAATAAAGGCCCAGTGCCATCCCCAGTTTATTACGATCCACGGCACACACATGGGCGTAACGATTGCACCGATATTTGCCCCGGAATTAAAAATACCGGTGGCCAATGCCCGTTCTTTTTTTGGGAACCATTCGGCCACTGTTTTGATTGCCGCAGGAAAGTTGCCTGCTTCCGTAACTCCCAATGCAGCGCGAACTATCTGAAATCCGAGTACAGAATTAGCAAAGGCCGTACATACACCAGCCAGGCTCCATAAAAATGTGTACAATCCATAACCGATCCTGGTTCCGAGTTTGTCGATTATTCTTCCTGCAACAATCATCCCGAATGCATAAAATATTTTAAAGGTAATTTCAACATTCGCGTAATCTGCATCGGTCCACCCAAGTTCGGTGGTGAAGGTTGATTTTAAAAAACTGATCACATTACGATCGATATAGTTAATGGTGGTGGCAAAAAATATGAGTCCGCAGATCGTCCAGCGGTACTTCCCGATTTTAGCATTGGTATTCATCATATGGCAGCGGGTTATTTTTTACAATCGTTAATAATAGCAAGTACATCTGTTGCATGAGCAATCAGTTCATCGTACTTTTTGCCTGCAATGATATCATTGGTAATGAGTTTGCTTCCCATGCCAACTGCGCTCACTCCGGCATCGAGCCATTCTTTAATATTCTGTTTCGTGGCATCCACACCACCCGTTGGCATGAATTTCATTGCCGGAAAAAGTTCCCGGATCGCGTATACGTAGGACGAGCCGAGTAGATTGCCGGGAAATAATTTCACGAACCGTAAACCCCATCTTTCCGCTTTCAGAATTTCAGTTGGTGTCATACAACCTGGTATCCATAGTACATTTGATTTACGGGCAATTTTAAAAACTTTTTTTTCCAGCGCCGGGCTTATCAAAAAATCCGCTCCCGCATTTATAAAAGCCTCCGCGTCGTTTTTGGTTTTAATCGTACCGGCACCGAGGTACATGTCGGGATATTTCTGTTCCGCGACCTCTTTCATCGCTGCAAAATTTTCTAATGCAGTTGCTCCGCGGTTTGTATATTCCAGCAAACGCACGCCGGATTGATATAATGCTCCCATGAGTCCGATACTCGTCGTTTTGTCTTCAGTGAAATACAAAGGCATCAGCCCCTGCAACGTGAGTAATTGCAGAATATTATCGTTCTTGTTCATTGTTGGAAATTATTTTTTGAATGTCCGCAATCGTGCTGGTTGTTGCATCTCCCATTTGTTGCAGCTTGCCAAAAGCTGCCGCCGCAGCAAAGTCTATTACACTTTGTGGTTTGTTTTTCAACGCTAATCCGTAGATCAACCCGGCCATGAAGCAATCACCGCTGCCCACTTTGTCAATTATGCTTTGCGTACGATAAATACCCGATGAAAATTGACCCTCCCTGGTATTTAATGCAGCGTAGTACAAAATGCCTTCGCCTTCATCAAATCTGAATGTGTTGGCAACGGTATGACACGCAGGTAATTTTTCCATTAACTGCCGGGCAGAAAAATCTGCATGTTGTAAATAAGATAATTTGCTGCCATCGCCTTCATGAAAATCTTCTTCTGGCGCAATACCCAATAAAGTCTGTGCCGCCCACACATTGCCCATCACCACATCGCAATATTGCACGAGCTCCGGCATCACATCCACCGGTTGCTTACCGTATTGCCAAAGCTTTGCACGGTGATTCAGATCTACCGAAACGGTGATTCCTTTTGCCTTTGCAACTTTTACCCCTTCAAGACAAATAGCCGCAGCCGATTCGTTCAATGCCGGACTGATGGCACTGAAATGGAACCACGATGCACCACTCAATACTTCGTCCCAATTCACATAGCCGGGTTGTAGTTCTGCAAAAGAAGAATGAGCCCGATCATAGATCACAGCATTGTGTTTAAGATCCGCACCTTGCGGTAAATAATAACTGCCTATTCTGTTGCCAAAAAAAATGAATGAAGAAACATCGATATTTTTTTGTTCAAGACATGTAAGAATTTCCCGCGCAAGATAATTGTCCGGCACAGCGGAAACATATTTGACCGGGAGCTTCCAGTTTGCCAAAGCTGTTGCTACATTCAATTCTGCGCCACCGACATATGCTGCCATATTCGCATCTTCAATAAAACGTCCATTCAGCCGTGGCGATAAGCGAAGCAATATTTCTCCAAAGCAAACAACGGAAAAGTCAGGTGAATGGTCAATGGTCAATAGTGACATCTTTAAAGAGTAATTTAATCGGCTTCAACACTTATAACTCATTATCTACAAATCATTACATTCCTGATTCGTAATTATTAATTAATCAGCTACCTTCCCATCCAGCCACCATCCACCGTTAATATCGTTCCATGAACATATGCGGCCGCTTCAGATGCAAGGAATACAACCGGCCCCTTGAAGTCATCAGCATTTCCCCAGCGCCCTGCGGGGATCCGGTCGAGAATAGATTTACTTCTTTCGGGATCGTTGCGCAATGCTTCGGTATTGTCGGTGGAAATATACCCGGGCGCTATACCGTTTACATTTATTCCTTTCGATGCCCATTCATTCGCCAGAGCTTTTACCAGGCTGGCAATGGCCCCTTTGCTTGCCGCATATCCGGGAACATTAACGCCGCCCTGGAAACTTAATAAGGAGCAGGTGAAAATGATCTTTCCGCTTCCCCGCTGCAACATGCGCCGGCCGGTTTCCCGGGCGAGGATGAATTGCGCATCAAGATTTATATTCAACACTTTGTCCCAATATTCATCGCTATGGTCGGCAGCCGGGGCGCGTAAAATCGTTCCGGCATTATTCACTAAAATATCTATCTGTGGATTTTCATCAAAGGCTTTTTTGATAAAATCATACAAAGATTCCCGGCTCGTAAAATCTGCCTGGTAGGCAGTGAATTTTTTGCCGAGCGTCGTCACAGCAACTTCCACCTCGCTTCCGGAAGCCGCAAGCGAATGCGAAACGCCGATGATATCTGCACCTGCTTCTGCCAGCCCGATTGCCATCGACTTACCGATTCCTTTGCTGCAACCCGTTACCAGCGCCACTTTACCGCTGAGATCAAATTGTGTTGTACCCATCAGAGTTTTTTATTACCAGCCAAAATATTTTTTTGCATTATTAAAGCAAATGTCGCGGATCACTTTACCGGTCCATTCCATATCGTTCGGCAACTCGCCATTTTCAATTTCCTCACCAAAAAGATTGCACAGGATCCTCCTGAAATACTCATGCCTCGGGAAGGAAAGAAAGCTCCTGGAATCTGTAAGCATACCCACAAATTTGCTCAGCAACCCCATGTTTGAAAGTGTATTGATCTGCTTCGTCATACCATCTTTCTGATCAAGGAACCACCAGGCCGAACCCCATTGGATCTTACCTTCCGCAGATCCGTCATTAAAATTACCGATCATCGTCGCCATCATTTCATTATCGGCCGGGTTAAGATTATACAGGATCGTTTTGGTTAATTTATTATCCTTATCGAGCGTGTTTAAAAATTTTGACAAAGCCCTCGCATGAGAAAAATCTCCGATAGAATCCCATCCGGTATCGGCGCCAAGTTTCGCAGCCATCCTGCTGTTGTTGTTTCGGATAGCGCCGATATGATATTGCTGCACCCAATTCTTTTCTGTGTCCCATTCTGCAAAGATCACGAGCATGGCGGATTTGAACTGCCTGCCCTCGGCAATATACAACTCATTTCCGCTGCGGATCTTTTCAAAGATGCTTTTAATTGCGATATCGTTGTAGTCGTCTGCATAAATCTCTTCGAGACCATGATCGGAAACTTTACAGCCATTTTCCGCAAAGAAATCATGACGCTTTTTAAGCGCCGATAAAAAATCATCGAAGGAGACGATAGCAGTATCGGATATCTTTTCGAGGTCATTTACATATTTATTAAAGTTTACCGCATTGTCCACATTCATTGCCGCATCCGGCCGGAAAGCAGGCAGGATGGGGATTTCAAATCCATCCGATCTTAATTTGATATGATGTTCAAGGTTGTCCAACGGATCGTCCGTTGTGCAAACCGTATACACATTCATCTTTTTTAAAAGATTGCGTACGGAATACTCCGGCGAGTTTAATTTTTCAGAACAAATATCATAGATCTTTTCGGCTGAAGAAGCATTCAGTATATCGTGTACATCAAAATAACGTTGTAGTTCGAGGTGCGTCCAATGATACAGAGGATTGCGCAAGGTTGATGGAACCGTTTCCGCCCATTTTAAGAATTTCTCCCTGTCACTTTTATCGCCGGTTATATAACTTTCATCAACGCCATTCGCACGCATGGCGCGCCATTTATAGTGATCACCGTATAACCAGATCTGTGTTAGATTTTCATACTTGGTATCCGCAGCAATACTTGCCGGCGGCAAATGACAATGATAATCTATCACGGGCATGTCTTTCGCGTACTCATTGTAAAGTGCCTGCGCCGTTTTGCTGTTCAATAAAAAATGCTCATCTAAAAATGCCTTCATTATTCTTGTTTTTCGCTATAAATATTTTCTGCAAGTTAAAAGCTATCGCCAACAATAATAACTAAAAAGATTTCACTATTCGGTATTTCCCCGCATTCCCTGCCGCGTTCCAGGAGATGAAATCGTCAAGGGTTCAGCAAAACGGCCTTGGCAGCACCCGGTTCAGGAATCAGTTGAGTTACCTGCATATTGCAGGTAAACTGTTCCGTCAGAGTATTATTTTTGGGATATCTTTAAATCCTTAAATCCGCCTGCACGTCTTTCACAAGTTTCATTGCCGGATATTTCAATGGAACCAGCTATTTTTTTGTTTGCCTAATCAGCCACGCTACAAGATCTTCTGCAGCTTTGAAATTTTCCAGCGATGATGGAAGCTTTCGGCCATCAAGGTATTCGTTGTAAACCCAGGGATCGCCGATAGCAAAAACAATTCCTTTTCCGATCTTAGAAATTGCGATGATGTTGTCGCCTTTATCGGTAAGAACCGCTCTTGCCGGCGCTTCCAGTGAAAGTGTGCTTATTTCTTTTATATAGATATTCTTTGCTGTTTTAAAAATCTCATTATTGGCCGGCACTTCAACTGTCCCTACCGGAAAATCATTTCCTTTTACAAAATTGCGCGGATAATTTTCATTGAAATTAATTCCAAATCTTCCGGCGAGCTGATTGTAATGGGTAAATTCCACATTGCCGCTATCGTTAGAAAACATCATCAATACACCACCCGCCTTAACCCAGTTGTAAATAACATCAATATGTTGCGGCATGATGTAATTTGGAGAAGGATTTTCTTTTGACCAGTCAGGATCTATAATAAAGTAGATATCTGTATTCTTCAAATTATCCGCCGTGGGAGCCATTGTTTGCATCCGCGTTTCCACTCCATAACGATTGAAGATATTTCCAAACAATGAATAACCGCCGTTATCCATTTCATTGAGAACGTAATGTGTCTGAATCACGGTTCCGGTAACATCCTTTGTGGTTTCATGATTAAAATAACCGTCAATGGTAAGCGTTTTACCTTTCCCAAGCTTCAATGTAGGCAACATCTCCATTTCCGCAGCGGCTGCAATGAGCGCGCCGATACCTTTAGGATCTTTTAAAATGCTGTAGCCGTTGAAATAATATTCAGCATTTTCGTTGGGAAACGTGTTTCCGCCGGGGCCTGTTGCTTTGGCAGTTCCAGCTGGATTTGTGAGCCCATTTTCAGTTTTGATAAAACGATGAATGATTCCCTGATAGGCCTTCATTGCAATGCTCAATTTATTTTCAGGAACCACTTTCAACCGTACGCCTTTTGCAATTGCCAACACGAACAAACTGCTTGCAGATGGTTCGAAATAATTTCCTTTGACAAGGGGCTTATCAGGTACATCATACCACAGTCCCGTTTTCTTATCCTGCACTTTTTCAATCGCTGCCAAAAGGCGGTTTAAAATATCCACCAATGCTTTTCTTTTAGGATGACCGGCGGGAAAATTTTCCAGCACATCCACCAATGCTACCGCGTACCACCCTATCGCAAGCGCCCGGAAATCCAACGGCAAACCTGTTTGCTCATCGGCCAATGCTATCGCCTTCGATTCATCCCAACCACGATAAGGCAGTCCTGTTTTTTTATCGCGGACATGATTTTCCATCCAAATGAACTGATTGGCGATCTCGTCGTATGCACTGTCTTCATGTGCCAGCATTGCATACTCGGTGTAAAACGGTTCTGCCATATACAAGTCATCCAGCCACACCTGATAAGGGTAATTTTTCTTTTGCCAGAAGCCGCCTTCTGTTGTCCGTGGCTGGTTACGTAGTTGCCGACGAAGGCTGGTGGCGGCTTTCCAGTATTTTTCTTTACCCGTAACACGATATAAAAGCAACAATGCCCTTCCATTTTTCACATCACCGGTATTATAATCATCCTCACGGTAGGTACGGATGCCACCATCTTCATTTACATAAAAATCCATACTTTTTTGAATGTAATCGAAGTAAGTTTTATCCGCAGTTTTTTTCCAAACGGCCGCAACAGCTTCGAGGATAATGCCCTGCTCGTATGTCCAATGTGATGCCGGTTTTACTGCCCTGGCAACAGAATCGTTTTTCCAGGTTTCTATTACGGAAGCCGTAAGCAATTTACTGTAAGAAGGCTGTGTTTGTTGCGCTTCTATGACATTCATGACAATACAGAAAACGAATGCGAATGCAGATATTTTATAAAATTTCATCATCGTATTTGTACAGAATCCCTGGTGGCTGCTATAGATATATGTAACGGTTGCAAAAATAAAAGTTTGCCGGCATTCATATGCTCCTTTGGGATTAAAGAAAGGCTGCCCTTTAAAGCAGCCTTTGTAAAAACACCTTAAACGATTGCAAACTAATCTTGAACATGTCTTAATCAAGCTAATCTTCCTCAATGCTACTCATTTATTTTTGCATTGGATAAACGGCCGGAATGTTTATTTACGCAATCGTTCCCGACAACAGAAGCAGGAAAGTTTAAACCGGTTCAACAACTTTCCCTGTCTTTTCACTTTCCAATACTGCGTCGATGATCTTCATTACTTTCCATCCGTCCTCACCGGAAACAGGAACATCCGTATCTTCTGTAATGCTGTGCCATAGCCGGTCGTAGAGCTCCATATAATTTCCTTTTTCAGAAACGAGGTATTCGCGCACCTGTTCGCCGTTTCTGGAAAAATTCAGCAGCCCTTTCGCGCTTTCAGGTTCTGTTCCCCAATCATCGCCGGTCGGTTGCCTGCCAGCCTTTAAGGTATCTTCCTGCACATCACCGCGCGGCTTCAGGAATGACCCGTTTGTACCATGGATGATGAACGATGGCTGTGGTTCCTTAACGATCAGCCCGGCTTTTAATCTTACGCTCAGCCCGGGGTAATATAACATGATATCAACATAATCGTTCACAACTGACATTGGCCGTGTAATTCTTGTGAAGCCGCTTACTTTATCGGGCATACCAAAAAGATAGATCGCCTGGTCAATCAGGTGCGGACCAAGATCGTGCAGCAATCCGGCACCTGGATTATTTGTTTCCTTATGCGCCTTTGGACTTAGTGCAAGATTATAACGATCAAAATGAAATTCCGCTTCAACAATCTCGTGCAACAATCTTTCGTCCAATACTTTTTTTACTGTCTTCAGGTCGCTGTCGTAACGCCGGTTTTGAAAAACCGCCAGTTTTTTGTTTTTCTTTTTTGCCATATCCACCAATTCCCGGGCCTCACCTGCGTTTACCGTAAATGCTTTCTCCACCATTACATGCTTTCCGGCGAGCAATGCTTTTTGGGCAAAATTAAAATGTGTATAATTAGGCGTGTTTACAATCACAAGATCTATCGCCGGATCGGCAAGCATATCTTCCAGCGTGTCGAAAGATTTTATGCCGGGGAAAATATCTCCGGCTTTTTTTGCTGATCTTTCCCACACGCCATACAAAACAAATCCTGCGTGTATATTGATAAAGGGCGCATGAAATACCAGTCCGCTCATTCCGAATGAACACAAGGCTACATTTATTTTTTGCATACACGATTATTTATGCAAAAGTACTGCTTCAGATTTTACAAGATAGAACAGATTTACCTGCTAAACCTTCCTTTAATAAATCGGTAAAACCTGATTAACTTTATCCCCACCAGACAATGACACATGAAATTTGAAGCAGTCACCATTAAGGATATTGCAAAAGCGCTGGGCGTTTCCACCTCTACCGTTTCGCGCGCATTGCGCGATAGCCATGAAATAAGTCCGGAAACAAAGGAACTTGTACTCGAATGCGCGAGGAAGCTCAATTACAACCCCAACCCTATCGCACTGAGCCTTAAAGAGCGCCGGACCCGTTCGATCGGCGTCGTTGTTTGTGAAATTGCCAACAGCTTTTTTTCGCAGGTGATCAACGGCATTGAATCCATCGCCTACGATCGCGGTTATAACGTTGTCATTTCTCAGAGCAATGAATCTGTAGAAAGAGAGATCATGGACCTGCATTATCTATCATCGCGATCTGTGGATGGATTGATCATTTCACTTTCAACCGAAACAAACGATATGAGTCATCTGAAGGAACTTCATAAAAAAGGATTGCCTATTGTGATGTTTGACCGTACAACAGATGAAATACAAACGCACAGTGTTGTTGTTGATAATTTCAAAGCGGTTTATGAAGCTACAGAATTTCTTTTGCAGAAAGGTTACAAAAGAATCGCCGCCATTGCCAGTTCTGAATTTTTATCTACTACAGTAGAAAGACTTGCTGGTTACAGAGAGGCATTGCATACATACGGGCAGAAATACAACAAGTATTTCGTAAAGCATTGTTTTTACGGAGGTATGATATTTTCGGAGATTGAAGATGCCGTTAATAAACTGATGACGCTGAAAGAGAAGCCCGATGCCATCATTACTACCAGCGATAAATTGACCACGGGTTGTTTGCGAACACTTATTCGTCGAGGGTTAAAGGTTCCTGAAGACATTGCGTTGGTTGGATTTTCAAACTCCGACATTGCGGAATTGCTTAATCCTGCACTTACCGTAATTCGCCAGCCGGCGTCGGAAATGGGCAAAGCATCAATCGAATTATTGCTTCAATTGATTGAATCGAAAAGGCCGGTTACGCAGTTTGAAAAGAGAGTGCTTACACCAAACCTCATCGTTGGAAACTCTGCGATGGACGTGTTTCATTTACCATAAATAAATTGATGGCTAACGTATTTTGGTTAAAATTCTAAAATCTTACGCTGCAAGCCGTCTTCGACAAGCTCAGACTGACAGCTTCCCATCACAGACGAAATGCTCCTGTCATGTTCAGCCTGTCGAAACATTAGCGTATCATCTTAAACTTATTTCAATTTAAAATTATAAATTCAGATATGCTATCGCTAAAACAAAAGATACACGCCGCTTTCGTTGCGCTTCAGACCGAAAAGATCCTGCAATTGAAAGCCACGATCGGTGATCTCTCGTATAGTGTTTCCAATGAAACAAAAAGCACGGCCGGAGATAAACATGAAACAGCTTTGGCCCATTTACAAACAGCGGTTGCGCAGGCCAATATACAGTTACAGGAACTTCAACATCAGCTTACATTGTTACAAACTTTTGATCCATGTATTGTCACAACGGATGTTCGACCAGGAAGTCTTGTGCGTACAAATAAAAATAATTTATACATTACGGCTGCGATCGGAAAAGCAACTGTTGATGAAATAACAGTAAATGCGATCTCCTCAAAATCACCGGCAGCAATACAACTAATCGGAAAAACGAAAGGAAACGAGGTTATCGTGAATGCGATGAATTTCGTAATACAGGAAATTTTGTAAACTTCATGATTAATTACATTTATCCAGCAATACCCAAATGATTATAAAAATTACGACCGTACTAAAGCATCCACCACCTAATTTTTTAGCTCCGTAACCGGCAATTAATCCTTTGAAGAGTTTGTTCATAATAGCGATTTTATTTTATAACAATGATTTATATTCTTTACCAAATACATGCCAGTGTTTCCGGTATAGCCCAGCCAGCATTTAATAATAATATCAACTTAATTTAGCATCAAAAATTAAATTTCGATCAATTTTTTATTTTCAGACAAATTGCAGGAAATATTTCCGGTCGCAAAAAGACACTAAAGGATGCTATAAGGCACTCAATTGAAACATGTTGTAATAAAAAAAAATAAAAAACAAGTAATATTTTTTGTTCTGCAAAATTTGATCCCTTACTTTTGCCGCGGAGAGCTGGCAGAGTGGTCGATTGCGGCAGTCTTGAAAACTGTTGACTGTAACAGGTCCTGGGGTTCGAATCCCTAGCTCTCCGCAGAAAGGGATAATCGCAAGATTATCCCTTTTTTATAAATCAGATAGCCTTTCTCCTTCCATCGCTAAGCACATCTTTTATTGTAAGTGTTCGATAGATGACATCCTGATGAAAGGTTATGCCTTAGGAATTCCATTAGAGAGCTATCTTAATCAATATGCATCCGGATCCCCAAAATGGTTCAGGGGTTCGGAACTATGAAAATCGAGTTCAGCTTGCATAGTATCTGCCTGCGCTTGCGCTGCATATTTAAACATTTTCGCACAGTAATCCTTTATTGCTTCTTCAATGGTTTCAAAGTTTCCAAGAGTTAAATTATCAGCAAGATTCAATGCGTCCAACAATCCTATATTAACTCCGACACCTGCAAAGGGTGGCATGACATGTGCCGCATCTCCTACAAGGGCAATACCATCGTAACTTGTCCAAGGCATTTCAACCGGTAACCGATACATCGGCAATAATTGAAATTCAGCGGACGCTTTAAACAGCTGATGATAATTTGGGTGCCAATTTTTAAATTCTGTCACAAGGAATTTGTCCATGTCCATCAGATTCTTCAGATTTAACCCTGTCTCTTTGAACCAGTTTTCATCCCTTCTTAAAGACAAGTAAAAATTGAAAGAACCATCACCCCTGGTTTGAACAAAAATTAACTTTTCTTCGCCTAAGCCCGCAAGATTACCATTATTTACCATCTCAAAGATATCCGGACATGCTGTTTTAGGGTCAAAAATTTCGCCTTGGATAATTGTTGTGCCCGTGTAAACCCTCTCAATATCCGTTACCAATGCCCGGATTTTTGATCGCCCCCCATCAGCACCAATCAGTATGTCTACAATTTCATTGGAGCCGTCTTTAAAAGTAAGCTCATATCCGTTAGAAGTTTTTTCAACACCTTTGAGATGCTTGTTCCAGATCACTGTATCAGGTTCAAGAACTTCCAACATTATTTTTCGTAAATCCTTGCGATCAATTTCGGGACGAAGGAATTTTGACTCCTCGGTTGGAATCGATTCCTCAAGTAAATTTCCCAAATGATCGTAATGTCTTTCTGTAACGGCGCGTGAGTTATCGAAATACTTCTCCAATACGCCTGCCATTTTCAATGCAACCTGGCCAATATCATGGTGGATGTCAAGTGTTCCGCCACTTATACGGGAATTTTTATTTTCGTCACGTTCATAAACTTTAACCTCAGCACCTCGCATTTGCAGTAATCTGGCTGTCGTTAACCCTACTGGCCCACCACCAACTACTGCAATTTTTTTGTTTTTTATTAGATCATTATTTTTCATTTATAATTATTTTACTACTTAATAATTTATTTCTCAATGCTGTCGATAAACCGGGTTATAAATTCTGTATAGAGTCTTTTTGGATCAGAGATTATCCCCAATTTCGGGTCCTTCTCTGACATGATTAACATATTGATCACGCCCATTCTAAGGCATATCCAATTCAGTATATAAGAGTCAACATGTTGTTCGCCGGAAATTTTATTGAATATCTCGTGGAGTAAAACCATGCTCATGTCAGCGATTTTATTTGCGGACCGTTTTGCAGAAAACATTAATTCATATAGACGTTTATTTTCTAAAGCGAAGTCCCAATTGGCAAGCGACAGTTTCATCAGTTGCTCTCGCGGGCTTTTTTCAGAGGATACAATTTTTTCCAGTTTTTTGTATAGCTGGACAAATCCCAGTTCTGCAACCTCGTTTAATAATTCTTCTTTTCCCTTAAAATGACTGTATACAACCGTAGTAGTATATTCTACAAAATCGGCTATTCTCCTGATTGTTACCGCTTCCCAACCCTCTTTAACGGCTATGGCTAATGCCGCATTTAATATTTTGGATCTAAAATTCTCTTTGTCCCTCAGTTTTCGCTCTACGTGTTTCATTTAAATAACATTGTAGCACAAAATAACGTCGTTATTTTTATATACGCAAATTTTATTTCTTTTTGCTACTCGTTAATCATTCTAAAAGTTGCCGAGACACTTAAACAATGATTTTAGATTTCGGGTTCATTGCTGGTATCGTCAAACAAGTTTAGTTTTCCGATTGCCTGGGTCATTCCTGTGCAATTTTAAAACTCTTGAAAAATGATTGGGTTTTAGACCTGAATCTATCCAGGACCTTCGACTGATTTCTTCCTCAAAGATGATAGAGCGGCCTTCTCGCTACGGAAACGACAGCTAAACTGATCTGTTGACGATTTAGAATAATACCCAGCAATTACCGCTTCTGGAAGAAAGCTTTTTATTGTACAATTGCGCCTCGTAAATAATATCAAATTCGCTTGAATGAAGTCGGCCCGTAAACATTAAAGAGACTTCCCTCTTATGGCGGCACTGCCCTGCTTCAACAACCCAGTTTTGAAAATACGGGTTAAGCAGGAAAGCCTACTGTTACTACCCCAATTCAAGCGCTCTTATTGCAGGTCTTCAACAACAACTTAACTGGTCATTTTTTTAAATGGCCACGATCCGCAGTTTGCCAGTTTTTAGCGTTTGTACGAATTTTACTACATTTGCAGCACAACAATATTGCTTTAAGCCCATAAACTGCCTGTTTATGGGCTTATTATTTAACCGAAAAAAACAATTACATGGCTACTGAAGTAAAATTTCTGCTCCCGAATTATATAGCGAAAGGCGCTACAGGCGGACTTCTCCTCGGCGATTTCAACAATTGGAACCTCGAATTGGGCTTTCCGTTAACACAAACAGAAGATGGTTCGCTTACTGTTACCATTTCACTGCAACCCGGACAAACTTATCAATACCGCTATTTTTTGAGTGATGGCCGTTGGGAAAATGATGACAGCGCAAAATATTATGCCACCGCTGAAGGAATGTATGTAGAAAATTGTGTAGTAGAAGTTTTCGAAGACGTGATTGAAACTGCTGCTCCCGTAAAGAAAGTTGCAGTAAAAAAAACATCGCCGAAAAAAACTGTGAAAGCGGCAAAACCCTCTGCTGAAAAAGAAGATCTCGCAAAGATTGAAGGAATCGGAAAACAAATAGCGACCTTATTAAATAAGAATGGCGTTCTTACTTATGCACAACTGGCAAAAAGTACCGCAAAAAAACTGAAGGAAATTCTTGAAACGGGTGGCGCAAAATTTAATGTTCATGACCCGGCAAGCTGGCCAAAGCAAGCGAAGCTCGCAGCCGCCGGAAAATGGGAAGAGCTGGAAAAATTACAGGGAGAATTGAAAGGCGGCAAGTAGTGAATGATCAATAGTCAAATCTCCAAAGGTTCCTATTTTCTCAATTACCGTTTTAAAGGTAAGGTCGAATATAAAAATTTGGTCTTACCTTTTGTTTTTTACAACGTAGAAAAAATTCTATTCAAAAAAATACATATTGATAAAGGTCAATTATGTAATCTTTTTAAATTTCGAAAGTCGATGAAACACTTACTACGTAAAGGTTTCATCAATCACTATTCGCCGTTGACGTAAATCAATTGTTAGAAGAAACACTACCTTAAAAGAATACTTAGTTTGACAAATGACAAAAAAAACAACGCATACATTTGCACTATCCAATACAACCAATCCGTTTTGAAATCCTCCATCCTTTGAAAGTTACCTCCTGGGAAAAACCACTGAAACCAATTTCATTTTGTGAAAGACCTTCGTAAGAAGGTTTTTTATTTTAATGCTGTCTGCAGAAAATGGAGTGATCATTTTGTTTTGCTTACCACGAACCACACAGCCTGTGTTCTTATAGAAGAAACTTTCTTGTCATTGGAAATTGCCGGTAACCAATCGGGACTCATTTTAATAACACGAATCACTTCGGCCTCCATACCATATCCCAAAGTTGTTCGTGGCTGTACCTGGGTGACCTTACCTTTCTTAGTAACGTTAAACTCTATAAATACACAATAACTGCCGGCGAGCGCCCCATGTTTTGCAGGAACAGAAAGATCAACACTGTCGCTTAAAAATTTGTTCCAGGCTTTATCTCCTCCGGGAAATTGAGCGTCACGGGAAACCTGGTGTTCAATCATCGCAAGCGTGTCGGTTTGCGGTACGGCCTGAAAGACAGTTTGTGCCTTTGAAGAAAGAGATGCAACAAGCATAGCGAGCAATACAAAATTTGTTTTTTTCATACGCAGATTTTTAATTGATCGGTTATCACAGCGAATTCATCATTATTACTCAACTTTATCTACAACCACCACCAAATCATCTATCGCCACCGTCATCGGAATTATTCCAACCTGTAAAATAGCCTTTTTACCACGTATCTCTTTCACAATTCCTACCTGGCGGTTTTGCTTCATTTTTACTTTGTCGCCAATCTTAATTTCACCTCCAATCTCGTTGAACTTTTCGTTGATCTTTTTCTGATGTTTCTCTTTCTGCATTTTTTCTTTCTGGTTAAACAACAAAGCCTGGATCATCTTCACAACAGCATCTTTGTCTTCCGTTTTGCGCCATTCAATCACCATCGACTTCAACCTGCGTTCCATGTCCTTCAGGTAGGCTATCTTCTCTTCAGAAATTTTATTCTGATGCTTCAGCCGTTCTACTTCCTGGTTGTGCAATTCTTTTTTCAGCACCTGTTCCATCTCCTTTTTCAGCCGCTCATTTTCTTTGAGTAATTTGTCAAGTGTTATCTTTTCCTTGTCGATTCTTTGAAGATCCTGCTCCGTTCTGTTCAGTAATTTATCCAACCGGAAGTGCTCTTCATCCACCAATGTGCGCGCTTTCGCAATCAGTTTTTTATCCAGCCCGATGCGTTCAGCGATAGAAAAAGTATAAGAACTCCCCGGCTTACCGATCTGCAATTTATACAGCGGCAACAGGTTCTTTTCGTCAAACTGCATCGCGCCGTTGATGATGCCCCTCACTTTATTGGCCATCACTTTAAGGTTGAGGTAATGCGTAGTAACGATGCCGAAAGAGTGTTTGAATGCCAGTTCCTCCATGATCACTTCTGCAAATGCACCGCCAAGATTTGGATCACTGCCGCTTCCCAATTCGTCGATAAAAAACAACGTCTTTCCATTTGCATGTTCAATGAAATGCTTCATGTTCTTCAGATGTGAAGAATAAGTACTCAATTCAAATTCCAGGCTCTGCTCATCGCCGATATGAATGAACAATTGTTTGAAAATCCCCATCTCACTATCCGGGCTACAAGCCACCAGCAGTCCGGCTTGCAGCATTACCTGTGTTAAACCCACCGTCTTTAAAGTAACGGTTTTCCCGCCGGCATTCGGGCCACTGATTACAAGAATACTATTGTTGTGATCGAGTTTTAAATTGATCGGAATCGTTGGCTTATCATTCCGGTTATTGTATAGCAGCAATAACGGATGATAAGCGTTGATCAGGTTCAGATGTGCCCGATCCTGCAACAATGGATAGCTACCATTAATATCGATCGCAAATTTTGCTTTGGCGCGGATAAAATCATATTCACCGGCAATATCATGATAACTTTTTAACAGGGTCGCATAGATACTGAGTTGCTGAGTAAGGTTTCGCAAAATGCGAAATACTTCTTTTTGCTCCTCGTACTCCAATGAAAAAATTTCGTTGTTAAGTTCGGTCGTTTCTTCCGGTTCTATAAAACTCGTACGTCGGCTGTCGCTTTCACTATGAAGAACACCTTTTACCATTCTTTTTTGCTCCGCAAAAACCGCGAGTACACGTCGGCCATTCATAAAGCTTTCTTCGATGTCGGCGAGGTAACCTTGTTTGTTCAATTTGGAAACGATGCGGTCAAAAACGCGCCGGATCTCATTCCGCTTGCGATACAGCTTCATACGGATGTCGGCAAGATCGCTGCTGGCAGTATCTTTCACCGTTCCCACATCATCGAGTACTTCATCAATCATTTGACTGATCGATTTTTCATAATAATTATTGCTGATCACTTCTGCAAGACCGGGAAATGTATCCCGCATTTCTACGGTGAACCAGCGAAAGATGTTGTTTGTATTCGCAGCCAGTTTGCGGATCAGCAGGAACTGTTCGCCTGTGATGGTTGCACCGGGAATTCCAAGCAACTTCAGTTCACGGCTGATATTATGAACAAAATCATTTGGAAAAAACTGCCCGCTCTGCAGAATTGTCTTAAATTCATTCGTCTGCTGCAAAGCGATCTCGATAAACTCCTTCTTGGTATGAATGCGGAGTTGAGAAGATTTCGATTTGGCGTATTCTGTACGGCAATGAGCCAATAAAAGGTCTTTTACCTTGTCAAATTCTAATTGTTGGAGCGTAGACTCCGGGAAAAACTTCATGAGGTGAATGGTGAATAGTGAATGGTGAAACCTTCAAAAAGTATTTCTTCATTCAATTGTAATAGTAAAATAAATTTTTAGTTTAAAAGCGGCCATCATTTAAAAAAAGTTTATACTTTTTATATGATATATGCTTTAAAAATTCAGAAACGGTCCTATGGGGCGTACAACTTTTCACTTTGACTATTGAAAATTCACTATTGACTATTCCATTCAACAGGGCATCAATCGTCCAGCTTCAGCACAGCCAAAAACGCTTCCTGCGGTATCTCCACATTTCCTATCTGGCGCATACGTTTCTTCCCTTCTTTTTGCTTTTCGAGCAATTTACGTTTACGGCTGATATCGCCCCCGTAACATTTTGCCGTTACGTCTTTACGCATTGCGCTGATGTTTTCGCGCGCAATAACTTTGGCGCCGATAGCGGCCTGGATAGCGATCTGGAACTGCTGACGTGTTAATAATTCTTTCAACTTTTCGCATAGCTTGCGGCCAAATTCGTGGCTCCGGCTCCGGTGGATCAATGCGCTTAACGCATCCACTTTTTCCCCGTTTAATAAAATATCCATACGAACGATATCGCTGTCGCGGAAACCGATCGGGTGATAGTCGAAGCTCGCGTAGCCGCGCGTCTGTGATTTTAATTTATCATAAAAATCAAATACGATTTCCGTGAGCGGCATTTCAAAAGTAAGCTCAACTCTTGTCGGACTCAAATATCCCTGATGAATAAGCATGCCGCGTTTGTTGATGCAAAGCGTCATGATGTTTCCGATATAATCCGGCTTTGTGATGATCTGTGCTTTAATGAACGGCTCTTCTATTCGTTCCGTCCGGCTCGGATCGGGCAATGTTGCCGGATTATGAACGTCGATCTTTTCCTTTTTTGTCGTATGTGCGATAAAACTTACATTAGGTACCGTTGTTATCACCGTTTGATTGAATTCACGCTCGAGCCGTTCCTGGATGATCTCCATATGCAGGAGGCCCAGAAAGCCGCAACGGAAACCAAATCCCAGCGCCTGCGAAGTTTCGAGCTCGAAAGTAAGTGATGCATCGTTTAGTTGAAGCTTTTCCATGCAGTCGCGGAGTTCTTCAAATTTTTCCGTTTCCACCGGAAATATTCCGGCAAATACCATCGGTTTCACTTCCTCAAATCCGTCGATGCGGGTATCTGTTGGGTTGATCACATTGGTAAGCGTATCGCCCACCTTCACCTCTTTGGCATTTTTGATACCGGTGATGATATAGCCCACGTCGCCGGTAAAAACCTGTTTTTTCTTTTCCATGCCCAGTTTCAAAATACCCACTTCATCTGCATAGTATTCCTGGTCGGTGCTGAAAAATTTTACTTTGTCACCTTGTTTAATACTGCCGTTAAAAATACGGAAATACACAATGATACCGCGGAAACTATTGAAAACACTGTCGAATATCAATGCCTGCAACGGAGCTTCCGGATCGCCCGTCGGCGCTGGGATGCGCCCGATAATGGCGTGGAGGATTTCTTCAATACCGATCCCGCTTTTTCCGCTGGCCAATAAAATATCTTCTTCTTTGCAACCTATCAGTTCGATGATCTGATCCTTTACTTCCGGGATCATAGCGCCATCCATGTCGATCTTGTTGATCACGGGAATGATTTCAAGATCGTTGTCTATTGCCAGGTAAAGATTACTGATCGTTTGCGCCTGGATACCCTGCGTGGCATCTACCAGCAAAAGGGCGCCTTCACACGCAGCAAGGGCACGGCTCACTTCATAGCTAAAATCAACATGTCCTGGCGTATCGATCAGGTTCAATACGTATTGCTCGCCTTTGTAAGGGTAGTTGATCTGTATGGCGTGACTCTTGATCGTGATGCCCTTCTCTCTTTCCAGGTCCATGTCATCGAGTACCTGGGCCTGCATTTCCCTTTCGGTAATGGTGTTGGTTGTTTGCAACAGCCTGTCTGCCAATGTACTTTTTCCGTGATCGATATGGGCGATGATACAAAAGTTCCTGATATTCTTCATGTACGCAATACGTGTTTAAGTCGGCAAAAATAGGCTTTTTTAAGGAGAATTATGGTGGATTTCCGACAAGACAGGCAGAGCCTCCCAGGACCAGGCAGGTGGCTGACGGTGCGTTCTTGCAGCGGATTTTAAATTTAAAAAAATCCCGCTATGGCGTAATTTTTGAGAAAATATACATGCCCTTCGCCCCTGTCCTGCATACTATTTCTTACAAGGGCAAATAACATTGTCCACAAACCATTTTTTATGAAAGCAATCAAATTAAACCTCGTGGCGGCATTGATGATTATAGCAGGTTTTAACGCAAAATTACAGGCACAATCCATCGTTGCGCCGCCGAAAGAAACCACTTTACCTGATACCACTAAAAAAAACTATGTGAGCATGCAGGCCGGGCAGATGATCGTGGTTCAGGATAAGTTTACAAAGAAAATGGACAAGAACATGACGATGGCAGATGGAACCATTGTTAAAACAAACGGAACAGTAATTACAAAAGATGGAAAGGAAATCGAATTACATGAAGGCGATAAAGTTTATATGGACGGAAAGATCGACATCCAGCTGAAACCGAATATAGGTTGAGTATATAAGTTACCGGGCAGTGAATGGTGAATGGTGAAGAGTGAGATTTTTGTCGCTTTATTCTGAATACGAATCTCCCTTACCGTATTAATCACAATACGTAATTTACCGTTGATGGTGGCAACACGTGCCGATGTTTTTGCGAAAGCCGGATCCATGTAAATAAAAGAGCCGCAACTAATGTTGCGGCTCTTAAACTTTTCTTTATTCAGGAGGATTTAATGATGTGATATCAATTTGAACTTACCACCGCTGCCTGATCGATCCATGCGGCTTCAGTATCTTCACCGTTTTTTTGCACAAATTCTTTACGTTCTTTTTCCAGTTTTCTTTCTTTTGCTTTACCGATTGCGGCCTTAATCTTATCTCTTCTTTCCTGGTTCAAAGCGGCCAATTGTGTTTTCTTGGTAGCATCATCCAACGACACGTTATCCAAAATCACTTTTGCTTTATCATTGTAGGCTTGGGTGATATCTTTTACTAATCTGCTTTGCTGCGGACCAAGATTTGCTGCACTTACGATCTGGTTGCGGTTTCTTTCAGCCTTCAATGCATTTTCTTTTTGAATAGCTGCAGCCTTCCATGATTCTTTATTGGTGCTGTCGATCATTTTAATTTTACTTTCTTTTACAGCAACTCTTTCACTATCAAAACGTGCATCTGCTAATTTATCATTTTCGCGCCTGATGGAATCATACGCTAAACGTTCGATACGTTCGTCTTCAAACTTCTGCTGGCGTTCCTGTTCAAGCTGAGCTGCATTGGCTTTTGCTTTAGCTTCAGCACTTATGGCTTTTGTTTTTTTACCCTTTTTGGTTGTCTGGGCCTCAGCGGCAAACAAAGACATTGCGGCTGCACATAACAAGAATATTCTTTTCATAGTAATTTATTTTTCTCACATTAACCAATATCCATGCCAAGACAATAAATTTTGAGAAAAAAGTTCGCGGGTTTTAATGGAGTCGCTTTAGAAAGAGTGGGTTTTGTAACTAAAAAATGTTTTTTGCTGAATGGTGAAATATTAAAAAATCAGCCCAGGCAAACATTATATTAAATTAATTTTTTAAAAGCTTGGCTTTGTTAAAATAAAAAAAACAGCACCCTATTTCTAACAGACTTCTAAGGATTTCATTATTGCCATAGAACATTATCTAAAGAACAAGTTGATTATACAATCTTTCCAACGTAGCTGCCGCATCATCCGTAAAACCGGGATGCACTTTCGAGGTTTG
>JAATFP010000017.1 GCA_015655125.1 Chitinophagales bacterium | reverse complement strand
TGGTCAATAGTGAATAGTGAAATCTTTACAGGTGTTGCTGAATAGCTTTGACTTTGAGCTGTTCAAAGTTTAATGAGCATAGCCAAAATGAAAAATTCTTTGAAGATTTCACTATTGACTATTCATTATTCATTAAAAAAGGGAAACTAAGTTTCCCTTTTTTACTTATTCTGCCGGTTTACTTTCCGGTGCAGGTTCTGCGGCTGGTTTGTCTTCTTTTATCAACTTACCAAGCCCCTGATCTTTTTTCTTGCTTTGAGCCTTTGGTGCAAACATCACCAGCATTCTCTTTCCTTCCATTTTCGGAAGTCCCTCCAAAGCGCCTACTTCCTTTAAGCTGTCGGCAAATTTCAGGAGAAGTAATTCGCCTCTTTCTTTGAACATGATCGCACGCCCCTTGAATTGCACGTGTGCTTTTACTTTATCGCCTTCTTTCAGGAATTTTTCGGCATGTTTAACCTTGAATTCAAAATCATGGTCATCCGTATTCGGAGTGAAACGAATTTCTTTTACTTCACTCGTTTTGGCTTTCGCCTTCATTTCTTTTTTCTTCTTCTTCTCTTCGTACAGGAATTTGTTGTAATCGATGATCCTGCAAACCGGAGGATTGGCGCCAGGAGAAATCTCTACAAGATCAAGTTCCTGTTCTTTTGCAATCTTATTTG
This sequence comes from Chitinophagales bacterium, assembly GCA_015655125.1. GTDB lineage: Bacteria > Bacteroidota > Bacteroidia > Chitinophagales > Chitinophagaceae > Ferruginibacter. Next base: position 18,588 of record JAATFP010000017.1, on the reverse strand, counting down.
CATCGAAGAGCGAATAAACGCCCGGCTCTACATTGTCGCCGATCAATCTTACTTCCGGCACCTTGATCATGTGATTGGTACGGTGTTCCTGCTGTTGTTCTTTTTTAAATCGTGGATTAAACGCTCCCCTGGGCGGTCTTGGTGGAAATGCCATTTACTTTTTTTAATTTACAATGTTGTTTTTTTTATTATACGGATTAAATCAAACGCCCGTATCCGTTTTAAACAATTACTAATTATTAATTGCTTCTTCTCCTCTGCGTTCTTTGATCTCAGCAACCAGTTCGCCCACGAATTCATCCAATCCTTTTACTCCGGCGTCGCCTTTGCCTTGCCTGCGAACTGCTACTTGTCTTTCATTCATCTCTTTTTCTCCAACGACCAGCATATACGGCACTTTCGCCATTTCTGTATCGCGTATCTTCTTGCCGATCTTTTCATTGCGATCGTCAATTTCTACACGAATATCTGCTTTTTTCAGCGTTTCCAAAATAGTATTTGCATAATCCATGAATTTATCGCTGATCGGTAAAATTTTCACTTGCAACGGTGCTATCCATGCCGGAAATTTACCCGCATAATGCTCCAGTAAAAAGCCGATAAAACGCTCATGCGTACCCAACGGCGCCCTGTGAATTATCAATGGAACATCCTGACCATTATCTTTATTACTATATGAAAGCTTGTATTTATTACCACTGTTGAAATCCACCTGGTTTGTGGCCAGTGTAAACTCACGACCGATAGCGCTCCATATCTGAACATCAATTTTTGGACCATAAAACGCCGCTTCATCCTGTACCTCAACGTACGGAATGTTGGAACTGATCAGCACTTCACGAACCATATCTTCTGTTTGCTTCCACAATCCGGGTTCATTTACGTATTTCTGTCCCAGTTTCGCAGGATCATGCAAACTCAGCCTCATCACATATTTCTCTATCCCGAAAATTTTGAAATATTTGATATACATATCGTTTACGGCACGAAATTCCTGTGCAAACTGTTCTTTACTGCAATAAATATGTGCGTCGTTCATATGCAAACAACGAACCCTCATCAATCCAAACAATTCCCCGCTTTGCTCATACCTGTAGCAGGTTCCATATTCTGCAATACGGTACGGCAGGTCTTTATAACTTTTCGGCTCCGCATCAAATATTTTGTGATGATGCGGGCAATTCATCGGCTTCAGGTAATATTTAGTTCCGTCGAGTTCCATCGGCGGAAACATGCTATCTGCGTAATAAGGCAGATGTCCGCTGGTAAGATAAAGATTTTCTTTCCCGATATGCGGTGTTACCACGCGCTTGTAGCCGGCGGCATTTTCAGTTTCTTTTGCCAGTCTTTCCAGCTCTTCGATGATGATGGTTCCGTTGGGCATCCACAATACGAGTCCCTGGCCAATGTCATCATCCATAGTGTAAATGCTGAGCTCTTTTCCGAGCTTGCGATGATCGCGTTTTTTAGCTTCTTCCAGCATCGCCAGGTATTCGTCCAGCTCTTTTTGTGCCGGAAACGAAACACCGTATACACGCGTAAGTTGTTTGTTCTTTTCATCACCTTTCCAATATGCACCTGCAACGCTCATCAGCTTTACAGCCTTAATAAAGCCCGTGTTTGGGATATGCGGTCCGCGACACAGGTCGGTAAATCCACCCTGGCTGTATAATGTGATATTGCCATCCTGTAGATTACTTAACAGGTCGAGTTTGTACTCGTCACCCTTTTCGGTAAACAATTGTACTGCTTCATCTTTTGAAATAGGTTTGCGCAAATACGGATTTGACTGCTTGGCCAGTTCGCTCATCTTCTTTTCCAGCTTCAGCAGATCTTCCTCATTCAGACTGTTTTCGCCGAGATCCATGTCGTAATAAAAACCTTTATCGATCGCTGGCCCAACCCAGAATTTCACACCAGGGAACATGCTTTCCACTGCTTCGGCCATCAAATGCTCCGTTGAGTGCCAGAAAGTAGATTTGGCATCCGTATCTTCCCACGTCAATAGTTTTAAAGACACGTCTTTGTTTAAGGGCCTTGAGGCATCCCACACTTCGCCATTGACATTCGCTGCCAATACTTTTCTTGCCAGTCCTTCGCTGATAGATTTTGCTACATCCAAAGCTGATACGCCTTGCTCGTACTCTCTTACAGAACCATCTGGTAGTGTTACTTTAATCATCATTTGTGAAACCTATGTATTATTTAAAGTGCAAATTTAACGAAGTATTGACTAATGAAAAGTATAAATCAATGTTTTCAAGATTTAAATGATGTTAATTTGTACTTGAAATTTTTATTACATGAAGGCAGGTTTACTTACCCTATTTTTTATCAGCAGTTTTTTTATCGGCTTCAGCCAGAATTTAAGCGGCCAATGGAAAGGACAGTTTGTCGACAAAAGCACTTCGAGCGGCAGTTGGGGCGGCGACAAATGTGATTATGTATTAGATCTCGAATGTAAAGGCGATGTCGTCACAGGGTATTCTTACACTTATTTTACCGATGAAGGAAAACGTTTTTACACCATTTGCAGATTGCAGGGAACGGTCGATAATTCAAAAAAATACATCGAAGTTACCGAAGTTGAACGCACAAAAACAAATGTACCTGCGCGTATCCGCAACTGTTTTCAAACACATCGTCTCACCTACACTAAGATTGAAAACGATGAGGATCTCACGGGCAATTGGGTTCCGGCATCCGGCCAGGATGGCAATTGCGGTTTCGGCACTACCTTGCTCAACCGCCGTGCTTTAACGGCAAGTTTTCCGGGATTCAATAAATCTGCTTCCAAAGGCACGTCAACCGGTGTAGCAAAAACAACCCCGGTGAAAAAATCGGCCGGAAAAGCCCCACTTGTTGCGCGAAACAATCCACGTGCAAAACCAAAAACAACTGCTCCCGTAAAACCGGCAGTATCCAAACCTGTCACCGCAAAAGTTACCACTACTCCGAAAATAAAAGACGTTACGCTTACGCCAAACAGTGGAAATGCGACCGTACAAAGTGTCACTTCCATTCAGGCGCCATCGCAGCCTGTAATCAGCCAGGTGCCATCGAATTTTGAAAAACGAAACAATACTTTGCTGAAAACCCTGGAGGTGGACAATGAAACAGTGAAAGTGGAATTATATGACAATGGTGAAATCGATGGCGACAGTATTTCCCTTTATTATAACAACACGCTGTTGCTGGGCAAAAAACGTCTTTCAGATAAAGCCATAACACTCACACTCCCCGTAAACGACAACAATAACGTAAATGAACTGGTGATGTTTGCTGAAAATCTTGGCACCATTCCACCCAATACGGCGCTGATGATAGTAACAGACGGTACAAAACGCTATGAAGTGCGAATCACATCCGATCTTCAGAAGAGTGGAACGATAAGGTTCGTACACAAGAAAAACAATTGATCTCTTCTAATGGATAAGTAAAATAATTATATCCCTTAAGGCCTTCGGCAAGATCAATACGACAGTTTCTTTCAAAATGTACCACTAACGGGCAATAATGTTCTGCGAATTAAAATCTGAAATTCCATGTCACCGCCGGAATGACCGGAAATATAGATACCTGTTTTGCCTGCACCCGCAAGCTACCATTATAAGCGCTTCCTTCCTGGTCGAAATAAATGAAATACGGGTTTTGCCGGCTGTATACATTGTAAATACTAAAAACCCATTCGGTTTTAATTTTTCTGTACTGGTTTTTCTTTGGCGTAAGGATGGCAGAAAAATCGAGGCGATGATATGAAGGAAGCCTGTATTGATTGATATCGCTGTATTGTTGCGTTAACACACCGCCTATAAAATAAAAACGTTTCGGAAGCGTAGCGGCATTGCCGGTTCCGTATACAAAGCTGGCCGAGAGCTTCCATTTTTTATTCAGTTCATACATCGCCACAACGCTCATATCATTTCTGCGATCATATTTTGCCGGGTATTTGTTGCCCGAATTCAGAGCCGGAAATTTTCGCCACGTATAACTGAAAGTGTACCCGACCCAACCAGTTAATTTACCCTTCAACTTATTTACAAACAACTCCGAACCATAGCTCCATCCTTTTCCAAATACAAAATCGTCTTCCGTATCTGTCAACGTGTTAGGCGTGTAGCCCTCCCTGTATTCGATCTGGTTCTGCATTTTTTTGTAATAGAATTCGATCGACGTTTCATAAGTATTATTTTTAAAATTTTTGAATAAACCGGCGGCATACAGCCAGCTCAGCTGTGGCTTTACTTTGTAGGTGCTCGGCACCCAGATATCTGTGGGTAAGGTGGTTCCCGCATTGCTCACCAGATGAATATATTGCAAATTACGGGTAACAGATGCTTTGACAGATGTTTCGTCATCAAGGCTGTATCTTACTGTTAACCGTGGCTCTGCGCCGCCATAAGTTTTCACTGCCTTCCCGCTTTTATATACAATGCTGTCTGTACGGTTCCCGTCGGCATCAACCATGTATCTTTTATACGGCCCTGTCTGTTGAAACATACTATAACGAATGCCTGCATTAACTTTCAGCCTGTTACTAATTTCCCAATCGTCCTGGATATACACAGCAGCCTCGTGTGCATATTTTACCTGCGCATTCAAAGGATTGAATACGATTGAATCCTGTTTACCGCTCACCACCGACGGAGTAAACCGATGGTAAGTGTACAACGAACCGAACCTGAATTTGTGCTTTGAAAACGGGTAAAAATCGACATCCTGTTTCACGCTAAGGTCGCGGATGCCTGATGCCAGTTTCACCTGGAAATTATTCTGCAGTCCGTTGAAAGTAAAATTATAATCGTTGTAGACCGCAGTGGTGTTGGCAAACAATTTATTGTTGAACACGTGGTTCCAGCGAAAGGTACCCGTTGCATTTCCCCAAGGGATGTTCACATTCAGACTCTGCCTGCTGTTTTTAAAATCAAATACGTCGCGACCGAAATAACCACTCAGGTAAATGCGGTCCCTATCGCTGAATTTGTAATTGAACTTGGCGTTGAGATCATAAAAATAATACCCGGAACCGTAGAACTGGCTAGACTTCTTTACGAATGGCTTTACCAGCGCATCTACATAAGTTCTCCGCGCAGAAATGATGAAGGAGGACTTATCTTTTTTGACCGGCCCCTGAACAGAAAACCGCGACGCAATCAGGCCAATCCCGCCTTCCACCTGCATTTTCTGATTATTGCCTTCCTTCATCGACACGTCGAGTACGCTGGACAAGCGGCCGCCGTATTGTGCCGGCATACCGCCTTTGATCAGCGTTACATTTTTAATCGCGTCTGCATTAAAAATGGAGAAAAAGCCGAACAGGTGTCCCGTATTGTAAACAGCTGCATCATCCAGCATGATCAGGTTTTGATCGGGGCCGCCGCCCCGGACATAAATTCCGGCACTACCTTCGCCTGCATTTCGAACGCCAGGCAACAGTTGAACGACTTTCAAAAGATCCACTTCACCCAAAAACGCCGGGACAGATTTTATCTGTTCGATCGGCAACGTAACACGACCCAACTGAGCGTCCTTGATATTGTTGCCGCGTCTTATTGCCGTTACAACCACTTCTTCGGACAATGCCGCGCCTGCCAGCAATGAGATATTCAAAATTGTGTCTTTTGTAAGTTCGATATTGATCGCATGAGGCTGATAACCGATATGCGTGCTGATAATGGTATATTTTCCGTCGGGTAAAGTGATGGAATAAAATCCGTATTGATTACTGCTGATGCCCCGCGTGTTTCCCTTTACCGCGATGGTGGCTGCAATTACGGTTTCACCGCTACCTGCGTCTTTTACATAACCGCTGATGGTGTGGCGGGCCTGGGCCGCCAGAAGAACAGGTGAAAACAGAATGAGCAAAAAACCAAAACTAAACTTCATACAAAATGTTGCGGGTTGATGAGTTGCGGGTTACCAAAACTCATCACATTATTACTATTGGCAATCAGAACATAACGAATTTATTTACCCGGAAACCCGTCACCCGTAAATCATTACTTTGCCACTATGGAATCTTTCACTTCTCCGCAGTTTACCATTGTTGCTTTATATTTTGGGTGTGTTTTGCCCAGATAAGGATTTACGATCTCGGAACTATTGCTTAACCAATTCGCAGAAACCTCGTCATCAAAAGCCATCGGACAATTTTCGAGATACAATTTTTGCCCTTCGTAGTTGATCGATTTAAAAAAGCCCGGGTACATCATTTCTGTCACCATGCTGAAATCCTTTCTCATTTCCGTGATGTCGGTTTGCTGAAGCAGTGACTGCGCGTTTGATTTAATATCACCCAGGCTTGCCTGGGCCGTTTCAAAAATACTCGTCGTATCCTTCTTTAATTCCTCCATCGGAATGCTATCAAGCGCGCTGATGAACGCGAACGTACTTTTCTTTGCAGCCGACGTGTCACCCTCCACGAATGCATTTTTAATATCCAGGTAGTCGGAAACAACTTTATCCACCTTGCTGTTAAACGCATCCGAATGTCTTTTCAATATAATGCCGGTGGGTTTCGGCGCTTTGGGTCCATGTGTGGTTTTGCGGAACTTGAACCAGTAGACCGCGAAAGCAGCGAGCAGCAATACTAAAACGAGCAGGATTTTTTTCATTAGATAGTTCTTTCGCCAAAGATAAGCCAAAGACAAGCCACGGATTGCACAGATCATCACAGATTTTTCTCCCGGATTGCGAAACGCGTTCCTACAGATGCAACACTCATGGAAAAACAAATCAGCGTCATCCGCGTTATCTGCGGGCGTTTTGATTTACTTTTGCGAAAAATATACATAGAATGCTGTTAGGCTTACAAAATGTGACCTTTGAATTTGGCGCAAGAACGATCGTGGAAGATGCCACCTGGCATATACAACCCGGCGAACGAATTGGGTTGATCGGTTATAACGGAACGGGAAAATCAACTTTACTGAAGGTGTTGACGGGACAATATACGCCTGCGGCGGGATCTGTGGAAAAGGGCCGGGAGACTTCTATCGGCTTCCTCAACCAGGATTTATTGGGATTTGAAACCAATGAATCCATCCTCGAAGTGGCCATGGGTGCATTTGAACGGGTAAAAGCTGTGGAAAGAGAACTTGAAGAAATAGGACTTGAACTTGAAAAGACCGGTGATGAAAAGCTGGTAGAAAAATACAGCGACCTGCTGCATGAAATGGATGTGCTTGATGGATATAGCATTCATCACCGCACCGAGGAGATATTACAGGGGTTGGGCTTCGCCAATGCCGACTTGCACAAACCTTACAAATTATTCAGCGGGGGTTGGCGGATGCGAGTATTGCTGGCTAAAATGATCCTCATGAATCCGGATGTGCTGTTGCTGGATGAGCCTACAAATCACCTCGATCTTCCGAGTATTGAATGGCTTGAAAAGTACCTCTCACATTATCCCGGTGCGGTAGTGATCGTTAGTCATGATCGTTTTTTTCTCGATCGCATGGTAAATAAGGTGGTTGAGCTATATCAGCGTGAATTGCATTTTTACACAGGAAATTATTCTTACTACGAACAGGAAAAGCAGATCCGCATTGACATGCAGAAGAAAGCCTATGAAAATCAGCAGGATTACATTCGCCAGAATGAACGTTTCGTAGAACGATTCAAAGCAAAAGCAAGTAAAGCTGCAGCCGCACAGAGTATAGTAAAACGGTTGGAAAAACTGGATCGTATTGAAGATGTGGAATTGGAGCGGCCGAACATGAAGATCAACTTTGCCGTAGAAAAACAGCCAGGCAGAACGATCGTAACGCTGAAGCATATCAGCAAGAGTTTTAAGGATATCGAGATTGTGAAAGACGCAGTGGCAGAGATCGAACGTGGCGATAAGATAGCGCTCATAGGCGCAAATGGTAAAGGAAAATCCACGTTGCTTCGTATCATCGCCGACGCAGAAACATTTGAAGGGGATCGTATCTGGGGGCATAATGTACAGGAGTCGTTCTACGCACAGCACCAGTTGGAAGCGTTAAATATGAATAACGATATTTTAGAAGAATTAAAAGATGCCCGTAGCGGAAAGAACGATCTTGAGTTGAGGAGTTTGCTGGGCGCATTTCTGTTCAGCGGTGAAGCGGTAGAAAAGAAAATCAAAGTGCTGAGTGGCGGAGAGAAAGCACGGGTGGCTTTGGCAAAAACCATTGCCAGTAAGGCCAACTTCCTGATGCTCGATGAACCGACCAATCACCTTGATATCCATTCCGTGGATCTGCTGGCGGAATCATTGATCAAATATGAAGGCAGCATTGTTTTGGTAAGTCACGACCGGTATTTTATCAGCCGGCTGGCAAATAAGATCTGGGAGATTGAAGATCATAAAATCGTTGAGTTCAAAGGAAGCTACGCCGAATGGGAAGATTGGAAGGAACGCCGGTTAAAAGCAGAAGCGGAGATAAAGAAGAATGCAAAACCGGAAGAGAAACCTGTTGTAAAAGTGGTTCCAAAATCCGAACCGAAGCCTTTAAACAATGATCTTAAAAAAGAATTACAAAAAATAAAGACACAGGTGAAGAACCTGGAAGACAAATTACAGGTTTTGAAAAAGAATAAAACCGAGTTGGAAAATGTTCTGGCGGATCCGCAGATATACGGGGACAAGAACAAATTCGTTCAGGCCGAGGCGAATTACAAAAAAGCAGCTGCGGAGTTAACTGAAGCTAATGCACAATATGAGACGTTATTTGAAAAGATGATGGAACTGGAAGAAGGATAAAATGTAGGTTATGGGATGACAACCTAATGGGTCGACAACCTGGGGGGATGACAACCGGTAAGCTACGCAAATTGTGCCTCTTTTGCCGGTCTATGGACTGACTTCCTGTCTTACGTTGTCTTTTAATAAAAATTTCAACCATACGCAAAAATTATTTTAAACTCATTTTCAGCACTTTATAAAATTTTAAAAAATAGTATTATTGACTATCAGTTTATTACCAATTAAACGTTTTGAATATACAATACGTATTAATTTATGGACCAATTCATGTGTTATAAATATGTGAATTGCTGTGTTTTACATTAAACTTGCAATCAATTTGCTGTCTATAATATGTAGAATTCCTACAAATAAACTCAAAGTCATGAACAGAAAATATTTCAAATTCATTTTTTTACTGGGGCTTTCAGCAATTATTATCACTGATGCGAGTGCCCAAAGACGCGGCGATGATGGTGGAAGGTCACAATTTAACAACAGCCAGCCAAGACCATCATCTAATTTCCAATCATCGCAGTCTCCGAGGCCTTCCCGTGATTTCAGTAATCCCAGACCGGCTTCCAGCTTTCAAAATCCGCGCCCGGCTACGGTACAACAAAATCCCAGGCCGTCATCCAATTTTCAGAACCCCAGGCCAACGACTGCTCAACAGGCACCAAGGCAGCCGAGGGAAACAAGCAACCCACGTCCCAATATTACCAACCCTCAACCGGGAAACGGGGGTGCAACTAATTTAACGGTAAATGATCAACCGCGCCAGCCTCGTATATCAAGGCCAAGACCCGATCTGACCAATCCAAGGCCCGGAAACGGCAACCCTGGCAACATTAGCCCAGGGCCAAATAACAATCCCGGTCGTTCACCTATTGCAAACAACAATACTAACAGACCTAACCCTTCCAGCTTCAATAATAACAACTGGAACGGCGGTCGCGGTGGAAATAATTACGTTTACAATAATTATCGTGGTAATAATTATTATTCAGGTCGTTATTACAATTCAAGGCCCAGAGTAGTTTACAATGCATACAATCCAAGTTGGAGATATAATTATTATCCCAGGAGGTTTACCCCCATTTATAGCTTTCCATTTGCATACAGCACGATTTTCTGGGGTGGCTATAATTACAGGTACTACGATGGACTGTTTTATCAACCCTACGACAGCTATTACCGGATTGTGCCACCGCCGTTTGGTATTTATATAGATATTTTGCCGATTGGCTACAGTACAGTAATGGTAAACAGCAACCCCTACTATTATTACAATGGTACTTATTATAACCAACGCGATACCAGGTATGAAGTAGTTCAACCACCCGTTGGCGCAATAGTGGAAAGTATTCCGGAAGGATATGAAACCGTGGTAATAGACGGAGAAACATATTACAAGGTGGATGATGTTCAATACAAACCTGTAGTGCAGGACAATGGTGAGATCTGGTATGAGGTAATTAAAGTAGGTTAATAATTGACAAGTAACAAAAAGCCGCATCCCGAACGGGATCGCGGCTTTTTGTTACTTGGTGATTGTGAGTTCTTTCTTACAGAGAGCCACCGATGATTTTCCATCATTCAACATTTACTATTCAAAGAGTGCCACCTGTCCACCCTCTTCCACGGGCTTCTCCCATTCCATCTCTACCGACTTCGAAAAGTCGGTAAGCTTTGCTCCTACAGCTTTCCAGCCCATCACTTCCACCAGTTTATCAGTTTTAAATTTCGCTTTATTGATCCCTGAGCCGCGGCCGGTCTGTACTTTTAATATAGGATTTTCTTCCGTTGTAACCGCTTCCAGCCTATTGTCTTTGCCTTCTTTGATGAAGAGAAACTTGCTATTCAATGTCGTCGTTTCAATCTTGAAACGCTTGATGTTAAATTGCAATTTTTCGTTGTCAAGATATACGGCGGTGATCACTTTTTCAATGTTATATTTTTCAATCAGCAATATCTTTTCCGTTTCGAAACGTTGGGTCAGTTCCTGGTCGACTATCTCATAGTTACCATCGTTGAAGATGACCAGGAGCCTGTCTTCCGCTTCAAATTTGCCAAGATAATCACCCTTCTCTTCCGTATTCAGGCGACCAAACTTGTTATCGAACCATAGCTTCTTCGCATCTAAGGTGGAGCGGCCTGCCTCTTTGAATTTCACCGATTTTATAGGATATTTTGTAACCGTATTACCGATGCTTCCACGGCCTTTTATCTCCAGTTCTTCAAAATAGAATTCCAGTTCTTTCTTCTTCGCGGCGCAGTTCGGACTTAAAATGATCTTAACCACTTCAGCTTCACCGTTAGGATTAGTACTGAAATAATGCACGCGGCTTTTTTCAGAGCCCTTGGTAAGATCATACTCTTTATCGCGCGTGACACCGGTTACATTAAAACGTTTCGCAAAGCTTACACCCGTTTTCCCATCTACATAGATCATATTGTAAGTGGTACGCTCATCACTTTTTTGAAATACTGCAGCATGAATAATGTCCTTTCCTATAAACGTTTTATCAGACACCTTCACAACTTTCATGATGCCGGCTTTGGTAAATGCGATGATATCATCCAGGTCAGACACTTCGGCGATAAGTTCATCTTTCTTCAATCCCGTGCCAATGAAACCATCCGCAAAGTTTGCATATAATTTTATGTTAGCAATTGCAACGGATTTCGCCTGTATGGTGTCAAATTGTTTCAATTCCGTTTTGCGTTCCCTGCCTTTGCCATATTTTTTTAGGAGCGCTTCGTAATAGGCTACCGCAAAATCCACCAGATTCGCCAGGTCATGTTTTACAGCTTTGATATCTGCCTCAAGATTTTTGATCTGCGCATTCAGTTCATCAATGTCAAGCCGGTATATCCTTCGTACCGGTTTTTCTGTGAGCTTAACGATATCTTCCCTTGTAATGTCGCGGCGAAGTTGTTTTTTAAAAGGATCAAATGCCTTATCGATCGCCGCCAATACTTTGTCCCACGTTTCATGTTTCTTCTCCAGCTCCTTGTAGATCTTTTCTTCGAAAAATATTTTTTCGAGTGAAGTATAGTGCCATTTTTCCTGCAATTCGGCCAGCTTTATTTCCAACTCGCGTCGAAGCAGGTCTTTTGTATTGTCCGTTGCTATTCGCAGTAATTCAGGCACACCAAGAAACATCGGCTTATTGTTTACGATCACACAGGCATTGGGTGAAATACTTACTTCGCAATCGGTAAAAGCGTACAATGCATCAATAGTAATATCCGGTGAAATACCGGTTGCCAGTTCGATGATAATTTCTACATCTGCCGCCGTATGATCGGCCACTTTTTTTATCTTGATCTTGCCCTGGTCATTTGCTTTAACGATACTCTCCATCAATTGCGTAGTGGTAACACCATAAGGTACGCTACGTATTACCAGTGTTTTCTTATCCACTTCTTCAATTACCGAACGTACCCTGACCTTTCCGCTGCGCCTACCTTCGTTATAATTGGCAGCATCCATGCTGCCGCCCGTGAGAAAATCGGGCAGCAATTCAAATTTGCGGCCACGCAAATATTTAATGGAGGCTTCTATAAGTTCACAAAAATTATGTGGCAAGATCTTGGTGGCAAGTCCCACGGCAATTCCTTCCGCTCCCTGCGCCAGCAATAACGGGAACTTCATTGGTAAAGTGATGGGTTCATTCTTACGGCCATCATAACTTAATTGCCAGCTGGTAGTTTTAGCATTGAAAGCAACTTCGAGCGCAAACTTGCTGAGACGCGCCTCAATATATCTTGGTGCCGCAGCTTCGTCCCCGGTTCGGACATCACCCCAATTTCCCTGTGTTTCTATCAGCAGATCTTTTTGTCCCATATTCACCAAAGCATCGCCGATACTGGCATCGCCATGAGGATGATATTGCATGCTTTGCCCGATAATGTTTGCAACTTTATTAAAGCGCCCGTCATCCATTTCTTTCATCGCGTGCAGGATCCTTCGCTGAACGGGCTTTAGCCCATCTTCTATCGCCGGAACGGCCCGTTCCAAAATCACATAACTCGCATAGTCCAAAAACCAGGTTTTGTATTGGCCACTTACTCCCGAATCGCTATGCTGGTATTCTTCTTTTTCTTTTTTAGCCATTTTATTTTGTTACAGTCTTTTTATGTCAATTTTATGTTGAGGGCTTCTTCTAACCGCTAAACCCTAAACTCACACTTCATATAATTCAAGTGGTTGCCCATTCGGATCATAAAAGAAGCAGAATCTTTTCCCTGTTAATTCATCTGTCCTGATCCCTTGCACATCGACTTTCTTTTCAATCAATTCAGCAACGGATTCCGCGATATTTTCCACATCAAATGCGAGGTGACGCAATCCTTTCGCTTCAGGAAAGGAAGGGCGCTCCTTATATTCCGGAAAAGAAAATAATTCCACCTGGTACAATCCGTTGACCGCAAGATCAAGTTTATAAGATTTTCTTTCCTCCCGGTAAGTTTCCGTTATCACCGTAAAGCCCAGTACATCGATGTAAAAGGCTTTGCTTTTTTCATAATCATCCGTGAGGATGGCGATATGGTGAATGGCCGTTATTTTAATCATCGATGTTGGCGTTTTCCGGGCTCAGAAATTTAGGTATTTAGACATTTAGTTTAATGATCGCTATTCAAATTCATTTCTAAATCGCACATGACGCTCAAGCCTAAACGTTTAAACTCCTGAGCTTGATTTCAAAATCTTTCATGTTCTCTACTTTGCCCTGCACATCAAACATATCCTGCGCTATCATTACTTTTAACCGCCACAGCAGGTAAGCGTCTCCCGTTGTATGTTTTGCCTTGCTTAAAAACTGACTGATGATCTTCGAGGCTTTTTGCCAATCGCCGGTAATGATCTTTTTGAGTTCCGCATCATAGAAATCGTAATCATATTGAGCCAGTTTTTTGCCGCCTTCCAGAATACGTACACCTTTATTCTCACTCGCGAGTTTTGTCCATTCGTCGGGGTCAACTTCAAATTCGCTGAGCGTGATCTCACGAGCCAGCTTCTTTGCTTTTAGAAATTCCTTTGCAGGTATTTCTTGCAACCAACTTGGGTAAAAAATATTTCCTTTTTCATTGATGAAAGGAAGATTGTTGAGATATAAAATGAACACGCGCCCCGAAAATTCCTTTACATAATGAAGCAACCAATAATAACCGCTCACATCATGCTTGTTTTGGGCAGCCCAGATCCAGATCTTTTCATCTTCATTACGACGCATCGTGCCTACAATTTCAGCAACTGTCTTGTAATCGTCCACTTCCCCGGAATTTGCTTTTCCGTCATAATCGCCGCCGGCTAATACCCCGGTCCACCATTCCTTTCTTGCGATGATGCCCTCGCCAACATATATGTTTACCAACGGGCCAACGGCATAATCATCTTTTACCTGGATCACTTCGCCGGCAAGGCTTTCATCAAGTGCGATTGCGGCTTGCAGTACGCTTATATCTTCTTCGTTAAATACAATATGAATCATAAATTCTTTTAAATCTTGGGTAACCGTTCTGATTAAATAACATATATGTAAAACACCTTTACGAATCCTGGAGATATCCATTTATCGTTTTTGAATTAAATAATACACACAAGTAGTAAAAAAGTTGCGAACCCATGGAATGGCTTGTATGGCAGCAAATTGTTTCCTTGGCTTCCATCCGAATTTATATTGATAAATCGGGTTGATGAGATAATGTTTCTTATGAACGATCACATAATCCGTTTGCTTTGCAATTTTCTCGAAACGCTCGATAGATATGCCGGTTTCTTTGATCTCAACCATCTCATCCACATTCTCATTGGCAGACCTGAGGATCCATTTATATACGGGCATCGGCAGCAAATGATAGTATGGGAGTTTTGATAAAAATCTGCTTTTTAAGATCTGTTGATGGCCGCCCAACGGCATCTGCCATGGAGGAAACCCGAAGAAGATCACCCCTTTTTCCGTGAGAAATTTCTGCAGATAACTCAAAAGCATCGCCTGATCCGGGATATGTTCGATAACATCTTTCAACACGATAATATCAAATCTGCCGCCAAGAAATTCAGCATCGATATTGTAAATGTTTTTTAAAAAGAAGGACACTTTCCCTGCTATAATATCTTCCTTCAGCCAGTTTCTTGCATCTATTAATCTGACTTCATCAAGTTCGATCCCTACACCGGTCAAGCCCTTGTCGACAAAGGCCTTTAACACACCTCCTTCACCGCAACCCAGTTCCAGGACACGCATACCGGGTGTTACCGCCACCTTCTCTTCGATGAACGGCAATACATAGCTGTTTACATTAGCAATGTTTATATCGAAATATTTCTTCTTATCCTGGTGAAATTCAAACATGATATTTACAATTGCTTATCCGGCAACTGCGGCCTCCTCTACCGCATCAAGTTCTACTTTCAGGTTCTCAATAATGAAATCCTGGCGCGAAGGCGTATTCTTACCCATATAATATTCCAACAGGTTTTGAACGTGTTCACCCTGCTCCATGATCACGGGCTGCAACTTCATGTCTGCATTGATGAACCGGGCGAATTCTTCCGGACTGATTTCACCGAGTCCCTTAAAACGCGTGATCTCCGGTTTGGATCCCAGTTTTTTTATGGCCTCCTGCTTTTCGGCTTCATCATAGCAATAGATTGTTTCCTGTTTATTGCGGACGCGGAACAACGGCGTTTCCAGGATATATACATGTTGATTCTTCACCAGGTCCGGAAAGAACTGCAGAAAAAAGGTCATCAGTAATAAACGGATATGCATTCCGTCTACGTCTGCATCCGTTGCTACCACGATATTGTTATATCGCAGGCCTTCATATCCTTCTTCGATATTAAGTGCATGTTGTAAAAGATTGAATTCCTCGTTTTCATAAACGATTTTCTTTGTCAGACCAAAACAATTCAGTGGTTTGCCACGGAGGCTGAAAACGGCCTGTGTGCCCACATTGCGCGCCTTTGTAATGGACCCGCTGGCACTATCCCCTTCTGTAATAAAAATGGTACTTTCCTTTTGTTTTTCTATAATGCTGTCTTTGTCCTTACCGGCCGGTTCGTCGTTATAATGAAATTTACAATCACGCAATTTCTTATTATGGAGATTCGCCTTTTTGGCGCGTTCGTTCGCAAGTTTTTTGATACCAGCGAGTTCCTTCCTTTCGCGTTCGTTTTGCTCGATCCTTTTCTTTAAGGAATCGGCGATCGACGGGTTTCTATGAAGAAAGTTATTAAGTTCCTTTCCCAAAAAATCGCCGATAAAATTCTTCATGCTTGGGCCGTTTTCGTATACGGTTTGTGATCCCAATTTGGTTTTGGTCTGGCTCTCAAACACGGGTTCCTGTACACGAACGCTGATGGCCGCGCAGATACTGCCACGGATATCCGAAGCGTCGTAATCTTTCTTAAAAAATTCCCGGATCGTTTTTACATAGCCTTCCCGGAATGCCGCCAAATGCGTTCCTCCCTGGGTAGTGAACTGACCGTTGACGAAGCTGTAATATTCCTCACCATAACCATTACCATGCGTGATGGCCACTTCTATATCGTCGCCTTTCAGGTGAATAATCGGGTAACGGATCTCATCTATATTGGTCTTACGCTGCAAAAGATCCAGCAGGCCGTTTTTGCTAACGTACCTTTTCCCGTTAAGGTTCATCACCAGTCCGGCATTAAGGTAACAATAGTTCCAGAACTGGTTGTCAAGATATTCCTGTACAAAATGAAAATTCTTGAAGATGGATTCGTCGGGAGAGAACGTCACAAGCGTTCCGTTCTCTTCTTTGGTAGCTGTTTCTTTATGCTCTTTTGATAAAATGCCACGCTCAAATTCAGCCGTCTTTTCCCTCCCATCACGATAGGCAGTTACTTTAAAATAGTTACTCAACGCATTTACCGCTTTTGTTCCCACACCGTTCAGTCCCACACTTTTCTGGAAAGCTTTGCTGTCGTATTTAGCGCCGGTGTTCATTTTGCTCACTACGTCCACTACTTTCCCTAACGGAATACCACGACCATAATCGCGCACAGTGATCATTTTTCCATCGATCTTCACATCTATATGTTTACCATAACCCATCGTATGCTCATCGATACAATTGTCAATTACTTCCTTCAATAATACATAAATGCCATCATCAGGACTGCTGCCATCGCCTAGCTTACCGATATACATTCCAGGGCGAATGCGGATATGCTCCTGCCATTCGAGGCTCCGGATGTTATCTTCAGTGTATTCTGATTTATTAATATTATCTGCCATAATTAAAATTTCACCGGGTTCCTGCTCAAAAACGCAAATTTACTAAATGTTTTAGTAAAACCATAGTGTCGCAAATATAATTAAATGGAAAGTTAGAATATGACGGCTTTTTAAACAGGCTGTTGATAAGTTAGCGGAAATAGTTCCGCCTTTAAATTTTAATCCTGTTCGGAAATCCTTTTCCCGGACTACAGAAAGCTTTATGCAACCGGTTATAATATGTCATGTGTGAGCAGCCCGATTGGAACTTTGAATATTTGGCATGGGCAATTCAATAATTGACTTTAACGCATTTTGTAAAATTTATTTCTTGTTTTGTTAATTCCAACCGGAAACCGGATGCAGTTAATCGGGTTTCCGGTTTTTTATTTAAGCCAATTTTTTTTTACTGCCGATAATTAATAGCTTCGGAAAAAATTTATACATGAACCTCGATCTGAATGGAAGAACGGCGCTTGTTTGCGGCAGTACTCAAGGTCTGGGTTACGCCAGTGCCGTTGAACTCGCGCTAATGGGCGCAAATGTGATCTTGCTCGCACGAAATGAGGAAAAGCTCAAGGATACCGTTAAAAAACTTCACTCGTCAAAAGGCCAGAAACATCAATACCTCGTGGCTGATTTTTCACAGCCGCACAATGTAAGGGCTGCCATTGACGGGTTTGACATGGTGGAATCCCCCATTCACATTTTGATAAACAATACCGGCGGCCCTGCCGGCGGTAAGGCCATTGAAGCCAGGGAAGAGGATTTTCTCCAGGCATTCGAAAGTCACCTCATTTGTAATCATATCTTAACCCAGGCCGTTGTTCCCGGTATGAAACTTGCTGAATTCGGCAGGATCATCAACATTATTTCTACTTCCGTGAAAGTGCCGATTGCCGGATTGGGCGTGAGCAACACCATCCGCGCAGCGGTGGCAAGCTGGAGCAAGACACTGGCAACAGAATTGGGAAGTTTCGGTATAACGGTCAACAATGTGTTGCCCGGTTTTACGCAAACTGTTCGTGCAGACTATGTGATTGAAAAGAAAGCGAAAGAAACCGGCAAGGCCGGATCCGAAGTGTTGGCAGAACTTATAAAAGAAATTCCTGCCGGACGCATCGGTCAGCCTGAAGAATTTGGTGCTGCAGTAGCATTCTTATGCTCACCTTCTGCGTCTTATATAAACGGTATCAATTTACCGGTGGATGGCGGAAGGCTTGGATGCCTGTAAAATTTGAAGGTTGATGGTTGAAGCGAAGCTTTAACTTTGAATCTATAATTTTGAACCTGTAACTTTGAACCTGTAACTTTGAACTTTTTTATAACTAAAACAACAAACATGAAAATCACGAAAACGCTGATGGCCGTTGCCATTGCATTAACGCTTGGCTTTGTAAGTTGCAAGCCGAAAGATGCCGACATTAAAACAAAGGTAGAGACGGCACTGAAAGCCAATCCGGAAGGAGCGCCAAAGGAATTGAAGGTGAATGCAAACTACATTACGCGGTTTGGCCAGGTTGCCCTGACAGAGGCGCTGGAGATGGTGTACGAAATGTCTGGTGGGCGGGAGATCGTGATCACGTACTGATCAGTTCAACAATCGGTACTGGTTACCTC
>JAATFP010000011.1 GCA_015655125.1 Chitinophagales bacterium | reverse complement strand
CCAAACCACACGCATTCCTTTACCGCCGCCGCCGGCAGTTGCTTTTAAAATAACCGGATAACCGATCAGCTTTGCAGATTCTTTTGCGTGTTCTACGCTTTGCAATAAACCTTCCACACCAGGTACAACTGGTACGCCAGCTTTGATCATGGTTTCCTTGGCCGTTACTTTATCGCCCATCGAATTGATCATTTCCGGCGTGGGGCCGATGAATTTTATTCCATGGTCACCGCATATCTTGGCAAACTTTGCATTTTCTGCCAGAAATCCATAGCCGGGATGAATGGCATCCGCATTGGTGATCTCGGCAGCGGCCATGATGTGCGCTACGTTTAGGTAACTGTCGGCACTGGCGGGTTTGCCGATACAAACTGCTTCGTCGGCAAATTTTACGTGAAGGCTGTCTTTATCGGCGGTGGAATAAACTGCCACCGTTTTGATGCCCATTTCTCTGCAGGTGCGGATAATACGCAATGCTATCTCACCACGATTTGCTATGAGTATTTTGTTAAACATTGTTTTCAAATTAACTGGTATGCCGTAATACCAAATAGGAAATATGGCTACAGGCTTTTACGAAATGATTGATAAAGCGAGGCTTTATTTTATTAAAACGAATGATTAATATGAGTATATTAAGCTGGCTCCACGAGAAACAATGGCTGATCGTATTCAACCGGGCTTGCATCTTCTACCAACACTTTTACGATTTTACCTTTTACCTCGCTTTCAATTTCATTGAAAAGTTTCATGGCTTCGATGATACATACCACTTTACCTGGCGCCACTTCGTCGCCCACGTTTACGAAAATGGGCTTTCCCGGACCTGCCTGGCGATAAAATGTGCCGATCATCGGGCTTTTTATTGTAATAAGATTGTCTGCTTTTGGAGTAGGTGGGGTTGGGGCTGCTGTTGGGGTGGCCGGCGTTGCCGGGGGAGTTGAAATCGGGGCGGGAACTGATGCAAATTGTCCGCCGCCATTTGTATATATTTTTTGACTTGGATCTTTTTTTTGCTTTATGGTGATCTTCGTTCCATCTTCTTCGATAGTGATCTCACCAATGGATGTCTTGTTGATCAACTTTACAAGTTCCTGGATTTGTTTAATGTCCATGTATAAGATATTAAGTGATTAATGTGCAATTGCAAACGGGCTGCTAAGATAGGGAATACTATATCAATAAAACAATTGAGTTTTTTAAAATGGGGCAAAATTGTTTAAAAAAGGTGCAAAAAAGCCCTAAAAATGACAAAAAAAGGCAAAAATGGGGTATTTTTCATTAAAATTAAAAATGGCCGTTCTTCAGAAAGAAACAGCCATTTTAAGTATATGTAACAATTATTTTACACGTTCCACATATTCGCCGGTCTTGGCGTTTACGCGGATCAGTTCGCCTTCGTTTACAAACAGGGGTACGTTTACGGTAGCGCCCGTTTCAACTGTGGCCGGTTTCAGTGTTTTCGTGGCGGTATCGCCTTTCATGCCGGGTTCGCTGTAAGTTACAAGCAAAACGATCTTATCTGGTAGTTCAACAGACATTGGCTGATCGGTTTCGCCATTTATAGATACTGACACTTCCTGCCCATCTTTCAAAAAACGTGGTGCATCCACCATATTTTCCGGAACGGTGATCTGTTCGTACGTTTCGATATCCATGAAGGTATAGCCGGTATCGTCATTATACAGATATTGATAAGGCTTTTTTTCCACCCGCACAGGGAATATAGTTTCGCCACTGTTCCAGGTAACTTCGATGGTTCTTGTGTTATCAACACCTTTCAATTTTGCCCAAACCTTTGCCGCAGCACGTGCAGTTTTATTCTGGCCAAATTCAATTACGGTGTAAAGGCTGCCATCAACTTTGATGATCAATCCCGAGCGCATATCTGCTGTAGTTGCCATTGTTGCTTTTTTTATTAGGCTGCAAAACTAGGGGAAATAAGTGAATGGTCAATGGTGGGTGGTGAAATCTTTGCGGGTTAGCGGTTGTCAACCTATTGGGTTGTCAACCCACCACCATTTTTGTGAAAAACATATCATTCAAAAAATATAGCTTTGAAGAAAAATACCAGCGTGAAAAAATACCTTATTGCCGCTATCGCTATCCTATGCTTCAAATCGGGATTTGCACAGCAAGACAGCCTGCCTGTTTATAAACGTTTCCCCGAAATACCGCCATTTACCATCATTAAGCTCCCCGATAGCACCAAATTTGCGAAGACGGACCTGAAGAAAAAGAAAGCAACGATCATCATGGTTTTTAGTCCCGACTGTGAGCATTGCCAGCATGCAACGGAAGACCTGATCAAACACATAGATCTTTACAAAGACGTGCAGATTGTAATGGCCACGCCGCTGGAATATCGTTTTATCGAACCTTTTTACCTTCATTACAAGCTGGCCGATTATCCAAACATTACCGTTGGCCGCGACGCCAGCTATTTCCTGGGAAGTTTTTACAAACTGACAAACTATCCAACCATAATTCTCTACGACAATAAAGGAAATTTCAAGGACAGGTTTGAAGGAAGTGTTTCTTTTGAAAAAATAGCTACTTATCTATAACCTATTGTGCTATTCAAATTGTAAACGTTGCTCTGCAAACAGTCTTCAACAAGCTCACACTGACAGTCCCTGTCATGTTGAGCTTGTCTTGAGCTTGTCGAAACATAGGTAGAATGCAGATCTTATCTTACTGATCATATCATCCTGCCATCTTCACATCCTGTCATGTTGAGCTTGTCGAAACATGATAGCATAACACGTTATCTTAAACAAATCAATGCACCAAAGCACCCTCCCACCCCCCCAATCCTAAACTTTTCCCCTACCTTTGCAGCGCAAAAAAATCATCTTTAAAATAAACTGTTTTATATGAAAGTAACTGTAGTAGGAGCAGGTGCCGTAGGAGCCACTTGTGCCGACAATATTGCCCGCAAGCAATTGTGCGACGAACTTGTATTGGTGGATATTAAAGAAGGGGTGGCGGAAGGAAAAGCGATGGATCTTATGCAGACAGCACAGATCGAAGGATTTGATACACGTATCACCGGAAGCACCAACGATTATGCAAAAACCGCAGGCAGTTCCGTAGCGGTAATAACGTCAGGTATTCCGCGTAAGCCCGGTATGACGCGGGAAGAGTTGATCGGTATCAATGCGGGTATTGTAAAAAACGTTACCAAAAACATACTGGAGCATTCCCCGGAATGTATCATCATCGTTATCAGTAATCCGATGGATACCATGACTTACCTGGCACTCAAATCAAGCGGACTTCCAAAAAACAGGATCATAGGAATGGGCGGCATTCTTGACAGTGCACGTTTCAGATTTTATCTGAGCCAGGCGATCGGTTGTTCTCCAAACGATCTGCAGGCAACAGTTATAGGCGGTCATGGTGATACTACAATGATCCCCCTTACAAGGCTTGCAACTTATTGCGGTACACCGGCAGCAAGCTATCTAACGGAGGAAGTGCTTAAAAAAGTGACCGCAGATACAATGGTTGGTGGAGCTACCTTAACAGGCCTCCTCGGTACAAGCGCATGGTATGCGCCAGGTGCGGCAGGCGCGGCACTGGTAGAAGCGATCGTAAGGGATGAAAAGAAAATGATGCCCTGCTGTGTTTTTCTGGAAGGCGAATATGGCCAGAGCGATATCTGCATTGGTGTACCTGTGATCATCGGAAGAAACGGGTGGGAAAAGATTGTTGACTACAACCTGAATGAAGAAGAAAAAGCTGCTTTTGCAAAAAGCGCCGAAGCGGTTAGAAATATGAACAGCGTACTTTCTGGTTTGGAAGTTTAAGGGTTTAGAGGTTAGAGCAGATTGACTGACTATTCACTCATTTCGTGTGATAATATAAAAAGCGGGTCCGGAACTTTATTCCGGACCCGCTTTTTATGTTTTATTTTGATTAATTTCGGACAACTGACAACTAACTGCCCGTCATGAAAAAAATTTTACCCATTCTCATTTGCCCGGTAATACTCTTTTTAACTGCAATAAAGGCAACGGCCCAGGTGGTGATCACACCACATAACTCGGTTGAAGAACTTGCTCAAAAGCTCGTTGGCGATGGCGTAAGCATCAGCAATGTTACCTTTACCGGAATTTCAACGATGGCGGGATTTTTTAAGCAAACCGGCGCGGGCCTGGGAATTGACAGCGGAATCGTACTCACGAATGGCCGCGCCAAGAGCCGCCCGCCTTTTATCGGTCTAAACGGAGACGGTGCCAATACTGCAGAGGATATATTGGCAGACAATTCCAACGGCTTACCCGGCGACGCAGATCTTGACAATGTTATCGGCGGCGGAACAGAAGATGCCTGTGTTCTCGAGTTTGATTTTTTCCCTTTAGGTGACAGTATCCGCTTCCGGTATGTTTTCAGTTCCGAAGAATATACCCCGCAGTACGTCTGCACCTACAATGACGCCTTTTCTTTTTTTATTTCCGGACCCGGATTTCCAACGATGCACAATATTGCATTGGTTCCCAATACCACAACGCCGGTTTCGATCAGGAATGTTAACAACATCGGTACCCCCGGAAGTCCGGCAACCTGTATCAACAACCCATCATATTTCGTTAACACTTTAAATTCCTTGTTCCTCACACACGATGGAATGACAAAAGTACTATCTGCTGTTGCAAAGGTTCAGCCTTGCCAGCAATATCATCTTAAATTGGTAATAGCCGATGTAGGAGATGACCAATTCGACAGCGGCGTTTTCCTGGAAGCAAAAAGTCTTTCTTCAAATGCTTTCCAGTTAACAAATTTAACACAGGTTGATCCGGCAACAGGCCAGAGCTACCTGGTGGAAGGTTGCGCCACGGGCGCACTAAAAATAAAAAGGCAGGACGCTTCCAATTTTTCACAAACGGTATTTTTAGGCTACGGCGGTACGGCACTTAATACGCTCGATGTACAAACATTACCCGCGTCGATCACTATTCCGGCCAACGAAACCGAAGTGTTACTTAACATCCATCCGGTGATGGACCTTGTTCCCGAAGGAGTAGAGGAACTGATCATTTACACGCTTGCCCCTTGCGCCGCAGGTGCACCCACGCCTACAGACAGCGCGAAGATCCAGATCCGCGATTATGACATCTTAGGAATTACACCCGATACGGTAAATATCTGCCGTAACTCCTCTGTTGTTCTTACCGCATCTGCAGGGTATACAACTTATGTATGGGATGCCAACATTTCGCTTAACAGTACATCCATAGCGTCGCCGAGAGCAACCCCGGTTTCGGGTGCTACGATGTATTATTGTACAGCCAATGTAGGAACCTGTTTCGCACGCGACTCTGCCTTCGTGCGATGGAAAGACATAGAATTATTATCAAAAACGGAGATCAACTGCAAAAGTGCCGCCACCGGGCAGATTGTTGTTTCTGCCGGCCCTGAATGGGTCAATCCGGTCACCTTCGCTTATAATAATTCTCCGTTCGGTGGAAGCGGCACATTCAATAGTCTTACAGCGGGCGACTATGTCATCAAAGTAAAAGACGGAGCAGGTTGTATTGATAGCATTTCGGTGCCGCTCACGCAATTATTTCCTGATCTCACCGCAACTTCCACCCCGGTTCCGGCAACCTGTTCGGGCAATGCCGATGGGCGGATAACCATCAATGTGGCCGGAGGAAAACCCGCCTATCAATTTTCAATAAACAACGGTGCAAGTATTCAGGCTTCCAATATTTTCAATGTCCGGCAGGGAAATTATCAACTGTTGATAAAAGACAACAACGGTTGTACCACGTCTGCAATTCAGCAAATACTTCTCAATAACGATCTCACGATTGAATTAGGCGATGACCACACCATCTGCGAAGGCAGCAACATACTGCTCGAAACGGTATCCAATGGTACAGCTTTTTCGTGGAACCCTTCTACTGCACTTTCTCAAAATACGGGTGCAACATCCGTTGCTTCCCCGATCGTAACCACCAAATACTATGTAGTTGCAACGAAAGGAATCTGCACCAACCGCGACTCCGTTATCGTAAATGTAAATCCGGCACCGCATGCAAATGCCGGGAATGATATTACGATCTGCTACGGTGCCAGCACTCAACTGAATGGAAGCGGCGGCGTGCAATATTCATGGTCACCGGCCAACTATCTCACAAATTCAAATCAATCCGATACACGCGTAGAAAAGCCTTTGGGCGATGTAACATACTATCTCAAAGTGAAAGATGCCAATGGGTGTGTTTCGTTAAAACCCGATACGGTAAAATTAAAAGTTACACCCGCCGTGCGTATGTTTGCCGGTCGCGACACCCTCGTGGCCTTTAACCAGCCCTTGCAATTAAGAGCAACGGAGTTAAGCTCTTCCGGAGTGATTCATTACACATGGTCGCCCTCTTTCGGACTGAATAATCCAAACATTGCTTCGCCAGTGGCGAGGATTGACCATGATATGACTTATGTTGTCACCGGCAGAACGGCCGCAGATTGTGAGGGAAGCGATGAGATTTTTATCAAGGCGTATAAAGGGCCTGAGATATATGTCCCTACAGCTTTTACGCCAAATAATGATGGATTGAACGACCTGATGCGCGCAACTGCAATAGGCATGAAATCTTACAATTTCTTTACGATCTATGACCGATGGGGTGAAGTGATTTTTACCACTAAAGATTTCAACAAAGGCTGGGATGGAAAATGGAAAGGTGTTTTACAATCCACCGGAACGTATGTATGGATAGCGGAAACAGTAGACTTCAGGGGAAATGTAGTAAAAAGAAACGGCACTACAACCCTGCTTCGGTAATATGAGTTGCAAAAAAATCCCCCCGATTTATCAGGGAGATTTTTTGCGATATTTTAATTCTTTTCGAATGTGAGGTAATCGGTTCCGCCATTTCCACCACTTACATGCTGCAATTTCACTCTTGTGTCCGACCGTTCCAACACTTGCCAGTCTTCGGTAAGTTCCTCGAACTCTGCCGGGGAATTAAAAGTTATCTGAACTTTAGTCTGACCATCTTCCGTCATTGTTGACCATGTTCCTGGAATCGTCAGCACATCATTGTAAGCCGATACTCTTCCATTGTCGGAAAAAGCAAACTGGTACCCTGTAAAATTCGATGTTTCCTCATGATCCGTATCAAAATAATACGTCACTTTCCAGGTGCCTTGTTGTAAGGTAGTTTTTACCAGTTCAGGCGTTATCGAATTTGTATTATTATCATCATTTTTATCGCAGGCAGTCAGCGTCAGAAGCATCAATGCCAATGAAGAAAGGATAATGTTTTTCATATTATTATTTTAAGTAAATTCCTTAAAACAATAATTATGCCCCTATTTTTCCATTTGCTCCATCACTGCGTGCGATACGCCCGTATTGGAAAAACCGCCATCATGGAAAAGGTTTTGCATGGTGACCATTTTTGTAAGGTCGCTAAACATTACTACACAATAGTTTGCGCAATCTTCGCTGCTGGCATTTCCAAGCGGGCTCATTTTTTCTGCGTAATTGATGAAGCCGTCAAAACCCTTCACGCCGCTACCTGCGGTAGTGCGCGTGGGCGATTGTGAAATAGTATTTACCCGCACATGTTTCTTAACGGCATAGTGGTACCCAAAACTTCTGGCAACGCTTTCGAGCAATGCTTTGGCATCCGCCATTTCATTATAGTCCGGAAATACGCGTTGCGCAGCAATATAGGTGAGTGCCACCACGCTACCCCAATCGTTGATCGCGTCTTTTTTCATACAAGTGGCCAGCACGCGGTGCAGACTCATGGATGAAATGGCAAATGTTTTTTCGTTAAAGCCATAATCAAGTTCAGTATACATTTTTCCTTTGCGAACGTTCAGGCTCATCCCGATAGAATGCAGGATAAAATCAAAACCGCCGCCAAAATGTTCCATTGACTTTGTGATAAGATTTTCCACGTCTTCCGCATTACTTACGTCGCAGGCGATCACAGGTGCATGGATCTTTTCTGCAAGTTTATTGATCTCTCCCATACGCATCGCCACCGGCGCATTGGTGAGTACGATCTGCGCACCTTCTTCAAAACATTTAATGGCAGTGATCCACGCAATCGACTTTTCGTCGAGCGCACCGAAGATGATTCCTTTTTTCCCTTTTAATAAGTTATGGCTCATTTAATCTTGTATTAATGAAAGTTTTATTTGTTAAAAATAACCTTTATCGATGAAACAAATATTTAGAAAAATGAATAATGAAAAAATTGATCAGGAATGCCAGCGTAAAAATTGCCACAAAATGCGCCAGGAAAAACAGGAACAAATGATTGAGCGAAGCGCGCGGATTGATAAATCTACTGATTAGCTTATGCGCACTATAGCCGATTCCAAGTACAAATAAAAGAACCAGTAAAACAGCCAGTCTATTCAATTAATTAATAGTTGATAGTGAATAATTAATAATTTTTAAAAACATGGATTCTAATAAATAGTCAAAAATTGTTTGGAGTCATAACAAACTATTGGTTATCCGTTATTGGTTATTAATTCGCCACCATTTCACGTGCATTTTCTAAAGCTGCTGCCGTTGGCTTTTCGCCACTCAGCATTTTTGCAATGGCAGTGATGCGTTCATCATTTCCCAATTGCCGGATCGATGTAACGATCTTATCTCTCACGATCTCTTTGTAAACAAAATAATGGGAAGATGCCTTAGCCGCAATCTGTGGTTGATGAGAAATGACGATCAACTGATGGCCGGCGGAAAGTCCTTTCATAATAATTCCGACCTGCCTTGCCGCTTCCCCACTGATGCCGGTGTCAATTTCATCGAAGATTAAGGTCGGAAGTTGGAGTTTTTTCGCCACCAGGGATTTAATGCTCAACATCAACCTGCTCAATTCGCCACCACTGGCAACTTTTTGCAAAGGTTCAAACCGGTTGCTTTTGTTGGCATCGAATAAAAACAGTATCTCATCAATTCCGCTGGCGGATAATCCGGCAGGCTGCAATTGCACTTTTATTTGCGCATTGGGCATTCCAACCTGCACCAGCAATTTATTTACTTTATCGGTAAATGATTTTATCTGTGCGGATCTGTTAGCAGAAATAATGGCCGCTATCGCGCTGCTTTCATCATACAATAATGCTGTTTCCTTTTCCAGCTTTTCTATAGAGTTGGATATATTGAGAACCGCATCCAGTTTTTGCTGAAGCACTTGTTGGATATCCAGTAATTGCTGCGTATCGGTCGCCCCATGTTTCTTCAATAACTTATAGCCGGCCGACAATCGTTCATTCGCCACCTGAATCCGTTCCGCATCAAAATTGATAGAATTATCGATCTGTTCCAGTTCATCGGCAACATCCTGCAATTCAATTGCCGCGCTGTTCACCCGATCAGTTAATTGTTGTATCTGCGGATGATATTGTTGAAGGCCGGCCAACCTTTGTTGCAGAATTTTCAATTGTTGCACCAGCGGCTGCTCACTGTCCTTCAATTCAAAAGAGACCGATCCTAGTTGTTGCTTCACGCTTTCCGAATTGTTGAGCAACTTCAATTCGGCGTTCAGCTCTTCCAGTTCATTTTTCTTCAATGAAAGTTCTTCCAGCTCATCAAATAAAAAACGGTTGTAGTCGAGTTCCTTATTTGCATTTGCCTGTTGCAACTGCATATTTTCCAGCTGATTTTTCGAAGTGGTATATTGCTGATATTTTTCTTTGAGCTGAGAAAGATATGCGGCGTTATTTGCCAATGCATCAAGTACTTCGCGTTGAAAATTTTCGTTCCCCAGTTCAAGCGTATCGAATTGCTGGTGCAGATCCACGAGGAGGATACTCAACGCTTTCAGCTGAGATAAATTCACCGGGGTATCATTGATGAACCCGCGCGATTTTCCATTCACCGCTATTTCCCGACGCACCAATATTTCTTCTGAAATATCAAGGTCATTTTCGGAGAAAAAATTTTTCAATGCCGTTGTTGGTGCCAATGCAAAAACAGCTTCCACAATACATTTCTGCTCCTTGTTTTGTAAAACATTGCTGTCTGCTCTTTGACCAAGGATGAGGTTGAGCGCACCCATGAGAATACTTTTACCTGCACCCGTTTCACCCGTAATGATGTTCAGATTGGGAGAAAAAGCGATCGATAATTCTTCGATGATAGCATAATTCTGTATGTGAAGTTTCTGTAACATAGTGAGTGGCAAATGTAAAACAAAAATGAGCAGCCATGAGAAGAAAAACATCACATTTAAAAGAGGTTTTCCACCATATTAATTGCGAATTACGAACAGCCTTAAAACAGAACAGTCTTACATTTTTGTAAGACTGTTCTGACCTTATAAAATTCTTAATTGAATAAGTCGCGTACCTTATCAAAGAATGATTTACCATCTTTGTCCGGTTTCGGTTCAAAATTGTTGGATTCTTGCATTTTTTCAAGCATCGACTTTTCGTCACCGCTCACATGCTGTGGTGTCCAGATATTTACCTGTATAAGTTGATCACCCTTTTCATAGCTGTTTACCTGCGGAAAACCCTTGCCTTTCAATCTAAATATCTTACCGCTTTGCGTTCCCGGCGGGATCTTTATTTTGGCGCGACCGTCAATTGTGGGCACTTCTACCTGCGTTCCAAAAACCGCATCGGGGAAAGAAATATGGAGGTCGAAGGCCACGTTCAATCCATCGCGGTGCAATTGCGGATGTGCCTCTTCTTCGATCAGTACGATCAGGTCGCCTGCACTTCCTCCTCGTTCACCCGCATTGCCCTTTCCGGAAATACTGAGTTGCATTCCTTCGGCAACGCCTGCGGGGATATCGATAGTAACCGTTTCTTCACCGTATACGCGCCCCTCACCTTTACATGCTGTACACTTATTAGTGATCGTACTACCTTCACCGTTACAAGTGGGGCAAGTGGTAACTGTTTGCATCTGGCCCAGGAAAGTATTCTGAACCCTGCGAACCTGGCCACTTCCGCCGCAACCCGCACAAGTTTGTACACTGTTTTTATCTTTTGCACCGCTGCCCTGGCAAGTGGTACATTTTACATGCTTTTTTACTTTGATGGTTTTTGTGGCACCCTTGGCAATTTCCTCGAAATTCATTTTGAGCTTTACGCGCAGGTTTGAACCGCGGCTGCCACGACCCCTACTGCCCGCAGAATTTCTTCTTCCGCCACCGCCAAAGAAACCACCAAATCCTTCATCGCCGAAGATATCGCCGAACTGACTGAAGATATCGTCCATGTTCATGCCACCTGGATGACCGCCACCGCCATGGCCGCTGAACGCATTATGGCCAAAACGATCATACTGCGCTTTCTTATCAGCATCATTCAATATCTCATAAGCCTCCGCAGCTTCCTTGAATTTTTCTTCAGAAGCCTTGTCACCCGGGTTCCTGTCGGGGTGGTATTGCATCGCTACCTTGCGGTAAGCTTTCTTGATCTCATCCTGCGATGCAGATTTTGAAATACCCAATATCTCGTAAAAATCTCTTTTCATAAAACCTTCTTATCCCGGCTACGGGAGCAAACTTCGCCAGGGCAAAATTTATTATTTAACTAAATGGAAATCAGAAACCGTAGGAAGAAAACAGTTATTTACCCACCACCACTTTTGCAAAGCGAACCAGTTTGTCATTGAGGTAATATCCTTTCTGTAATTCGTCCACTACTTTTCCTTTCTTATTTTCAGGTACTTCTATTTCAGTGATGGCTTCATGTTTTTCAACGTCAAAATCCGTATCAACACTACTTTGTGAAGTAAGGCCTTTTTGCTGCAATACGTGGCGCAGTTTGTTAAACACGAGTAATGTTCCCGTCTTCAGTTGTTCAATATCAGTTGTTCCGGCCATCTGTTTTTCCGCACGGTCGCAATCATCCAATACGTCGAGAAGGGAAACGATGATATCCTTTCCTGCAGTTTGTACCAATTCGATCCTTTCTTTGGCCGAGCGGCGACGAAAATTATCAAATTCCGCTGCCTGGCGCAGGTACTTATCTTTCTGTTCCTGTAATTCTGCCGCTAATTTTTCGTTCTCAGCAATTTCTTCCAAAGGATCGCTTAAATGATTGTTTCCGGTTATATCCGCGTCCGCATTGATATTCAGGTCATTATTTTCAGTGGTGATATCTTTTTCTTCCATGTTTTGCTGTTAAAATGTTTGCAAAGGTACGATAGTCAAACATTTTGCCAATGAGTTGCTGCGGCCAAATTGACAGCAAAGAGCTGGTTTAGGTGTTTAGATTGTAGAGTTTAAACTTATATCGATTGGAATAAGACAAGCAAGTATCCAACGACCTATCCCCCGAACAAATCAGCGTTCCCGGCGATTTGACCATTGACCATTACAGCAAATGACAATTATTGCAAAAGAAATATGTAAAAATGGATTATTTGACTACCTGAAACTTCCCTGATTCGATGATCAGGCCGTTCTTATCGCGCAGCTGGTATATATAAATACCGCGATAAAAGTCCTCCAGGTTCACATTGAGGCGTGAAGGAACATTTTTAGATTCGAATACTTTCTTTCCGATGAAATTATATATCTGGATGGAATACGTCTTATCATACCCGCGTTGAAAGTCGAAATTTACGACTGTGTACGCAGGAATCGGATAAACTTTTAGCAACTTTGCCTGTACGGTGCCGTTGTCGGCAGGTAATTTATTTTGAGCGAAAGAAGTAAAATTTAATCCAATAATAAAGATTAGTATGACGAAAATATTTTTCAACAAGGTAAAAATAACTATTTCTTTTACAATTCCAACTAAATTTCTGCCAATTAATTTAAAAAATTTGAGATGTATGACGAAAGTCAATTTCAAATGAATTTCAATATATATATAACGCAGGATTTTCAACTTTATGCGGATTTTTTAATACGTTCCCGCAGTGTTTTTCTCTGCTGCGTTTGCCCGGAAGCCGACTCCATTATGTCAATTCCCCGGATTAACATGAATCGGCAGCTAAATTAAATACGAATGAATGGTAAAATCTGCGCGATCTACCGGCATCAAACAATAAAG
Source organism: Chitinophagales bacterium (assembly GCA_015655125.1). Taxonomy (GTDB): domain Bacteria; phylum Bacteroidota; class Bacteroidia; order Chitinophagales; family Chitinophagaceae; genus Ferruginibacter. The sequence continues at coordinate 31,600 of JAATFP010000011.1, read as the reverse complement.
CCCCGCCTTGCGGCAGGGCTTCTGTTATCCAAACAATCCATAAAAACAAAAATCTTTATTGTTAGTACAGGACCTTTGTTGACGGATTGCAGTACATTATGGATCGCGCTTGCGACAGGTATTAAAATTTATTTTATTATTTAATGCTGAAAAAAGGCATTCTGCCTTTGCCGCACGGGCAATAGTTGTTGCCCCGGTATTTATAGATAAATGCAGTATCAGTTTACTCATATCGAGCAGGCGGTTTTCTTGTCAGATTTCAGATACAGCTAAAACGAGGGCTTGAGAATTTTATTATCCGGGAATGAATAAATTCTACGAATTGTTATTAACATCCGTTGATAACCTTATAACCGCCGCATGTGAAGTACTTTGGGGTCGGTGGTTCCCCAGGGAGAAAGTTCCATTACAGGAAGGTCCTTATTCACAAACCGCCAGGCGCGATTAATAAATACAAACTCAGAAGGCACTGATGGATGATTGAGCAGAATGGCCAATTTGCTGTAATCGCTATTGCAGCTCCACGTTCCGTTAAAAGTAAGGTTGCCTTTCACGCACGTCATCGGACCATCAAACAACGTATTTTTTTGCAGCCTGAAAATATAGCCAGTGTATTGTACGGTAATATCGTGCGCCGTATCGGTAGCAAGATCCACCACAAAATCCCTGTTGAGAATGCTGCTTTCAAAATATTGCTCCAGCGTATTGCCGGTAATATTATTGATATCTTTTTTGCTGCAACTGTTGCAAAGCAATATTGCAGCAGAGAGTGCCAGCGCAATGATGTAGCGCCAGCGGAAGAAAAAACTATTCATGTGTACCGGGCGATGCTCCATAGATGTTTCCATATTTTTTACCGGCGTATTGTATAAAATCGGTCGTTCCAAGTACTGCGCCGGTGGCTTTTTTACAAAGCTCGTTGGAACTGTAGTAACGCCCCCACTGGTAAATATGTTGTTTCAGCCAGTTTACGATGAGCGTATTATTGCCGCCGGCAATAACTTCGTTTAAAGACGGATTTTCCTTCTCAATCGCTGCATACAATTGCGCCGCATATAAGCTGCCAATGCTGTAAGTGGCAAAATATCCAAAGCTTCCGTGGCTCCAATGCACGTCCTGCAGGCAACCCTGCTTGTGATCCGGAACGGTTACGCCGAGGTATTGCTTGTATTTTTCATTCCAGATCTCCGGAATATCTTTTACGGCAAGGCTACCTTCTATCAGTTGCTTTTCGATCTCATAACGAATCATTACATGAAAATGATAAGTAATCTCGTCGGCTTCCGTACGAATGAGAGAAGGTTGCACTTTGTTGATTGCCTGGTAAAATTTCCGTAGCGAAACGGCTCCCAGCTGCTGTGGAAAAACATGTTGAAGCGCCGGGTAGTTGTGTTTCCAGAATGATTCGCTCCTTCCTACGCAATTTTCCCACAACCGGCTCTGGCTCTCATGTATGCTCAGACTGCAATATTCGCCCAACGGCAGGCCATATTCATTTGCAGAAAGTCCTTGTTCATACAAGCCATGACCGCCTTCGTGTATGCAACTCCACAGCATGTTGCTGAAATCATTTTCATCCACTCTCGTGGTGAGGCGAACGTCTTCGCTGCTGAAATTGGTGGTAAACGGATGTTCGCTCAGATCCTGCCTTCCGGCGTCAAAATCGAAGTGCATTTTTTTAAGGATACTGATGCCAAAATCCCATTGTTGCTGTTTGTCGAAATGCTGAAATAAAAACGAGTTGTCTACCTGTGGCAAAGAAGAAATTCTATCAAGCAATGCCGATAATTGCGGCCGCAGGGAAGCAAACAGTTCGTCTACGATCTTTACCGACAGCCCTTTATCGTAGTCGTTCATCAACGCATCGTAAGGATGCGCAGAAAAGCCCTGCAGTCCGGCTTCCTGCTTCTTCAGTTCAACAATTTCCTGCAAAGGTTTTTCAAAAACGGAAAACGAATTTTCTTTCCGCGCCTGTATCCACGCATGAAAACTTTTGTTGACCGCTTCGCTCATTTTGCGCACGAAAGATGAAGGCAGCTTTTTGCTTTTATTGTAATCTTCCAGGCTCAGCGTTGCATTGCGCTTTTCGCGATCGGGCAGTTGTGCCAATGAAAGTTTATTCAACAATTCCCCGGTTGATTCCGAAGTAAACATTTCATGCGCCAGCTCGCTCAGCGTAGCAATTTGCCGGCCGCGTTTGTCATTGCCCTTTGGCGGAAGATAGGTTTCCTGGTCCCATTGCAAAACGGCCGATGCGTATTTTACATCGGCAATTTTTTGAAGCAGGTGTTTGTATTGTTCGTAAGAATATCCGGGTGTCATTACAATGCTTTGTAGGTAAAGATATTTGTTCCGAACTCATCCCAGATCATTCTCAATGGCAGGCCTCGGGAATTGTATTGATATGTAAAATGCCGGTCTATCTGCTGTGTTACCGTGCCACTCGAATTGTAATAAGTAGTGGCTGCTGAAGTGCGGTTGTTGCGCACGTTTTGCACCGTCGGATGATCCTGTTCGGTCAAAAGATTTTGTTCGAAGTTCCAGCGCCATCTTGCCAGCGGCGCATAATTTGCATCGTAAGAAAATGTGGAGGCATAAGCGAGGTAAGTCGACGAACCGTTTACCGCCCAGGATTTATTGGAAAGTATATTTCCGGACCCATCCAGCAACGTCGTGTCCTTCGTATAAGAAACTTGCGTGAGTGTTGTACTCTCGAAAGTTCTTTGCGCAGTGAAACTTCCCGCCGAATAAGAAAAGTAAGTGGTCAGGATGTCGGTTGGCGTGGTGATGTCCGGCAAATGAAACTGACGGGAAGAATCTTTCAGCAAACGGTTTTGTGCGTCGTACGATTTTAATGATTCAATGAAAATGGAATCAGGAGTAGCATAAGCTGCTTCGGTTGTTTTAAACGGAACGGTGTCGGTTCCATTGTAAAAGAATTGGTAGATAGAATTTTCATCTCCTGAAAGTGAAGAGTCTTTTATCGCAATCAGTCGTTTTTGCGCATCATAGGAAAATGACATGATGTATGTGGTATCGGTTACACCCGAAACATCTTCCAAGCCATATATCTTGTCAAGATAAATACTGTCGCCGGTATGGATAGTATCGGTAGAATCTGTAACCACAGGATCGATTACTTCTCCGGGCGCATATTCTTTTTGGCAACTGCTGAAAACGGCGATCATCGCCGTCAAAAAAAGTAGTGATCGCCAGGGTGTTTTTGGTTTCATAGCGTTTATTTTGAAAGCAAACATATTTCTTAAAAGCGAATTTCCGCATAGGTCTTAAAAAGATATTTTCTTGGCAAAAAAATACCGGCGCTTTGCGCCGGCAATCCATTTCACTTTTTGCTGACCTTGTGAGGCTTTACAAGGATTTATATTTAAAGATTACTTTATCAATATCGCCATCCGAATAGGTCGAATTCATGATAACCGGCAACCCCAGCGCATTGTAGATAAAAGTGCTGGTAAGATTATAGGTTTGCCCACCAGCAGATACTTCGTTTTGCGACAACGCATTGTTATAACCTGCATATTCTGTATACAATGTTTCACCGATCGGGAAATTATAAAAATACCAAAAGCAACTTAATTTAGAAAAAGGATGTGGGTGGGTATCATAAGTGAAGAGTGAAGTACTGGCCACTGTTGCCACAGAAGTGGTCGGATCAATGGAATATTTTTTGGAAGACAAAATATTTCCGCGGGCGTCAAGAATCGCTGTATCTCTTAGAAATCCGGTGTTGCCGGCAAAATTGTCATACCTCGTTTCCCCATATAGCGCGTTCGTGTCGTAAGTATACCGCTTTACGCTCAGGTTATACGTACTGCCGCCAGGGTAAACGCTCCCGCTCAAAATCGAATCTCGGATCTTTCTTCCGCTGGCATCATAAAAATGATAGGTGGTATCGGTAAAGTAATTTGTTGTTCCATTTTCCGTATCTATGAAAATGGTTTTTGAAGGAACAGTATCATTTCCATTGTATGAAAAATAAATATCGCGGATCGGTTCGATGCCGGGATGCAAACGAAGTGAATCATGCATTTCCGATACGCGTTTACGACTGTCATACTTAACGATCAATACGGTTTGTGTATCTATACCACTGCCATCGTCGTATAGATCAAATAATTTATCAAGATAAATACTATCGCCGGTTACAGTGCCCGTGGAATCATCCACCACCGGCACGTCCGGAACGCCCGGATCATATTCTTTCTGACAACCGGCCATGCTGAAGCCCAATATTATTGCGACCAGTCCGCTCAACAAATAAGGTGTACTTTTTTTCATAATTATCCGCAAGTTATAAAAAACTGCCGTGCTTTAAAGTGATTTGTAAGTAAACAAAGTAACTTCATAAGTACCCGGCATAGTTGGATCTGTATTGGTACGTACGCGCAACGGGTATCCGTTTGCACCATATTGCCAGTTTCCGGTGAGGTCTTCCTGTATATTTGATTCGTTGGCAGTTCTGCGGTTATTATACGATTGCATATCATAAAAAAAACTTTCCCCATAAGGAATCTGGATCAGCGTTTTGAAGTTGCTCAACCTTGCAAAAGGCGAAGGAGTACTTTCATATGTATAGCTGCCGGACCGCAGAAATATAAAAGCTTCGGTGTTATCTGTCCGGTAATAATGTTTATAATCCAACACATTCATCGCGGCGTCGGTTGTTAAAGTATCGGATTCTTCACGCGAGATCGGTTGGTCATCGATAGTAAAAGTTATAGCGGCGTATATTTTATTCGTTCCGTACTGATAACGAAATGTATTGGTGGAATTGTACGTGGCCGGACTTGTAGGAACCTGGTGGTAGCGATGGATCGCAGAATCTGTCAACAATCTGCCGTTGGGCAAATAAGTGTAAAAATTGGTTGTCGTATCCGAAAAACCGCCGTTATCAGCGACAGCGATGTAAAACTTTTTAGAAGGTAAAGTGTCGTTACCGGAATAAACATATTCATAATATTCCCGCAGGAAAAACACGCCAAAATCATCTTTGGAATAACTGTTCAATCGCGTTACGCGCTTATTTGCATCGTACACATACGCATTGTAATAAAACGTATCTTTTATACCGTTGGTACTGTCGGCAAAATATACTTTGTCGAGGTAAAGGTCAGTAGCAGAGCCGGCCGGTGGATTATTCGGATCATCATCGCGGTCTACCTCTTTCTGGCAGCTGGTAATACTGACGCAAAGAATAAGTACGCCTATCAGATTGTAAATATTCAGATAATTCTTTTTCATCGGCCAGTTGTTTATTTTAGTACTAAAGCCAAATATATCCTTTTCCGGAAAAAAATCCCTGTTCATTTCATAACTGCATCCAAATTTTCATAAGTGTTGCGCCGGCAATCGTTTTTTTGGCTTACTGAATGCGCCATTGCGCTAACTTTGAAGGCAATAAAAACAAGATGAAAATCAAAGAGATCATTTCCGTGCTCGAAAATATCGCACCGCCATCACTTCAGGAAGACTACGACAATGCAGGACTCATCACCGGCAATGCCAATTGGCAATGTACCGGCATCATCGTTTCACTCGACGCCACAGAAGATGTAGTCAAAGAAGCGATTGCCAACAACTGCAACCTGATCGTGGCGCACCACCCGATCGTTTTCAAAGGTTTAAAAAAGATCACCGGCAAAAATTATGTGGAGCAAACGGTCATCACCGCCATTAAAAACGATATCGCCATTTATGCAATTCATACAAACCTCGACAATGTTATTGCCGGCGTAAATGGAAAAATTGCGGACAAGCTCGGATTAATAAATCGCCGGATTTTATTGCCGAAAAACAGCCTTCTTCAGAAGCTCGCAATATTCGTTCCGGCAACCCATAGAGAAATATTGCTCGAAGCATTATTTTCTGCCGGGGCGGGAAACATCGGCAACTACAGCGAATGCAGCTTCAGCACCGAAGGCAACGGGACCTTCAAAGCGGGCGACGGAACCTATCCTTTTTTGGGAAAGATCGGCGAACGCCATGTGGAAAAGGAAGTGCGGATCGAAGTGATTTTTCCTGCATGGTTACAGGCAAGGATTATTTCGGCAATGCTTGAAAAACATCCTTACGAAGAAATAGCGTATGATATTTACCCGTTGCAAAACAGTTACCGGCAAACCGGCAGCGGCCTGGTGGGCGAATTGGAAAAACCAGTCACCGAAACTGAAATGCTTCAGCGGCTGCAGGAAATATTTGGAACCTCCTGCATAAAACATACGGCACTCACCGGCAAAATGATCCGCAAAGTGGCGCTTTGCGGCGGTGCGGGATCTTTCCTCACCAAAAACGCAATATACTTAGGATCAGACATTTACATTACCGGCGACGTAAAATATCACGAGTTTTTTGATGCCGAAGGAAAGTTGTTGCTGGCAGATATCGGGCATTATGAAAGTGAACAATTTACGCAAGAGCTCTTGTTTGATATTTTGAGGGAAAAATTCCTTAACTTTGCCGTCCTGAAAACGGGCGTAAATACCAATCCTGTTCATTATTTTCCCGGTAAAAGCCCGTTACAAAATTAAAAACAAATAACACTATGGCTTCTGTAAAAGAATTCTCAGTAGAAGAAAAATTGACTTCCCTTGTACGTTTACAAAAGATCGACAGCAAGCTGGATGAGATCCAGATCCTGAAAGGTGAATTGCCGATGGAAGTAAAAGACCTGGAAGATGAGATCGAAGGCTTGCATGCCCGTCAGACACGTGTGGAAGAAGAGATCAACGGAATAACCGAATTCATTCAGCAAAAGAAAGATGGCATTACTGAAGCGCAGTCGCTCATCAAAAAATACGAAAAACAAAGCGAGAACGTAAAAAACAACCGCGAGTTTGAAGCAATCAACAAAGAAATTGAAATGCAGCAGCTCGAAGAAAAATTGTGCGAAAAGCATATCAAAGACGCAACGGAAGAAATTGCTGAAAAAGCAAAACAACTTGAGTTTGCAAAGAAAGCAGTAGCTACCAAAGAAGCTAACCTGAGCGGTAAAAAAGCAGAACTGGAAAAGATTATCAACGAAACAGAAAAAGAAGAAAAAGCATATAACAAAGAAGCAGCTGAAGCAAGAAGCCATGTAGACGAACGATTATTGCTCAGCTACGACCGCATCCGCAAAAACTACCGCAATGGTTTGTCAGTAGTTCCGGTAGAAAGAGATAGCTGCGGTGGTTGTTTCCATGCAATTCCTCCACAAAAACAAAGCGAGATCAAGTTGCGCAAGAAAGTAATGGTATGCGAAAACTGCGGCCGCATTTTGGTGGACAGTGAGTTGAATGACAGCGTTGTTGTGAAGTAGTCTAGTGATTAGAGTTTGGAGGAACGGTTCAAATACCTCATAATTTTACTGATATTTAGAATGCCCGCAAAATTGCGGGTATTTTTATTTTCAGCTGCGGCAACGGGCCTTTGCGCATTCATTTCCTGCAAAGAGGAAATCCACTGATTTTTGCTGCGAAAAAGTTGAATGCGACGGACCGAAATTCGTTCAGCGGAAAAATTTTCAAAAAAATTGCGGACCATTCACTCGTCCTTCTTTTTTTTCTTCTTTGCCGGTTCATACATTTTCTGCGCCTTGTATATCTGTTCCAGAAACTCTTCCTGTAAAAAATTGCCCTGGTCGGCAGAAGTGATGGCCACGTTCCTTATCAGCGGCCAATCAATCTTTTCCGCGTATGAAGATTGTTTTAGTTTAAGTGCAAACATCGTGACGGCCGCCGCAAATTTCAAGTCGCGATCAACACTGTCGATGTGCTTGTAATCGCCTTTTACATTAAACTGCAGGTTGAAGGTAGTAGTATCATTTACCGATGAATAACGCAAATCAACTTTAGCAATATCTTCCGTAAGGGAAGTGTTTTTTGTAAGCAGGTTTTGCTCCGTCGGCAGCAACTGAAAAATAGCCAATGTACTGCTTCCGCTCCCGATCTCACCGCCTTCGAGATCGTTGGAAGCTTCGTTGATCGCTTCTTTTTTATTGTCAAAACCCAGCAGGCGATATTCTTTCACCATCGCCGGGTTGAAACTGACATTCATAAATACATCATTGGCGACAGCATACAATGTTTGCGTCAGTTCTTTCACCAACACTTTTTCAGCTTCGTGGATATCATCGAGGTAGGCATAATTGCCGTTCCCTTTTTTGGACATTGTCTGCAATTTGGAATCTTTGAGATTTCCCATACCCACGCCAAGACAAGTAAGATACACTCCCGTCTGCCTTTGTTTGGTAATCAGTTCATCCAGTGCTTTTTCGGATGTTTCACCCACATTGAAATCGCCGTCCGTTGCCAGGATAATGCGGTTATTACCGCCCTTGATGAACGAGCTTTCTGCCAGTTTATACGCTGCGCGGATGGCAGATTCCCCGGGCGTATCGCCGGAAGCGGTCAATTCTTCAATGGACTTTGAAATCTTATCTTTTTCTGAGCCGGAAGTGGGCGGCAACCAGATACCTACTGTTCCGCCATACATCACGATCGATACCATATCCTGCGGGCGAAGGTTCTTTACAAACAATTGAAAAGCCGCTTTCAGCAACGGGAGCCTGTTAGGCATATCCATGCTGCCGGAAACATCAATGAGGAAAACGAAATTGCTCGGCGGCACCTTATCGAGATTTAATTTCATGGCGCTCACGTTTACAAACAGCAACTGGCTCTCCACGTCCCATGGACAGGAAGTGACCTGCGATTCGAGCCTGAAAATATTGCTTCCTTCCGGCTGCCGGTAATGAAGATTGAAATAGTTAATCATCTCCTCCACTTTCACGGCATCCGGCGGCACAAGGCTGCCCCCATTGATGAAACGACGGACATTACTATAGGAAGCTTTATTGACGTTGAGAGAAAAACCGGTATTTGGATAATTCCTTGCTTTCACAAACTCATTTTCCACCAGCTGAAAATAGGTTTCGTTATTTACCGCCCAACTGAATCGGGCAGTTTGCTTCATGTCTCTGGTAACAGAAATGAGTTTGGGTTTGTTTTTAGTAACGGCGTTGGCAGCTATTTTCATCACAATGTTTTGCCATACATCCGTCTTCACTCTCACCGTTTTGGTTTCATATCCATCCAGTGTAAGCGTAAGGGAATCGTACAACTGGTTGATGGTGATCCCGAAGCTTCCGGAAGCGCCGGAAGTGTAAATAGCCTTTGCCGTATGAAGAAATATCTTCACATTCGGCAGCGCATTATTTTTTTCGTCTTTGATTTCACCACGCAGATAATACTGGCTAAAAACGGGCATAGCAAGCAGGCAAAGCAGGCAGTATATGATAACGCGTTTCAAAAATAGTGAAGGACTAAAATACGTATTTTAGTAAATATAACGTAGATAGCAATTGAATGTTGCTATCACTCTTCGATTAACTGATAAATCTCTCTTAAATTTCTGGCCAGGCCATCGTAATCGAGTCCATAGCCGAGCAGGAACTTGTTGGGAACGCTAAAGCCAAGGTAATCGATCTTCACCGGGTAAACCAAGGCATCGGGCTTGTGAAGCAACGATGCAATCTTCAGAGAAGCAGGCTGCTGATCCGTAAGCTGTGGTAAAAATTCGCTGAGCGTTTTTCCGGTATCCACTATATCTTCAATGATGATCACGTGCCGGTCCTTCAGGGGTTCATCCAGGCCGATAGAAGTAATGACATGACCGGTACTGCGCGTACCTTTGTATGATGCGAGTTTGATGAAACAGATCTCTGCATCGATCGTCAGTTCTTTAAACAGGTCGGATGCAAACATGAACGAGCCATTGAGTATGGCTATGAACAAGGGTCTCTTACCGGCATATTCACCATTGATTTCCACTGCAAGTCTTTTTATCTGCTCATCAATTTGCCCCGCAGTGATGTAAGGCTGAAATTTTTTGTCGTTTACCTGGATAACGGCCATTTTATTTTATTTAGAAATGATCAATTGCTGCCCGATGGAAAGCTCGTCCGATTGCAACCCGTTCCATTCTTTCAATTGCTGAACAGAAACATTGTATTTTTTTGAAATGCTGTACAAGCCTTCTTTTGGCAACACTTCATGATATTTTTTTTCATTTACATCCACATTGATCGTTTGTCCCACAGGCAGGCCGGGCCGCAGGTTGATCTTCGTTCCTTTTTTAATCACGGCATTTTCGGGCAACTGATTGTATAACATCAGCGCCTGCAGCTGAATGCCGTTGTTTTGCGCAATGTCGTACAATGATTCATTTTGCAACGCAATATAATAGTCACGGTTACCTTGCTTAGGTTTTCTTTCCAGGTAGATCCATTGATCATCTTTTAAAAGACCATCTGTTTTCAGATCGTTATACTCCAGTAACTTCGACAGCGGGATATCATACTGCGTTGCGATCGCGAGCAAAGATGTTCCTTTGGTAACCGGCACCGCTTTTAATCCGTTAAACAAACTTCTTCCTTTACGTAAAGAGATACCAATATCCTCCTTGTCGCGTTCCTGTAAAACAGGGGCTATTGTTATCACCGTTTCTTTTTTTGAACTATCGATCGTTGCGCCATTATCAAAAACGACTACGTTCGGGTCGTCATATTGCTGAAGATTGTTGTCTTCGATATTTCTTATCAATATCTGCGGGTATTTAGGATTTGTGGCGTAACCCGCTTTTTTTAAACCATATGCCCAGCCTTTATAATCGTTGGGCGCCAGCTCAAACAAAGATGAGTAACGGGAATTGTTTCGTAAAAAATCGCTGTGATCGCGGTAACTGTCTGCAGCAGAATTGTATTTTCTGAAACACTCGTTCGGCGCATCATCTGTATGCGTTACCGATTCGCCGGTCCAGTTGCTTTTACATTTTATCCCAAAATGATTGTTGGATCGTTTTACCAGATCGCTGTTACCGCTCTCTGTTTCCAGCAATCCTTGCGCAAGCGTAATGGATGCCGGAATACCGGCGCGTTTCATTTCTGCAATCGCAATGTCGCGGTAGGTTTCAATATACTCCTGCACCGTCATGGTTTGGGCGGAAGCAAATCCGCTGATGAGCGCAAAAAGCAAAACTATCGGCAATTTTTTCATTGATCTTTTTTTCTGATCAGCATCAAACCGTCCCGGACGGTGAGCAACACCTGCTCCACCCTGCTGTCGTTTTTTACATGTTCGTTAAATGCGTGAATGGCAACGGCATTTTTTCCTCTTACTTCAGCTTCCAATACCTGGCCGTGAAACAATACATTATCTGCGATGATGAATCCGCCGGGTTTCAGCCGCGGCAAAGTTAATTCGTAATATTCAATATAACTCACTTTATCGGCATCAATAAAAACGATGTCCCACTCTTCCTGCAAAGAAGGAATGATCTGCCGCGCGTCGCCAAGATGCAGCTTTATAAAATCACGCGCATTTGCTTTATCAAAATTCCGCTGGCTCGTAAATGCATCTTCTTCACGGATCTCGATGGTGTGCAATATTCCTCCGGGATGCAATCCCTTTGCAAGACAAAGTGCGCTGAAACCCGTGAATGTTCCGATTTCCAGAATGCGATGCGGCCGGATCATACAACTCAGCATTTCCAAAAGTATTCCCTGAACATGACCGCTCAGCATATTGGAATGCGAATGGCTGGCATAAGTTTCCGCAGCGATCTGCGCGGGAAGCTCATCCAATGACGAAGTAAATATTTCGGAATAAGATTCCGCTTTTTGATTGACGAGTTCCATTGTTATGAAATTGGTTTTTTAGACAATGCGAGCAAACCGCCAAAAGTGATGAGGCCATTTATCAATATCAGTTCCGGGCCGATCACATATCCATGGAAAATACTTTTCGAAATTTCTGACATTCCCAGTTCGATGTGCAATTTGGATTCGTAATAACCCGGGCTGCTCAGCAGATCAAGTAAAAGGGCGAGTAAGGGGCCGATAACACAAACCGGCCACACTACTTTTGGATTGAGTCTTCGCCTGGTAAGGATACCAAAGGCGAACAACCCCAGCAACGGGCCGTAAGTAATACCCGCAAATTTAAGAATAAACTGGATGATGGATTTGTCGTTGATAAACTTAAATAACAATACCATGAGGAAAAAGATGATAGAAAAAGTGAGGTGAACAATTAATCGCTTGCGCTTTTTTGTAGGTTCGTCGGCACTTGATTTCGGAAATTCAAGGATGTCGATGCAATAGCAGGAAGTGAGTGAAGTGATTGCTCCATCGACGCTTGGAAACAAAGCAGATATCAACGCGATGATAAAGATCACTCCAATGGAAGAAGCGAAAGTAGAACTCAATGCGATGGTTGGAAAAAGATCATCGCCGGAGGCAGTAATATTATTTGCTGCCGCATAAATATACAGGATACCGCCTAGGAAAAGGAAAAGCAGGTTCACAATGATCAGGATCACACTTAAGGAGAACATGTTTTTCTGTGAATTTCCCAGCGTTTTTACGCTGATGTTTTTCTGCATCATCTCCTGGTCGAGGCCCGTCATGGTAATGGTGATGAACATCCCGCCTAAAAATTGTTTGAAGAAATTTCCGCCGCTGTTTACATCAAAATTAAAAATGCTGGTGTAATTTTTCAGCTCCATCTGATCAAGTGCGTGGCTGAAGCTTCCGCCCATGGATTTTACGATCACAAAAATGCAGACCACAAGGCCAACCAACATTCCTGTAGTTTGCAAAGTATCTGTATATACGATCGTTTTCACGCCACCTTCAAAAGTGTAAAGCAATATCATCAGCAATATCACAAACGTGGTAACAGCGAATGGCACACCGAGTTTGTCTAAAATAAATATCTGGAGAATGTTTATTACGAGATATAACCTGGCCGTGGCCCCAACTGTTCTTGACAGGATGAAGAAAAAAGAACCTGCTTTATGGGCACTCACGCCGATGCGTTTTTCGAGATAAGTGTAGATTGATGTAAGGTTTAACCTGTAATACAAGGGAAGCAATACGAAAGCAACCACCAGGTAACCGAAGAAATAACCCAGCACCAATTGAAAATAATTGAAGTTGATCTTGCCTACATCGCCGGGTACACTCACAAACGTTACGCCCGACAAAGAAGTGCCGATCATTCCGAAAGCAACCAGCATCCAGTTGGAGTTGCGGTTGCCGATAAAGAACGAATCGTTATTGGAATTTTTACTTGTGTACCATGCCACAGTTAACAGCAACAAAAAGTATCCGATCACAAAAGAAAGCAAAACGTATGGCGACATGGTTTGATATTTACGTAAAAATAAGATTGAAAATAGAAAAAAACTTTGTGTCTTTGCTCTTTATTAATTTTCTATGTTAAATCATTTCAAAAACTTCAGCCTGAACTTGCTCTGTCATGAAAGAACTCGTAGACTCATTGCCTTCGGCAAGTTCAGGCTGACAGCGGTTTGTAAAAAACCAACCTACATTTTTAATCTCACTATATGACCATCCGATCCATAGCAGTTTTTTGCGGTAGCAAAACGGGCGCCAACCCCCTGTTTGAGGAGCATACGCGGCAATTAGGCAGGTTGCTGGCGCAACAGAAAGTTACCGTCATTTATGGCGGCGGCAACAAGGGATTAATGGGCGCCATCGCTAATTCAACGTTGGAAGCCGATGGGAAAGTGATCGGCATTATCCCGAAAATGCTGAGCGACCTGGAACATCAGCATCATGGATTGACGGAAATAACGGTAGTGGAAACCATGCACATCCGCAAGCAGATGTTATACGAAAAAAGTGACGCGGCCATCATTTTACCAGGCGGCTACGGCACGCTGGATGAAGTGTTTGAAATGCTTACCTGGAACCAGCTGAGCATTCATAACAAAAAAGTATTCTTCCTCAATAGCAACGGTTTTTACGATCACCTGATTGCGCATATTACAGCAATGAACGAAGAAAATTTTTTGTACAGCCACCCTGACAGCCAGATGACCGTTTTAAAGGAACCAGCTGACCTGCTGAAATATCTTTAGTTGTCGGAACGTCTTCTTCTCACGATTCTGTTTTGAAACAAGGCAATATTATAACCCGCGCGGATGATCGGTTGCGCGCGATCCTGGTAATCGCGGTATGGTGAGTAGGTCGATTTCATCAGGTCAAACATAATAGAAATGTAGAAATAAGATTTCTCACCGTCTTCCCTGCCGGCGGCGTACCCCGCGCCCACCAAAAAACTGCTCGCATCCACATGGTACTTTTGCGTAGGCAAGCCGGTATTCGAATTGTAGATATATTTCAGGTTGATCTTGTTATATTCATAATGCCCCTGCAGGTAAATGAACTTTACCGGAAACACGCGAACGAATGCACCAGGCCCGTAAGTAGACTGCCTGATTTTACCGACCCTGTTTCCGTAGTAATCATACTGCCGCTCTGAAATATAATTGTATCCTGCAGAAACAGCCACGTCTACAAACCGGTTGATGCTGTAACCAAAAAATACGGGACTTAAACCCAAGGCTGTTTGCTGGTTTCCCAAAGACACGTTGAGCGAACCACCTGCAAAAAGATTTTCTTTTTTAAAGCCATGTGGTTTTTCCTCGTCGCGATCCTTGTCGTCCTGTGCAAACGCGTTCACAGAAAAAAAGGAAACGAACAATAATGCATAAATGCTTTTCATAAAACTTATTTTATTTTGAATCAAAGATTTTTCCGCTGTTTAAAATATTATTGGGATCGAATACTTTTTTAATTCCACGCATTAATTCAAAACTTGCTTCATCAAAAACAATGTCCATGTATTCTTTTTGTATAAGTCCGATCCCGTGTTCACCGCTGATGGTGCCGCCCAAGGATTTTACCAGGGTAAACAATGCTTTCAGTGCCGGTATTACATCCTGGTTGTTGAGGCTATAGATGCTGCCTTCTTTTTTTATCCTGATGTGAAGGTTCCCGTCGCCTGCATGGCCGTAACAAACTGCACGAAAATCATATAGCTTTCCTAATTTCTTCACGCCATGGATCAATGCAGGAAGATTTGCACGTGGTACTACGGTATCTTCTTCGATGGTGTAACCCGCCAGCTTTACGGCTTCCGCAGCGCGGCGGCGGAGTTTCCACAACTCTGCTTTCTGCTGCGCATCATCAGCGAAGAAAATTTCCCCGCAATCGAAATCCTGCAACACCGCAGATATCGCTTCCATTTCCGTCATCAACGTATCCATATGATTACCGTCAACTTCGATGATGAGATGAGCGGCAACGTTTTCATCTACAGGAACTACCGTGCTATCTACAAATTTGCTCGTGATGAGCAATGCATCGATCTCAACCAACTCCAGCGCACTTGGCGTATAGCCCGCACGAAAGATAGCACTCACTGCTGCGCCAGCTTTTTCAAGATCATTGAAAGGAACGAGCATCAGCAGATCGTATTTCGGGTGCGGCAATAACTTCAATACTATTTTTGTAACGAGTCCGAGTGTTCCTTCACTACCCACTATCAATTGCGTAAGATTATAACCGGTAGAGTTTTTAAGAACATTTGCACCCGTCCAGATGATATCGCCGCACGGAAGCACGACCTGCAGATTGAGGACGTAATCCTTTACTACACCGTATTTCACAGCTTTGGGACCACCACTGTTTTCTGCGATATTGCCGCCGATGAAACAGCTTCCCCGGCTGCTCGGATCGGGCGGATAGAACAACCCTTTTTCTTTCACGGCGTTTTGCAAAACTTCCGTAATCACCCCGGGTTCGGTAATTACCTGAAGATTTTTTTCATCAATTTCGATGATGGAATTCATTCGTTCAAACGATACAACGACGCCCCCGAAATGCGGCAACGCGCCACCACTAAGGCCGGTGCCTGCGCCTCTCGGCGTTACCGGAATTTTATATTCGTTGCAAATGCGCATCACGCCGCTCAGTTCTTCTGCCGTTCGCGGCTTGATGACTATATCCGGTAAAAAATGAAGGTTCTCCGTTTCGTCATGGGCATAATTATTAAGACTCTCTTCATCCGTAAACACGTATTGATCTCCGAGAATGTCTTTAAAGGCCGATAAATGTTCCAGGAATAATGTTTTTTTTTCTGTTGATACAGCCATGAGAAGTATTTGCGCAAAAATCGGTAAAAATGTTTAGCCGCAGATGCGCAGGTGATAAATTTTAACGGTTATTAATATCTGCTTATCATCGCAGTCAATGATCCATTTGCGAAGCAACTATCAAAATTTAGGGCAAAGAGACTGCCGGTCCACATTAGCCGGATAAAATCCTTTTTTAGTGAGCGTGAATTCACTTGCACCACGACCATTGTTGTAATTTTTCAAAGAAGACGTAGTAACATCGTAGCTGAACATGAATTTGAGCGTTCCCACTTCGAGTCCGACCATCGGTATGAAAGCGTCCTGGTAACGATAGTACAATCCCGCCACGAGTTGTTTTTCCCCGAATTCCGATAAATTATAATTCGCATTCATGCCGCCCGTTAGTTCGCGCGAGCCGGCCTGGTTGGTATAATATATGTTCGGATTTACTATTACGCGTGGATCTACTTTTAAGATCGCATTGATGAAAGCGATGTGTCGCATCGGGATGATGCCGTCGTTGGTATTGTCATTAAAGAATGTTTCCTTCGGCTTGTTCACGTGGTGAATGGAATAACCCGCATTGATGTACACATTTTCCTGGGGGAAATAAGCATAGTTCAACCCCACCTGCATATCGAAATAGCTGACATTATTATTTTGCAATACCACAGAAGTGGGTATATTTCCATCAAAAAATTTTCCGTCAAACTGATCCGGAAATTTCAATTCTGTTTGATCGATCCTTTTGTTGGCCCAGCCGAGGTTGAAGCCGGCACTCAGCAAACTGCTGTTACCAAGCAGCTGGTGGTATGCAAGCGAACCGTATACTTTTGTAGATTTCAATGCGCCGCTTCCCGCAACATCGCTCAGTATCATTCCTCCAAGCCCGAGCCAGCCGTTTTCGAGCCTTTCTTTAAATAACTGAACATCGCCGTATGCACTCATCGTTTTATAAGGCTCTGCCATGATATTGCTCCATTGGTTGCGATATTGAATTCCTATGCGGTAATCTGCGTCCGGAATAAAACCGGTATTGGCAGGGTTGGTGGTGAGGGGGGAATTAAAAAATTGAGAAAAATGCAGATCCTGCGCCTTCGCGCAAACGAAGGCAATCATCAGTATATTCAGTATCAAGATTTTCTTACTCCGCATTGATAGTCTCCTTTATTTAAAAATTATCGTAACAGTGTTATGTCACCGGTCTTCCGCAGTTTTTTTCCGTCGGAAAATTCTGCATCCAGCGTGTAGGTATATACATCCATCGCCTGCAGCTTGCCTTTGAAGGTTCCGTCCCAGCCACTGTTCTTAGATGTGCTTTCGAATAGAACCTGGCCCCACCTGTTGTAAATGCGCCAGATCATTTTTGTAATGCCGAACCCACGCACTTTCACAACTCCATTTTCTCCGAATTTTCCAGGCGTGAAAGCATTTGGCACATCCAGTAAAGGAAGTACCACCACTCGTACGGTAAGGTGCGCAGTGTCTGTACATCCCGCCTGGTTATAGGCTATTAGTTCTACGCTGTAACTGCCGGTGGCATTGTATTCATGTTTGGGTTCAAACGCCGTGGAACTCTCTCCGTCACCAAAGTTCCAGAGATATCTGATGGCCCCTTGTGACGACTGATTGCTGAATTGCACCGGAACGTTTTCCTGCGGGGGGTTAGGCGACCAGCTGGCGGCAGCAATGGGCTTTGGTAAAACAGAAATGATTATATATGCCGAAGTATCGCGAAGATTACAAGTGTTGAGATCCGTTGCAATCAACCGCACCCGGTATGTTCCGGGCGTTGTAAAGATATACGTTGGGTTTTCTGCTGTAGAAAAGATCGTGCCGTTGTCAAATTCCCACTGCCAGGTATTTCCGGCCTGTGAAGTGTTGGTAAACGGAACAGTTGCGGGGGCGCAAACCAACTGATCAACTGTGAATGCTGCTTTCACAAAGGCATCGATGCGTATGTTTCGTGACACTGAATCCGGGGCATTGCAAAACACGTCATCAATCAGGTATAATACAACCCTGTAGGTTCCCGGAGCCGCATACTGGTGTTGCCTTGGCGGATTGTATCCTACGGTATCGCGCGGGCTTCCATCACCATAATCCCATACAAAAGTTCTTGGTCCAAATGCAGGATAGATCGGTGAGCTCGTATTGGTATATTGCATCGTAAGGTTTGCGCATGGCGGCAATTTTACATTTGTAAAAGCAAGGTCAACTTTGTTGTTACCTACTTTGATATTCATATAAACAGTGTCGCGGATGTTACAGGTCGAACTGTCTTCTGCGATGAGCATTACCCGGAAAACCCCCACAGTTGTGTAAGTGTGTGAAATCGTATTTACGGGTTTCAGAGTGGTCTGGCGCGGAGAGCCATCGCCAAAATCCCAGATGTATTTTTTTGCCAGCAAAAGGCTGTCGCGAAAATCAACCTTCAGTGGCGCACAACCGGAGGTATCATTGGGAACGCCGTCGATCGATGATTTAAGTGCAGCGCCCACACCGGCAAAATTCATTTCTATTTTAACGGCCGCTTCGTTGCATGCATTACTTCCGTTGGTACGTGCCCAAACACCTGCAGTAGTAGGAAAAAAGGCCCTTTGTCCGCAATTCGCGCACATGGCCTGATAAATCACACCATTTTCATCAAACCTGCTGGTTCCGCCGTCCACATGATCTCCGAAACCGCCGGATTGCCCGAAATGAGAAGCAAACAGACGGCTCTGTGCGTTTTTTTCCAATACAAAAAAGTAAAAGTCTCTGCCGTCAGCAATAGGAATATTAGGAAGTGGATTGGTTTCGGGCAAACCGGCCGTAAGACCATTGTTATAGTTTTGGCTTTCATCACCCGGCGCATTGATACCACCTCCCCATCCGGAAACATATACGTTTTCGCAACGATCAACAAGAAAGGCAATAGGAGAAATATTAGGAACCGCCGATGCCGTTCCGAAAACTGTAGAATATACGAATCCGGAAAGGTCGGGTTGTAATTTGCTGATGAATTGCCTGGAACCCGAATTGCTGTAAACAGCATTGGAAGTTACCGGCCAGTTACCGAGTGAAGTTCCCATGATATAAGGAAAACCCGCGCGGTCGAATTTCAACCCGAAAACCATATCGGTTGTGGCAGTACCTACAAAGGTAGTTTTAACAATCGCGGATCCATCGCTTTTGATCCGGGTAACGAATCCATCGATACCACCGTTAGTTGTAGGAGAAATAACACCGGTCGTATTGCCGGGCAAAGCGTTGCTTTCTGTTGGCCCGGCAACATAAATATCGCCGGTTAGAGGACTGATACTTGTAACAAAACATGCATCGTTTCCTCCTCCGCCAAAATAGGTGCTGAACAGTGTCGCAGATAACGTGCTGTTGAACTTCAATATTACCCCATCCTGTCCGCCGCCGAAAGTAGTCTGTATATTACTGTTGATCACAGGAAAATTATTCGATTGTGTACAGGATGCCACAATGATATTACCAACCGCATCCAGTATTACTTCACTTCGCGCATCATCACCATAGTTTCGCCTGATGCTTTCGGCTCCCGTCGGACTGATATATTTCGGACGAATATTAACGCCGTCGTCGCCGGAGCCGCCTATCCTGACAGAACCGATCAACGCGTTGCCCGCGGCATTTAATTTTGTGACGATAATATCTGTTTTACCGGCATTAGCGGAAAAATTAGTAACAGGTTTTAATGGAAATGCAGCAGAGCCTGTTATCGGGGAGTTTGATCTTCCGGCGATAGTTAGATTCCCCTGCCCATCGCAGATCATACTGTGCGGTTGCTCATTGCCACTACCGCCCAGATAGGTTGCATATAACCGTTGCGTGCCATTTGCAGAAAATTTGAAAATTGCAATATCATAGCCGGTCGGCTGCAAATCTTCAGAAACGCCGCCATTAAAAGTCATGTCATAGGCGCCAGGCGAAACAGGGTATCCATTATCAAAGGAAATGCCGCCGGCGAAAAAGCTCCCATCTTGCCCGGGCGTAGCCGTGTAGCCCCAGTTGTCGGTTGTGCTGCCGGTGAAGCTGGAGAAAACGATCGACGGATCGATGATCAATATTTGAGAAAGATCATAATCTTTCACCTGAAAACGAACAATGTTATCGCGCACGATATATTTACAATTCACTTCGCGGCCGGCGATCTTGCCCGGCTGATAACTATAAGGATACAATTCTTTCACATCGCCCACAGGCGTTTTAATGAGAAGCTCTTTGTCTTTCACATCGATGGATTGGGGGCCATCGTACTGCATTGCGATGGCGTTGACGTTTCCGCCCGGGTTTACGATAAAATCGTATTTCAACCTTCCGGCATTGGTATAATACCTTACATCGATATTGGGATATACATTCTTATAGGTCACCTCTCCGAAAACACCGCAATCGGATGCCCACTTGGAAGGATCATTTCCCTTAAAATAATTATTGTGATAGGTGGCCGTTTTGCCTGGTTGTTTCAACGCATTTTCTGAAGCACCCAAAAATTTCACCTTATATGCAAAGGAATGAAAAACGAATTTGCCCTCGCCGGTGGCCTTGCTTTGAAGGTCTTTCCCGTAACCACCATGCAGCACTTCCGCCCTTGTTTTTAAATCGTTGGTATCGTTCAGCAGAACGGTGAAACCTTTATTTTCAAGATAGAATGAGCCGGTTATGAAGTCACCCCGGTAATTTACATTACTGTGCCATTGCCCTTTATTTTGAACGAATTCAACCTGGGCAGCCACTTCAAATGAAAACAATAAAAAAAACGCCGGGAAGGAAAAGCAAGCGAATATTTTAGTAAAAATTCTCAACTCTTTTTATTTACAAATTAATCATTATAAACGTAAACGACAATGCTTTCGTTGGTTATTAATTCCGACATTGTATTTGATTTAACGTATTAGATATTTCATTTACGCAATTTTGCTCCATTTTGTTTTGGCCTTTTGTGTATGCAGGAAGCTTTTAACGGGCAAATTTTCGGCCAAATCCAGCTCCGGATCTTTTTCCAGCAAGGTATCTATCGTCTCCCGGGCTGCTTCCAGCATTACCTTGTCGGCTACAAGGCTCGCCAGCCGGAAGTTCAGCGCACCGCTCTGACGTGTACCCTCAATTTCACCCGGGCCTCGTATTTCCAGATCTTTTTCGGCTATCGTAAACCCATCGTTGGAGGCCACCATGATCTTAATGCGTTCACGCGCGTCATTCGAGATTTTTTGACCAGTAAGAAGTACGCAAAAACTTTTTTCCGCACCGCGGCCAACGCGCCCACGCAGCTGGTGCAATTGGGATAATCCGAATTTTTCAGAACTCTCTATCACCATAACAGATGCATTCGGAACATTTACACCCACTTCAATGACCGTCGTACTTACCATTATTTGAGTGTCGCCTGTTACAAAACGCTGCATATTGGTTTCTTTTTGCTCCGGGGGCTGTTTCCCATGCAACATGCTTATCCAATATTTAGGTTCCGGAAAAAATGATTTCACTTCCTCAAAACCTTTCATCAGGTTTTCATAATCCAGTTTACTGCTCTCTTCTATCAGCGGGTAAATAATGTATGCCTGACGTCCCTTACCAATTTCTTCTTTGATAAAATCCATCACCTGCGGCCTGGCCATTTCATTTCGATGGATAGTTGTGATGGGTTGCCTGCCTGGCGGCAGCTCATCCATGATGCTGTAATCGAGATCGCCGTACGCTGTAAGCGCAAGCGTTCTCGGGATCGGCGTGGCCGTCATCACCAATACGTGCGGCGGAATGGTATTTTTTTTCCAGAGTTGCGCGCGCTGGGCAACGCCAAATTTATGCTGTTCATCTACTACTGCAAAACCAAGGTTGTGAAAAGTCACTTTGTCTTCTATCACCGCATGCGTTCCGAGAAGAATATGCACCTTCCCTTCGGCAACTTCCTGTAAAATTGTCTTTCGTACCTTTCCTTTCGTAGAACCTGTGAGTATACGAACCTGTACCGGCAGATCTTTCACTGCCCCGGCAATGCTTTGAAAATGCTGCTGTGCCAGTATTTCCGTTGGCGCCATTAATACGCTTTGAAAACCGTTATCAGCCGCAATGAGCATGCTCAGCAAGGCTACCATCGTTTTTCCACTACCAACATCTCCTTGTAATAACCTGTTCATCTGCCTGCCACTTCCGGCATCTTTCCGGATCTCTTTCAACACCCGTTTTTGTGCATTCGTTAATTCAAAGGGTAAATGATGATTGTAAAAATCATTGAAAAGATCGCCTACCTTGTCAAACACCCATCCTTTACTGAACCGGTGGCGCGCGATCCTGATAAGATTCATGCGAAGCTGCGCAAAAAAAAGTTCTTCAAACTTCAACCTTCGCAGAGCATGATGATAATGCTTTTCAGATGCCGGAAAATGTATCTGGCTGAAGGCTTCAAACCGTGAAATGAATTTGTATTTTTCAATTACATCCGCAGGAAGATTTTCAGGGAGATCTTTCACATTGATTTTTTGCAACAATTCTTTGGTGAATTTACCAAAAACGTTCCCCGTAATTCCTTTAGCTTTCAGCTTTTCAGTAGTAGGATAAACGGGTTCAAGCGATTTTTTCCCGGACGCATTTTCATTGGTAAAATTCTCCATATCGGGATGCGCGATCTGCGGATTGCCCATAAAAAAACCGAGTTTGCCAAACACGAGGTATTGCTGGCCCACCTGCAATATTTTCTGCACCCAGTTGATTCCCTGGAACCAGACGAGTTCTACCACGCCCGTATCGTCTTTTAATTTGCCTATGAGCCTGCGGCCACGGTTTTCTCCCACAATATCGAGGCTTATCAATTTACCCGCAACATAAGCATATTCCATTGCCGGCGTCAGCATCCCGATCCTGTCTACATTGGTACGATCAATGTGTCGGAAAGGGTAGTGTTCGAGCAGATCTTTAAAAACATAAATGTTCAATTCTTTGCGAAGCAATTCGCCCCGCTGCGCAGAGATGCCGGTGAGGTATTCGATGGGCGTGGATAATATGGTCGCTTCGCTGGTCACAATTCAAAGTTGAAGGTTGAAGGTTCGAAGTTGAAGGATCAACCATCAACTTCAATCCTTCACCTTTGAACTATTTATTTCTCGCTCCGCCACGCGGACGGAAATTACGTTTTCCGCCTGGCCTTTTTTCAAAAACAGGATTGTATGCAGGTTGTTCGCCGAAAATTTCGGGGAGCTTTATTTTGGGAACTTCTTTCTCCAGTAATTTTTCGATTGATAAAAATTTACGCTGTTCTTTTACACTTACCAGCGTGTAAGCCGTTCCATCAGCTTCTGCGCGGGCCGTACGACCGATACGATGTACATAATCTTCGCCGTCGTGCGGAACATCGAAATTGATAACAAGATCAATATTGTCGATGTCGATACCGCGACTTAAAATATCGGTGGCCACCAATACTGGCAGTCTGCCGCTTTTATATTGCATCAGAATATCTTCACGGCTCTCCTGTTCGAGATCGCTATGGATCTCGCCGGCCTTGATACCGCTGCGTTTGAGATCGCGGGTAAGTTGTTTTACATTCAGTTTGCTACTACAAAATATCAACACGGTTTTAAAATGATTTTCTTTCAACAAATGCAGAATGAGCGGATTTTTCTGGGCATCGTATACCATGTAGGCCTGCTGGATGATTTTTTCCGGCGGCTTGCTGATGGAGATATTTATTTCTGAAGGATTGCGCAGGATGTTTCGCGCAAGCTGCCGGATCTTTGGCGGCATGGTGGCGGAAAACAATAAGTTTTGCCGTTGCTCCGGCAAGTGTTTTATGATGAACATGATGTCGTCAAAAAAGCCCATGTCGAGCATCCTGTCCGCTTCGTCCAGCACCAGGTATTTCAGCGTATCCAGTTTTACATAGCCCATTTTGATGTGGGCCATCATTTTACCCGGGGTGCACACTACTATATCGGCACCCATGCTCAGCGCTTTTTTTTCCTGAACGAAAGCATTGCCGTCGCCACCGCCATACACGGCTATCGAACTGATGGAAGTAAAGTAAGAAAGCCCCTCCAGGTGTTGTGCGATCTGGATGGCCAGTTCCCGCGTGGGAACTATCACCAATGATGTTATTCCGTTTGTGTTAAGTGGCGAAGTGATGATCCTGTTGATAAGCGGCAAAAGAAAAGCGGCTGTTTTTCCCGTACCGGTCTGTGCCGAAGCAATGATATCTTTTCCTTCCAAAATAAGCGGGATCACTTGCTGCTGCACGGGCGTGGCTGCATCGTAATTTGAGGCTTCTATTCCTTCCAGCAGCCGTTCGTCAAATCCAAATTCTGTAAACTTCAAAATCTTATAAGTATTAATTGGCTATAAAGATACTGAATAGTTTAGAGTTTAGGGTTTAGGGTTTAAATATCCTGACTATTAGAAATCCAAAAAATAGTTTTGAAGATTTCACCATTCACCATTGACTCATTCACCCATTAACTTATTAACTACCTTTGCTCTATGGTAAAAGTGGGCGAATACAATAAATTAAAAGTTTTAAGGGAAGTAGATTTTGGCGTGTATCTCGACGATGGCGGCGAAGGCGTGTTGCTGCCAAAAAGATTTGTTCCGAAAAATGCCAACATCGGCGATGAAGTGAATGTGTTCGTATATCACGACAGCGAAGGCCGAATGATCGCTACAACACAGCAACCGCTGGGTGTAGCGGGCGATATCGTAAAGCTTCGTGCAGTCACCGTTACAGAACAAGGTGCGTTCCTCGATTTTGGATTGATGAAAGATCTTTTCGTTCCCAAATCACAACAATTGCTGGGTATGCGGCCAAATGGCGAATACCTTGTAAAAATCTACATCGATGAACAAACCGGGCGCATTGCCGCAACTGAACGGATCGAGCAGACTTTAAGCAATGATCATTTGTCGGTAAAAGAACTTGACGTAGTGAATCTGATTGTTTTCCGGCGCACCGATATCGGTTACCTGATGATCATCAACAACAAACACACAGGCGTGTTGCATTTCAACGAAATTTACAGAACAATCGGCGAAGGTGATAAGTTCACCGGGTTTATAAAAAAGATTCACCCGGCTAACAATAATATCGATGTTGCCGCCGGCAAACCCGGATACAACCGTATTGAGGACGAAACGGAAAAGATCCTACGGCTTCTGAAAGAAAATAAAAATTTCCTACCCTATCATGATAAATCCGATCCGGAAGATATCTACCAGTTTTTTGGAATGAGTAAAAAAACTTTTAAGATGACCACCGGGAACCTGTACCGGCAGCGAAAGATCAATTTTGAAGATGGCGGATTTCGATTGATAGAAAGTTGATTGAAGATCGCAGATTTCTTTTCCCGCTACGCGGGATGATTAATGGATTACGCAGATGATGTTTTGCTTCGCAAAACTTTACGCGAAGATCGTAGCGAAATCATCTGAAATTTTACAGGAGAAAATTACCGCAGATACGCAGGTATTTATATCCTGAATTCTTTTCGATATCAGCGCATCTGCGGCACCCAAATTTCGGCGAAGCCGGAATAAAATCTGCGTAATCCATTAATCATCCCGCGTAGCGGGAAAAGAAATCTGCGATAAAAATTCCGCATCTGATTCGAAGCGATCATTTCTTCGTAAACATCTTTGCCGTCAGATCTTTATCATGGCCGTAAATATCATCTGCAAAATGCAGCAATCCATCGTCATCTACCCAGGCAGTGTAGTAAGTTATCAACACCGGTACCGCGGGTTTTACTTTCACATATTTTTCTTTGCTCATGTGCATCGCCGAATCGATCTTGGGTGCCGTCCAGGCCGTATCGCCCTGCAATAAATAATTTGCCATTTTCACAGGATCACTCAAACGGATACAACCGTGGCTATATGCACGCTTGTCGTTCTTGAACAAACTTTTCGACGGTGTATCATGAAAGTAAATATCATAGCTGTTTGGAAATAGAAATTTCACGCGTCCAAGTGAATTATTTCCGCCGGGTTTCTGCCGCACGCGCGGGATACCGTTGCCCCATGTACCTACCACCTCCATGTTCTGCCGCGCCAGGTATGCATTGCCACTTCTCCTTATACCGGGTGCAATTTCTTTTTTGGAGATGCTGTAGGGAACGTTCCAGTACGGACTGAAAACGATCGTGTTGAGATTGCCGGTAAACATGGTCGTCTTGCTTCCCTGCTTGCCCACCACTACTACCATGTCAAATACTTTTTCTTTTCCGTCTTTAACATGTAAAATAAATTCGGGAATATTTACCGTAATCAACTTGCCGGCGGGTTCTGCCACCAGCCATTGTGTCCGGCCAAGGTTGATCAATATCTGTGTGATACGTTTGTCTGCCGAAACATTCATATCCCTGATCTGGCTGTCGGTCAGCTTTCCTGTTGGTTTATATCCATGCCTTACCTGGAAGATCCGGATGGCAGAATCCAGCTCGGCAGTGAAGAAGGGTGTCGTATCTTTTGTTGCAAGGTCACCGGTAATAAAAAGATGTTCCTTCAGCACGGCAATAAATTTAGAAGTATCAGTAGCAGCCAGCGTTTTTGCATCTGCATTTATTTTCGGCCAGCCGCCGGCCTTTTGTATTTCCACATATTTTGCCAGCTCGTCCTTCAATTTTTTGTAAGAAGGATTTACACTGTCGTAATATTTTTTATCAAGATTTTCTCCATTCAATAACGAAGTAACAAGTGCAGGAACAGAATCTTTTTTTACCGGAACAAAACTTTCAAGTTCTTTTCGTTCAACAAACCCTTTGTCGTAATTGAGCAAAGCAAACATGATGTAATGTTGCGTCATCTTCAATTCCGTGTTGAGGAGCAATTTGTCTTTTGACGTCCATTTTGTTGAAGTATCGTCATCTGCCACGTACACATCCATTCTTTTTTGAAGGCTGCTGTCTATCAGCACTTTTCCGTTTTCATAAGTGGTGAGATAATTGTGCATGTTCCAGAAGCCGCGAGCCTGCTCTGTAGGTCCATCAGATGAGAACCAGGAGAACTGGTAATTGCGGGCATTATAAAAGCTCGTCATGCGCGAGCCGACGGCGCGGTCGATTTTATTATCAGAAAGATATTTTACCAAAGCGCTGCTGTCGAAAAAAATGCTGCTGTAGGAGTTGCTTGTATCGATGCTAAAGTCGCGTGGTGTGATATTATCTTCTTCCTTAAATTCTTCAGGGTGAAATTCCTGGAATTTTTCTTTGATATCTGTAACTGCCGGTGCGGGTTTATCTTTCTTTTTACGATCGCAGGCAGCAAATAAAATTACGATAAAAGCGAGGAGGGTAAAAAATCTGTATTTCATATATACGTATAGGTGTGAATTGCGGTGTAAAATAATCAGAAAGTAAATGGAAAGGTAAAATAAGTAGTTAATTATTTGTTTACCCAATTGATTATAACCGATGTGCTGCACTTATCACTTTCCGATACAGAACTTGCTGAAGATAAAATCAAGCTTATCTTCATTCGTGACCTCACCGGTTATCTCGCCGAGATAATACAAACAACTCCTTATATCAAGAGAAAGCAGATCACCGGAAACATTTGTATCCAGCCCGCTCATGATATCTGAAAGCGAGCTTCTCACTTTAACCAACGCATCGTAGTGGCGGGCATTTGTAATAATAGTATTATCTTCCGATAAAGTGTCCCTGACTGTTTTTTCGTAAAGTGCATCCGTAAGGTTTTCTATATTGCTTTTATTTTTCGCAGAAATATGGAATATATTGTCGTCAGAAAATATATTCCCTGCGGTTGAAATATCTGCTTTATTGGCAGCCAGTAGATATTGAATTCCGGCTTCGTCAAATATTTGCTTTTGCTTTTGAAGGCTGCCGGGGGTTTCTTCGTTGATGTCAAAAATATACAGAACGATGTCCGCAGTCTTCATTTTCTCGAAGCTTTTTTCAATGCCGATATTTTCAATCACGTCGCTGCTGTGGCTGCGGATACCCGCTGTGTCAATCAGCCGGAAAAGGATGCCGCGAATGTTGAGTACTTCTTCGATCGTATCGCGCGTAGTACCGGCGATATCACTTACGATGGCACGATTTTCATTGAGTAAAGTATTCAGTAAGGTTGATTTACCGGCATTGGGCTTGCCGATGATGGCAACAGTAACGCCATTTTTTATTACGTTTCCCAACTGAAACGATCTTACCAGATAGTCTGTTGTTTTAGTAATTCTATTCAGCAGATCATAAAATTTTGTCCTGTCTGCAAACTCTACGTCTTCCGTAGCAAAATCAAGTTCGAGTTCAATCAATGCGGCAAACTGAATCAACTCATCGCGCATAAGTTTTAATTCGTCTGAAAATCCGCCGCGGATATTGTTCAATGCATTCTTTTGCGAGGCTTCGGTATTTGCAGCAATCAGGTCAGCCACTGCTTCTGCCTGTGTAAGATCCATTTTGCCGTGCAGGAACGCACGTTGAGTGAACTCGCCCGGCTTTGCCAGCCGCGCGCCTTTTTGCGTACAGGCATTTAATATTTTTTGCTGGATAAATATACTTCCGTGACAACCTATTTCGATGGTATCTTCTCCCGTATAACTTTTGGGGCCCTTAAAAACAGCTATCACCACTTCGTCTATTGCAACTCCATCGAGTTTAAGCAAACCAAAATGTATAGTGTGGGAAAGCTGTTCAGAAATTTTTTTTGAAGGGAAAAGTTTATCGATGATGGCGAAACTATCATTACCGCTTAAACGGATCGTTGCAATGGCTCCTGTTCCAGGTGCCGTTGCAATAGCAACGATCGTATCACTCCAGCCCGAAAGTTTGTTTAACATCCTGCAAAGATAATTAGTTGCGGGTTACGGGTAAAGAGTTGCCCAAACTGCAGGTCTTCATTCGTAACCCGCAACAGACAGTTTGCGTTTATCCTGCTCATTTAATTCCGCCATGTAATAACGTTTGATCATCGCAATGTTGGATTCATCGATCACGTTTACAAGATTTTTCAAGGTCGACTGATCAGAAGACTTTATAATAAGTACCATGTCGCGGTTTGCGGCGGATACCCGTTTCTTTTTTTCAGTGATAAGTGTTCGGATACCATCGTGCGAATACGTGGTTTGTTTGTACACAGCATTTTTGTCAAGGCCCTCATAATAATACAATTTATTGTTTTTGTCCAGCAATACAGTTAAGGCACAGGTTTCGCAAACTTCATCATTTACGTCGGTAGATTTGTCATTTGGCATATTAATTTTCATCACTTTCGGTTGCGCCATCGTGGTAGTAAAAACAAAGAATGTGACGAGCAAAAACCCAAGATCGACCATCGGTGTTAGATCGACGCGGGTGCTTTTTTTGACCATTCGTTTTACAATTCCTTTTTTAAAGTTGCTGTTGGTGCTGGTAATTTCTGCCATAATAGTAGTTTTTGTTTAGATGGCAGCTTCCCTAAATTCCACAAACCTTTCCTTTGCCTTCGGAAAATTTTCTCCGGAGATGGCGCAGATATCTTTGCCGGGAAGAGGGAAGGAAATTATTCTGTGTTCTTCCCGCCATTACGTCTATCCGGCATTTTCTATCTCCACAATTTTTGTAGCAAAAAAAGCCCCCGGAAGAAATCCAGGGGCTCAATATTCAAATTAAATTGTGATTATCTTACTCTTCCGCAACTACGAACGTGATTGGCTGACGGCGATAAGCATTCACGTTCTTACCGTTCTGCAGGGCAGGTGTCCATTTCGGACCTTTCTTGATCGCTTTTACAGCTTCGTCCTCCATTCCGTAACCAAATTTTGTTTCAGGAACTACGTCGCTGATAGAACCATCTTTGCTCACGATAAAACGAACGATTACCTGGTAAGTTCCCGGAGGGGCGCCACCGTCTACCGGTGCGCTTGCATTCAGGTTATTACGAAGGTAGCGTGTCCACGCTGCAGCTCCACCAGGAAACTCAGCTTCCACTTCAACCTTTGTAAAGATCTTTCCTTCATCGCTTTCTTTTGGAATTTCCACAACCTGTGTTCCTTTATCTTCCACAGGCGCCTGAACAACCTGTACTTTATTGTCCGATTCAACGGTTTTAGTACTGATGGTCTGATCTTCCTTGATCTCTTCGATCTTTTCTTCGGGTTTCACTTCCTCATCTTTTACGATTTTTGGAGGTGTAAACTGAACCTGGTTGATCTCAGGTGGTGGTGGTGGAGTTGGTGGCGGTGGTGGCGGTGGTGGTGGCGGTGGTGCATCTTCCTTTACCTGCGCCAGTTCGGTGTCTTTTACGTTCAAAACATCATTGTCGGATGTTTTGCTAAGCTGACTGTAAACGACCAAACCGATAAACACGAGAAGCAAGATAGCTCCTGTAACGATGAGCGCTTTTATCATACGTTTATTGTATGTTTTACGCAGATCGTAAGCGCCGTAGTTTTTATTTTTACCCTCGAAAATGATATCGAGAATATCAGCGTTTAAGATTTTGTTTGCTTCCATTATTAAATTCGTTTGTTGTTAGATTCAAAATAATCCGGGATTCCACAAATTATTTAATGCCGTTTGCTTCTTCTGTTTTCTTGATCAGTTCGGCTTCCGTAGGCGTCATTGCAACTTCTGCATAATGTCCTGCTTTTACACCGGAAATGGTCATTTCATCCAGTATGCTGATGGCATTTTTAAAAGTTGAAGAATCGTCAGATTTGATGATGTACATCAGATCGTCGATAGGTGTTGACTTTTTCTTCTCCACAATCAGGTCACGGATCTTTTTAAAATCTGTGCTTTTGAATTGTTCGCTGATCGTTGCTGCATCAAGCTGACCAAAGTAATAATATACCTGATCGCCTTTTCCCAGCAGGATCGTCATTGCACCTGAATTCTTTACCTTCTTTTCTTTTTCTTTATCATCCTTTGGCTCGTTCATGTTCATTGCTGTACTTTGAGCCATCGTTGTAGTAAATACAAAGAATGTAACCAACAGGAACCCAAGGTCCACCATCGGTGTGAGATCAACCCTGGTGGAAAGTTTCTTTCCTTTTTTTACGCCCGGCCCTTTCTTATGGCCGCCGCCGGACGAAGTATCCATTTCTGCCATGTCGCTGTCTTTTTAATTTTATAAAATTATTACTCCGCGGTCCCGTTCTTAGCGCTGAGATACAGTTCGGATCCTACCGGAGGCGCCTGGCCATTGGTAACGATCCTGAATTTGAAGATCTCATTTGCCTTGAACGCTTCCTTGATATGTCTGAAAGTAGGATACTTTGATTCGTTGTCCCCTTTCACCAGGATCATTTTCTGAAGTTCCGCCTGATCTCCGCCGCGATAAGCGTTGGTGATGCTTCGAACCCAATCAATCATCTGGTTGTTGGCAGTATCGGTAGGAATTCCCGGCAAACTTGCCGGTGACGGTGGAACCGCTGCATCCAGATAAGATTTGATCTGGTTGAAAGGAACACCGATGAATTCTTGTTTTGACCATTTCTTCAGTTCCGCAGGAGAAAGTCCAAGCCCTTTAGTTGTATTAACATCTGCAAGAACGTCTGCCTTTTTTGTTTCATCTCCCAACATCAGGAAGGTTCTTCCATCTGCAGTGATCGTGATAAGGATCGACTTATCCGGCACCGCTGTGGCCGAAACCGAATTTG
>JAATFP010000082.1 GCA_015655125.1 Chitinophagales bacterium | reverse complement strand
TTTTTTCCGGAGGGTAAGGAAACCCTAAAAAAGGAACAGCTTAAATTAAAAAATTTTTAAATTAATTTAAAGCATTGAATTCCACAACAAAAATAACGACTAACCCACCGAATAAGGGGCTGTGGCCCTTTATAAATCTGAAGGCGACATGCAGGTATTGGCAGAATTGTACCAGCGTTATATGGATCTTATCTATGGTGTATGTTTGAAATATATGAAAGATCCCGAGGAAGCGAAGGATTGCGTGCTGAGCATTTTTGAAGAGTTGGTGGTAAAGCTCAAAAAATACCCGGTGGATCATTTCAAAGGCTGGCTGTACCAGCTTTCAAAAAATCATTGCCTGATGAAATTGCGCAAAATCAAAAGTCTTCCGCGCCACGTAGATGCCGATATTGTGCATTTGGAAGAAAACGTGCATCTGAACGACGTGCTGGAAAAAGAAGCCAATTTTAGCATTATGGAATACTGTTTGAGTAAGCTCGCACAGGAACAACGACAGGCGATAGAATTGTTTTACCTAAAAGAAAAATGTTACAAGGAAATTTCTGAGATCACAGGAATTGATGCAGGGAAAGTGAGAAGTTTCATACAAAATGGCAGAAGAAACCTGAAAATCTGTATGGATAAAAATATTACAGAAAAAGTATAATGGCGCTCCAGGATAAACATATCAATTACACGGCTGCTGATTTTCAGCGGTATTACGACGGCACCATGCCGTCTGATGAAATGCATGCGTTGGAAAAAGCCGCGCTGGAAGATCCGTTTCTGGCCGATGCGTTGGAAGGATATGGATTTACCGCTTCGGCGGAAGATGATGTCAGGGAATTATCAACTAAAATTCCGCCGGCTGAAAAGGAAAGGAAAACCGGGGCAGTTGTTTCCCTGCATACCTGGTTGAGAATTGCGGCAGCACTTATACTGGTAAGCGGAATAACATTCATCACCTATGAAGTTAATCATCGTAACCCCGATCAGCCGCTTGCAATCAATGAGACTAAACCTTCAGAAAAAATTCCGACGACAATTTCGCCGCAAAACAGTTTGGCCGATTCCCTGCAGCAGGTACATGTTGCACCCCAACAATCCAAAGGGGCCACGGAACCATATACCACCATCGTAAATAATGCTACCGATCCCGTAGCGGAGAAACAAAATACACCGCCAGCTGCCGTAACAAATAACGCCGGTACACTGAAAGACAACGATTATTATAAGGAACCTGTAAAATCGGATGACGCCACAGACGACGTGGCCGATAAAAAAGAGCTGGCATTTGATCGTCAGTCAACCGCTGCAAAAAAAGCGCTTTCGGCGCTTCCATCCATATCCAATGCGGATAAATACCTTCTGAAAGGCACGGTCACCAATCAATCGGGGGAGCCCGTTAGCTTTGCCAACATTACATCACCTCAAAATAAACTCATCACTTCTGCGGATGCAAATGGCAATTTCGCCTTCAAAGCAAAGGACAGTTTATTACTTGCAAATATTTCCGCAGCTGGATACAGTTCCGTTAATCAAAACCTGTCGAGCAACAACAGCCAGCAATTCATCGTGCTGCCACAAAATACGCAGGCAATGCAGGATGTTGTTATAACGTCGCCCGGGCGGGTGCGCCAGAAAGAAAGTACCGGATACACAACCGGTAAAGTATCAAATGACGCATTGCAAGGTAGAGTTTCCGGTATGCAGGTGAAGGCAGAGTCGGTGGTTGGTACTCAGTCATACGACAAATATGTTGCAGACAGCACCCGTTTGATCGAAATGACCGACGGCGGCTCAAAAAAGCCGGGCCGGGATTCTGTCATACTATCGTTCAAAGTGAATAAAAATGGTGCCCCTGTCAGGATAAAAACGGAACAATCTAATTGCGTTCCGTGCACCACTGAAGCCATCCGGCTCCTTCGGTCGGGTCCGCGTTGGAAACCCTCGGCCGGGGTACGGGTAACGACTACGATAAAATTGTAGTTGTCAACATCTTCTGAATAAATATTCCCAATATTTGACAAACAATAGACGTTCACAGTCCTTTAATTGTATTTTTTTTCTTATTTTACTGGCGATTTACCAAACCAAACAGCAATTTCATTGTATTTACGCTTATGAAGAAAACCTCCAATACGATGTTTTTCTAATGCCCGGGATCCCTTGGGTACCCTTCTTCACAGCCTTCGTAAGACTTTGATTTTTCTGTAAGTGTGTTTTCATCAAGCCAACAACTAACAAATGAAGAAGAAATTCCTGATGCTTTTATGCATGTCGTTGATCATTGCCGGACCACTTACCGCGCAGATTCATTTGCAGGACACCCCTGCAAAACGGGCAAAATATACGATGCAGAAATTTGCAGAGTATACAGAATTGCCGAGAGCAACTTTTTTTGCAGCTGCAAAACTTTTCCAGACCTACTACACAAATATTGAAGGTGTAAACAAAACTTCTTTGCTTGATAAAGCAGTCAGGGAAAAATTCGACCAATCAACTGAAGTGATGCAGCGGGAACTGGCGACAGTACTGGATGCTACGCAACTCGGGCTTTGGCTGCGTAACATCTGGCCAGACATCACAAACGACATACAAAAAAATTAAGCTACGTTTAAATTTTAGCATGAGAAAAATATTTACCCGCAAACACTTACTGTTATTACAAACGGCCTTGCTGCTGGTGTTAACCAATGTCGCTTATGCGCAGAACACTTGTGTTCCGATCATCACACCACAAGCCGATGTAACGGTAAGTTGTTCCAACCCTTGTACCAATTTATCGATTACGGTACCCGATATCAAGCAAAGCAGCACCTACACGGTACAAACGATTCCGTTCGCACCGTTTGCATACACCGGCGGAACGGAACTGACTTCGCTTTACAGCGATGATGTGTTCAGCAGCGTAATCAACCTGCCTTTTCCTGTTTGCTTTTACGGGCAAACATATAACCAGGTGGTGGTGGGAGCCAACGGTGTAATCACTTTTGATGCGAGTAAGGCTGGCTGTGGAAATACATGGGAACTCGATTATCCTATAACCACTATACCGTCGACACTTTCGGCCCCATGTGCGGCCGGTATCCTGGATGAAGAATTTCCGAGAGCGGCGATATTCGGTGCTTTTTACGATCTCGACCCTAGCTGGACGACGAGCGGCGGCGCAGGCCGACGAATAGAATACCGTGTGGAAGGCAGTGCACCATGTAGAAAATTAGTTGTTTCGTATTATCATGTTGCTTTGTTCAGTTGCACCGCTAAATTCGGTACGCAACAGATTGTGATCAATGAAGGCTCGGGTAACATCGATGTGTACATAGCTCAAAAGCCAGCTTGCACAGGCTGGAACACAGGTCTTGCAGTGTTGGGAGTGCAAAACTGGAACCGCACCCAAGCCGTGGCCGCGCCCGGAAAAAATAATACACAATGGACGGCTACAAATGAGGGCTATCGCTTCCTGCCTTCAGGAGGAACTAGCCTGTTCGTTAAATCCGAATTGATCCTTGGCGGAACCGTAATAGCTACCGCTACACCGATATTCAATGCTAACACTG
>JAATFP010000048.1 GCA_015655125.1 Chitinophagales bacterium | reverse complement strand
TTTTCTGTCAATTTGTGGATGAATTCGCTATAAGTGATTCCTTCTGCTCTTACGGCTGCGTTGATACGCGCGATCCATAAGGTGCGGTATTCTCTTTTCTTCAACTTACGGCCAACATAGCTATATGTTAACCCTTTTTCCATTACGTTTTTCGCAACGGTATACACATTTTTACGCTTACCATAATAACCTTTGGCAGCTTTTAAGATTCTTTTGCGGCGTGCCCTGCTGGCTACTGCATTTACTGAACGTGGCATATTCTAATTTTTTTAAAGTTAATAGTTTGGAATTGTTACTTCTCCCGGCTTATTTCATACCTAATAAACGCTTTACAAAGTGCAAATTGCTATCTGCAACAACACCATCTTTACGCATAGCACGTTTGCGCTTGGTAGATTTTTTAGTAAGAATGTGACGTTTGAAAGCTTTTTGAAAAGTAATTTTACCTGTACCGGTAACTTTAAAGCGCTTCTTTGCGCTGCTGTTGGTTTTAACCTTTGGCATTATATAACTTATTGTAGTTACTCCCTGCTGGCGCCCCGATCAGTCGGGAACTTTTTGGGCCGTGTGGGAAATGTATCCTAAAAGATTTCTCTTTTCGGAGCGCGAAGGTAAGAAAAATAATGAATACTTAATAATTAACAATGAATAATTTTTCCAATTTGCAACAGGTCCGGAATTAGAAGTAGCTGTCAAACCGAAAAAATTATTCATTCTTCACTATTAATTATTCTTTATCAATTAGTAGCCGGTTTAGTGACCTTAGAAGGTGGTAACTTCGTAACTGACTTATTTCCAGCCGTATACAATTGCGGGTTAACTTTCGATGTATTGCCGCGATAGGTCCAGGTAATATTGGTGATATATTTATTAAACACATTGTCAAGGTCCTTTACCGTCACATTTTTCATGTCGTCGTTCAGAGTCAGCGCCCTTTTCCAGTTGTTGTGCAGTACTTCATTGGCAACAAATGAACTCGCCTGCGCGCCATTAGTTTCCTGGCGGTAATAAAAACCTGTCAGGTAGGTCGTTTTCATATCCTTCAACTCCGCCTCTGTAAAACCTTCTTTTTTGATCTTTTCAATCAATGCCTTCGCTACCGCAATGTATTTATCCGGTTCTGTTGTAGACACAAAGAGGTTTGCGCTTGGCGAAGTGCCGCCATCGAACCAGGTTGCCGGCGCGTACGAAAGACCATTTTTTGACCTTACATCTAAAAAATGGCGATCGTAAAAGATGCGCATTGCAAGGTTAAAAGCGTTGAAATCTGCCGTTCCCGGTTGTGGTGCACTGGTGATTCCCTGGATATAATTTGTGGCCAGTTCGCTTTTTTCTGCCTTAAAAGTATTTTGTGCCGGCGCATACATTTCTTTTTTCAGGGTAAAAGGCTTTCCCTGAGGAACAGGCGACAACAATTGTGTAAGCATTTTTGTCAATGCCTCTTTTTCAATATCACCCACTACCACAATTACCATCCTCGATTTTGTGAGTACAGATTGATAATAAGCCTTGGTTTCGGCAGCAGTAAGTGGCTTCACAGTTTGCTCGGTTCCTTCCGGGCTTTTAGAATAATCGCGCCCTTTGAATGCAGTTTGCTTCGCCAGTTTACCAATTGCATAATCCGGTTGTGATGCCTGAGACTTTAAATTATTGATGGCATCCTGCTTAATACGCGCAAATTCTTTCTCATCAAAAGCCGGCTTTGTGATCGCATCCACATAAAGCGGCCAAACAACATCCAGATCACTTTTAATGCAATTCATGCTGATGGTGGAAAAATCCATCCCCGAATTTCCATAAACATACGCTGTTACTTTATCCAGCTTATTTTTAAAAGAATTCTTATCGTCATTCGCGGTTCCACATTCCGTCAACGCAAGCATAGCGAGCCTCTCTATGCCTTGCTTATTGAACGGATAATTTTGCACCCCACCCTTGATAACCGTTTGAATTTCCACGATTTCGTTTCCACTCGGCTGAACGATCACTTTTACACCCTCCACGGTCATTTCATAAGCAGGCTGTTTTTGTTGTGCAAATGAATATTGCGCTGCAAACAAAAGCAACACTGTTGATATATAAAGTATCTTTTTCATAAAAATAATTTAGATGGTTGAGCGGATTTAGAAGGTTTAGGTTCGGAATGAATTTTGCAAACTCACTAAACCAGCTAAAGCTGCCTTCCGGCTTTAAAAATTTGGTTTAAAAAACAACGACGCACCCGTCTGCTTGTTCATTTCCGGGTTGATGATCAATCCTGCCACATAATTTTTTCCTGCTACATATTTATCGATGTACCTTTTGATATCAGCCTTTGTTACCTTCATCGCATTGTCTACGTAGTCGGTTCCGAATTCATACGATGTGCTGCACCACCAATATGTAAGTTGACTGGGTAAACTCGACGGCTTTTCCATCTGTCGAATATTATTACGACGCATTACCTGCTTTGCTGTAGCCAATTCTTCATCAGAAATATAATCAGGATTGTCCCACAATTTTACCTGCTTTGCGATCTCTTCATAACATTCTTTCAGTTTATTAGGGTTAGGCAAAACGAAAATATTTATCGGGCCCACATATCGTTCTGTTTGATAACTGACAGATGCATAGGTAGCCAATCCTTTGTCTACAAGAGCCTGTTGCCATTTGGAAGAATTCAAACCAAGCGCGGTATTGAAAACATCGGCTGCCATCGTAGCTGCCGAATCGTTTCTGTAATCCGGGCCTTGCCACATATACATCAGGTTGGGCGTTTGCGCGATAGAAGATTCTTTCACAAAATAGTCCGTGGAAGTAAGCGGTTTAAATTCCGGTATCGGGTATTTTACCTGCGGGTCAAAACCACTGTTCGGCCAGTCGCCATAAATGCTTTCTGCAAGACTGAAAGCCTTATCGTGCTGAACGTCGCCACAGATCACCAATAAAGAATTATTCGGATGATAATATTTATCCTTGATGATCATCATTTTTTCCGGTGTGGCGGTATTGATGATATCATGCTCGCCGATCGGATTTTTACGGGTAAAAAGATCGCCCCATATTTTTTTGCCAACGGCCATCCAAAGTTGGTTCTGCGGATCGCTTTCGCCCCTTTGAAATTCACCGTCGACCACGGGCCGCTCTTTTTCCATATCCTCTTTTTTGTAAATAGGAAAACGAATGGCGGCGTTCATAAATTTTAATCCAGCTTCAAGGCTGTCGCGGTCGAATGTGAAAAAATAATTTACACGTTCATCACCTGTCGTGCCGTTCCAGATCGCGCCCAGTTCCTGAACGCGCTTCAAAAATTTTTCCTGGTCGGGATAGTCGCGGTTGGCCTTAAAGAACATATGTTCAAACAAATGGCTGAGCCCACTGTATTCCGGGCCTTCTGTGTAAGCACCATTTTTTACTGCAATTTCAATGGTAGTGAGCGGAACTTTATTGTTCTCTATCACTACCAAATCCAGCCCGTTTGCAAGTTTTTTGTAATAATAATCTTTTGGCAACCTCGGTTGAGCCAGCACGCTCCCTGCAATCAGCAGGAAAATGCCCGTTAGTTTTAATGAAGTCATATTTGATTGGGTTTGGGAACATTAATGTACTACAATAAATGCTAAAATATATAATTATTACCGGGATGCCGGGGGTTGAAAGGTTTAACGGCTTTTAGATGGTTTGGATGGATAGTTTAGTTTGGAAAATAAATTCACTTAGGTATTATTGACAACCCAAAACATCCCAACCATTCAGGCTCATCAATATTTTTCTACCAGGTCGAGCGCTTGTTCATCAACGGCGTTAATGGCGGCTGTTTTCCCGGTTTTCGAAACGCCTGCGAACAATATTATCAGTGCAACCAACGCGCAAACCGCCATGGTTCCGGTTACAGGCAATGCTGTTGTGGGATTCATCAATCCAACGATGGCCGAAGCCAATGCGCCAAAGCCCATTTGCATGGCGCCCATCAATGCAGAGGCACTGCCTGCGTCTTTTGTAAATGGTGCCATCGACAGGGCCGAAGAATTTGGAAAGCTAAATCCCTGGCAACTTAAAAAAAGGCTCATTAATATAATGGTGGTGTACAGGTTCAGCAGGTGCAGGGCAGTTCCGGCAAATAACAATAATCCTACCGTTGTTTGAATAATCAGCGTAACGACACTGATCTGCTGGCTTGAGTATTTCTTGAGTAGTTGATTGTTGAGTTGACTGCAAGTAATCAATCCTGCTGCAATGATGGCGAATATGAAACCGTATTGCTGTTCGGTGGTGCCGAACAATTTCATAAAAACATAAGGCGAACCGGAAAGGTAGGCGAATAATCCCGCCGAAGAAATCGCACCTGTAAGGGAGTAGATATAAAATTGTGGCACTTTTAAAACATTATAGAAGCCGGTAAGGATAGGTCTGACCCCAAGAGAATAAGTCGGATCGGGCCGACTGCTTTCCGGTAGCCAGAAGATTACGCCGATAAAGATGAGTACAGTAATGATGGTGAGTACAAAAAATACGCTGCTCCAGCCAAAATGTGCAATCAGATAGCTTCCGGCCGTTGGCGCAATAATGGGCGAAACACCGAGGATCAATATCATCAGCGAAAATATACGGGCATTTTCCTCCACCGGAAAAATATCCCTGATGATCGCACGTGGCGCCACCATCCCTACACAACCGCCCAGCGCCTGGAAGAAGCGGAAAAAAATCAGCATTTCTACCGAGTGAGATAAAGCGCACCCGATGGACGAAAGAAGGTAAATAACAAGTCCTGCGTACAAAGGCATTTTCCTGCCAAAACGATCAAGTAAGGGCCCGCACAACAACTGACCAACACATACACCGATGAAAAAACTCGCAAGCGAATAGGAGATCATATCCACCGAAGTGTTCAGATCGTGCGCCATAACCGGAAAGCCGGGAAGATACATATCGATTGAAAAAGGTCCGATTGCGGAAAGTAAACCAAGGATCAGTATGATCAGGGATCTGTTTTTGCTATTCATCGAGCTAAATTATCACTAATATCGGCGTCGGAAAATGAAGTTTCCATTATCGAAAATCTACGCCGCAAAGAGCAGTACAAGTTAAATCCTGGTTATTCTCCCATCCCTTCT
Source organism: Chitinophagales bacterium (assembly GCA_015655125.1). Taxonomy (GTDB): domain Bacteria; phylum Bacteroidota; class Bacteroidia; order Chitinophagales; family Chitinophagaceae; genus Ferruginibacter. The sequence continues at coordinate 737 of JAATFP010000048.1, read as the reverse complement.
CCATCAGCAGTTTTGCTGCTATGCACCACCATTTCATTGATGGCATTCAATTCCTGCGGAGTAAAATACCGCCATTTACCAGGTGGCAGACCATTCAAAGTAATATGCATGATACGAACCCTTTTCAGAGCCGTTACGCGGTAACCCAACGCTTCGCACATCCGGCGGATCTGCCTGTTAAGGCCCTGGGTTAAAATGATCTTGAAACGAAGATCGCCTTCCTGTTTTACAAAGCATGGCAACGTTGTGGCACCTGGAATTTTTACTCCTGCGCGCATTTTTTTTATAAATTCTGTCGTAACCGGTTTATCGACACTAACGATATATTCTTTCTCATGGCCATTTCCGGCGCGTAATATCTTATTCACTATATCGCCATCATTGGTAAGAAAGATCAATCCTTCCGACAATTTATCAAGCCTTCCGATAGGAAAGATGCGGGTTTTAAAATTTACGAAATCGATAATGTTCGTTTTATCTTTAAGATCTGTGGTGCAGGTAATTCCTTTGGGCTTATTCAGCAAAATATAAACCGGCGCTTTTTTCTTCTTCAACGGCTCGCCATCGATCTTCACAACATCTCCTTCTTCCACGCGATTGCCTTTATCGGCATCGCGGCCATTGATGGTTACGCGACATTCTTCGATATATTTATCGGCCTCGCGACGGCTGCAGAAGCCGGAATCAGAGATGTATTTATTAAGAGAAATTCCCATGTGGTCAATAGTGAATAGTGA
>JAATFP010000074.1 GCA_015655125.1 Chitinophagales bacterium | reverse complement strand
TGACGCCCGAATTGCGCGAAGCAATGGGAAGCGCAGCCATCAAAGCGGCGCAGGCGATCAATTATGAAAGTGTTGGTACGATCGAGTTCCTCGTGGACAAGCATCGTAATTTCTATTTCATGGAAATGAACACGCGTATCCAGGTAGAACATTGCGTAACGGAAGAAGTGATCAACTTTGATCTGATCAAAGAACAGATCAAGATCGCTGCCGGCGAAAAGATCGTTGGGAAAGCTTACTATCCGCAGATGCACGCCATCGAATGCCGCATCAATGCAGAAGATCCATACAATGATTTCCGTCCGAGTCCGGGCAAGATCACGGTCCTGCATCAGCCGGGCGGTCATGGTGTTCGCGTGGATAGTCACGTGTATTCCGGTTATGTCATTCCGCCATATTACGACAGTATGATCGGCAAACTGATCGCTGTGGCGCAAACGCGCGAAGAAGCCATCAACACGATGCACCGGGCGCTGAGTGAATATGTAATCGAAGGCATCAAGACAACCATTCCGTTTCATTTACAATTAATGCAAAACGAAGATTTCAGAAGCGGAAACTTTACGACGAAGTTTTTGGAAACGTTTACAATGCAATAAATTTTTAAGAGCCGGAATTTTTCGGCTCTTATTTTTTAAATGAATGCTTGCGAATACTTCCGAAAGATTTGATCATTCACTATTCACTATTGACATATTCACCCATTGACACCTTCGATTGATATCCAACTCAAAGCCTGGCGCCTCATGTGCACCGCACGTGCCATGGCGGAAACGTACGAAGCCAACAGGCAAGTTTGTAAATATGTACACAGTACCAGTCGCGGCCATGAAGCCATTCAGTTGGCAACCGCATTTCAGTTGCTGCCGCAGGATTATGTGAGTCCATATTACCGCGACGAAAGTATCATGCTCGGACTCGGTTTTGAGCCTTACACATTGATGTTGCAATTGCTCGCCAAAGGCGAAGATATTTTTACCGGTGGCCGTGAATATTACAACCATCCAAATTACCGCAGCGCAGATAAACCTACGATCATCCATCAAAGCAGCGCCACAGGAATGCAGGCCATCCCTACAACGGGTGTGGCACAAGGCATTAAATATTTAGAAAAAATAGGTTCGCCTTTATTAAAAAAAGGCGCCGAATCCATCTGCGCAAATTCACCTATTGTGATCTGTTCCCTCGGCGACGCTTCCGTTACCGAAGGTGAAGTAAGCGAAGCATTTCAATTTGCTGCGTTGCATCAGTTGCCGATCATTTACCTGGTACAGGACAATGATTGGGGCATCAGTGTGAGCAGCGCGGAAGCGCGTACTACGAACGCGTTTGAGTTTATCGAAGGTTTCAAAGGCATCAACAGAATTACGGTTGATGGAAGCGATTTTGCAAAAAGTTTTGCAACGATGGAACACGTGGTAAAAGAAGTACGCGAAAAGCGGCAGCCGTGGCTCGTTCACGCAAAAGTTCCGCTGCTAGGTCACCATACAAGCGGCGTACGAAAAGATTTTTATCGCACAGATGAAGATCTGGCAAAACATGCTATTGATGATCCGGGACCTAAATTGCGGGCCGCATTATTGGCGCAGGGAATTTCAGAAGACGAATTGAATGCGATAGAACAGGAAGCGAATGAGCTTGTAAAAAATGATTTTGCAAAGGCGTCGGCTTCGCCGGAACCAGTTGCGGATACAGTAAGCAACTTTGTTTTTGTGCCAACAAATATTACTGTAGAAAAAGGAAATCGCGCCGGCGCTGGAAAAGAAAAAGTACTGATGGTAGACGCGGCATTGTTTGCGATCCGCGAAATCATGGAAGAATTTCCGGAAGCGGTTTTATACGGTCAGGATGTAGGACGTAGGCTGGGTGGCGTTTTTCGGGAAGCGGCAACATTGGCAGAGCAATTTGGTGACCATCGTGTTTTTAACACAGCCATCCAGGAAGCATACATTATTGGCTCTACTGTGGGCATGAGCGCTGTGGGCGCAAAGCCCATCGTTGAAGTGCAATTTGCAGATTATATTTACCCGGGATTAAATCAGCTGGTAACGGAAATTTCTAAAAGCTGCTACCTGAGCTGCGGAAAATTTCCGGTGCAAACATTGATCCGTGTGCCTATCGGCGCGTATGGCGGTGGCGGCCCGTATCACAGCGGAAGCATAGAAAGTACATTGCTTACGATCAAAGGGATCAAGATCGTTTATCCATCCAATGCGGCCGACATGAAAGGCTTGCTCAAAGCGGCTTTCCATGACCCCAATCCTGTGGTGATGCTAGAACATAAAGGTTTGTACTGGAGCAAGGTAGTCGGAACGGAAGACGCAAAAATGACGGAGCCGGATCGCGATTATATCATTCCGCTTGGCAAAGGGAATGTGGTGTTGAAAGCGGACGAAGATAAAATTGAAAGTGGTGAAACTTGCTGCGTGATCACGTACGGCATGGGCGTATATTGGGCAAAAGCTGCGGCTAAGAAGTTTACGGGACAAGTGGAGATCATTGATCTGCGAACTTTGTTTCCATTAGATGAAGAACTTGTTTTCGCCACAGTGAAAAAACATGGAAAATGTTTGATACTAACAGAAGAGCAACAAAATAATTCTTTTGCAGAAGCCTTGGCCGGAAGAGTCAGCAAAGCCTGTTTTAAAAATCTGGATGCAGCAGTAGAAGTGCTGGGAGCGCTTGATCTGCCTGCGGTTCCTATGAATACGGTTTTGGAAAATGCGATGTTGCCGAATGCGGAGAAGGTGGCGGCGCGACTTCGATCGCTTTTGAATGGGTGATTATTAACTATTACTTATTAATTTTTATGTCATCAATGATCTTCCCATCTTTCATGTACACAATCCTGTCGCTCATTTGAGCCAGCTCTTCATTGTGCGTTACGATCAAAAATGTCTGTTGATATTTATTACGGAGCTCTAAAAAAAGCTTGTGCAACTCGCGCCCATTTGTGCTGTCGAGGTTTCCGGTTGGCTCATCGGCCATCACGATCGCAGGATTGTTGATCAATGCCCTTGCTACGGCCACGCGTTGTTGCTCGCCGCCCGAAAGTTGGTGTGGTTTGTTATCAAGTCTTTCGCCCAGACCTAAATTTTGTAAAAGTTCAACTGCCCGTTCCTGAACGGCTGATTTTTTCTTCCCCGCAATCCAACCTGGAATGGATACATTTTCCAATGCGGTAAATTCCGGCAATAAGTGGTGAAACTGAAAAATGAAGCCTATGTTTTTGTTGCGAAACTTTGCCAGCGTATTTCCTGTAAGTTTGTCTATCCGTTGATCCTGTAAGGTTACTTCCCCTCTATCCGTCTTGTCAAGGGTACCAAAAATATGCAGCAGGGTACTTTTGCCGGCGCCCGAAGAACCAACGATGCTGACGATCTCACCTTTGGCGATATCGATATCCACACCTTTCAGAACATGCAGCTTGCCGTAGTATTTTTCTATGTTGCGGGCCTTTAACATGAGCCGAAAATACACTATTTCATCCTATATTCCGACAATTAGTGAGGTGAATAACAGCAAATTGTGTTGATAATCACTAGGCATGTGAGCAAGTGGTACATTAAGTTATTAAAAACACTTTTGGTTATTTCGTACGAACGTATACATTTGCAAAAAATTAAATCTTTTTTTACGATGTTTTGGACACTAGAATTGGCCTCGCACCTGGAAGATGCTCCATGGCCGGCAACAAAAGATGAATTGATCGATTACAGTATTCGCAGCGGTGCTCCGATTGAAGTGATAGAAAATCTTCAGGAACTGGAAGACGAAGGTGACCTTTATGAAGGACTGGAAGATATATGGCCGGATTATCCAAGCCAGGAAGATTTTTTCTTCAATGAAGACGAATATTAATCGCAGATTTTAAGAGATTTAAAAGATTACACTGATTCTTTTCCGCCCGAAGGGCGGAATTTTTTTTGTGTAATCAATTAATCAGTGCTTCTGTTTAACTCACACCATTCACCGAAACCTCTTTGTTGATCTTTAATATCAATCCTTGCAAAACTTTCCCTGGCCCGCATTCTGTAAATGTTGTGGCGCCATCAGAGATCATTGCCCGTACGCATTGTGTCCACTTCACCGCCCCGGTTAATTGCGCGATCAGGTTTTCTTTTATTTCCGCAGGATCGGTTACCGCTCTGGCAACTACATTTTGATATACCGGGCAAACCGGTGTATGGAAAACAGTGTTGTTGATCGCTTCAGCCAGTTCTTCTTTTGCCGGCAACATCAAAGGCGAATGGAACGCGCCGCCCACAGGAAGTACCAGTGCGCGTTTTGCCCCGGCTTCTTTCATCTGGCCGCAGGCCAATTCAATTCCTGCAAGACTACCACTGATCACCAACTGTCCGGGGCAATTGTAATTTGCTGCAACCACAATTTCGCCACTGGAATTGGTTACATGCTGACAAATTTCTTCCACCTTCGCATCATCGAGGCCCAGCACCGCGGCCATGGTGGAAGGATTGATCTCTACCGCTTTTTGCATTGCCCTGGCACGAATGGAAACAAGCTTCAGCGCATCAGAAAAACTCAATGTTTTATTTGCCACTAATGCAGAAAATTCACCGAGTGAATGGCCCGCCACCATATCCGGCGCAGCATTTTCAATTGTGATA
>JAATFP010000066.1 GCA_015655125.1 Chitinophagales bacterium | reverse complement strand
CTTAGTGAGGGAAATCTCATGGCAGACGCTTTAAAAGGAAATATGTTTGCTATGCAATCGGATTAAATGATTGGAGAGGATGGGATTTAAATTTGAAAAGTTGGAAGTGTGGAAATTGGCCCTGGAAATGGCGGATAATGTGCATTTATTGACACGTACATTTCCGAAGGAAGAGATGTTTTCTTTATCATCACAAATGAAGCGGGCCGCTGATTCTGTTTCGTTGAATATTGCAGAAGGTTCAACGGGACAATCTGATCCTGAACAGAAGCGATTTTTAGGCTATGCACAACGGTCCGCTTTGGAAGTTGTGAATTGTCTTTATCTTGCCATCAAAAGAAATTACATTGATCAAAAAGGGTTCAATTCTTTCTATGATGATCTTGATAAGCTGATCGCCAAGATACAGGCTTTTAAAAACAATTTAAATAATAACTATAAAACTCATAATCTTTAAATAATAACACTCCATCGGTCGTCGGTGGTCAGTCGTCTGCTGGTGGCTGGTCGTCGTTGGTCCGTGATCGTTCTATCATGAAGCAAATACCCAATCTATTCACGCTCCTTAACCTAATCTTTGGTTGCCTCGCCATTATTGCGGTTCTACAAAACGGCATCGTGATACAATATACACCTGAAGGTGCGCAATTCATTGATATTCCGGAACGCATGTGGCTCGCGTCGTTGTTTATCGGCATCGCAGCAGTAGTGGATTTCCTCGATGGTTTTGTTGCAAGACTTTTTAATGCTACATCGGAAATGGGCAAACAACTGGATTCCCTGGCGGATATAGTTAGCTTCGGCGTAGCGCCATCGCTGATCGTGTACCAGTTTTTACGACTTAGTTTTGCAAAACAGGAAGATGGCCTTGATGTTTCTATGCTGTGGCTCGTGCCATCGTTGTTTATAGCGGCCGCCGGAGCGTATCGTTTGGCAAGATTCAATCTTGACAGTACGCAGCAATACGGCTTTAAAGGCGTTCCAATTCCAGCCGCTGGATTGCTCATTGCATCGCTGCCGCTGGTGTACTGGCACGCTGAAAACAGGGCGATAACGGATATATTGCTCAATAAATGGTTTCTGTATGTGCTCATTGCGGTGGTTTGCTGGCTGATGGTGAGTAAACTTCCTTTAATGGCCCTGAAATTTAAAGACCTGTCCGTAAAAAATAATCTGCCGAAGTATCTTCTCTTCGCATTCGCGGTAATTGCCGTACTATTTTTACATTGGCTGGCGGTGCCTGTTATTTTTATCGCGTACATTATTTTATCTTTGATATTCAAAAACAACCAATCATGATCTATACAGCGCAGGTAAAAGTGATGCCTTTAAAAGAATTGCTCGATCCGCAGGGAAAAGCAGTGATGGGTGGTCTTGGAAATCTCGGACTGAACAATATTAAAGACGTGCGCATTGGAAAAAATATCACCCTGCAGGTAGAAGCAGAATCTCCGGAAGCCGCCAAAGGAATTGCAGAAGATGCTGCAAAAAAGCTGCTGGCAAACCAGGTGATGGAAATGTTTGAAATTACCATTGGTAATTAGTTCAAAGTTCAAAGTTGAAGTTGGGCTTAAAATTTCAGCGATTTCTTTTTATGCACAAAACCTTGAACCGTCAACCATCAACCTGATTTATGCTTTACATCGTACCTACACCCATTGGTAATCTTGCAGACATGACCTTCCGGGCCGTCGATGTATTGAAATCCGTAGATCTTATATTGGCAGAAGATACCCGAACCTCCGGCGTTTTGCTCAATCATTACCAGATACAAAGGCCTGTTTCTCCTTATCATCAACACAACGAACACAAGATTGTTGCTCATCTTGCAGATCAGATGAGCGCCGGCAAAACGATCGCACTGCTCACGGACGCGGGTACACCGGGCATCAGCGATCCGGCCTTTTTGTTGGTGCGGGAGTGCGTAAAAAATAATATCCGCGTGGAATGTCTTCCCGGCGCAACGGCATTTGTTCCCGCGCTGGTCAACAGTGGGCTTCCCATTACCAGTTTCTGTTTCGAAGGGTTCTTACCACTCAAGAAGGGCCGGCAAACTTTTTTGAAACGCATGGCGCAGGAAGAGCGGACCATGGTTTTTTATGAAAGTCCGATGCGATTGGTGAAAACATTGCACGACTTTATCGAATATTTTGGCGCGGAGCGCCAATGCTGCGTGAGCCGCGAACTCACCAAAAAATTTGAAGAAAATAAGCGCGGTACTTTGCAGGAAGTGCATGATCATTTTAATGCGAAGGCAGTAAAGGGTGAAATAGTGATCGTGGTGGATGGTGTGCGCTGAAGCTCCCGCTTCGGCTGTCTCCGGAAGCTCCCGCTTCGGTCAGCTTCAATAGGTAAATAAGTCAATGCAAAAATTATATCAATAATACGCTTTATGAAAAAAATCTTCCTCCTTTTATTCGTCTGCTCCGCAATGTCTGCATCTTCGCAGGAACTCGCTTTTGGCCGTAAGATAGTTGATACATTGACTTCTCCGTATTTCTGGGGCCGCGGTTATACCAATGATGGCATGAAAAAAGCGGCAGATTTTATTGCCGCGCAATTTGATAGTTACGGCCTTGAGCCGCTCGATGGCAAAAATTATTTTCAGAAATTTTCTTATCCCGTAAATACTTTCCCGGGGAATATGCAGCTTAGCATCAATGGCAAGGAACTCACGCCGGGAAAAGACTTTATCGTTTCACCCGCTGCCCGCGGCGTAAAAGGTTCCGGTGATCTGATGCAGGCCGACAGTATTGATTTTGTAAACCAGAAAAAAATGTTGCAGATCGTGTTAAAAGATAAACTGACCTGGTCTGTGGAAGATGCTGCTGATGATTTTACCATGATCGATGTAGATAAAAAATCGGTGAAAGGTTTGCCGAACGAATTTAATGTGAACATCGAAAACAAAGTTCTAAAAGACTTCAGAACCGCAAATGTTTGTGCAATGATTAAAGGAACGATAAAGCCAGACTCTTTTATTTTCATCACTGCGCATTATGATAATCTTGGCGGAATGGGCCGCGACACTTACTTTCCCGGCGCCAATGACAATGCCAGCGGTATCTCTCTGCTGCTCAATCTTGCCCATTATTATGCAAAAAACCCACAGCCATATACGATCGCATTTGTTTGTTTTGCCGGTGAAGAAGCAGGATTGAAAGGCTCGAAATATTTTACTGAAAACCCCTTGGTACCGCTGAAAAATATCCGTTTCCTGATCAACACCGATCTTGCCGGAACCGGCGAAGAAGGCATCACGGTAGTAAATGCATCAGAGTTTCCAAAGGAATTTGCCATGATGAATTCTGTAAACGATCAATATCAATTACTCGTTAAAATAAATCCCCGTGGAAAAGCGGCCAACAGCGATCACTATTTTTTTACAGAAAAAGGTGTGCCGGCATTTTTCTTTTACACACTCGGCGGGATCACGGCATATCATGACGTATTTGATAAAGCTGCCACTTTGCCGATGGCAGAACATGAAGATTTGTTTAAATTAGTGGTTCATTTTAATAACAGATTGATGGGAACGGAAAAATAGAGGCAGGGGATAATGCATAACGAACGATTAATAAATTATCGTTCTACCTGTGCTTCGGAAAGCTCAACATGACAGGATGTGGTTAATAAGCTAAACATGCCATAACATCAGGTTGTTAACTATTAATTCAAAATTCCGGCTGCAATCTCCAAACATTGTAAATTTGCTTACAATAAAAATCAAGCATGAATCTTAAAGTACCTTTCTTATTCTTTGTTTCTAATCTTTTATTTTTTATTTCCTTCGCGCAGCCCGAACGCTGGCAGCAGCACGTGAAATACACGATGAACATCGACATGGATGTTAATTCCAATCAATTCAAAGGAAAGCAGCAACTTGTTTATACCAACAATTCTACCGATAAACTCGAGAAGGTTTTCTACCATTTATATTTCAATGCCTTTCAGCCGAACAGCAGTATGGATGTACGCAGCAGGGAATTGGGAAAGATCATCATTGGCGGAAAACCTGACTGGGACACGCGCGTAAAGGATCGCATCGCCAATCTAAAACCCGATGAGATCGGGTACCAAAAGATCATATCTCTAAAAATGAATGGCGTACCGCAACCATTTAAATACCACGAAACCATTCTTGAAGTGGATTTGACAAAAGCGATCCAGCCAAAAACAAGTGTCACTTTCGACATGGAATTTGAGGCACAGGTTCCTTTACAGGTCCGCCGCAGTGGCCGCGATAACCCAAAGACCGGCGTGCGTTACAGTATGAGCCAATGGTATCCCAAAATGTGCGAATACGACTACGAGGGGGGGTGGCACCCTACACCGTACGTAGCGCGTGAATTTTATGGTGTGTGGGGAGATTTCGATGTGACGATCAATATCGATAAAAATTACAAGCTCGCCGGAACGGGCGTTTTGGTTAATGGAAATGAAATAGGCTGGGGCTATGACAAAGCACAAAGTCCGGAATTGAAACCAACTGCAAAAGATAAACGCAGCTGGCATTTCAGTGGTATAAATGTGCATGATTTTGTGTGGGCGGCCGATCCTGATTTTGCTCACATCGTTCGCAAAATGCCCAATGGAACGATCATCAATGTGGTGTATAATTTTGTTCCTAACAGTCCGGCCAACGATGCTGCCTGGACATTGCTCGCCGACGCTGCAGTGAAAGTATTGCCTTTCATAGAAAGTAAATTCGGAAAATATCCTTATCCGCAATATTCATTTATTCATGGCGGTGATGGTGGCATGGAATACCCGATGGCCACTTTGATACATACACCTGGACTTGGTACCGCCTTTCACGAATGGACGCACAGTTGGTTCCAGATGATGCTTGGTACCAACGAAAGCCTGTATGCGTGGATGGATGAAGGTTTTACCAGTTATGGCGAAGACCTGGAAATGAAATTTTATACCGGAAAATCATCATTGCAGCCATTAAAAGATACGTTTGCTGTAAATCCCGATAAGCGTGGTTTGAAAGAACTACTGGCCAGTTTGCCGGAAGATCATTCCGATGCGTATAAAAGTTATTTTTCATTGGCCAAAAGTAATTTTGAAGAACCGCTTACTACACATGCGGATCATTTTAATACAAATACGGGCTACAGCATTGCCGCTTATTCTAAAGGGGAAGTATTTCTTGAACAACTTGGTTACATCGTTGGTGCAGCAATGCGTGATAAAATCATGCTGGAATATTACCATCGCTGGCGCTTCAAGCACCCCAATGCAAATGATTTCGTAAAAACTGCACAGGATGTAAGCGGCATTCAACTCGATTGGTATAAAATGTATTGGGTAAACAGTATAAAAACAATTGATTATTCCATCGATAGTTTATGGGAAGAAGGGGGTGTCTCAAAAATAAGATTGAAAAGGATCGGCTACATGCCGATGCCGATCGATCTTCAATTAACCTTTAGAGACGGTACCACAGAAATGCATAACATTCCGCTCAACCTGATGTTTGGAAATAAAGCTGCAGAAAATAAAAACGAAAAATATATCGTTGACGAAGAATGGCGCTGGACGCATCCCACTTATGTAGCAGAAGTAAAAGCGAAGTTGACGGACATTAAAAAAGTTGAGATTGATCCGTCTAAAAGAATGGCGGACGTGGAGAGAAGGAATAATTTGCTGGAGTTGAAGTGGTAGCTGTGACCCGAAGCTCCGGCTTCGGGCGTCTCTCGAAGCTCCGGCTTCGGGAATTGGAGCTTCAGCCCACGATTATTTCCCAAAATACTTATTCACCGCTTCCACGCGATTGTTTACATGCAGCTTGTGATATACATTGTATACATGTTTACGAACCGTCTCTGAACTGATGAATAATTTTGCTGAAATCTCCTTGTAAACAAGTCCCGTTGCGAGCATTTCCAATATTTCCAATTCGCGCCGCGACAGGCTGTTGAGAGAATCGTTGCGATCTACGGCGGGTAATTTGCTTTGAAAGGATGATACGATTTTTCTAGCTATCTGACTGCTCATCGGTGCGCCGCCTTCATTTAGCTCCTTGATGGCTTCCAGTAATTTAGCCGGGGTGGTTTTTTTTAAAATATATCCGCTGGCACCCGCATTCAGTGCATTGTATATCTGGTCGTCCTCCTCGTAGATCGTACACATCATGAACAGCATTTCCGGACAGGTAAGTTTTAGCTCGCGTACCACTTCTATGCCGTTGATGCCGCCAAGGTTAATGTCCATTAAAACGATATGTGGCTGAAAGATGGGAAGTTTAATCAACGCGTCTTCCCCATTGTTGCAGATACAGGCGAGTTCATATCCGTCGGCCATTTCGATGATGTCGGCTAATGCCTGACGGATATCTTTATTGTCTTCAACAATGGCTACGGGAATATTTTTCATTTTACAAAATTGATTAAAAATCAAATTGAAAAACTACCCCAAAGGGGGTATACGTAAAATTATTTTATAGGTTGATAGAGCAAAAATTTCTGTTCGAAATGCGGCTCGTCGAAAATTTTGTCAACTTCCAAAACAAATGGTTTACACCCGCTTTCGAAAATTTCCTGCGTAAGATCGCCGCCTTTGAGGCAAATAAGCCCGTTCGGATTGTCTGTTCCGGCCGCTGTTTTATTTTTCCGGATCAGCGGTTTGCTCCACCGCCAGAGATCCTTCAGCGGCGCCACGGCGCGGGAAACGACTACATCAAATTGCCTGTTCTTTATTTCTTCCGCGCGGGAATGTTGCGTAGTAAGATTGTTCAGCCCAATCGCTGCCGCGATCTCTTTTACTACCGTGAGTTTTTTATTGATGCTATCCACAAGGTGAAACTTCGCTTCCGGGAAAAAGATTGCCAGCGGCAAACCCGGGAAACCGCCGCCGGCACCAAGGTCCATGACCTGCAGGCTTTCTTTGAAATCGAATTTGGCGGCAATCGCCAGCGAATGAAGCACATGATGTGTGTAAAAGTTATCCATATCCTTCCGGCTGATCACATTTATCTTTTCGTTCCATTCAGAATAAAGGGCTTTCAAAGCAGCGAATTGTTGCTGCTGGATGGGGGTGAAGTCGCTGAAGTATTGTTGTAGAATGTTCAATATTGAAAGTTGAAATGGGTTATAAAATTATCCATTATAAATTATTCATTATTTCCACGATTGCTTCGGTTTTTTTATCAGCGCCGGAGCAAATATCAAGTAGTATACAAACATCCACATATCAAAGAAGAGAAATAATCCGAAAAGATCTTTTTCTCCTAATTTATTCAGGGTTTTATAAAAAATAATCCCCTGGATCAGCAATTTTATTCCAAATACTATTAATGTATATTCCCAGTTGTAGAAGATCGCGCTTACTATGAGCAGGGGATAAAAAACAAATTGTGAAAATGCATACAACGCGAGTAGAAATTTATGAAGTGGTTTGTAAAACCTGGAAGTTGTATAGTGCCGCTGCTTTTGCCTGCGCCATTGCGCCCAATTTTCGGCAGGGCGACTCATGGTAAAACTTTCCTGGTCGATGTTGATACGCGTATTATTTTTTGTAGCGGCGGCATTGATGAAAAGGTCGTCATCACCGCCAGGTACGTTGTTGTGCGCCGAAAAGCCCTTGTGTCGCGCAAACACGAGTTTTTTATACGACAGGTTTCTACCCACGCCCATGTATGGAATTCCGGCCAACGCATAACTCATGTATTGCAGGGCAGAATGGTAGGTTTCCCAACGAATGAGCTTGTTCAAAAAACCCTTCTTTTTGTGATAGGCGCCGTAACCAAGTACGATTTCGGTATCGTCGTGGTAGGCGTTTTGCATACTACTGATCCAATGCTCGCTGGCCGGCACACAATCTGCGTCCGTCAGCAAAACGATCTCATACTTTGCCGCGCGGATGCCGATGCTTAACGGAAATTTTTTCCCCGGGATCATGCGCGCTTCCTGTGTGAGTTCGCGTACCTGCAGTTGCTTGAATTGCCGTTGAAATTCTTCTAGCACATATTTGCTGTCATCGTAAGAATTGTCATTCACTACAATCACTTCATGCGTGGTTTTATATTCCTGTACCAAGGCGCCGGGGAGATTTATAGCGAGATTTTCCGCTTCGTCGCGCGCGCAAATAATCACACTCACCGGATGGGTCTGCGAAATGCTTTTCAAAGCGGGTTTGTAAAAAGCCAGCCTGCTGAAAAAGAAAAGATGGTAAAAAAGCTGTATCAGGGTTGCTGCCGACAACAATACAAACAGTATCAATTGCCAGTGAAGCAAGAGTAATTTTGGTAAATGCATTTGCGCAAAGATAAAGTTTAGGTTTTAGAGATGATAGGTTAGGGGAAAAGTTTCGGATTTCGGGTGGCGGTTTTTTCACCGCAGAGAAAAGAGTTAATAGAGTTTTCGCAGAGATGTAGACATAACTCTTCCGAAAATCTGGCACACCCGTTTTTTGCGCCGATAGTTGTTATTACGACCTTCGCTAACGATCAATGTCCCGTCAACCGCTACTGTTCCCAACTAACCGCTAATCACTGATCTCTAAACTTTATCTTTGCACGCAAAATAGTTTTACAAATACATGAGTGCACTTACATTCGACCTACATACCACAGATACCGCTACCAAAGCGAGAGCCGGAACAATCACCACCGATCACGGGAAAATCCAAACGCCCATTTTTATGCCGGTGGGTACCATTGGCAGCGTCAAAGCCGTTACTCAAAAACAATTGCATGAAGAAGTGCAGGCGCAGGTCATTTTGGGAAATACCTATCATCTCTATCTAAGGCCTGGTTTAGAGATTCTTGAGGCCGCAGGCGGCTTACACAAATTCAACGGCTGGAACAAGCCGATACTAACCGACAGTGGCGGCTACCAGGTTTTCTCCCTTGCAGGAAACCGGAAGATCGGCGAAGAGGGCGTTATTTTTCAGTCGCACATAGATGGCAGCAAGCATCTGTTCAGCCCTGAGAAAGTAATGGACATCCAGCGTACCATCGGCGGCGATATCATCATGGCCTTTGACGAATGCCCGCCCGGCGGAAGCGAATACAATTATGCAAAAACTTCGATGGAGCTCACGCATCGCTGGCTGGACCGCTGTTTTACCCAATTCAATGCCACACAGGATAAATACGGCTACACACAAAATCTTTTTCCGATCGTGCAGGGCGGTGTTCACCATGATCTGCGGAAAGCATCCTGTGAATATATTGCTTCCAAAAATGCGACGGGGAATGCTATTGGCGGATTAAGCGTAGGTGAACCGATAGAAACCATGTACGAGATATGTGCGCTTTGCTGCGATCATCTTCCACAGGATAAGCCACGTTACCTCATGGGCGTGGGTACGCCGTGGAACATTCTCGAAGCCATTGGCATGGGTGTGGATATGTTCGATTGTGTAATGCCGACACGCAATGGCCGCAATGCAATGCTGTTTACCTCAAAAGGTATCATCAACATCGACAATAAAAAGTGGGAAAAGGATTTTTCCGTGATCGATGACGGCATCGACTGCCCCACAAGCAATTATTACAGCAAGGCGTACCTGCGCCACCTGTTCAAAAGCAAAGAGTACCTCGGGTTGACAATTGCCAGCGTACACAACCTTGCGTTTTACCTGTGGCTGGTAAAGCAGGCCAGGGAAAAGATCATTGATGGAAGTTTTAAGAATTGGAAGGAGGAGATGGTGGTAAGGTTGCAGACGCGACTTTAAACAATTAATAATTAATTCGAAATCAAACATAATTACGAATTTGTCTCAGGTACATTTTTAAAAGGCTCCTATATTTTTTGTTCCTCAAAAAAACATTGTTTTGTTTAGGTTGTTGCAAAAAGCCGTCACAACATGCAAAGAACCAGCTGCGTCTGAAGGAATTATTATTTATTCACTGTTATTTATTAATTGCGCACTATTAATTATTTCTGGAAAAAAACTTAATTTGTGTCGTCCTTTATAAATCAAAAGAATCTATGAAAAAGAAATACTTCTCGCTTTTATGGGCATTTCTGTTGCCATTTCTTGCATTGGCACAACCTGGAAACGTTCAGAACGCCACTACACCAAAAGATGCGCCGGTAAATGTATCGGTGATGGATTTTAAAAATAATATGCGGCCGAACGAAATCATCGTATTTAAAAGCGGTATCAATCAGCGCGAATACCAGGGTATTACCGACGACAATGGAAAATTTTCCCTCCGCTTGCCGTCCGGCGACAAATACGAAATATTTATCCTCGGCTTTAAAGATTCTACCAGCTATAATGTACTTGATATCCCGGCTTTGACGGGAAATGCTTATTACAAAAATCCGTTTAATGTGGATATCCAGTTTCAGCCGGCGAAGACCTTTGTGCTGGACGATTGTAATTTTGAGACCGGAAAATCCACTTTGGAAGAAAGTTCTTACACGGTTTTAAATGAATTGGTGGCTTATCTGGTAAGAAAAGACGACGAACGTATTGAATTGGGTGGTCATACCGATAACGTGGGCAGTGCGGCAAGCAACCTCAAATTATCCCAGGATCGTGCGAATGTAGTGCGCGACTACCTGTTATCCAAAGGGATAGCGGCCGAGAGGGTATTTGCAAAAGGATATGGAATGACTGTTCCGGTAGCCGATAACAAGACTGCTGAGGGGCGGGCCCAGAACAGGCGGACGGAAGTGAAGATATTGGAATAGCTGTTGAAAGTTAAAAGCTGATGGTTGATGATTGATAGTTAAGGGGTTAAGATCTTTTCGGGTCTTTAATCGTCAATTATCAATCATCAACCATCAACTTTTTTGCCATTATCTGTATTTTTTGTTTAATAATTAAATATTTCCTCTTATCTTTGCGCTCCGAAATTTATGGCTAAACAGGCACTTATTAAGCAAGATGGAACAATAGTAGAAGCGTTGAGCAATGCTATGTTCAAGGTAAAGCTGGAAAATGGCCATGAGATATTGGCTACAATTTCCGGAAAAATGAGAATGCACTATATCCGCATTCTTCCCGGGGACAAGGTGGGAGTTGAAATGAGCCCATATGATTTAACGCGGGGCAGGATCATTTTCAGGTACAAATAGGTAATAAGTTTTAAGTAATAAGTAAAAACAAACAAGATGAAGGTTAGAGCTTCAATTAAAAAACGCAGTGCAGATTGCAAGATCGTAAGAAGAAAAGGTATTCTGTATGTGATCAACAAAAAGAATCCTCGTTTTAAAAAAAAACAAGGGTAATTTACGATCTATGATGTATGATGGTTGATCTATGATCTGATTATCTGCACATAGTATCCAATTCAACAATAACAAATCAAATAATAACTATGGCTCGTATTGCCGGTATAGATTTACCAAAAAATAAAAGAGGCGAAATCGGTCT
>JAATFP010000018.1 GCA_015655125.1 Chitinophagales bacterium | reverse complement strand
GAATAGTAAATGGTGAATTGTCAAACATTCATGGAATTTATAGTTGGGCAACATATTTATAATTGAAAGCTTCGGTTTTTTTACAGCAGAGAAAAGAGTAGACAGAATTTTCGCCGAGCGTAGCTTTAGCTCTGCTAAAACCCGGCTCTCCTTACCTCTGCGGTAAAACCGAAGCTTTAATGAATCAAAATCTTACTGAAAAAGAAATCTCTTTGAAGATTTCACTATTGGCCATTGACAATTCACTAAAGGAATCGTCTCAAAGAAGTAGTGTTCTTATAATTTTTTCTCACTTTCCACATGTCAATTGCACCAAAGCACGGATTGCCTGCATTGTTGTTTAACACGCCTGTGGCCAGTGTTTCTTTTGTTTCTTTCAATAGTTCTTTCAACTCATTTTTGTTGATTGGGGTAACTATACCCACTGTACTCGTCTTCATATTTCTGTTTTTTATTTTCGTTTATATTCATGGCTCGCAAACGAAAATTGATCGCTGTTTCAGGATCGGGACACCAGGGAAGAATAAAATCTTATCAGCTAAAGCGGTAAGTCTGAATTGCGGGCGCAAAGATAGAAGCAATTTTCTTCACCGCAAATAATTTGGTACTTTATTTGATTTGAAATCAGTTCTTTAACACTTTGTTATAGTATCAACATGTTATTCATTTATCTGATAACTTTACTTTACACACCTCAATTACAAAATATCATAACCTGATGTACATCTTTATCTTGCTGCGTTTTGTTGCTGTTACCGGGTTAGTGCTGAGTTTTTCAATGGATGTTTTTGCACAGGAAGAACTGAAAGATGCTAAAAAAGAATTGCGCCGCGATACCATTGTTACACCCAAAAAAAGGCGTTTGATCAATAAGCTATGGAGTTCCATTTCAAAAGATGGCGAACCGAAGGATCCCATCAAGTCGGTCAATCCATTCATTACACATAAGGGTAAGGTTATCCGGTCTATCATCATTTTTCCTTTGGGATTTGATCGTAATTTGTACGATACGATGATTATAAAGAAAAATTTTGCCACGGACGTTGCCAATGCATTTCACCTCAACAGTACCAATCAACTGATCAGGAAGAACCTTTTTTTTAAAGAAGGCGATAAAGTTATCCCGCTTTTGCTCGCAGATAACGAACGTTTTTTGCGCGACCAGGAATTCCTGCAGGACGCATTGATTCTTGTAGGCAAGGCAGACAGCCTTCAAAAAGATTCGATCGATGTGGTGGTTTTTACAAAAGACGTGTTCTCTATCGGCGGTAGCGGAAACCTGACAAGCACTACTAAAGCAGGAATAGAAATACGCGAGGAAAATTTTGCCGGTTGGGGCGATAAGCTTACACTCGCATTACTTTATGATCGCAAGCGGCAGCCGAATATCGGCTATGGCGGCGAACTTCTGAAACGAAATATAAAAGGAAGTTTCATCAACTGGACAGTAGGGTTTCGAACATTTTATCCTGAGATAACAACGATGAAAAAAGAAGAAAACAGGTTCTACACTCGTTTTGAAAAACCGCTCGTGAGCAGGTATAAAAAGTGGACAGGCGTCGCAGAATTTTCCCTGAATCAAACAGCCAATAATTACTGGAATGATACGCCGGGAATCTATAAATCGCATTATACCTACAGTTATCTGATGACCGATCTTTGGTATGGTTATAACTTTGGTGCGCGCGATAAGATCTACAATGATAACAATAAGCGGCTCCGGCATTTTGTTGCGTTGAGAACGTTTTACAATGATTTCCTGAAAGTTCCGGCTATCTATAAAGATTCGTTTGATTTCAAATACGCCGATATCAACGGGGCTTTGTTGTCGTACAGTTTGTATAAGCAAAACTTCTATCGCACCAATTTTATTTACGGTTTTGGGAGAAACGAAGACGTTCCTGAAGGATTGAATGCATCCGTTATCGGCGGGTATACAAATAAGCAAGGTGAAAAACGCGCTTATGCAGGAATAGATTTTGCGGGAACACATTTTTCGCCCAAAGGATATTTTACGAGCTATACTTTTCGCTCAGGTGGATTTGTAAATAAAAACAAATTTGAAGATGTGGACCTGTTGGTCGGGATCGATCATTTTACCAAACTTCGTACCATGGGTGTGAACTGGCGGCAAAGAAATTTTGTGTCGGTTTCCTATACGAAGCAACTCCGAGTGAAATTAAATGAACCTCTGTACATCAACAGTGACTTTGGATTGCCGTATTTTCGCACCGGCGAATTGTACGCCGATACGCGTGCCACCGCAAAGCTCGAATCTGTATTTTACAACCTGCAAAAGATCGCGGGTTTCAGGGTGGCACCTTTTATTTTTTCTGACGTGAGTTTTTTAAAACCTGTTAAAGCATCCTTCGATAAAACAAAAGGCTATTCGGCTTTCGGCGGAGGCTTTCGCACAAGGAACGAAAACCTTATTTTCGGAACGATAGAAGTGCGGGCCTATATTTTTCCGCGACCGATCGCGGAAATGCACAACTGGAAAGTGGATATAAGTACCAACCTGAGATTCAAGTTTAACAGCAGCTTTATCAAACGCCCGGATTTTGTTGTGGCGAATTAAGACGATATGTATACAAAACAGGAAGCATCTGAAATACGTCAGCAATTCTGGACGAGCCTTGGCCGGTATCTTTCGCCAGTTCCATCCGCTACCGGCGAAAAAGTGAATTGGGTAAACTATAAAACCGGCGTAAAGGGAATTCAATTTAAGATGGATGCGCAAAATAAATATGCATTCGTTGCAGTGGAAATACGGGCCACAGAAGAAAAAAGACAGGAACTTTACCACGCATTTTTATCGCTGCGCAACCAACTCCCGGACGATTATGAATGGATCGAAGATTGTGAGGATGAACATGGAAAATTTTTGAGCAGGATCTACTGTGAAAAGGAAGGTGCAACATTTTTCAATAGAGAACATTGGCCTGAACTGATATCGTTCTTTAAGAAAAATATCCTGTTGTTGGACCAATTCTGGGCAGACAACAAGGCTATTTTTGAAATGATCAGCTGAAAATTAATTCAATCATCAACAAAATAAAATCATGAAAAAACTTTTAACATCGACGCTTGCGATTGCTACGGCCTTTTCAATTTCCTCTTGCGGCGGAAATAATAAAGACAAGGCAGCAACTCCCGACGCGATACCAGACTCTGCAAAAAGGGAAACACCGGTGGTAGCCGTTACCGGCCAGGAAGTGAAATATTCTGATGGCAGTACATCGTTGGTAGGCTATGTGGCATATGATTCTGCTTCCGTTGCAAAGCGACCGGTGGTATTGGTGGTGCCGGAATGGTGGGGACTGAATGATTATGCAAAAAGTCGCGCCAGACAACTCGCAGAATTGGGTTATCTGGCAATAGCAGTAGATTATTATGGCAACGGCCAACAGGCAAACGATCCTGCTGCGGCAATGAAATTATCCGGCCCGTTCTATAAAGATTTTTCTCTCGGCAAAAAGCGTTTTGATGCCGCTTTGGCTAAAATAAAAACTTACCCGCAGGCCGACACATCTAAAATCGCGGCCATTGGTTATTGCTTTGGCGGGGCACAGGTGTTGAATGTGGCGCGCCAGGGAGAGCATCTTTTAGGTGTGGTAAGTTTTCATGGCGGACTTGTAGGCGTTACACCTGATAAAAGCATAGAAAAGGCGCGTATACTGGTTTGCCATGGCGAAGCCGATCAGATGGTGACAAAAGAAGAAGTGGCTAAATTTAAAAAACAAATGGACAGTGTTGGAATTGCATACACGTTTAGATCTTACCCCGGTGCCGGCCATGCGTTCACCAATCCGGCAGCAACGGAATTAGGCAAAAAGTTTAATATACCTGTAGCGTACAACGAAGCCGCCGATAAAGCGAGCTGGGAAGACATGAAGAACTTTTTCGCAGAAATATTTAAGTGAGTTTAGCAGTGAGGAAGCAGTTACAGAAAAAGTTCACATTCAATTTTATTCAGGAAAATGCCTGCAATTGTTGCGGGCATTTTTAGTATTACCAAATCTGGCTGTTTAAAATCCGGGTGGCAATTTGGTAGTAATTCTATTGTTTTTTATTGGGAACTTCAACTTTATTTGTATTCAGCGATCTTCTATGATAAAAAAGGAAGGGTTATCCAAAGTCAGAGTACAAATAACAATGGCGGCATTGACATTAAGACGGTCCAATTTATCTGGGCCGGGCAGTCACTGGTAGCCATTGACCGGAGTGTGGGTCCTTCAATTAATAATAGTTTTTTAGTTAACCGGATCACGTATGATGATTTGGGGCGCATGATAAAAACTGAAAAGAGAGTAGGTTTTAGCAGTAGCTCAACAGCTCCGGCAGTAGGTGTATATATGGCAACTTCAACATTGCAATATGATGCGCTGGGACAATTGAGGCAAAAAAAATCAGGCGCCCGCAAAGTACCGCCAAATCTGCTCTTGTGCTTACAAGCCCGCCGGCCGGTTTCGATGCCATTACAGATTATAATTATGATGACAATGGTAACCTGAAACTGGATAATAATAAAGATATAAGTAGTATCACATACAATTATCTTAATCTTCCTGCAGT
>JAATFP010000013.1 GCA_015655125.1 Chitinophagales bacterium | reverse complement strand
CTTGCCAGCCCCACACGTATATTGGCAATGCAATGAACGTAATCGCATAATGTAATTTGGTCAGCCAAAAAACGATGTGATTTTTTGTGCTCATCTTCCAGGCTTCGGTCGTGTAAATGCGACGGGTAAAATATTTTGTGAAGTCCATAAAAAATATCCAGAAGATAGAGGACAACGAATAAACAGGTAAAAGGTACAAATGCTGAACCTTGTGAGCCGGCACCCATTTTTGGCTTTCGCATTGACGGATAATCGGGCTCTTAGCGATATCATCATCAATGCCGTCAACATTTGTGTATGTATGGTGAATGATATTGTGTTTTTGTTTCCAGAAATAAGCATTGGCACCCAGAGCATTAGCTGACAAGCCGAGGAAATCGTTCAGTTTCTGGTTCGGGCTGTAACTTCCGTGATTCGCATCGTGCATTACACTAAATCCAATGCAGGCTGCAGTATAACCTAAACCAATTGCCAATAAAATGGCTGGAAGCGCACTCATATTTACCAGCATCAAAACCGCATACATCGCCACCATTGCGGTGCACAAAATGATCGTTTTGGAAAATAGACGCCAGTCACCTGTTTTTTCAATTTTATTTTCTTTGAAATACGCATCAACACTAATCTTCAAACTAGTATAAAACTCGTTGTTCTTGTTGTTGAATGTGACTTTTGCCATATTTTTTGCTGGTTTTCAAATGCTGTGAACAAGGTTGGGGGCCGAAATAAAAAAAGGGACGTACCGACCCTCTCCCATCTCATTGGCATACGGGTAAAAGTAAGGAAAATAAATAAACAAACGATGTTAATTCATCTTAAAAGGAGCATGAAGATCAAATGACGGAATGATGACAGTAAACCTGGTTTTGTTCAGCACGTTTTCAATGAGATAAGTGCCGGACATCCTTCCTATTTCGCTGCGGAGATTGCAGCCGCTTACATATTGATAAGAAGTGCCGGGGTTGATCACAGGCTGAACTCCCACAACACCGTCGCCTTCGACTTCCCGTTTGGTACCGTTGCTGTCAAAAATGTTCCAGTGGCGGCTCAATAGCTGGATGGGAAAAATGTTGTTGTTTTCGATCGTAACCTTGTAAGCAAACATGAACTCGCTGTTGAGCGGGTTGCTGTATTCCGGCTGATAAAAAGTTTCAACCGACACCTTAACGCCTCCTGAGATTTTGCTTGTCATCGATCTGGTTATTTAGGTAAAATTATCGCATTTACTTAAGTTAACGGAAGAATGGTGATAAAATTATGTAACGATGCTGATCTGTCATCTACACCTACTCATATCTTCTTTGCCCGGGTATACCCGTTTTTATGTAGCCATGCCAGTACTTTATCCCGGTGATCGCCTTGTACAATGATCTCTCCGTCTTTTACAGAACCGCCTGTTCCGCAAACAGCCTTCAGCTTCTTTCCAAGTTCTTCCTTCTGTTCTTCACTTCCGCTGAAATTGTCTACCAACGTAACAGCTTTGCCGGCACGATGCTTCGTTTCCAGCCGCACTTTGATCAGCTGCTGTGCAGGCTCGGGGAATATTTCTTCCGGCGATTCGTCGCCCGGCAACCGGTAATTCGGATCCGTTGAATACACAAGTCCGGACGCATTATTATGTTTCTTTGCCATGGTTCAATTATAAAATCAGTGCCTTTAAGCTAAGATCCAGGCTCACTGCCTGGTGAATGATCGATCCGGCAGAAATGAAATCCACGCCGGTGGCAGCGTACGATTGAATATTTTCGTAATTGATCCCGCCGCTTGCTTCTGTTTCATATTTGTGATCGATGAGTTTCAAGGCTTCCGATATTTGCGTAGGTGTAAAATTATCAAGCATTATGCGATCTACCTTTCCGGTTCGCATCACTTTCTCCACGTCTTCTATGCTGCGGGTTTCCACTTCAATTTTCAGGTCCAAACCTTTGCTTTGCACATAATCATATGCTTTTGTGATCGCTTTTTCAATGCCGCCGCAATAATCGATATGATTGTCCTTAAGCATGATCATATCGTACAAACCTATGCGGTGGTTCAAGGCGCCGCCGATGCGGACCGCTTCTTTTTCCAGCACACGAAAGTTAGGTGTGGTTTTCCTTGTATCGAGCAAACGTGTATGATAGCCGGACAGCTTATTTACATATTTCCTGGTAAGCGTTGCAATACCGCTCATGCGCTGCATGCTGTTCAACACCAGCCTTTCACACATGAGAATGGTATGGATCTTCGCGGTTACTTCAAAAGCCTTGTCGCCAAACTCCATTACGTCGCCATCATTCTTAAAAGTTTCAAATTTTACATCCGGCTGCACCTGGCGGAATATTTTTTCCGCCACATGTACGCCTGCCAGAATCCCTTCCTGCTTCACTTTCAAAAAAGCTTTACCTTCTTTATCCGGGTCAATAGTTGACAGGGTGGAATGATCGCCGTCGCCGATATCTTCGGCCAGTGCGTCGGTGATGAGTTTTTGTAGTTGGTGATTATAGTCCATTGGCCAAAGCTACTTTTATAATTAATATATAATAGTGAATGGATGAATAATTTCTTCAGATTTTTAATTAATCACTTTTGCATAAACAATGGATTTAAAGCACATCATTCATTATAATATCTTACCTGGTTTCGCATAAAAAAAGCTCCTTCCGGAGCTTACACTATCTTAAGATCAATTCTACTTATTTTCAAATCTGATCTCCTGTACCAGTTGCTTTTCGCCTTTCAGTTTCATATAGATCATAGTACGATAAGTAGCAGCTTTGGTAATGAGCGTTCCGATACAATATTGCGAACCCGCATTATCTCCCTGGTGAAGAATGGTAAAACTTTTAACCGGGTTGTTGGCAAAAAAATCCCGCAGGATCAGTTCAGCCTGACTTTTGCTGTAACTATTGCTTTTTTCGGGTAAGGTAATCTCAACCGTATTGTCGAAATACTTGGCTACTTGTGCAGCATCGCCGGATTTTATGCCGGTGATCACTTCGTTTATACCTGCAAAAATAGTGAAGGAAAACAACATCAGCGAAGCGCAGGATATCAGTAAAAAACGTTTCATAATGATTAATTTTACGTTGCCCGGGTATAGACTAAAAACGTGCCAACGAAATGTTTATTTCATGGTTTGGGGAAAAATTACCGGTTATTTAAAGATAAGTCAGCAATACACTTTTCAAATATATAGATTTGCAAAATGGAAAATAAAAAAACGATATTAATTATTATGGATGGCTGGGGATTAGGCAAGGTAAAATCCAGCGACGCCATCCAGAATGCTCATGTTCCTTTCGTAACTTCCTTGTACTCAAAGTATCCGAATAGTACGCTCATCACCTGCGGAACCGATGTTGGTTTGCCCGAAGGACAAATGGGCAACAGCGAGGTTGGTCACCTCAATCTTGGTGCGGGCCGGATAGTTTACCAGGAGCTGGAACGTATCAATGTGGCGATTAAAGAAAAAGAATTTCAACAAAACAAAATACTTGTTGAAGCGATTACATATGCAAAAAATAACAATAAAAAATTGCACCTGCTGGGGTTAGTGAGTAATGGTGGTGTACATTCCCATATCAATCACGTAAAAGCCATTGCCGATGCCTGCGTTGCACAGGATTTTCACAATGTATTGATACATGCATTTACAGATGGCCGCGACACCGATCCGAAGAGCGGGCTTGAATTTATCCACGAACTACAGCAGCACCTTGATCAAAGCACAGGCAAGATCGCCACAATTACCGGTCGCTATTATGCAATGGACCGCGACAAACGGTGGGAACGCATCAAGATCGCGTATGACGCTATGGTACACGCCACCGGTGAAAAAACAACCGACGTTTTAAGCGCCATTAAAGAAAGTTATAACCGCAATATTACAGATGAATTTTTGATGCCCATCATCAATTCAAACGTGGAGAATACCAGAATTGAAACAGGCGATTCCGTAATCGCATTTAATTTCCGTACCGATCGCTGCCGCGAAATAACAGAAGCGCTTACACAGATGGATTTTCCCGAACAGGGTATGCATCCGCTGAAATTGCATTACACTACGATGACACGGTACGATCATAGTTTTAAAAATGTAAACGTCATCTACGAAAAAGATGATCTTGCCAACACGCTTGGTGATATTCTTTCACAGCATGGGCGCAGCCAGGTGCGCATAGCGGAAACCGAAAAATACCCGCACGTAAGTTTCTTTTTCAGCGGGGGTCGCGAAGAGCCTTTTACCGGCGAAAAAAGATTGATGGTGCCATCACCAAAAGTGGCCACTTATGACCTGCAGCCCGAAATGAGCGCGTATGAGGTGACCGATACGATTGTGAAAGAAATACACGAGCATACACCGGATTTCATTTGCTTAAATTTTGCAAATGCAGATATGGTGGGCCATACAGGCGTTTGGAACGCAGTGATCAAAGCGGTGGAAACGGTGGATAAATGCGTAGAGAAAGTAATAACAGCTGCCTTGCAGCATGATTACGCAATCTTTCTCCTTGCCGATCACGGCAATGCTGATTATGAAATCAATGAAGACGGTACGCCAAATACCGCCCACACGTTGAACCTCGTCCCGTTCTTCGTGATCGATAATAACTGGAAGGGCCAGCTGGCAGCCGGCAAACTGGGTGACGTGGCACCAAGCATACTGAAAATGATGAACATTCCTGTTCCTCCGGAAATGAAAGGCAATATTTTAATTTCATAAGGTTATTCCATGAAAAAATTCTTTAAATATTTTTTTGGAACAATCGCAATATTGCTGTTGCTCGCTCAGTTGTATCCACGGCCGGTTAAGAATGAATCTGCTACTGTTTCTTTGAATGATATCGGCAACAAATACCCGGTCCCGGCAAATGTTGAAGCCGTATTGAAAGTTGCCTGTTACGACTGCCATACCAGCAACACCGTTTATCCATGGTATTCAAAAATTCAACCGGTTTCGATGTGGCTGGGCAATCATATCAAAGATGGCAAACGGCACCTTAATTTTTCTGAATTTCTAAGCTATCGCATTGCGAAGCAATATCATAAACTGGAAGAAGTGGAAGAAACCGTGGAGGAAGGAGAAATGCCGCTTTCATCCTATACTATTATTCACAGGGATGCAAAACTTACCGAAGCGCAAAAAAGGCTCCTGATAGAATGGAGCCGCAGTGTAAGGGACTCATTAAAAACTACTTATCCTGCAGATAGCCTTGTTTTACCGAAAAGAAAAAAATAACATAAAAAAGCCCGGCAGTGAAAACCGGGCTTTTTTATGCCGGTGCAGCACATCGACTCAAAAAATGTCCTATATTTATTGGCATTAAAATTCTCCTTATGACCGAAGAGCAAATGCTTGCCGGAACTATAAAGAACAATGCGGCCGCACAGGAAGCATTGTACAATCGATTCAGCCCCCGGATGTTAGGGGTTTGCTATCGTTTTGCCAAAAACCGGGAAGATGCCGAAGACATGCTTCAGGAAGGTTTCATCAAAGTGTTTACCCAATTACATCAATACCGGAACGAAGGCGCGCTGGAAGGCTGGATCCGTCGTATCGTGGTACACACCTGCATTAATATCCTGAAGAAGAATAAGAAATTTTCCGACAGCGTGGATATCATTCATGCGAATGGTATTCATATTAAGGAAGATATGATTCCCGCAATTATGCAGGCCAAACAGGTGGTAGAGTGTATCCGGTTACTGCCGATCGGTTATCGTACGGTATTGAATTTGTACGCCATCGAAGGCTTCTCTCACCGCGAAATAGGCCAGTTGCTCGACATTGAAGAAAGCACCAGCAGAAGTCAGTATACCCGGGCAAAGGCCATGCTGGAAGATATATTGGTAAAGAAAAATATCATGTACAAAACACAAGGGAAAAATCTTTACGGCAAAGCGGAGGCCGGCAGATAAAAGTGAAAATAATATGACGTTGATTTCGCAACACCAAACTAACTAAAAAGCTTTTTGTGAAAAATGGAAAATAAATTTTACACAGACAATGATTTCGAGCATTTCCTGAAGGATGCTACTGATAATTTCAGGATGTATCCCTCGAAGAAAGTGTGGCACAGCATTTATAACGACCTCCACCCAAGCCGCAAATGGCCATCGCTGGCCGTATGCCTCCTGCTTGTTGCGGCCATATTGTTCGTTGGCGTTTCAAATAATAACTCAATTAACCAATCCAATAAAATCACTCTGGCAAACAATCTCAGCGACGAATTCCCTAACCCAATTGCGGGCAATGACCAACTTCCCAAAACCGGTATATCTTCGGAAAGCAATGGAAATGATATGACCGCCGCAACGGCCCACACAAATCCCACGGTGTCAAAAGGTTTTACAAATATTGCTGCGGATACAGACCCCACTGATGATTACTACCCATCAGAAAATAGCCGGTTGACAATAGCAAAAGACAATATCATTTCTGCGAAAAGTAATATATCCATCAGCCAGGCTGATGCTACATCGGTTGAGCTGGCAGGCGCAACGGCGATCAATAATGATGTGGTGGCCAATAACAAATCAGGAAGTTTATCGACTGCGGCAAGTTCCGCAAAAATTATCACCCGCACCCACCGCTCGGCAGATGATGATCTCAATGAACCTTCTTTGGCAGACAACAGTGATAACATATCAACCATTGTTACATCGGAAACTGTGGATCTTTTGAAAAAAGCACCTGTTGCAGCAACTAATACTTCAGCAAAAAAGACCACTTCTGTAAATAACGAAATGAGTACAGAAGACAAAGCCTGGATCGAAAATTTTGCTTTCAACAATAAAGCTGCTGTAAGCAGGTTCAAGTTAAGATCGGCCATCCAGTATTACGTAACGCCCTCTGTCGGGTTCCGTTTCCTCAAAAAGAACAACGGTTTCGAACCGGCTAATCCAGGAACAGCAACATTGGTGTCTGCCGGAAATGTTGAAACAACCGAATTAGGTATCAACGACGAAGTAACACAAAAATCTGCGATAAATCTGGAGGCTGGTTTCAGTTGGCTGTACAATGCGTCAAAAAAGATCCGGTTGAAAGCAGGGCTCCAGTTGAATTATACCAGCTATATTTCTTTTGCGGATGCGCTGAAACATCCTTCTCAAACCTATTTATTGCTCAATACAACAAATGGCGGATATACCATGCAGCCGAGAACGAGCAATTTTGCCAACTCCATTAACGGCGAAAAAAGCGCGCGATTAAATAACAAAACAGTACAGTTGTCTTTACCGATTGGTGCCGATGTGAAACTTGCCGGCAGGCAAAATCTGAAATGGTACGCGGGTGCAACTATCCAGCCTAGCATCGTTACAGGTGGCAAGGTTTATGCTGTTTCCGCCGATACAAAAAATTATGTAGAAGACAATTCTCTGCTGCGCAAATGGAACATGAGCGCAGGGGTGGAAACATTCATCAGCTATAAAACGCCGAGCGGTATTACGATCAATGCCGGGCCGCAAGTGAGGTACCAGTTCAAGTCTACCTATACCAATCAGTACAGTTATTCCGAAAAATTATATAACATCGGTGTAAAACTGGGTATCACAAAAAGTTTTTAGTACAATCATTTAAAAAGCGTCCCGGTAACCGGGACGCTTTTTTATGCCTGCACAATCATATTTTAGAATTAATTTTGGAAGATGAAAAGATTTGCATTTTTATTCATCTGCTTCATTGCATTTTTGAGTTGCAAACAAAACAAAAATGACGCTGCACCAACAGTTTCGGTGGCACAAGACAGTGTGGCTCCGCCAAATTATTTTCCGCTGACAACTTTTATACGAGGGCAACTCGCGGAGATAAAAAAATCCTTTAAACCTGTATTGGAATACAATATTAAAGGCGAGAGAATGGATTCTGCATGGCTCAAACCGGAAGACTTTGAAACAGAAATAGCCCCTTTTTTAATACCAACGATTGATACCGCTAATATGGTTGATCTTTTTAAGGAAGAAAAGTTTCTCGACCAAAGTATAAATGCTTATACATTTACTTATTCGCCATCACGCAAACTTCCAGACAGTATAGACCTGCGGCAATGGGATGTATATGTAAACCCGGAAAGTGGTAAAGTATCACGCATCTACATGGTAAAGGAGAAGGGCGCGGGCAGGCAGCAGCAACTTACATGGCAGGCCGATCAAAAGTGGTGCAGGATCATCAACATTAATAGCAAACCAGACGGTACATTTTTTACTGAAAGTGAAAGAAAAATCGTGTGGGATTTTTAACCGAAATATGACATCTGAGCAATTCTCCGCTATAGCGCCTACGATTCCAACAGCTCCTGGCATCTACAAATATTTCGATGCTGCCGGAAAGATCATTTATGTAGGCAAGGCAAAACACTTGCGTAAGCGCGTAAGCAGCTATTTTACAAAAAACAAGGCCAATTATAAAACCATCGAGCTGGTTCATCGTATCCGTAAGATCGAGTTCACGATCGTGAACAACGAGCATGATGCGTTCCTGCTCGAAAATTCATTAATCAAGGAATATCAACCTCAGTTTAATATCGATCTCAAAGACGATAAGAGTTACCCTTACATCGTTGTAAAGAATGAGCCGTTCCCGAGAATATTTCTTACACGACGCAAGATAAAAGACGGTTCACAATATTTCGGACCGTATACGTCTGTTGCTAAAGTACGCGACCTGTTGAATTTTGTGAAACAGAATATCCAGTTGCGCACCTGCAAGCTTAATTTATCCGAAGCAAATATCAAAAAAAATAAATTCAAAGTTTGCCTGGAATATCATCTTGGAAATTGCAAAGGTCCATGTGAGGGTTTTCAATCGGAACAGGATTATGCGGAAGGTATCCAGCAGTTGAGAAGTTTGCTAAAGGGGAATATTAACCCTGTGCTACAAAATTACAAAGCACAACAAAAGATCCATATCGGAAAAATGGAGTTTGAAAAAGCGCAGTTCTACCAGAGTAAAATTGAACATCTTCAGCAATATCAATCCCGCTCTTCGGTGGTGAACACCAATACGGGTACCGTGGATGTGTTCAGCATTATTGAAGAAGGCGATACGGCTTATGTAAATTACCTGGCGGTAAGTAATGGAAGTATTATCCAGACTAAAACGATTACGCTGGAAAAAAAGCTGGATGAAACAGCTGCTGAAGTGTTAGCATTTGCTGTTGCACAACTGCGCCAGACTTTTGAAAGTGAAGCCAAAGAAGTAATCGTACCGATGGCGATCGAATATGACGAGCCTGGAATCCTTGTAACATTGCCGAAAGCCGGCGACAAAAAGCGACTGCTGGACCTTTCGGAAAAGAATGTGAATTATTTCCTCGAAGAACTACGGGGAAAGAAATTACTAAAGCTTGAAGGCAAGACTGCTGATGAAAAGATGAAAGTGTTGGAACAATTGCAAACCGATCTTCATTTAAGTCAGTTACCGGTGCATATAGAGTGTTTTGATAACTCCAATTTCCAGGGAAGTTACCCCGTAGCAGCGATGGTATGTTTTAAAAACGGCGAACCCAGTAAAAAAGATTATCGGCATTTTAATATAAAAACTGTAGAAGGTATCAACGATTTTGCGTCGATGTCGGAAGTGGTACTTCGGCGATACAAGCGAGTGCTGGAAGAAAATGCGCAAATGCCACAACTTGTGATCATAGATGGTGGCAAGGGACAACTGAGCGCTGCCATGCAAAGTATCGATGAATTGGGGCTGCGGGGCAAAGTAACGTTGGTAGGTCTTGCAAAAAATGAAGAGGAATTGTTTTACGCAGGTGATACTTCTTCTCTCAAACTTGATTGGAACAGTGAAAGCCTGAAGCTGATACGCCGTATTCGTGATGAAGTACATCGGTTCGGAATAACTTTTCATCGCAACAAACGCAGTAAGGGTACCTTTAAAAATGAACTGGAAGCGATTAAGGGAATTGGAAAAGAAACAGCTTCGTTACTGTTAAAAACGTTCAAATCCGTAAAAAAAATAAAAGAAGCGGATATAAAGTCGATAGAATCATTGATAGGGAAATCAAAAACAAATATTTTACAGGCTGGTTTGGAAATTAAAAAAGATTAAGTTGTTGATGATCAGCAACTTTGTTTTGTGTTAGTTAAGTTCAGTATATCCGGTTTGACAAAGTTGCGGATAAACGGGTTGGATAATTTAATGAGTCATGGGCGGAGTGATGAAATTGAATAATTAAGAAGAACCTGTTATATAAAAAAGGGCCAGGATAGAAATCCAGCCCCGTTTTAAAATCCAATATCCTATGAAAAACCGATACAAAAGTACTGGGGTTTTAAATACAAGACAATACCCCATTATGGGTATTTTTCAACAATACAATTATATAAATTTCAATCTGTCACTCTTATGAGCCTTGGGCTTATCTAAGGTAACCTTCGCCAAGCCCAAGGTTCACAGAAATAATGTATACTTGTAAAAATAAGAAGCCCCCGATAAATCGGGGGCCCAAAAAAGTAGTGTTGTATTAATTAATAACTCCACAGATCCTGCTCGTAGTTGAATATCTTTTCTTTAATATTCTCACCTTCCAGCAACTGAAGAACAGTATTTTCAGTTAATCCTTTATAATTCTTGATATAAAGATCGCCATGATTGTCAATAGTACTTTTGATGATGCGGCCGTAGAACATGCGGCTTTCGAACAACTCTTCCCAACTCATACGTGCGCCAAAGTTTTTACCGTTGTACACTTCATATTTTGCGAAGGTAGCCCTCATGTCGGGATAGTAAACCCAAAAAACTTCTGTTTCACCGATATCCAAACCTTGCGGCGTGATAACTCTTTTTACGGGAGCAATTCCTAATATTCTCCAGAAAAGGCGTGAACTTTCTTTATCAAAGATCACTTCTTCTTTGATATGGAACTTATAGATGGAATCGAGATTGATTTCGTTTCTCATCTTTTTACTTCCAATTAAATTACCTACAGAGTCATATTGTGGAACATCAACTTCCGCACCTGCAATGATTTCTGCCACCT
>JAATFP010000061.1 GCA_015655125.1 Chitinophagales bacterium | reverse complement strand
TGTTACCATTTTTCTTCTTCGGTAAAACCGGAATCATCGTTTTTAAATTGTTCACGGCTCTTTATTTTCTCCGCTTCGCGCGAAATGAGCAGATCCGCAATCATTTCTGCCGCATCTGTTTGCGGAAATTGTTTTAATAAACGGTCAATTTTTGCTTCACTAACATCGATACGATAAAGGACATACACCAGCTTTTCAAAATCGTGTACGATAAGATGGTTGATCTTTTCAACGATAGATCGCCTGATGTCGGATGATGATTGTTCAACACCCAGTTGAATCGCTACCGGTAATAATGGATCGTGCATGTGAGTGGAGTTGAACAGGAACACAGATTTCAATTGATTTTTCGATTCCACAGAAAAATCTTCCGTGTAATCATTATCCTCCATTAAAATCTGTGTTTTTGTTTTTAAAAAATCTACGAAACTTGTCGTATTTTTGTTTTTGTAAAAAAATTTCTTTCTCATCATTCCAACCTTTTCTTCATTCTCTGCTCTTATAAAAGTATAAAACTATTGGGACCTGCTAAAACTATACAAGCTGCAGCGATTGAAAAGGCTGTGAACGGGGACCGGGACGCGCAATCCTGGCTGTATGGGCAATATGGCAAAGCGATGTTCAATGTTTGTATACGCATGACCGGAAATCATACCCATGCAGAAGATATTTTACAGGAAGCATTTATGCTGGCTTTCAAAAAGCTGCCTCAATTAAGAGATCCTGATAGTTTTGGCGGCTGGTTGCGGCGGATCGTGGTGAACGAATGCATCCGGCATGGCAAAAATAATTTTGCATGGAACGAATGGAGCGAAGAACAGATCGACACAATGGCCGAGCAGTCGGTAGAATGGTGGTCGTCGGTCAGCCTTGAAGTACTACATCGCGAAATAAAAAAACTACCAGAAGGGTGTCGGCAGGTTTTTGTTCTATACGCGATGGAAGATTATTCACACCGCAACATCGCTTCGGACCTGGGAATATCGGAAAGTACCAGCAAGAGTCAATATCACCGGGCGCGGCAATTATTGCGGGAACGCATCAACATTCAAATAGCAATTCATGGATGAGTTGAAAAAATATTTACAGCAACACGAACCACAAATGGACTTCGACGAGCCAGGTCCATTGGTGTGGGAAAAGATAATCGAACCGGACACAAAAAAACGTAGTCCGATTCTTAAAATCATGTTCCGTATTTCCGCGGCAGCGGCAATCGTAACCGGCCTTTTTTTCGGCGCAGAGTTTTTGTTGACGAAAAAAAATACAGCAATTGTGCCCATTGCTGTAAATACAGAAATGCCAGCCAAAGCAGATACGTTTAAAAGTGATGTCGCCATTGGGACAGGAAAAGATTCTCTCCCTGCGCCTGCGCCGGTAATCACAGCAAAAGAAAAAAAGCAAGACGCGCGCTTCGAACTCATGAATTCATTTGAAAAAAATTATTCCCAGCTGGTAAATTATCAACTAAAAAATATCCGCAGCACACCAGTATACGCCGAAAGCGCTGATTATTTCAACGATTTTAAAACGAGGCTCCAACAGATGGACGCAGATGAAAGAGCCATTCGTTCCAATATCCACCGCCACGGCATGAGCAATTCGCTGCTGGAACAATTGATCAATGTTTACCAGCAAAAGCTTGACGTGCTTAAAAGCCTTCAGCAGGAAATAAACAAAATGAATACAAGGGTTCACGAAAACGTACCGGCAGATTCATTGAACACATTTTACTTAAACATTTAATCGAAGCCATGAAACAAGCGATTCATATATTGATCATACTGATGCTTTGTTCGCAGCAAACGCGCGCGCAGAAAGATACAATGGTTATCCAAACAACAACGTCGGCCAAACCTGATACTATCTATATAAAAATGGTGAAAGCCGGTAAAGTGAAAGATACTTTTATTATAAACGAAAAGATTTCCTATGCAGGCAAAGATTCGCTGGTGATCCGCAAGGGTACGGATTACATTTTACGTGATCGCGGACATACCTATCGGCAGAAAGACAGCGCAGCAAGGCAATACGCTTATACCGGATATTCGCGGGACAGTATCAATAAAATAAAACAACAGGTGAAATTCCTACAACAGGACCGCGCTTTTAAAAAATCAGATTCACTCTATCGTCTTACCGGAAAGCGCTTTGCGCGCATGGATTCTTTACATCGCATAAACAGTAAACTACAGCAACGCTCTTTCGATTCTTTGCGAAGCGTGAAATGGCGCTCCGATTCCATGCGGATCAAAACAAAATTAAACAGGCTGAAGTCGGACCTGCAACGCATTAAGCAAGATTCGCTCATTCAAAATAACAGGCTTGACAAAAAAGAAGTGAGCATGGAAGTGAACTGCAGCAGGAATGGAAATGTTGTGATCCGCAATCTTTCCCGCAAGATCACCGTTAAAACATTTAATGAGAACAAGGTCCGAATCGTAACTATCGTTCGCGCAGAAGCAGGTGCAGAAACAAAAGACATCGATTGGGTAAATACACTTAACGTCGATATCGAGCAGAATAAAAATGAAGTCGTCATAAAACCTGCGGATACGCGCAGCGTAACAGTGACGAGCAGCAGCAGCGGCAACGGCAGCGTGTCAATGTCTTATGCGCACGGCGCCACCATAAATGAAGGGAATGTAGGGGATTCGCGCATCTACAATGCCGATAAAAAAAGCGACCTGCTCATTTATATTCCCACTAATGCAAAGCTGGATGTAGAAAGCAGATACAATAACGTGACCATTCTGAATGATCTTTCGAACCTCAGCATTAATCTTAAGTCGGCCAGTTTGATAATGGAAAATGCCGGAACAGCTGTCATTAATAGCAGCTACGGAACAGTTTCTTCCGGCGATTTAAAAAATGCCGATATCACGTTGATGAATTCAAAGCTGTTATCCGGCGATATTGATAAATTAATTATAGATTCCAAATATTCCACTGTAACATTTAAAAATTCCAACGTTATAGAAATGAAAAGTATCAGCGACCAATATTCTATTGCGCAAGTGGGGAAGATAACTGTGAGTAAAAATTTTGGGAAATTTAATATCGCGTTGCTCAATAATTCAATTGATATGACCGGCTCCAGTGCTGATCTGAACGTTTCGGCAATCAAATCATCTGCAACCGAAATAAAGATCAATAATAAATACGCCGACCTGAAATTGCCACTTGCATTGCTGACAAATTATTCTTTACAATTTGACGGCAATTATAGTAAAGTTTTTACTCCGTTTGAAAATATCCGGAACGCAGCCGATAGTTTTAGAAGCCCTAATGTGAATTTTACCAGAACTATTGGAAACATACATAAGAATTTCACTGCTTTCAACGTGAGCTGCACCAGTTGCGCGGTGGATTTCCGATAAAAATAAAGTATAGCCATTTAAATATATTTCATGAAAAAACTACTCATGCTACTTTCATGTAGCTACTGCTTTGCTCTTACCGCAACAGCACAGGGAACATTCAAGGGTAAATTGACCGATTCTTCTTCCAAAGCGCCTGTTGGCCTCGCCACCGTTACCGTTTTTCGCGCCGCAGACACCGCCATTATCACGTATCGATTGAGTAATCCGGATGGTGAATTTAAAATACCCGGACTTCCGTTTAATGTAAACTGCCGCGCAGTGGTGACCGTTTCCGGGTATGCCGCTTTTAGGAAAGAATTTACACTCACCAGTGATGAGTCAACAATTGATATTGGCACCGTGCTGTTGTTGCCAGCATCCAAATCACTGGATGAAGTAATCGTATTTGCAGAGAGGCCACCGGTAGTGATCAGAAAAGATACCGTTGAATTTAATGCATCGGCATTCAAAACACTGCCCAATGCTTTGGTAGAAGATCTTTTGAAAAAATTACCAGGCGTACAGGTCGACAAGGACGGCAATATTGTTGTGAATGGAAAACCGGTTAACAAAATAACAGTAGACGGGAAATCATTTTTTGGTGACGACCCGAAAATGGCAACAAGAAATCTTCCCGCAAATGTGATCGATAAAATCCAGGTGACAGACGATAAAGAAGAAATGATGCGCAGCGGTGACGACAATCCCAACAACGTTGGAAAAGTGGTAAACATTACTTTAAAAAAAGGCATCAAGAAAGGGTGGTTTGGAAAAATGTACGCCGGCGGCGGAACAGGTAAATTATATGAAGCAGGCGGTATCGCCAACATTTACCGCGACACATTGCAGGTAAGCCTGTTGGGTTATCTCAACAACCTCAACAAGCCTGGATTCAGTTATACTGAGTTGATGCAGGCCGGTGGTATGGAAAGAAATCGTGCAAATAGCAACAGTAACAGTACAAGCATCTGGAACAATCCCAATGGAAGCGGCGTTTCAATCAACGGGGTAAATTTCGGCGGCATGCAAAACTATGGCGGCGTTACCACCAGCAAAGGATATGGCATCAATCTCAATCATACCCCAAATACGAAGCGCTCGTTTTACCTGCAGTATTTTCGTGGAAATATTAATGTAGACAGAACAAACGTTACGAACATCAGCCAGTTTAACGGCGATACAATCGTAAAAAACAATACCGTACTCGGTGGCGGCGTAGAAACCAATGCACACAACATCGGTATCGGCGCACGACTGAAGCCGGATTCGGTGACGAATATTCTGGTCAATGCAAATTATACAATAGGTTTGCAGGATGAGCAGCGCATCAGCGACGTGAATAGCGAAAACAATCTTTTGGGCGCCTTAACAACAGGAAATGTTTTTCAAAACAATCCTGCCAAAACATATTATTACCGGCACAATGTGAGCCTTACGCGGTTGTCGAAAAAGAAGAAGGGCCGTCGTTTTAATTTTAACCAGGCACTGGATGTAAACAACCGGTATAACGACTACAGCACCGACTCTTATATCCAATATCTATACCCGAATGCATTTGACAGTAACTACTCTCAATTGCGCGTAGAAAGAATCCCAAGAACGGATGCAAATGTTTCTTTTAATTATAGCGAACCGCTTACAAAAGTGATGACCGCACGCATTGGCGGAAGATACGATTACAGTCATTTGTCTAATACTGTTAACACATTTAATAAAAATGCTGCCGGCGATAAATATGATTCGCTTAACGTTGATCTAAGCAGCAGGTTCCAGAGAACCGGTGGTAGATTTACCGGTAATGCGGGGCTCGAATTCAAATGGAAGGATTTTACCATCACACCCACGGCGCGGGTATTGATCCAGTCCTTTAATAATAAACTTGCATCTCTGCCTGAAACCATTCGTCAGAAACAAAGTGACCTGCTACCGGCTTTGAGCATCGTTTATAAAAAACTTTCATTTAATTACAACAAGGATATTTCAATGCCTTCCTACACATCGCTTATTCCGATCACAGATAACACCAACCCTTATTTCATTACCAAAGGTAATACCAACCTAGTTCCTATAGAAAGAAACAATGTATCGCTGAGTTATAATTTCAATGACCCGAAGAAAAACCTGTACATTAATTTATGGAGTAGCGGTTCGTTTACAAATAATGACGTAGTACAAAAAATCAATGTGGATGCTCAGGGAGTGCAGACCTCTATGCCGGTAAACGCCGATGGCAGTAAGAATTTTTATGTCAACTTCAATGTAAACAAGCAATATAAAAACAATCAGAAATTCATCTTTTCATGGAATTTTGGCGGCAATTACAACTACAACCGAAACAGGCTTATTTATAATGAAGTAAACAGCTGGCAGAGTACTTTCAATTACAACAATTGGGTAGGTGTAAATCTCAACTTCAATGATAAAGTGGAGTTCAACACTTCTGTGAGCCAGGGATATAATTTTACGGAATACACCAACGATGCTTTCAAAAAGATCAAAATAAAGTACACGTGGTTCGACAACGAACTTGTTATCAGGTGGCCTAAACATATCATTTGGGAAACACAAATGAATTATTCTTACAACAATAGTCTTACCAGCAGCACCCTGAGAAACATTGTCCGTTGGAACGCAGCAGTCAATTACACGATGCTGAAAAGCGAAGCGCTTGTTTTGAAACTATATGTGTTCGATATTTTGAAAACGAACCGCAACACTTACTCTTACGTGAATCGCAATATGCTTACGGTGTATCAGACAAATACATTGTCGCAATACGGTTTGGCTACGCTCACATACAATATCCGGCCATATGGCGCCAAGAAAAAAGTGGGCGGAAGGGAAAGGTTGTTTTTGTTTTAGTTTAAACCGCAGTGAAAAGAGAAAATAGAGTTTTCCCGGAGTAATATTTTATTGTTTCTCTGCAGTAAACTCTATTTTCTCTTTTCGCCGCGACGAACAAACTAAAATCGCTCAATCACTCCCAATGCAAACAAGGCAAAGTCAAATTTACAGGGATCTTTTGGGTCGATCGATTTCATTTCTTCAGTAAGTTCAACGGCGGTGAGCCAATCCGTTTGCTTTCTCTGAATAAGATTGAATTGTCGCGCAACCCGCGCCACATGCACATCCAGCGGGATAATCAATTGTGACGGCGACATATTTTTCCATATTCCAAAATCTACACCGTTGTTATCATCCCTCACCATCCATCGCAGAAACATACTGATTCGTTTGCACGTAGAATTTTTTGCCGGTGAGGCAATGTGCTTTAAGGTGCGGTTCGGAACATCTTCCAATGAAAAAAAATATTGATAAAATCCGTTCAATGCGTTTTCAGTATTTCGGTCATCGTTTTTCATCCATTTGCTGAAAGCCGCTTCCAGGCTATCGTTGCCTCGGTAATGCATTTTAAAGAAAGACACAAAATATAAAAGGTCAGTAGTGTTAAAAGTACGGTGTTTGAAATGCAATAATCTTTTGAGGTCGTTGTCGTTGTGGTCGATACAAAATTCGTATGGCGAATTGTCCATCAATTGCATCAGTTCATTTGTTTTGTTGATGATGGTCGTCCGGTTTCCCCAGGCAAATATGGCAGCAAAAAAAGCCGAGATCTCGATGTCTTGTTTTTTAGAAAAACGATGTGGGACGCTCACAGGGTCAGCCACTACAAATTGCGGCCGGTTATATTCTTCGGCCTTTGCTTCTAAAAATTGCTGTAGTTTCTTATTCAAGTATTTTCTTTACGATCGGGTTTAAAAAGTGCTGCCAATCAGATTTGATAAGATGTAATTTTTTGGGGGTGCTTTCCAGGCACCATAGATATGGAGGCATTGGTTCCCACGATCAATACAGAACCGATCCAGCCGATTTTTTCCACGAATAGATCGATAGCTATAACTTGTTATAATGGAAAAACCCTGTAGCGCAACGATCCGAAAAAATCTGAGAATAAATTTATTTTAGCTTCCCGGTGCGGGCATTTACACTTTATCGTTACTTAATTTCCGGAAAAATTATCCATTATAAAATTATCACTACCCGATTGCCTTTTCCAGATCTGCGATCAGGTCATCCGCGTCTTCGATACCTACGCTCAACCTTATTAAACCATCCGTCAATCCCACTTTGAGGCGTTCCTCGCGGGGAATACTTGCGTGTGTCATGCTTGCAGGATGATTGATAAGACTTTCAACACCGCCCAGGCTCTCCGCAAGAGAAAATAATTTTGTGGAAGAAAGTACTTTATTGGCCGCTTCGATGCTGTTATCTTTTAAAGTAAAGCTCAACATACCGCCAAAACCACGCATTTGTTTTTTAGCGATTCCGTAATTAGGATGATCTTCGAAGCCGCACCAGTATACTCTTTCCACCTTTGCATGGTTTCTGAGATAATGGGCAACCCGGATACCATTTTCGCAATGTTGCTTCATGCGCACACCGAGTGTTTTGATTCCGCGTAAAACTAAAAAACAATCCATCGGCCCGGGAACAGCGCCACAACTTTTCTGAATGAAATATAACTGCTCGCGAAGCTTGTCGTCCTTCATGATCAATGCACCCTGGATCACATCGCTGTGGCCACCTAGGTATTTTGTTGAAGAATGCATGACGATATCCGCGCCGAGGTCGAGCGGATTTTGAAGATATGGCGATGCGAAAGTATTGTCTACACAAAGTATGGCGCCGGCCTTTTTTGCAACCACTGAAACCGCACTGATATCGGTAATATTCATCAGCGGGTTGGTAGGCGTTTCCAGCCAGATAAGTTTGGTACTTTTTGAAATGGCCGCTTCTACATTCGAAACATCCGTTGTATCTACATAAATGAATTTGATGCCGAATTTTTCGAAAATCTTTGTAAACAACCTGTATGTTCCGCCGTACATATCCGCAGCTGCGATCACTTCGTCGCCGGGATCTAATAATTTTATTACGGCATCCGTTGCTGCAACACCGCTGCTGAAAGCCAGTCCATGTTTCCCGTTTTCAATAATGGCCAACGCTTCTTCCAAAGCCTTGCGTGTCGGATTCTGGCTGCGCGCATATTCAAATCCTTTATTTACGCCTGGCGCCGATTGAACGTATGTACTTGTTTGAAAGATCGGCGTCATGATCGCACCCGTACCTGGATCAGGTTCTGCACCGGCATGAATTAATTTTGTAGCTAACTTGTGTGTGTTCATATGTTCAATATTAAAAATTTTAAGGTTCAAGGTTTGAAGTTCAAGGTTTGAAATTTTTGAGGTTTTTCAACCTTCAAGTTCCAATCTTGAACTATAAAACCTGTGCCAGCGACAAATACCGCCAATCAAAATTCTCTGCTTCATGAGCATGCTGCGCATGCGTTTTTTTTGTAAGAACAGATTCTTTCAGGATCTTTTCTTTTACGAGTTTTTTCTTTGCTTCGTGAACATAGTCTTTAAGCAGGGGTTGCTCCATCCATGATTTCTGTGGCGGCTCAAAGCCGACTTTGTCTCTTCGCCATACAATGTTGTCCGGCAGTCTGCGTGCCATTACCGACCTGAGGATCGATTTCGTAAATCCATTGTTGATCTTATAGAGGGAAGAAAGTGAAAAAACAAACCTCACCAACTCCGCATTTAAAAATGGCAGCCGTACTTCCACTCCATGCGCCATACTATTGCGGTCTGCATACCGGAGTAACTCCTCCAATCCAAGCTCTATAGTATTAAAATAGAGGATGTCGTTGAGTTTGGTTATGATCGGTTTATGAATGCCTTCCCATTCACGGCCGCGCAGGTACATCAACATGTTTTTATTGATGTCGGGATTGTGAATGATATGGTTATACTCTTTTTTCTCCAATGCGATCGCGGCGTGTGAAGGAAACAATGCTGCGATGATATTTTTTATGCCCCATTTAAAATCCGCATTATGCGAACGCATGATATTATTTTCAACCTGGGCCCGTGAAAATTTGTACCGGCTCACAAGTTCCTGCAGGTACCAGTGAATATAACGATGATAACCGGCCATCGTTTCATCGGCACCCTGCCCGTCCAGTAAAACTTTTACCCCGTTTTCCTTTGCCAGCTGATACACTTTAAATTGTGCATAAATGCTGGAGGAAGTAAAAGGCTCCTCCTGGTGATAGGTTAGCTTTTCAAAGTCGCGTATCAGTTCGTCGGCAGTAGGTGTCACTACAAAATTTTCTGCATTCAACCTTGCTGACATTTCGTGAATGTATGCCGATTCATCTTTCTTAAATCCCGGGAAAACAGCTGAAAATGTCTTGAAACCCGCATTGCTTTTTTTCGAAAGTAACTGATCAACGAGATATGCGATCGTAGAGCTGTCCAGCCCGCCGCTAAGGCTCGTTCCAACAGGAACATCGCTTCGCAACCGCCTTTCAACCGATAACGACAGAAGCGTTTTCAGAATACTTTCTGCGTCGGCACTCTTGATTTCGCGTGTATATTGTTTGTCGATGCTCCAATAATTCCTGATGCTGAGTTTCATACTTCGCAATTCAAAAACCGCGAAATGCGCAGGAGGCAATGAAAAAACATCGCTGAAGAAAGTCTGCGATTTATTGGACGGATTTTGAACATGTCCCAGCGAAAGATAATTCAACATCAGTTTCTTCTCCACGGTCTTTTCAATACCGATAGCCCACAGAGCTTTCATTTCACTGGCGAAGGCAAAAACTTCAGGGCTGGAGAAATAATACAACGGTTTTTCTCCGAAACGATCACGTGCACAAAAAAGTTGCTGGAGTTTTTCATCCCAGATGGCAAATGCAAACATTCCGTCGAAATGCTGAAGGCAGCGTTCCTTATAAAAATCGTATGCGGCTAAAATTACTTCGGTATCGCTGGCAGAAATGAAATTATACCCTGCTTTTTGCAGGTCCTTTTTTATTTCGATGTAATTGTAGATTTCGCCATTGTAAACGATCGTGTAACGCTGCAGGTAGTGCATGGGCTGACTGCCGGAGTCAGTGAGGTCGATTACCGATAAACGGCGGTGTGCAAACCCTACATTATTGCTCCTGTTCATCCAGAAACCTTCTGCATCCGGGCCGCGGTGCGCGAGGGTGTCAGCCATACTTTTCAATATAGATCGTTTGATCATCGATTCATTCGGAGTAATTATCCCGGCAATTCCGCACATGTTGTAAATATCCGTATTTAGATGATCAAAGTATGAAGTTATTTGGAAAACACGATGGGCAGTATCGCTTTTACGTCGTCCCATGCCATCAGCAGATCGGCGCCATCCGGCGAATCGGAAAACACGATCGTAAAATCTTCGAGTGCCGGAGATTGTTTGCGGACGGGAATTTCCGTACGCAATACATCTTTCGAAGTATCCATGTGAAGCCCCCATGTATGGAGATTGGTGTTAAGTGCGATCGTCCATTTATCAGCTTCGGGAACGCAGTACAAGACGTAACTTCCTTTGCTCACATTTTTTCCGCCGATGGTTACGTTTCGGAAAAATTCTATTTCTGTGGCTTCGTTGGCACCAAGGCGCCATTCGCGCCCATATTGACAAAGGCTGGACGGAGATTTACTGAAAATTGTACGGTTCTTTTTATGCGGCCTGCTGTAAATAACGCGTGCAGCCAGTTGCAGCGAATCCTGCTTGTTCATTTTCAACAAAGGATAATTGATCGGGTAATAGCTCATATCCATTGGCGACTGATCATAGCTTACATAAGGATTGTTTTCCGGCCGGATCACAGAATCAACGAAGGTTTTAGAGGTTTCTTTAACCGGCCTTGCCTGGCAGGAAATGAGCGTTGCTATCGCACAGATCAGATAAAAGCAGTTTTTTGTAAAGCGCATACAATGTTATTACAGGGAAATTGGTAAGGAGATTTTACAACTGTCCCACATCGCATTCAATGTGAAACCACTATTTAGTTTTTCAAAAAACATGGAAAAAGATTCTGTTGAATCGGGTTGCTTCTGCACCGGAACGTCTACACGCAGCACGTCCTTTTTCTGATCATATTTAAAGGATCCCCACGTGTCCAGCTCTTTATTAAATATCATCGTCCATTTATCCTCATTGGGGATCGTATACAAAGTGTACCTGCCTTTTTTGATCGTCGAATTGTTGATCTTCACATTCTGGAAGAATTCTATTTCCGTAGCTTCATTGGCACCGAGGCGCCACACTTTTCCATATTCGATGAGGTCGCCAAAAATGACGCGATTGTTTTTTTGCGGCCTGCTGTATATCACGCGTGCCAATACAGGCTCTGTAACCTTGTCCTGAATTTTCAGCAAAGTAAAATTATTCGGATAATAGCTGATGTCAAGTGGCGACTTGTCAAGCGCAGGAACCGAAGATTGGGAAAAAGAACTGGCGCAGCATGCGATACAAAAAGAAAACAGGAAAACAATTCGCTTCATATATAAGAAATTTTGCCAAAGATAAAAGAAACATCACTTCAATAATTGCTCCAATTTATCAGCTGCAAAAATTTTAACATCGGGGAAAAAGTTGTCGTAACAAGCCCGCATGCTGCTTTTATGATGAACAAATATTTCAAATGCGATAGCCGTTTCCTTAATGTATGCGCTTCTTCTCCGAACACCTTCAAAACTATTTTGTATGCCCCAATCGAACTGGTAATTGTACAACCAATTATGTTGCTTCATATAAGGAAACATTACTCCAAACTTTGGTCCGAACCAATCGCTGTACTCTTCCAGTTGCTTATAGCTATGTTGTGAAAAATCCATCAGCGCATCATCTGAAGCGAACTGGTGCCGGTCGTTCGCCAGGAAATAATCATACGTCACATCTGCAAATGCTCCGGCATATAACCGGTACGCGGGCCGGAAGTATTCCTTAAGGTTGCGGGTGGCATCATGATTGTCTGTAAAATCATCTATCGCACGATGCAACTGAATTCCTGCCGAGATCTGCTTCGGATAGTCATATTGCTGTCTGCCCTTTACAAAATCGCTGATCATGTTGCCTGTAAGAACGGCGGCGTTTTCAAATGAAAGGCAGGCATGGGCAAGATAATTCATAAAATAAAATTACGAATTACGAATTAGTGATTGCGAATTTTAGCCGTATATCTGTTCGCCAAAGGCCATAATAGGCTTAATTTTTAATACCTAGATATCAATTGAATCTTTTATTCTGCCATCGCTACCATTTAACATTGAACGGTCACTTTTTGTATTTTCTTTAAGAAATAAAACCCTCCCGGTACTTTTACGTATTAACGATGTACGAACAAAATCGTATTTTGAGGAAGTTACGTGCCGTTCAACATTTTGAAAGGGGAAATGACTGCCGTCCGGCTATAAGGATCTCAATTAAAATGTATGTCAATCTACTTTTGTAATGCCATCGGTTGAACTACAAACGGT
The DNA here is from genome assembly GCA_015655125.1 of Chitinophagales bacterium. Lineage (GTDB taxonomy): Bacteria > Bacteroidota > Bacteroidia > Chitinophagales > Chitinophagaceae > Ferruginibacter. Next base: position 85,591 of record JAATFP010000061.1, on the reverse strand, counting down.
CAACCATTAAAAAACAATAAAAAGTATAGACATGAAAAAAGTAACAACAGTTTTAACAGCCATTGCATTTTTCTTTGCAACATCAGCATTTGCCAAAACTTCGGATCCGGAAACAGTAACACCGGTCGTAAAAGCAGTATTTACAAAAGATTTCGCGAAAGCAGAAAACATAACCTGGAGAAAATCTGCAGACACTTATTTTGCCCAGTTTACAATTGATAGTAAATCAGTAACTGCCGCATATAATGAAAAAGGAGAACTTACCGGAACGTCACGCTACATCACCGTGGCGGAATTGCCAATGCCCGTTTCAATTGCAATTGCAAAAGCATATGCGGGTTATACGATAAGTGATAACATCAGTGAAATATCTTCAAACGGGGAAATAACATATTACTTTACGGCAAGCAACGATAAATATACGTTCAACGTGAAAGCAGATAGCAATGCACATTTTACGAATGAAGGGAGAGTGAAGAAATAGGTTACAGATTACGCAGATTTTCACAGATTTTGATCCCGCTTTGCGGGATCTTTTTTTGCCGCAGATGTGCAGAATTTAAAAATACCGTGTTGTATTATTAAAACAAATCCGAATCAAAATTTACGTTTTCTATGTTTCGACAAGCTCAACATGACAGCAAGAATGGCCGTAGGTGTTTTGGCAAATTAAACATCAAAGCATGCTGTCAGTCTGAGCCTGCCGAAGACGGTTTACAGAGCAAATTCAGCCCCTGACAGCACAACATGTTAAACCAGATAATCTGTGCGTCTCCGGCAGTTTATACCTTTGAGATTCGTGAAATCTGCTGTCAAATTTTTACCTGCATCAAACGAAAAGTGTGCGATCATTTTTCTCCTTCCAGCCAATCACCAACTATCTTCAATGCTTCAGGCGAAAAGGTTTCTTCTAATTCGCCATATTCCGCTACGCTGCATTTTTTACACGTTTGAAACAAGTGGTTAAGGCCCGGCAATTGCTTCACGTCATATTTTTTCGACTTGCTTTTTTTCAATGCGGCTCTTATTCCTGCAAGGTTGGATGCAGCCGATACCTGGATGTCTTTTTCGCCGTTCAGCGCCAGCACATCACACGAAAGCTTTTGCAGATATGGCGTTGGGTCGAATGAAGAAAAATATTTATACCACGGCGCCGTTAATGATTGTATCCGCCCAGACGCATACTTATTTTGATTTCCCGGAGTATTCAACTCCAGTGAATCGTATAGTTTTTTATTTTCCGGATAGCTTTTGCTCAACTGCTCCACGATCTTTTGTCGCGCCACCGCCGTATCTGTATTGCTTTGCACGGCTGTCAACGCTTCAAGATATAGTTTGGATCCCAGTTTGCTTACTTCTTCAGAATTTCCTTCAGCTTTACTGGAAGCATATATTTGTTCACTCATTAGTTGTTTGATTGGCACACCCGGCCCGGCCAGCAACACAATAAACTTAATATCTTTTCTTCGCGAAGCAACTATTGGAGCGATCATTCCGCCTTCGCTGTGGCCGATCATTCCAATATGAAAAGTGTCAATCTGTGGCAATGTTTTCAAATAATTGATACCAGCTTCCACATCGTTTGCAAAATCCTGCGTGGTAGCCGTTGCAAAATTCCCGGTAGATTTTCCAACACCACGGTCGTCTACCCGCAACACCGCAAAGCCGCGTTTGGTAAGATAATCGGCAATCACCGCGAAGGGTTTATGCATGAAAATATTTTCATCACGGTCCTGCGCGCCACTGCCGGTGATGAGCAATGCCACCGGGTAAGTGGGCGCTTTAATATAGTTTGTTCCGGCCGGAACCTGCGGCCAGGTGAGCGTGCCTCCAAAGCTGACAGATTTATCAGCATTTGTATATTCAACATCCTTGCTGTTGTACGGAAATGGTGGCAGGGGCGTTTGTGGCCTTTTTGCTTCTGCAACGCTGCTCACTTTTTTTAATTGCAGGGGAATTGGTACGCCCTGAACGATAGTGCCGTTGATAGAACTGTCGCCCGTCAGCGCACCGCTGAAGCTGATGCCAAATTTTTTGGAAGTTGTATAAATGCTGTCGCCCGAAATCCAGGCGGTGTCTGCCAGGAGAGGCTTGGGCGATTGATCCGGGCTCCGGAGAACGGCGGTAAGTGTTTTATCTTCATTCTGACTAAATTGAAATACGAGCCGTAATGAAACGCCCACGTTTATCTTGCCTTCCCAAATGCCGGTAAATTTATTTTGCTGCGCAAAAGTGGCTGCAATTGTAAACGATAACAGAAATGTAATAATAAGTTTCATTGCAAAGAGTTATTGTGACGCAAAGATAAGTCAATGTACCTGTAGGAACGCGTTCCGGACCGGTCCGATCGCGAAACCTGAAACTTTTGAAAATGGCAACGTCAATTTTTGAACGCGCCCCGGGGCACGTTCCTGTGACGAATATTTCCATGTGATCCGCTCAATCTGCGGGCAAAAAACCTACTTTTGTGGCTCTAAAAAAACGAATATGACACAAGGACCAGTTTCAAACTTCATAGAACATCACTATCGCCATTTTAATGCGGCTGCTTTAATGGATGCTGCCAAAGGATATGTAACGCATTTGAATGAAGGTGGCAAAATGATGATTACATTGGCCGGAGCAATGAGTACCGCCGAACTCGGATTGAGCCTTGCCGAAATGATCCGCCAGGATAAAGTGGCCATCATCAGTTGTACCGGCGCCAATCTGGAAGAAGATATTATGAACCTCGTGGCGCATAGTCATTACAAAAGGGTGCCTAATTACCGCGATCTTAGTCCGCAGGAAGAGTGGGACCTGCTCGAAAATCATTACAATCGGGTAACGGATACCTGCATCCCGGAAGAAGAAGCTTTCAGGAGGTTACAGCAGCACATACATAAGATATGGAAAGAGGCGGATGACAAAGGCGAAAGATATTTTCCACACGAGTTCATGTATAAGATGTTGCTGAGCGGCGTATTGGAGCAATATTATGAGATTGATCCAAAGAACAGCTGGATGCTTGCTGCAGCAGAAAAAAATATTCCGATCGTAGTTCCTGGTTGGGAAGACAGTACCATGGGAAATATCTTTGCATCCTACATCATAAAAAATGAAATGAAAGCAACCACAATGAAAAGTGGTATCGAATATATGGTGTGGCTGGCAGACTGGTATCGTGGAAATTCATCCGGAAAGGGCGTTGGTTTTTTCCAGATCGGTGGTGGTATTGCGGGCGATTTCCCGATCTGCGTAGTGCCGATGATGTACCAGGATCTTGAATGGCACGATGTTCCGTTCTGGAGCTATTTCTGCCAGATAAGCGACAGCACTACTTCCTACGGAAGTTACAGCGGCGCTGTTCCGAATGAAAAGATCACCTGGGGTAAATTAGATATCAATACTCCGAAATTCATAGTAGAAAGTGATGCGACCATCGTAGCACCATTGATTTTTGCATGGGTTCTCGGTTGGTAAAACCGGTTATAGGAGAGTGTTTAGGGTTTAAGGCCCGGAGGAACCACTGTGGGTTCTGAACTCCGGTCTCTAAATCCTAAACCATGTCTTCATTTTTCAGTTGCTGTAATTCTTTCGCATCTTTCAATGGTCTTACCAGTGATATGAAGATCAATATTTTTACAATAATACCGCCGAACAAGGCTTTCACAACACCGGCGCTTCCTTCCCGGAGGCCGTATATTGTCGCAGAAAATCCAATGATCAATACAAATGCTATCAATCCGAGGATGATGGCCGTATAAGGTTTGCTTTTTGTGAAGAAGCCAAGGGCAACGAAAATGCCGGTTTCAACAAGGATGACACCGATTACGAGTGGTGTGAATTCGGCTGACGTTCTGTACATATTGAAAAGTTCGCTCGCAAAAATGATCGCGGCCGCGATAAATAGTCCGTTCCTGGCTTTTTCACAGTAAGTTCATAGCCTTCTATTCTTATCTGCCGGATTTCATCGGTATCGGTAGTGATAAGATCTTGTTGCCCTCCGTTTTCAAATCGAGTAGATTCCATTTTTAAACTTTTATACATTATTTAAACGATGAAGCTAAATTAAATATCGTTTTAACAAAAATCTAAACGCATAATCATTAACTTAACGTAAAAGCATGCACTTTTATTTAAAGCCAACTTATGAATATCGATGAATTATATCTTGAGTCGGAGGCCGACATCAAGAACAACCAATATGGCGAAGCGTTTAAGAAATGTGAATCGATCCTGTACGAAGATCCGCGCCACGCGCCGGCTCACAACTCGATGGGCTGGTTGTTTAAAACGCAGTTTGACGATTATGGTCGGGCCGAGAATCATTTCGTAACGGCCATTAAATGTGATCCGCTGTATCCGCATCCATATTTTCATTATGCTACTTTTTTAACCGACCTCGAGCGGTACGACGACCTCGAGAAACACCTGGAAAGATGTTTGCAGGTCGCTACGCTTGAAAAATCCTGGATATTTTCAAAACGCGCGGTCATGGAAGAACTGAAATTAAATTTCGACGCAGCGATCCGCAATTACCAGAAAGCGATCCTGTCTTCGCTAAGCGATGACAAAATAAAAATGTACAACGATGATATCGAACGTTGCAAAACAAAGCAGGAGATATTGGAGCGCAACGAAGGCTGGAAAGACAAACTCAATTTCGGGAAATGATTTTCTGTTATTGGCAGAAAAATGAGGAGCGCAGATTTTTATGACCGGCACAGAAAAAATCATAACATATCTTAATTATAATAGAAATCTGCGTTCAATAAAGATCGCCTTCGGCGATCCGGATTAGCCGTTATTTTGAGCAAAAAAAATAAATTCAGGTACACATGAAAAAAATCTACGTGATCGCTTTACTGGTATCCGTCAATGTTGCGGCATTTTCACAAGTGAAATTGCCGGTACCTACAAATATTCAAAACGCATTTGATAAAGAAACAAGAAGCGTTTCCGGTGCTCCGGGGAAAAACTACTGGCAAAACAGGGCAGACTATGATGTCGCCGTAAACTTCGACCCTCAAACGAGATTGCTTGACGGAAAAGAAACGATCATATATCAAAATAAAAGTCCGGATACATTAAAATCGCTCGTTTTTAAATTATACCCCAACCTTTATAAGAAAGGTTCACAGCGCTTAATGTCCATCCAGCCGGAAGATATCAGCGATGGTGTAATGATAAAGCAGCTTGCTGTAAACGATGTGGTGCTTCCTGAAGAAGCATATCAGATAAGCGGAACAAATATGATTGTAAAAATAACGGCGCTTTTGCCGGGATCGGCGATCACGGTAAAAGTTGCATTTAATTATACACTCAACAAAGAATCCCATATCCGAACGGGGCAAGTGGATACCGGTGCGTTTTTTATCGCATATTATTTTCCACGTATCGCAGTATATGACGATGTGGATGGATGGAACCGCAACCCTTATTTAGGCACACAGGAATTTTACAACGACTTCTGTGATTTTAAAACGTCCATCACCGTTCCAAACAATTATGTAGTGTGGGCCACCGGCGACCTTAAGAATGGCGCTGAAATTTTTACAGATAAATACCTGCAAAGGATCAAACAGGCGGAAACAACAGACGGTTATGTAAACGTGATCGACAGTGCAGATATTGCAGAAGGCAGCATCACAAAAGGAGCCGGTTCAAATACATGGATATTCGATTCTAAAAATGTAACAGATGCCGTTTTCGCATTGAGTAATCATTATATCTGGCAAAGCACCAGCCTGGCGGTTGATAAATCTACCGGCCGGAGAACGAGGGTGGATGCGGTTTTCAATAAAGACCATAAAGATTATTTTCATGTATTAAGCGATGCCCGCAAGACAGTGGAAGCAATGAGTTTCAGTTTTCCAAAATGGCCGTATCCCTACAATCATGAGACAGTATTCGACGGCCTCGACCAGATGGAATACCCCATGATGGTGAACGACAACCCGGTGGAGGATCGCGCAGAAGCATCGAACTCACCGATCACGAGATATTCCATACGATGTTCCCTTTTTACATGGGCATCAATGAAACAAAATATGGCTGGATGGACGAAGGGTGGGCAACCATCGGCGAATGGCTCATTTCACCGATGATAGACACATCGCTGGTGGATCTTTACGGAGTGGCTCCTTATGCAAATGGCGCAGGATCGGAAAATGATCTTCCGATCGTTACGCTTACTACACAGGAATCTGGCAGCAGCATGTTTTGGAACAGTTATCCCAAACCGGCTATGGGCTATTTATACGTCAAGGATCTGTTGGGCGATGACCTGTTTTTCAAAGCACTCCACAACTATATCCGCAACTGGAACGGAAAGCATCCGGTACCGCAGGACTTTTTCAATAGCATAAATACCGGCAGCGGAAAGGATCTCAATTGGTTCTGGAAGCGTTGGTTCTATGATGACGGCATACCGGATCTTGCAATATCGAAGGTTACAAATTCGGGGTCCAGGAAAATAATTACAGTTGGAGCAAAAGGCTCAAAGCCTTTGCCGATAGACCTTACGATTACTTTTAAGGATGGTTCCGAACAAAAGATCCATCGCACCGTTTCTGTTTGGGAGAAAGGAAACCCGGTTGTTCAGATTCCATTTACTACAACGAAAGTTATCCGCAAAATTGTTTTGGGAAGTGCACACGTGCCGGATAGTAATCCTGCGGACAATGAGTGGCTGGCGAGGTAAATGAATGGTCAACGGTGAAATCTTCAAAGATCTTTTTGCTTATAAAGTAGTTTTAGCGTCTAATGCTTCATTTTTACTACAGAGAAATAATAAGACACGCAGCCAGGCCATAAAAACTTTTTGAAGATTTCACCATTGGCCATTGGCTATCTTGCGCCTGCAGGTAGCGGAATATCCCGTTTCAGCATTTCATCCCTGTTGGCAATATCCCACGCGGTATAAAAGATCATGCGAACTCTTTTTTCGTACAATGGCCATGTTATCTTTTCGATCGTATCTGTTGGTTTGTGATAGTCAGCTTTCAGCATGCCATCGTAAAAGAACAATACCGGCACCCCTTTACGGGCAAAATTATAATGATCGCTACGGAAGTAAATTTTGTTGGGATCATTGGGGTCATCGAATTTATAATCCAGCGTAAGTTGGGTAAACTTATTATTGTTTCGTTCATTGATAACGGGAAGGTCGCTGCTCAATTTATCATGCCCCACCACATACACGTAGTTCATGGTGTCGGAAGTTTTTCTTTCCGTGTCGATCCTGCCCACCATGTCTGTATTGAGGTCAACAGAAGTTTTATCCAACGGATAGATCGGGTGATCGCTGTAGTATTCACTTCCCCACAGCCCTTTTTCTTCGCCACTTACAGTCATAAAAACGATCGTTCTGCGCGGCCCTTTGCCTTCGGCTTTCGCTTTCGCAAATGCGGCCGCCATTTCAATAACGGCTACTGTACCGCTGCCGTCGTCGTCGGCACCGTAATATATTTTGCCATCGCGCATTCCAAGATGATCGTAGTGGCCGGTTAAAAATACATATTCATCTTTTTTATCGGTGCCTTCAATGATGCCGATCACGTTGCTGGCGTTGACGACGTTCCGGTATTTTTGAAGACTGAACGTCACTGCCGTTTTTGTGGAGGAAGGCGCAGGACTTAATGCCTGAGCCGCTTTAACCGACTTTAACAATGTATCGAAACCGGGAAGTAGCGTTTTTGCAAATGCGTGCGATAACATGGCATAGTTAAGCGTTTTAAGGCCATCTTCTTTTGAAGGGAAATAGATATTTGTTTTCTTCGTTCTGTCGATGGCCGCCTGCAAAAATGTTTCCGTGGTCGGATTCACGATCAATGCACCCACGGCACCTTTAGCAATTGCCGCTGCTAATTTTTTTTGTGTGCCAGGAAATGTCCATTCTGAAGGCCGCCCGGTTGGATTCAGAAAATATTTTCCATCCTTTTTGGGCTCGCCATTGAAAAACAACACAATCTTTCCTTTTACATTGATGTTTGCGTAATCATTGTAATTCGGATCATCTATGCCATATCCGGCAAATACTATTTCGGAGCCTTTGAAAGACCCGTTCTCATTGCCATTCAACGGTGTAATAAAATCTTTCCCATATTCCGCCCCTATTTTATCTATCGTCAATGAAGTATTTAATAGGCTGTCCTGGTACAACGGGTAGAGCTGCTGATAGCTTTTAAGGGCTTCGGGTTGCTTTAAACCAATTTGTTTGAATTGCGATTCGATATAAGACGCTGCTTTGCGTTGGCCTTCAGTACCTGTTTCGCGGCCCTGCATATCGGCGCCTGCAATGATGGTGAGATGTTTTTGCAGATCTGCGGCGGTAATGATGCCCGCATATTTTTCAGCATCTGTTTGTGAAAATGCGATCGTGGAGAAAGCGACCAGCGCAGCGGAAAGCAAGTTTTTTTTCATGCATGAAGATTAAGTTGAGTAGACTAAAATAAGTAAAAGTGAGTTGTTGAAAATTATTATTTGACGAGCGGCTTTTTAGTGGGCAATTTTTTCTTTGGCAAAAACTGTTTTTAATTTCAAAGACCAGAAAACATCCTTCTGCAAGCATACAAGAAAATAACAGGGTTGTATTTAATATTGAAGGAAACAGTTATCGTTTGATAGTGGATCAGATTTATTGGACAGAAAAAGGAAACTTACTTTAGAATGGTGCGCAATATTCATTGATTCTTCAAAAAAACCTGCGCAAGGTTGATACAGTGTTCCTAAAAAATGTTTTGCATTAACACGAAATCTTCTCCACGCGGTTCGCATGTCTTCCGCCTTCAAATGCTGTATTCATAAATACATCGAGGATCTTTTCTGCATCGCCATCGCTGATAAACCTGGCGGGAATACAAACAATATTGGCATCGTTGTGCTTGCGCGCAAGTTCTGCAATCTCCACTTCCCAGCAAAGTGCCGCACGGATTCCCTGGTGTTTGTTGGCTGTAATGGCCACGCCGTTTGCGCTGCCGCATAATAAGATCCCGAATGATGCCTCACCGCTTTCTACCGCATTAGCCACGGGATGTGCAAAATCAGGGTAGTCAACAGAATCTTTGCTGAAAGTTCCATAATCCTTAAACGACCTGCTTTCCCCTTCCAGGAGTGATATCAATTCTTCTTTGCAATCAAATCCTGCATGGTCGCAACCGATGGCGATAGGTTTGGTGAGGTCGAAGGTATTCATGGTTGGTAAATTAATAGTGAATAATGAATATTTAATAATGCCCCAAATTTACAAATTATTGAATACTTGCAACGATGTGATTATTTTGAAAAAAGGTCTTTGCGATTTGCAAAGACCTTGATGTATTAAAATTATTAATTAGTTAACTCCACTCTTTCTCATCTTTCTCGCGCTGCTTGTCAACTTTCTTTACGATCCACACGCTTATTTCATATAACAACAACAGTGGAAGCGAAACCAATGCCTGGCTTGTCCAATCGGGTGAAGGAGTGATCACAGCTGCAATGATAAGGATGATGACGAATGCGTATTTTCGGTAAGTACGTAAAAACTTTGCAGAGATCAGTCCGATTTTGGCCAGCACAAATGCAAGTATCGGCAATTCAAAGGCAATGCCGCAACCAAGTATGATGTTGTTGATCGTATCTATGTAATCGTCAAGTGTAGGTTTGTATTCATACACACCTGCGGTACCGAGTTTAAAATTTCCGAGAAAATTAAAAGTGAACGGCGCCAGAAGGTAATAACCAAATGCGCCGCCAAGCACAAAACAAAGCGTTACCCAAAAAATACTGCCGCGACTGTAACGGATCTCTTTAGGAGATAAAGCTGGTTTGATGAACCGCCATAGTTCCCAGAAAATATATGGAAATGCCAGCACCACACCGCCAGTCATTGCAATAGAAATGGCAGACATGAACGAGCCGCTCACGGTATTGATGAGAAAAGAAATCTTTACCGGCGGCATGCAAAACGCATCGCCGAGATGCAAGTTGTGGCCAAGGTTGCACAACCCGCCATAAGTAATGAATTCCGGTCGGGCAGGTGCCATAATAACGTTGTCAAATATCCAGTCTATTTTTATAAAGATGATGATCGTAGCTACGAGCCAGGCAAGTACCGCCCGTGCAATATGCCAACGCAAGGCTTCAAGGTGATCGATAAAGCTCATTTCGTCGGCAGACCGTGATGATGTTTTTCTGCCGCCCATTTTTTTCAGGAAATTCTTTCGTCCGGTTTCTGTAGTTGCCACCTCGTTACTATTTTTATATTGGAAAGGTAAAAGTATTTCATATACGTTAATTTCCTGCAAACTGTTTCACATTACCCGTACGTTTTAAGGCACCCCAGCCTTGTAGTTCACCTTTGATGGCTTTGTTGAAAGATTTGATCAGGATATAATACATCAACTGGCGATATATCAACCGTTGCGGAATGAGCCAGATCAGTTTTTTATAATCTTCTTTTTCAAAGGCAAAAGCAAGCGCGGCACCGGCTACGTCTACTAATGTAAAAATGAGATAATATAAAACGATGTGCCCCACGCTTGCCGGGATGATACCGAAACCTGCGGCCAGCAGGCTCAACACCAGGATAATATCTGCCAATGGTGCCAGAAACGGCAGGATCATCTGGAACACCAATATGTTCGGCATGGCGATCATCCCATAATTTTTATATTTCGGATTGAACGTAGCATCACGGTGTTTCCAGAAACTCTGCATCACGCCAAAGCTCCAGCGAAACCGCTGCTTCATAAATTGCTTCATCGTTTCCGGTGCTTCGGTGTAGGATATGGCGGTATTGCAGTTGCGAACCTGGTAGCCGCTGCGATGCAACCGCATGGTAAGGTCGCAATCTTCTGCCAGCGTATCGGTAGTAAAACCGCCCGCATCAATGATGGCTTGTTTTTTAAAAGCGCCGATTGCACCCGGCACCACCGTGATGCAATCCAGCAGATCAAATGCGCGCCGGTCGAAATTTTGTGAAGTGATATACTCAATGCTTTGCCAGCGTGTGATCATGTTTATTTCATTGCCCACTTTTACATTTCCGGCCACAGCGCCTACTTCATTTTCTTCTGAAGCGGTTTCACCATGAACAAAGAATTTTTTCATCAATTCTGTTATCGCATCATTTTTCAATTGTGTGTCGGCATCAATGCAAACCACGTATTCGCTATCGGCGATCGCGATGCCGTAATTGAGCGCAGAGGCTTTGCCACCATTTACTTTCGTAACAACTTTTACCCTGTTGTCACCTTCAAAGGCATCGCTTACCGTTTTAAATGTATTATCCTTGCTGCCGTCGTCCACGAAAATTACCTGAAGGTTCGGATAATTTTGTTGCAGCAGGCTTTCCACGGTGCGGGCCGCATTTACTTCTTCATTGTAAGCCGGCACGATCACGGAAACAAGCGGCGCAGGATAATGTATGATCTTCCCGGCCAATAGTGCTGCGGCTTTTTTCTCTTTGCGCATCTGTATCGAAGCAAACAAAGCCATGATGGCCATTCTTCCGACCGACAAAATAATACCCACCACAAAGAGTGAAAATAAAATATTGGTAGTCCAATAAGTGCCTTCCACTACGTACCAGTTAGCCTTGTTTTTCCAGGTTTGTGCTATCGGGGGCATCACATCATCTTTGGTTTTGCCCATCAGATCGGCTACGGTAGTAAATTTGCAACCACGTTTTTTAAAATATTCGATGATGCGCGGCAAGGCATCCACTGTTGGCTGGCGCGTTTTGCCGCCGGCATCGTGCAGCAAAATGATGTTCGCATCGTTTTGTTCCGCAAAGCGGATCGTACGGTTGTAAATGCTGTCTGCATTCATGTTCGGATCCCAATCGTTGGGATCGATACTTTCGCCTACGGAAATATAATTATCTTTTTTACTTCGCGCCAGCGGTTCGATCTCTTCGTATGTTGATGGCTCGCTGTCGGCATTATAAGGTGCGCGGAAGAGAATCGTTGAATGACCCGTTACACATTCGATTAGCGCGCGCGTGGTCTTCATTTCAAGTTCGGCCCGCTCCGGACTCATCTTTGCAATGTTGCCGTGCGTGAATGTATGGTTGCCGATCTCGTAACCGCTTTTATACAACCTTTGCAGCAACGGAATATTTCGTTCGGCATTTAGCCCGATCAGAAAAAACGTAGCCGGTATTTTTTCTTTTTCAAGAATGGATAATATTTTGGGTGTATACACATCATCCGGGCCATCGTCAAAAGTGAGTATAATCTTATGGCCGGGCTGGCCCATCGGCGTTTTATCCTCCGCAAATTTTTGGTATAAATAACCCGAAGGCAACTGCAGGTACTGTTGCTCAGAAATAAGCATGTCGGCTTTGTCCACTTCCAGTTTTATTTTTCCCGCCTGCGGCGAATATAAAATGCGAAGCAATTCTCCTTCACCTGTCGGGATGGGCTTGCTGTTCACATCGATCGGAACAACTTCCAGAGTAGTGAAATCGAAGGGCTCTTTTTGAAGCCCGGACGTACTGAGATCGCGCCCGTAATAGTTCCACATCCGCGGATCTTCGCCGCCAAGGCGCCACAATGCTGTACCGGCAGTAGAATAATCATCGCTGAAACGAAGGATGTTGAATGTGGTGGCGGCATCGGTGAACCAGATGTCATGACGCGTTTCGCCGGCAGTATCGGTTTCCGGGATAGTATAGCTGTAGTGTAGGTTGTAGGTATCATTGTCAAACTCAATATTGGCGTTGATCAGTTTTGCGCGGGCAATTACAGCGGAATAGGAAAGATCCTCCACGGATTTTGCCGGTCCGTTCTCCGTTTTTTCCGTCACCCAATCGCGGGCATAGCCCGCCACGCCGAGGATGATCTTGTGTGCGTCTACTTTGTCATCCATCCAATCCAGTTGCTGCTCGATCCATTTCTGCGCGCTGATTGGTCCGGCGCCGGAAGCGTCGTTGTATTGATCATAGGCCATCAACACCACGTGATCGTTGTAGGCAGCCAGGCTTTTAAAATCATAATCTTCATTCATGCCCTCTACATCCATGCTCACGAGAAAGCCTTTGGGATGAAGTGCCTCATATAATTCTTTTTGAAACTGTGTCAGTGCCTCGTTGGCAGACTCATTCATATTTTCAAAATCCACATTCAGCCCCTGCAGCCTGTAAAAAGCAAGCGTATCGGCAATTTGGGCGATGAGCTTTTTCCGCTTGACGGCATCTGTAAGAATTACGTGCAGCAACCTGCTATCGAAATTTCCTTGCGATGCGTTTTGCATATTAGTGCGAAAATTATTAAGTATAGGCTGGATGCTCAGATTGTTTTGTCGCATCACAGAAAGGCCGGCAGTATCGATCCTTGTCTGCAACGCAAACGTTGTAGTATCGATAAAGAACCATTCGGGGAAAATGGTATTGAGTTTATCGGCATTTTTAATCAGGTCGGGTAACGCCGAACGATCCCACGGCGTATAAAATGCTGCACGGATGGCAGATGTTTTTATAGCAGCATTGTGAAGATTGTTAAGAGAGTCTTCTGCAACTTTTTTCGAAAGAAAATCCTTGAATCCCTTGTATTTCTTATTTAACCGCGAGGCGAAAGTGAATTTGTTGGATGGATCCAATTTATCCTGATAAGCCCTGGCCTTATTGTCCAGCACGGGCAGGTCCGGATTATTGGCATTTATAACTGCCAAAACGGCGACTGCAATAAAAAACAGCGTTACCACCGCAATGATGCGGCCAGTCCATTTAAAACTTCTCCAACGATTATTGTTATTGGTTTGAAAGATCTGGGGGGAATGTTGCATAAAGGTATAAGGTATAAGGCGTAAGCATTTACATCTTTCAGGTACGGATCATCACAATGATTATGAAACAAAGGTATTATTTATACGCCTTAAACCTAATACCTAACCCTTAAACCTTGCAGAAAAAGAAAGGCCCCTGTAGAAACAGGGGCCGTTTACCAAAACTAACTGCTTATGAGAAAATTTGAATTGTAATTGTTGATGCAATGTATATTTCAAATACGGTGCCAAAAGAATTCGGCTGCCTGTTAAGAAAAACAAAAAAGAACGATCAATTGGCAACAGGCACCGCTGATAAGGGTAAAATAACTCCAATTGCTAACGGCTCATTGCTTATAGTTCGTTGATCTGTGGAAATCTGTGTAATCTGTAGCAACAATCTGTGTATTCGGCTCCTCATATTCTTAAATTAAAATTCCTTTCATTATATTTGGCTGATATGAGAATATTAATTGTTTCTTGATCCAGCGTTCCAGATCCTGCCAGCCTGAGCTTGCCGAAGCCCTTCGATAAGCTCAGGCCGGCAGGACCGCATCATATCGGTTGCCTGTCATTCACGTCCAAACACACTGTTTATGCAAACAAGCGAATTGCTGCAATCGTATCTGGTGGATGCCAATACCTGGGATGAGATGTATAAAGATGCATCTGTGCGCGAACAGTATAAAAAAGCTGTTGAGTTTCTCCAGCAGCTTTCCATCGAAGAGCTTAATAAAAAAGAAGAACTGGCCAAAAAGCTTTTCATGAGCCAGGGCATCACTTTTACCGTTTACAGCAGTGGGGAGGGAATTGAGAAAATATTCCCGTTCGACATCATTCCCCGCATCATTACTTCTTCAGAATGGGATTATATAGAAAAAGGCATCAGGCAGCGGCTAAAGGCGCTCAATCTTTTCCTGAAAGATATTTACAGCAACCAGTTCATCCTTAAAGATGGCATCATTCCTACGGAAATGATATACAGTTGTCCGCATTACCTCCGTGAGATGTACAACTTCCCGGTTCCTTATGACATTTATGTGCATATATCGGGTATCGATCTCATCCGCAACAGCGACGGCACTTTCTATATACTGGAAGATAATCTCCGTACGCCAAGCGGGGTGAGCTATATGCTCGAAAACCGGGAGATCACGAAGCGCATCTTTCCCGACCTGCTGCCAAACAATGCCGTTCGGAGCGTGACAGAATATCCGAATATTTTGTACCGAAACCTGGTTTCCTTATCGCCCAGGCAAATAAAGAACCCAACCATTGTATTGCTTACTCCCGGAATTTACAATTCCGCCTATTTTGAGCATACAACGCTGGCGCGGCTGATGGGTGTAGAACTGGTACAGGGAAGCGACCTGGTAGTGGATGACCACAAAGTATATATGAAAACAACTACGGGACTGCAGCAGGTGGATGTGATCTATCGCCGCGTAGATGATGAATTTCTCGATCCGCTGGTCTTCAATCCCGGCAGCATGCTCGGCGTGGCCGGCATCATGAGCGCGTATCGCAAAGGAAACGTAGCGATTGTGAATGCTTTGGGCAATGGCGTAGCAGATGATAAAGCTATATACACTTTTGTACCGGCGATGATCCGCTATTATCTGAATGAGGAGCCTATCCTGAAGAACGTTCCTACCTATCATCTCGATCGCCCGGAGGAACGGGAGCATGTTTTCAACAATATCGAAAGTATGGTGATCAAAAAAACAAACGAAAGTGGCGGATATGGAATGCTGATGGGAAGTGCGGCCTCCAGCGAAGAGATCATAAAATACAAAGGTGAAGTATTGCAGAATCCGCGGGAATTCATTGCGCAGCCGATCATCAGCCTGTCGTCGTCGCCCTGTTATATGAATGGCAAATTGCAGCCGCGCCGCGTTGATCTTCGTCCATATGCGTTGTTTGGTCCGGATGGAATCGAGATCGTTCCCGGCGGATTAACCAGGGTTGCGCTGCGCGAAGGTTCACTGGTGGTGAATTCGTCGCAGGGCGGAGGAAGCAAGGATACGTGGGTGCTCGGCTAGCGCCGGAATTAAAAATTATGAATCTCTGTCATCCTGAGCTTGTCGAAGGCACCTTCGACAAGCTCAGGATGACAGAAAACAGTTAATGGTTGACAGCCGATAGTTGATGGCTTATAGTCAACAGTTGATGGCTGACGACCGACGGCTTACACCTAAAACCTAATACTTAAATTATGCTGAGTAGAGTTGCCGATAGTTTATTCTGGATGAGCCGTTATGTAGAACGTGCCGACGGCATCCTCCGCATGCTGAAGATCAATTACGCATCGTCGCAGGACGATGTGCAGGAGTTCAGCTGGCGACCGGTGCTGAAGATCTTCACGTACCTGGAAGATGATAAGATAGCCATGCTGCAACACAATACCCGCGGCGTGCTGATCTACATGGTGACCGACAAAGAGAATCCGAATTCGGTCCTCAACATCGTTACGCAGGCACGGGAAAATGCGCGGAGCGTGCAGGATCATATTACGAAGGAAATGTGGCAATGCCTCAACGATTTTTATCACACCGTCCGCGATGAAAAACTCGCCCCGTTGCTGCTTAAAGAAGACCCCATTACCATCCTTGATATCCTTATCAAACAAGGATTGGTGTATGTAGGCACAACGGACGTAACCATGGCGCGTGGTGAAGGAAACTCTTTCATCAACATTGGAAAATTTCTCGAACGCGCCATTCAGACAACGGATATCCTTGATGTAAAATTCAGCGTGCTCAATGCGCGTGACATCGACGCACCTTCGGATACTACCTACTGGAAATATATGCTGCTGTCCATTTCCGGTTACGAATTGTACCTGCGCACCTACCGCGGCGGCTTCGAAGCAAAGAATGTGGTGGAACAGATCGTGCTGAGCGAAGATTTTCCGAGATCTGTGATCTATTCTGTAAACCAGCTGCACCGGTACTTTGAGCGCCTGCGCGGCGACCGCAACAATGCGGCGTTCGATCATCTTAATTTCATTATCGGAAAGCTGAAGAGCCGCATCAAATTTTCAACGCCCGTTTCCATCATGCACGAAGGATTGCATCAGTATCTTTACGAAACAAGAGCCGGATTAGTGGAGATCGGAAATACGCTTACAAAAAATTATTTTTCTTAACCCTGATTCTATTTACATGCCTCGTTTTATTATTCAGCACGTTACAAAATACACCTACGAAGAACCTGTGACCGACAGTGCCAACCATATTCTATTATTTCCTATAAAAGATGAATTACAGGAACTGGTACAGCAGCAGCTGGTTATTTCCGGTGATCCGAACGTAGATATTTACAGAGATTATTATGGCAACCGCGCCGGCTCCTTTATGAATATTGCGCCGCACCGCGAATTGCGCATCGAATCAAAAGTGGAAGTGATCACCAAACAGCGTCCTTATCCGGAAGACAAAGAATCGCCGGCCATTCAATGGGAAGCCGTTCACGAACTTAAATGCGACGGCGCCTTCATCGATTTTTTAAAACAGGAAAATTTCACTGCCCTCGATGAGGTGAAACGTATTGCCGATAGTGGTTTTTACAATGTTGTGTCCGTTTATCTTGCTGCGCAACAGCTTACCGAGTACGTTTATACCAATTTCAAATATATCCAGGGCATTACCAGTGTAGAAACAACGCTCGAAGAGATATGGACATTGAAAGCCGGCGTGTGCCAGGACTTTGCGCATATCCTCTTAGTGATGTTGCGCATATTAAATATTCCGGCACGCTATGTAAGTGGATATGTTTGCCCGAAAGATGCAGGCCTTCGCGGCGAAGGCGCCACGCATGCATGGGTGGAAGCATATATCCCTTTTTATGGCTGGCTGGGTTTTGACCCTACCAATAATTGCGTGGTTACCGATCTTCATGTGCGGCTTGCCATCGGCAGAAATTTCAGCGATTGCTCGCCCGTAAGAGGAACCTATAAAGGAACTGCCAAACAAACACTGGAAGTAGGCGTATCCGTTGCGTATGAAGACGGTGCCCTGTCAAAAGAATTGCCAACGGTTCTAACACCACAGCCAGCCGCAACGGTTCAACCCGAAAAAAACAGCTTAAACTCTTATCAGCGTCACATGGAAATGATGCAGCAACAACAATAGCCCTGCTTTAATTATAAATTAAAAAATTAATCACTGAACTCCAGGCTCGCCTGTGTATCCAGAATATTAAAGCTTTTGCGGTGATACTTACAAAGGCCGGAATTCTTGATGGCTCTGCGGTGAACAGCGGTACCATAGCCTTTGTTTGTGTCCCAGCCATAGTGCGAATATTCTTTGTGCAACCGGAGCATGTGTTCGTCGCGGTAAGTTTTTGCAAGCACGCTTGCTGCTGCAATTGAGGCATACCGACCATCACCCTGTATCAAACAGCGGTGCGGAATGTCTTTGTAAGGTTTGAAACGATTGCCGTCTACCAGTAATAATTGTGGCACCACAGATAATTTTTCCAGTGCGAGATGCATGGCCTTAAAAGATGCCTGCAAAATATTTATGACGTCGATTTCTTCATTGTCAACCGAAGCTACACCGTAATGAATGCTTTCCTTTTCAATAATGGGTCTTAAAATATCCCGCTCTTTTTCGGATAATTGCTTGCTGTCGTTCAGGAGCGGATGATGAAAATTTTTAGGAAGGATCACCGCAGCGGCAAATACAGGGCCGGCATAGCAGCCGCGCCCGGCTTCATCCAGGCCGGCTTCGATCTTGGTTTTATAAAAATAAGGCTCCAGCATTGCTACGCAAATATCTAATAAAATCAGTGACAGCTTTACTAACTTTGCGGCAATTTTATCAACATGCGTACTGCCAAAACCTGGGTGCTTGCCACTTTCATATTAACTTTTTTTGTGATCATCGCCGGCGGTGTTGTACGTACAACGCAAAGTGGTATGGGCTGTCCCGACTGGCCACGCTGCTTCGGCAGGTGGATACCGCCCACCAACGCATCGGAACTCCCGGCAGATTTTGAAAAATATCTCAGCAAGCAAGACATCGATCATACCTTCAATGTTTATCATACCTGGATAGAATATTTTAACCGCCTCGCTGGCGCTTTACTCGGTGTTTTTGCCATCATACAACTGATAGCATTGTTTCGTTGCCGCAAAGAAAAGCGGGCAGCTTTTCAATTCGCTCTTGGGTTTTTGGTAACCGTTATTTTAACGGGATTGTTTGGAGCCATTGTAGTAAAAAAGAACCTTGCCCATCTTAGTATTTCCGTTCATTTGTTATTTGCGGTTATTTTGATACAACTGCAACTAGGCGCCTGGCTGGCTTTAAAAAACAGAATTGGAGTCATCCACATTGATCAAAAACTGCGCAATTGTTTTGTCGTGTTGCTCGTGCTGGTGGCTATTCAAAGCGTTTTCGGCACGATGGTGAGGATGTATGTGGATGATATTTCCAAACATTTGGAATACCAGCAAAGAGAAGCCTGGCTAGCCGATCAGCCGGTTGCCTTCCTGGTCCACCGCACTTTTTCCTGGACGGTACTGGCAGTTACTTTGGCAATGGCATTTTATTGCAATAAAAATTTATTGGTACGCAAAAAAATGTTTTTAATAACCGCCAATATTTTACTCAGCATGATCGTTGGAATTGTATTGGTATATGCCGATATGCCGGCGGTGGCTCAACCGATACATTTGTTGCTCGCAACTTTTGTGATCACACAATTATTTTCGGTGTTGTTTCAAACGAAAACGAGCCTGCTGAATGGATAATTGAAAAATGGATAATTGATAATACCTTTAATACATTGTTGTAAAAGCAATCTTCAATCTGGTATGATTTAAATAAAATATCCATTATAAAATTATCCATTATAAATGCGGTTGCTACTAAAAAATATTTACTTCTCTCTCCCCATCCAGCTTTTCATCCTTCATTTTAGAAAATACCAGATACTGCTTGTTTTTTGGTACGTTTTGTTCAGTACCATTTCAAGCGTTTTTATGAAAACTTTCGGTGCCGACGCCTTGTTTTTTTCGCCGGAATACCTGGGCAAGGTGAATATCGTAAGCGCCGTCATCGTTGGCGTAGCCCTTGGCATTTACATGATGAGCTGGAACATCACCACTTTCATCCTGCATAGCAAGCGGTTCAAATTTCTGGCAGCTACTTCCAATCCATTCTTAAAATATTGTATCAACAACGCGATCCTGCCGCTGATATTCCTGGTATTTTATTTCATAAAGCTCTACCATTTCAACAGCGCCAAAGAACTGATGACGGGCAAAGATATTTCCATTGAGATATTCGGCATCATGCTCGGCTTCGCTTCACTGGTGATCGTATCCTTCGGATATTTTTTCGGTGCCGGCAAAACGATCGAACGCACAATGGCGCCCATCATCAGCAACCCGGAGCTGTTTAAAAAAACGTACGGTCAAAAAGAAATGCAATCAGCTGAATTTGGACTCAAAGTGAGATATTATCTCAATGCCACACTTGGGATCAACAAAGTGCGGCCCGTAAATCATTACCGACAGGCCTTTATTGATACGGTTTTTAAACGACACCATCTTGCCGCAATCGCCAGTATCTTACTGGCATTCGTATTTCTTTCAACAGTAGGTTTTTTTCTGGATCATCGTGCGTTTGAAATGCCTGCCGCCGCAAGCATCCTTGTCTTTTTCGGGTTGATGATCGCCCTCATCGGCGCGCTGTCTTACTTTCTTGAAAGCTGGAGCTTACCGGCGGCAATCGTTTTTTTATTTGCGATCAATTATCTCTATAAAAAAGAAATCATTGATCCGAGAAACAAGGCTTATGGACTTGATTATGTAAATAAGGAAAGCCGCCCCGTGTATGATAAAAATTCTTTGCTGCAACTAAGCAGCCCTTCCGGGATCGAAGCCGACAAGGCCAATATGATTAAGGTGCTTAACAATTGGAAGAAAAATCAATCGGGGGAAAAGCCTTTGATGATCTTCATCAACGTGAGTGGCGGCGGATTGCGCAGCGCAGCATTTGTGATGAACGCATTACAGCAGATCGACAGCGCAACGAACGGAAAATTGATGCAGCAAACCTTTCTCATCAGCGGCGCCAGCGGCGGAATGCTGGCGGCAACTTACTATCGCGAGCTGTATCGCAATAAATTGCACGGGCGCCATATCAACCTTCACGATCCTGTTTACACCGACCGCATAGCCGGCGATCTGTTAAATCCTGTTTTTACATCCTTGATGGCACGCGACCTGTTAACACCAACGCAAAAGTTTTCTGTTGGGAAATTCAGCTATGCAAAAGATCGCGGCTATGCTTTCGAAAAAAAACTGGGCTACAATACCGAAGGATTGCTCGATATACAAATGAAGGATCTCGTAAATGATGAAACTTCCGGAAAGGTTCCACTGATCATTTTCAACTCCGTTATCAAAAGCGATGGTCGTAAGATGATGGTAAGTACGCAGCCGCTGCGCTTCATGATGAAAGCGCAAGCGTATCAGAATGATTCCACTGCAAGTCCGGATGCAGTTGACTTTGCAAGTCTTTTTAAAAACCAGGGGCCGATGAATCTCCGCGTACTCACTGCATTGAGGATGAACGCCACTTTTCCATATGTGCTGCCAAATGTATGGTTGCCGAGTATGCCCGTGATAGATGTAATGGACGCGGGTTTACGCGACAACTATGGACAGGAAACAACTTTGCGGTTTATGGATAATTTTCGCGACTGGATAAAGGAAAATACAAGTGGGGTTTTGATCTTACAGATACGCGACCGGACGAATGACAACTGGATACAACCTTTTGAAACAAAATCTGTAACCGATATGATCGTAACGCCAGCTACGATGCTTCAACACAATTGGTTCAAATTGCAGGATTATTTTCAAACGGATCAGTTCAGTTATTATAAAACTTCCGGAGATTCCGGATTGCATAAGATCATGATCATGTATTTACCCGAAAAAGAGGAAAAAACAGCGGCACTCAATTTTCATTTGACACATGGCGAAAAGCGCGACGTAAAAGAATCTTTCAGCAATGCGATGAATTCCGGTGCACTGAAGCAGGTGGCAGCATTGATCGGTAATTAAGGTTGTAATAATCGAAATGCTTTTTCCACTACGCGTATCTCGAAACTTTTTGAAGTTGTTGCAGGATCGCCATCGATGTGAAACGGCGCCTTATCAGGGTTTTCAATACTGATTTTCTTAGCCTGGTAATAATAAATATCTTCGGGTTTGTATTTCTTACTGTGACTGATATCCGGTTCGCCAGCCGCTATTTGTTTGGCAATTGTATACAGCAATTTCATTTTACTCATTTTGCTTACGATTACGATATCTATCAAACCATCGCTGATACTGGCTTTGGGCGCAATCGTCACATTATTTCCAAACTGGTTGCTATTCGCAATGCTGATAAAAAATGCTTCGGTGGTAACAGTAACATCGTTCATTTTTAAAACGAAATTGTATGTTTTTGCATTCACAAAATTTTTGATGGTTTGTTTTATGTAAGTAGCCAATCCGCGTTTTTTTTGTTTCGCAAAATCATGTGCCACCTGTGCATCGAAGCCGAGTCCACACAGCATGCAGCTGAATTTTTCATTGATATAAAAACTGTCGATCAATGCAGAATTTCCTTTGAAGATAATATCCAGGGCCTTGTTGGGATTACGTGGTATGCCGGCGGCCAAAGCGAGTCCATTTCCGGAACCCATCGGAATGATGCCAATGTTTACATCAACGCCGAGAAGCGATGCGGCCAGCTGGTTAACGGTTCCATCACCGCCGCAAATGATCACATCAGTGATGTTTTCGTATTTGATCTTTTCAACCAGGTAAATATAATCACCTTCGGCATTCGTATGTAAGATCTCAAAAGGAATGTTTTCTTTGGAAGTCCTTTTTTTAATAAGTTCTAAAAGAACATCTTTGTTCTTTGTTCCTGAAATTGGATTGATGAAATAAACGAATCGCCGCATTTTTGTGAATGGTCAATGGTGAAAATATCAAGAAATTTTTGGAATGGCAAAAGTAGGCTGATTTTTAAAAAAGCACCCTTTAAATTATACCCGATGATGACTTCACCATTGACCCTACATATTACCACCGCAACAACGCGCTTCCCCACGTAAAACCACTTCCAAACGCTGCCAGGCAAACAAGGTCACCTTCTTTTACTTTTCCCTGCTCCCATGCCTCGCACAACGCTATTGGGATAGACGCCGCTGTGGTATTGCCATATTTGTCAATATTATTATACACCTGGTCGTCGCGAAGCTGTAATTTTTGTTGTACAAATTGCGCGATGCGCAAATTTGCCTGGTGCGGGATCAATAAATTCAGATCGGAAGGATTCAAATTATTTTTCTGCAAAGCTTCCATGATTACTTCCGGAAATTTGACGATCGCTTTTTTGAAAACGGATGGCCCGTCCATGTTTGGAAAGTTCTGTGCCTTGTCGATCATTTCATGACTCATGAACATCCCGCCTACAGGCGCATTGTCAAAATCGGCAACAGGCACCGGAACCCAATGATTGGCATGCGTTCCGGGATTGAACATCGCCAGCATTTCCGCGCTTTCTCCGTCGCTGTGAAGATGTGTACTTAAAATCCCCTGGGTTGCCTTTTCGGTTGGCTGCAACACAACCGCGCCCGCGCCGTCGCCAAAGATCACGGAAATATTGCGGCCACGTGTGCTGAAGTCGAGGCCGAATGAATGTTTTTCACTCGCCACCAGTAAAATATTTTTGTACATGCCTGTTTTGATGAATTGATCTGCTATCGATAGCGCATATATAAAACCGCTGCATTGGTTGCGAACATCGAGGGCGCCGATCTCTTTCATTTTCATGGCACGTTGTAATAACACGCCACATCCCGGAAAATAATAATCAGGGCTGATGGTGGCAAATATGATGAAGTCGATATCGTCTTTTGTGATACCGGCCCTTTCGATGGCCACCTTCGCAGCTTCCACGCCCATGGTGGTGGTGGTTTCTTCGCTACGATGGGCATATCGCCTTTCTTTGATGCCGGTGCGCTCCTGGATCCATTCATCGGAAGTATCCATGTATTGCAAGAGGTCGTTGTTGGTTACAACCTGCTCGGGTACGTAATAGCCGATACCGGCAATTTTTGTTTTTGACATGCGCAATCGTTTTATTAAAGCAATTTAAACCTTTAATAGAAACAAAAAGAAAGCGACGCAATTTTAATTGGCTTGGCGTGACTGGAATTTTTTATCGCAGATTTCTTTTTTTTGCTTTCGCAAAATTGATTAAGGGATTACGCAGATTTGATCCCGCTTCGCGGGATAGCGCGAAGAATGGTGCAGTTTTTAATGAATGATTTTGTATCCTGTAAATTTTTTAATCCTGCAAATCCTGATTCAGACGATCTTCGCTCATGTCTTCGCTTAAAATTTTGTGCAGCAAAATCTAATCTGCGTAATCCCTTAATTAAATCACCGAAGGTGAAAAAAATCTGCGATCAAAATATTTCGCTTCAATTATCTGTATCCGTGCCACATCTTATTTCCCAGATCAAACAACCAAAAAATGTTATTGGCATAACTAAAACAGAGCATCGTCTCGGCCGGTGCATCAGATGGTAATTTAGAGATCCTGGTTATGTAGCCGGTCGTCATATCATAAAAATCTATCGTCTTGTCTTCCACGTTCAACAAGGCGAATTCTGCTTTTGGAATGCCGGTGTATATCACCGTTGTATAGTTTACGTTTTCCGGCGTTTCATCTTCACTATATAAAATATCCATCAGTTCCGCCGCATCTTTGTTTTTGGAATTAATGTATAAGCGGATCTTCTTTGCTTCGTCAAATTTGCTGGCATTGTAAGCAATTACATTTTGTCCTTTTAAAAAATAAACATAATTATTTTTAGCATCAAACGAGCCAACGCTATGTACATCTGGCTGTGCCATGTACTCTACATCATGTGTAATATCAGCAGGGATGCCATCTTTATCAAGTTTATACGTTACCCAACCATCATCGTTGTAACCATTGGCACAAAATGTTTTCAGTTTAGGATTGTACCAAAAACCACGTATATCGAAGTTCGTTTGCAATCCTTCCGGTGAAATCAGATTCCCTTCCGGGTCGAAAATACCCATTGAATATACGGCGTTGCCGGATTTTGGAGCGTAATATCTTTTGAGCGTCGGGTGCCACGCAACGGAAGATGCGCGTGCGCCAGGATCAGTTGGCATCTGCAATATCATCACTTCTTCCATGTTGCTTCTTTGTGCAAATGATGCAGCGGAAAACAAGAGGAGTACTGTTAAAAAAAAGAGCTTTCTCATGAGTTGATTTTTTTTGAAGGTAATACTTAGTCAAGGAAATCACAATACCGGCCAATGGGTATTTAGCAGAAGGCTCGTCCGGCAAGCTAAGGATAACAGCTAAGCAGTTTATGTTATGAAAAATAATGGGCGATAAAACCAGCCATTTCCATCAATGCAGCGATGCCGACATGGAGGACGATGCCGCCCCAGATATTTTTGGTGTAATAGCTTACAATACCCAGCAACATCCCACCCCAGAAGCTGCTGATCGCTTCTCCCATTGGCTTTCCAAGATGAATGCAGCAATAAAAGCATGCTGCCGGAACAATGCAATTCTTACCGCAGATGCGCATGAATGCGAAGATAAGAAAGCCGCGAAAGAATGCTTCAATACTGATGAAATCAAAAATATAGCTGAGTTCGAAAATAAGGCAATGAATAATTTTGTACGGGATATTCATTGTTGTCACAATCTGTACACGCGGATACATCTGCATGAACGATGGCTGAAAAGCTGCAAATGCGATTGCCGGTACCATGCAGCAGACGAGCAAAAAATAAGGTTTAAAATTTTTTATACCAGCCGGTGAATAATTATACCTGTGCTTGTAAAATAAATTAATGAAATATATAACTACGAAGATGAACAATGCGCGTACGATCCAATCGGAACAACATATCCAGAAAATCGTCGCATCGCCGTTAAAATATTTTTCGATGGCCGCGTGGTGAAGATTAAAATTAACCCGCAATGCAAATATTGCCGGCGCAGCGATCACCAACAGGTGCATCCTTTTATTTTTAAGATAATTTGTACCCGGGTAAAAAAAATACTGTAATGCAAATGCGGTTGCAAACGGAACGAGGTACAATAAATAACTGGCGGTAAAATGGCTCAACCAATTATCTGCCGCAAAATTTCTGATCGGGAAATGAAAATAATTGAACCAGATTATTCCTGACAAAAGCAGCAATATCAAAATAAAATACAAGGCCCTAAAGGCTGAAACATAGTAAGAGCCGATATATTGAAGGATGACAAAGAGATTGAACACCGATGTAATTTGAAAAACGATTCATAGAAATTATTATCATCATTGCGAGATGCCGGGCAATGGTTTACTTGCAGGAACACTCACATTATTCATGTTTTTAAGCTTTAAAAACAATGAATGTACCAGGCAATTCATTATTTTCCTCTTCAGGCGATTTCGGTATTCAAGGTATTCCACAACAGATCTTTCAATTGCGGCAACTCTTTCCCGGTTACCGATGAAATAAAAATATTCGGAATATTTTTTGGCAATTCAGCCCTGATGGCTTCTTTCAGTTCATCATCCAGCATGTCTGACTTGCTGATAGCGATCACAAAATCCTTTTGCAACATATCCGGATTGTATTGCTCCAGTTCACTTTTCAATACTTCAAATTCCGCCGCATGATCTTTGCTATCGGCCGGAATCAAAAATAAAAGAATCGAGTTTCGTTCAATATGTCTTAGGAAACGATGTCCGAGTCCCTTGCCTTCGGCTGCGCCTTCGATAATTCCCGGCAGGTCGGCTATGCAAAAACTTTTTCCATCACGATAATCCACCATGCCCAATTGCGGTACCAATGTGGTAAATGCGTAATCTGCGATCTTGGGCTTTGCTGCGGTGATGCTGCTGAGCAAGGTTGATTTGCCGGCATTTGGAAAGCCTACCAACCCCACATCTGCCAATACTTTCAACTCCAATACTTTGATGCCTTCCACGCCTTCTTCGCCTGGCTGGGCATATTCCGGCGCCTGGTTGGTGGCAGTTTTAAAATGGCTGTTTCCCAAACCACCGCGGCCGCCTTTGAGCCACACTATCTCTTCGCCGTCGTGCAATATTTCAGCTTCTTTAGCACCGGTTTCTTCATCGCGCGCGATGGTACCGAGCGGCACTTCTATGATAATATCTTTCCCGTTTTTACCGGAAGAATGATTTCCGCCGCCGTTTTCCCCGTCTTCTGCCAATACATTTTTATAATACCG
Organism: Chitinophagales bacterium; assembly: GCA_015655125.1. Lineage (GTDB taxonomy): Bacteria > Bacteroidota > Bacteroidia > Chitinophagales > Chitinophagaceae > Ferruginibacter. The sequence continues at coordinate 58,544 of JAATFP010000061.1, read as the reverse complement.
CAAATGCAACAGCGTCCACAATTGGGCATTCCCACGTAAAATGATATGCGCACCGCGGCCGCCATCGCCGCCATCCGGGCCGCCGAATGCCGTAAGCTTGTTCCGTAAAAAATGTTTACTCCCGGCACCGCCGTGGCCCGTCCGGCAAAATATCTTGATCTGATCGACAAAATTTGATTTCTCCATTGCGGCAAAGGTCTGTTTTTTTGCTCAACAACAGTTTTGTTGCTTTATAAATTTAAAATGGCTGGATTTTGGTGAGAAGCCAACCTACCGGGATGTCAACCCATCGGGATGTCAACCTACCAGGATGTCAACCTAAACTCACACAAACATGAACAAACTCCTCATCATTGCAATATTGGTCACCGCCACCAGCTGTGTACCCAAAAAAACCGTCCACGCACCGGTTGCGGAAACCGATACCATTCCATCGCGCCTTCCGCCCGTAGCCGACAGTATCCGCATTCCGGACGATCCTACGATCGTGATCGCACCAGCGACGGAACGCCCGATCACCGCCGCAATTCCTGATTGTATTCAAAAAATGATCAGCGACATTTCAAATGACCCTGTACAAAATCCCCCAAGAAAAATATTCAGCTACACCTATAAAGGACAAATCGTATATTATTTGACGTCCGTTTGTTGCGATCAATACAGCAATTTGTACAACGACAGATGCGAATTGCTCGGCCACCCTGACGGTGGCTTTACCGGTCGCGGCGACGGCAAATTCCCCAATTTCCAAAAAGAAGCCATCAATGAAAAGCTGGTGTGGGCCGATAAAAGAAAGTAACGCTTAACGCTAAGTTAATATCGCGGTTACAAAAAGGTAATATTAAACCGTGAATTTTATTGTATGAAAGTAATAGCCTCCATCCTCATCATCGCCGTTGGTTTTTTCTTTAATATAAACGAAGAAAAAACAACAGGCACCACTATTATAAAAAGAGAAACTGTTCAAACGATCGCTTATGCAAAAGGAATCGTTCACCAGGTCGGAAACCAGGACGTATACATGATCGAGTGTCCGGAAAAACATCTCAAACTCAACGTGGTCAACCTCCCTGAAGAATATAAAGAACAGGATTTGCCTGTAACATTCAGTGGAAATATAAAATTAACCATGCCGCTGGAAGATGAGAACGGCGATTTCTTTGAGGTAAAAACCATTCATTGATCGGGACCATATTGCTTCCACGTTTTATATCTTCTTTCTTCTTCTGTTGCAGAATAACTTTGCGGCGCTTCGCGGAGAGGTTCGCACAGCTCCCAGCCTTCTCGCATATCGGCGGGCAATTGTTGGTATAACTTTGTTCCCTCGGTTTTCCATGCGATCATTTCATCGCCAACTTCCTTTATAATTTTTGCGGGATTACCAACGATCAAACTTCTGGCCGGAACGACGGAATTGGCCTTGATGAAGGTGAGTGCGCCCACTACGCATTCATCGCCGAGTTGAACATTATCCATGATGACAGCATTCATTCCGATCAAACAATTTTTACCGATGCTGGCACCGTGAATGATCGCGCCGTGACCGATATGGGCGTATTCCTTCAACAAAACCGTCACACCCGGAAACATGTGTATGGTACAATTTTCCTGCACATTACATCCATCTTCGATAATGATGCGCCCCCAATCGCCACGGATGGCTGCACCCGGACCGATATATACATTTTTACCGATGATGACATTCCCGGTAACGGTGGCCATAGGATGAATGAAGGCAGATTCATGAATGATGGGAATATGACCGTTGAATTTGTAGATCATGGCGGGATTTTATCGCAGATTTTAATTTGATTTCAGAAGATCTTTATTCGTTCTAAAACAAGTCCCTTTAAAAACGGCAACCACATGATCTTTCTGATTGGTGATCGTAATATGATACAATCCTGTCGTCTTTCCATTGTGCAATTCCTTTGACTCTGCAACCAGTTCATCGCCGACATGCACCGGCTTTAAAAAGTTGATGGACGTGTCGAGCGCCACTGATAAATTGTTACGGCTATTGCATGCAAATGCAAAGCAACTGTCGGCCATGGAAAATGCGACACCACCATGAACGATACCAAAGCCGTTAATCATTTCCGCACGCAGGGTCATCTTTACTTTGCTGTAGCCCTCCTTCACTTCGATCACAGAAATGCCGAGCCATTGGGAGAAGAGGTCGTGCTGCATCATGTGATCTACAACGGCTGAAGGGTCTTTTATTTCTGTCATACTTACTTTTTTAATGGATAATTTGTTGCGGCCAAAAGCGCCGGCCATTCAGCAGACTATATTGAATTTAAACCATTATTCATTATAAAATTATTTATTCCCCCCGCGCATCTGCGGCAGATTATTTTCCAGTAAAAACCGGCTTTCTTTTTTCCAAAAAAGAATTCACACCTTCCGCATAATCCGCTGTAGCAGCGGCTTTCCGTTGCAATTCATCTTCTTTCTGCAATTGCGTTTCAAATGAAACATTCATCGAATGATTTAATGCTTCCTTTGTAAATGCAAGTCCTTGTGTAGGCATTGCAGCCAATGTTGTGGCGATAGCGAAAGAATCCGTTACAAAATTCTCGTCGTCAAAAACTTTATACAACATGCCTGTTCTTTCTGCTTCTTCTGCACTGACCTTGTCGCCAAGCATCATCCATGCACTTGCTTTTTGAAAGCCGGCGAGGCGGGGCAAAAAATAAGTTCCGCCGCTGTCCGGTATCAATCCGATCTTACTGAATGCCTGGATGAATGATGCGGAAAATGTGGCCACTACTACGTCGCAGCACAGCGCGATGTTGGCGCCCGCACCGGCAGCCACCCCGTTGACCGCAGCTACTACAGGTTTTGCCAGGTTGCGGATGCGCGAAACGATCGGGTTGTAATGCTCGGATAATATCTTATCTATGCCGATGGCATTTTCTCCGGTAAGTTCCGCAAGATCCTGGCCGGCAGAAAATGCTTTTCCATTACCGGTAAGATAAACTGCCCGGATCGAATCATCGGCAGCACAATCATCCAGTTTTTGCTGCAGCAGCAGCGCCATTTCACGATTGAAGGAATTGAACTTCTCCGGGCGATTCAACGTAATGATGGCAATGCTGTTTTTTATTTCAAATAAAATGGAACTCATGGCGAAAGGTTCAAGGTTTAAGGTTTAACGTTCAAAGTTTAACGTTCAAAGTTTAAGGTTCAAAGTTAACAGAATACGGCAACCTATAACATTAGTTGTTAGAATTTAGAACGCTTCAACGTGGAACATGGAACGTGGAACTTGGAACATGGAACCTTCAACCACTAGTGACACTTAAAATAATCAAACGGTTCTTTGCAATCATCACACCGATACAAGGATTTACATGCCGTGCTTCCAAACTGGCTCAATAAATGGGTATTGTAAGAATTACACTGCGGACACTGAATTGCTTCATTATGCGTAAACAAGTCATTGCTGCAAACCTGCTGATACGGGTTAGGTGGGGCAATACCATACGCCTTTAATTTTTCCTTTCCGGCTTCGCTCATCCAATCGGTTGTCCAGGCTGGTGATAAAACGGAACTAACTTTTACATTTTTATAACCGTGGCTGATAAGCATTAACCTGATGTCCAAACTGATGGCATCCATCGCCGGACAGCCGGTATAAGTGGGCGTAATTACTATTTCCACGAAATCTTCTGAAAGTTTCACATCGCGTACAATGCCGAGATCGAGTATTGAAAGTACGGGTACTTCAGGATCAGCAACGCCTTCCAGCAAGTGCCAGATGGCTGCAGTTTCGGCCGCAATATTTTTATATGATTGTGTAACGTCCATTACTAATATTGCAAATTTCGGGTTATTTTTATGGATAGATAGCTGCGCCGATATTTTTTATTAATTTGTTATGATATGCACCAACAGGATCCAAAGGCTTTGCAGCAATTCAACAACCAGGTAGCAATAAAGTTTCAGCTGTACAACGGCCTCTTTACTGCATTGCCATTTCACAGGATAGAAAATACAGGTATCCTCCTTTCGTTGTTATTATCGGAATGTGAAGAGGGTTTTCAACAAAAGTTGAGCCCGGAGCGGATCATCGATCATTTTTTTTCAAAACAAATTTCTGCAAAAAGTGAAGATGAACGCATTGATATGCTGTTTCGATTTACGCAATATGCAGAAAGGCAGGTTGTATTGTTTGACGCGTTGGAAGATGCTGCATTTACTTCGGTAAACGATACCGGCGGCGCAGGAACGCTCAAATACCTGCTGGCAGATGTTGCCACGAAAGACCGTGAAGAAGATCTTCGGCAAAAGCTGTCGGATTTTTGCGTTCAACTGGTACTCACCGCGCATCCAACGCAATTTTATACCGGGTCCGTTTTAGGCATTATTCATGATACAACCAAAGCGGTGATTGAAAACAATGTATTTAATATTAACACATACCTGCAACAATTAGGCAAAACTCCGTTTTTGAAAAAACAAAAACCTACGCCATACGACGAGGCTGTGAGCCTGATGTGGTTTTTAGAAAATGTTTTCTACAATGCCGCCGGCGACATCATGTCGCAGATCACCGGGAAATACCCGGACATGCTGGCGCAAAAAAACACGATCATCAAAATGGGCTTCTGGCCGGGCGGCGATCGCGATGGCAATCCGTTTGTAACAGCCGCAACAACGCTGCGGGTAGCAGATGCATTGCGTTGCCTTATCATCAAATGCTATTACCTCGATGTTCGCCAGATGCGGCGCAGGCTCACTTTCAGCGGTGTGGAGCCTTTGGTGATATCGCTCGAGAAAAAATTATACGACAGCATCTATGTTCCAGAAAACCGCACCGCCATCAGCCAGGAGATCATCATGGATATGCTGTTGCAGACGAAAGAAATATTGATACGGGACCACAACAGCCTGTTTATTCACCTTGTAAATGACCTCATCAATAAGGTCCATGTGTTTGGTTTGCATTTTGCGGCCCTCGATATCCGCCAGGAGAGCGGCATTCACGGCGATGTACTGAATACAATTGCAGAAAAGGAAAATATTCTGCCAAAGAATTATGCATCGCTTGGCGAAGAAGAAAAAATGAAGCTGCTGGGCGGTATCCGGTCAACAGCTACAAATTATGTTTATGAAGGCATCATAAAGGACACGCTGCAAACTATTGCTGCTATGAAACGCGTGCAGAAATATAATGGCGAACAAGGATGCAACCGTTACATCATCAGCCAATGCAAAACTGCGCTGAATGTACTGGAAGTATACGGACTCTTTCTGCTGAGTGGCTGGAAGGCCGCAGAACTTACTGTTGATATCCTGCCTTTGTTTGAAACAGTCGACGACTTGCGCAATGCAGCGTCGGTAATGAAAGACTTGTATGCAAATAAAGTTTATGAAGAGCATCTTAAACGTCGCGGCAATAAGCAAACGATCATGCTTGGTTTTTCTGACGGCACAAAAGACGGCGGCTACCTGATGGCCAACTGGAGCATTTACAAAGCGAAAGAAGAACTGAGCGCCATTTCAAAAGAAAATGGGATCGACGTTGTTTTCTTCGATGGCCGTGGAGGTCCGCCGGCGCGTGGCGGTGGAAAGACGCACCGGTTTTATTCCAGCATGGGAAAAAATATCGCCAGTAAAGAAATCCAGGTAACGGTGCAGGGACAAACGATCAGTTCAAGTTTCGGAACAGTAGATGCAGCAAAATATAATATCGAACAATTGCTGAGCGCCGGCGTTTCCAACACTCTATTTTCTACGCTGGAAACGACATTGAAAGAAAAAGATGAGCAGCTGATGCAGCAGTTATCAGACGACAGCTATCGGAAATATATCGAGCTGAAAGATCATCCGAATTTTATGCAATACCTCAATGATATCAGTCCGCTGCAATATTACAGCGAAACCAATATCGGCAGCCGGCCCTCCAAAAGAGGAAGCGGCGACCTCACGTTGAAAGATCTTCGCGCCATTCCGTATGTGGGCGCGTGGAGCCAGCTGAAGCAGAATGTGACGGGCTTTTATGGCGTAGGCACAGCGCTCAGGATTCTGGAAGAAGCCGGTCGTTTTAATGAGATCAAAGAATTGCATGAAAGATCCTTGTTCATCAAAACATTGTTTGACAATTGCGAGATGGCGATGAAAAAATGTTTTTTTCCGCTCACGGAACACCTGGCATCACACCCTGTTTATGGCCCGATATGGAAGATGATCCACGATGAATTTTTGCTGACGAAGAAATACATTTTACTGTTGACAGAAAGAAATCAGTTAATGGAAAATTATGCGGTTGATAAGCTTTCTGTGGAAATGCGCGAGCGGATCGTGTTGCCATTAAGTACGATCCAGCAATATGCGATCGGCAAAATCAACAGCCTTGGCAATGGCAATGAAGATGATGCGAAGAAGGCTGTGTATAAGAAATTAGTGATCCGCAGCTCTTTCGGTATTATTAATGCAGCAAGAAATTCTGTATAGGAAACGATAAGAAACTATTGGGTAACAAAAAATGATTTATGCAACACAAGCCTAACGAAGCTTCATTGTGTTTAGGCCCCGTCTTACAGATTTTCAAAATGTACGGTTACTGCCTTTTCATAAAAATGTAATCCTGTAGTTTTTGTAACATTGTACAGGTTTAATGATAAAGAAAAGGGGCATGGCGCGAAGCTTTGCCGACGAACATTTACAATACTGTACTTTTTCGTTAGCGGGCAACTACCTTAATCAACGTCTATTTCAGATACCAGCCCATCCTTCTGGTGAACCAGTAAGGTTCCCTGCGAATATTTTTCATTGTGTTGGGTTGCATCCAATCCAAGTTCTTCTTCTTCCTCCGAAACCCTGATGGGCAAAATAAAGTTGATGAATTTAAAGATCAGGAAAGAAACTGTAAAGCTGTACGCCACTACGATCAGCAGCGCTTTCAATTGTGTAAAAAAGAAACCCGCTCCGCCATATGCCAGGCCATCTGCGCCCACACTGTTTACTGCTTTCGAAGCAAACACGCCTGTTAGGAGCATACCCACCATACCCCCGATACCGTGACAGGGAAATACATCAAGCGTATCGTCGAGCGTTGATTTTTGTTTAAGGCTAACCGCCATATTTGAAACAAGGGCGCCTACCACGCCAACAATTATACTTTGCGGGATACCAACGAAACCGGCACCCGGTGTAATGGCAACGAGTCCCACCACCGCACCGATACAAAATCCCAATACAGATGGTTTTTTCCCTTTTAATACGTCAAAAAACATCCAGGCAAGCCCCGCCGATGCCGCTGCCGTATTGGTGGTTCCGAAAGCATTTACAGCGAGGGAATTGGCTGCTACGGCTGAGCCTGCATTAAAACCGAACCAGCCGAACCAAAGCAAGCCGGTTCCAATAAGAACATAAGGAATATTTGCAGGCGGGATTTCCTTATGTTCTTTATGCACTTTCCTGCGTTTTAATACTAATGCGCCGGCAAGTGCGGCGCATCCCGCTGTAATATGTACAACCGTACCACCCGCAAAATCCAGCGCACCCATTTTTGCAAGGAACCCATTCGGGTGCCAGCTCCAATGTGCCACGGGCGCGTATACCAGCAAAGAAAATAATACGGTAAAAAGGATATAGGAAGTAAAGCGGATACGTTCGGCAACGGCACCTACCACAAGACCCGGTGTAATGACTGCGAACATAAGTTGAAATAGTGAGAACAATGATAATGGAATGGTATTCGCCGCAGGCCAGGCAGGGCCTGAATTTACACCTTTGAAAAATGCGAACGTGCCGGGATTACCAACAAAACCACCAATAGAATCTCCAAAGCAAAGACTGAAGCCGCACACCACCCATAGCACACCTACCACTCCGGCAGCCACCACGCTTTTGATCATAGTAGAAAGTACATTTTTCCGGTGTACCATTCCGCCGTAAAAAAATGCGAGTCCGGGCGTCATTAAAAATACCAGCGCAGTAGAAACAAGCACCCATGCTATATCGGAAGAATTGTATTGCGTTTCATTTACACCCGGTACATAATCCGCAACAGGCTTAACAAAAGCTGCGCCAACTGCCACAATTATCAAAACAAAAAAAGGTGCGAGTTGCTTAAAAGTGAGCTTCTTCATCTAGAAGTTATATTACATTATAATTTATAAAAATATTTAAATATTTACTCAAAATAGTATAAAAATGGCATTTTATAAGCGCCTAGATAAACATATATTAATTTATAATTCGTTTTTGTGGGAATTTTGAAGACGATTATTTATTAGAATTTATCCCTGGTTGTTTCACGTATTGTTTATAAAGAATTGAACGGATGCATCTTTAGTTTCCAAAAATGAAAGGCCGGAGAGCATTTCGTCTACCTTTCGTGCGCATTCTCTTCCTTCGCTGATGGCCCAAACCACCAAAGACTGCCCGCGGCGCATATCGCCGGCCGTAAAGATTTTCGCGATATTGGTGCGGTAGCTTTTTTCTGCGGCCCGGATATTCCCACGTTCATCCAGTTCTACATCCAGTTCCGCCAGCATACCTTCCTTTTGCGGTGATACGAAGCCCATCGCCAGCAACGCCAGTTCACAAGGAACGGCTCGCTCACTTCCCGGAACTTCTGTAAATTTTGCCGGCCCGCCTTCTGGGGGCATTTTCCATTCAAGATCCACCACCTGCAACGCGGTGAGGTTTCCGTTTGCATCGCCTAAAAATGCTTTGGTCGCAATGCTCCAATGCCGGTTCGCGCCCTCTTCATGCGAAGAAGTAGTTTTAAGTATCATCGGATAGCCCGGCCATGGCATTTGTGAGGTACGATTTTCCGGCGGCCGCGGAAGCAGTTCAAACTGGGTTACACTTTTTGCGCCATGCCGGTTGGAAGTGCCCACGCAATCACTGCCGGTATCGCCACCGCCAATTACTACTACATTTTTGTTGCGGGCCAAAATATCCTCTGCATAAATATTGCTTTCAATACCGTCGTTTGCCAAGGGATCTTTGTGCGCGTTGCGCTTGTTTTGTTGCTTTAAGAATTGCATTGCAAAATGAACACCTTTCAGGTTCCGTCCGGGAACTTCCAGGTCGCGCGGGATCGTTGAACCACCGGCCAATATGATCGCCTGGAATTCGCGAAGCAGATCGCTGACGCTGACGTTTACGCCAACATTTGCGTTGCATTTAAAAACAATACCCTCCTCCATCATCAGACTGATTCTTCTGTCGATGACCCATTTTTCTAATTTAAAATCAGGGATGCCGTAACGAAGCAAGCCGCCCGGCGCATCATCTCTTTCAAAAACGGTTACAGAATGTCCCACCGAATTCAATTGCGCGGCAGCTGCAAGGCCGGCCGGTCCGCTGCCAACGATGGCCACTTTTTTTCCTGTGCGGATATTGGGCTGATGCGCCTGAACGAAACCTTTTTCAAAAGCGATTTCGATGATATGTTTCTCTATTTCTTCGATTGCTACCGGCGGCCTGTTGATACCGAGCACGCAGGAAGATTCGCATGGCGCCGGACAAATGCGGCCCGTGAATTCCGGAAAATTATTTGTAGACGAAAGGATATCATAAGCTTCCTGCCAGTCTTTATTATAAACCGCATCATTGAATTCCGGGATCACATTGCCCAGTGGGCAGCCGCTGTGACAAAACGGAACACCACAATCCATGCAGCGACCGCTCTGCTTGTTTAACTCCTCATCAGAATATCGGTTTACAAACTCGTTGTAATTCGGGAGCCTTTCCGCTACCGGAACTTTTGATGGCAGTTGCCTGTTGAATTCTGTGAAGCCTGTTGGTTTACCCATGACACCTTTTTTCTTTCGTCTTCCCGTCTTCCCGGCGAAATTTTGCCGGCAAGACGGGAACTGTTAAAAAATTCTTCTTCGGAAAACTTATCCTTTACTCACTCCTGCGACCGCATTTTTTTGTAATACTTTTTTGTAATCCTTCGGAAATACTTTTACAAAATGCTGTAATTGATTTTCAAAATCGTCCAACACAAATTTTGCAACCGTACTCTTTGTATAATTGTAATGATGCGCAATGATGCTGAATAATTCCTTTGCATCCTGTTCATCCACCGGGTCAAGATCCACCATTTCCTTGTTGCAATTGGCCGCCAGCGAGGCATTCACATCATAGATGTACGCGATCCCGCCGCTCATGCCGGCTGCAAAATTTCTTCCGGTACCGCCAAGAATAATCACGCGGCCGCCCGTCATGTATTCGCAACCATGATCGCCAATGCCTTCCACCACTACGTTTGCGCCGGAATTGCGGACAGCAAACCGTTCACCCGCTTTTCCGCGTATGTAAGCATTGCCGCTTGTGGCGCCGTAAAAGGCAACATTGCCAATGATGCTGTTTTCTTCCGGAACGAACGAAGATTCCTTCGGCGGATAAATGATCAGCTTTGCCCCGCTCAGTCCTTTACCAAAATAATCGTTTGCATCACCTTCCAGTTCCATCGTAACACCGCATGTATTGAAGGCCGCAAAACTTTGCCCGGCCGTACCCGTAAATTTAAAATGTATCGTGTCTTCCGGAAGTCCGGCCGCTTTGTAGCGTTTGGTGATTTCGTTGGATAAGATCGTTCCGGTTGTTCTGTCGGTATTGATGATATTAAACGATGCCGTTATTTTTTGCTGGTGATCAAGTGCATTTTGTGCTGCCTGCAACAACTTCCAGTCGAGTACATCCCGCAATCCATGATCTTGTTTTTCCTGGTTATACAACCCGGTGAAATCTGCTGCAGGCTCACGATACAGGATCGGTGACAGATCAAGATTTTTAAATTTCCAATGGGAAATATTTTCCCGCATTTCAAGATCGTTTACCTGGCCCACCATTTCATTCACAGTTCTGTAACCCAATTCCGCCATGATCTCGCGTAGTTCTTCAACAATGAATCTGAAGAAATTCACAATATGGTCAGGATTGCCCGTAAACTGCTTTCTAAGATCCTGGTCCTGTGTTGCAACACCCACCGGGCAGGTGTTAAGATGACATTTACGCATCATGATGCAACCTTCCACCACAAGCGCGGCCGTTGCCACGCCCCATTCCTCCGCGCCGAGCAGGGCCGCTATCGCAATATCACGGCCGGTCTTCATCTGACCATCGGCCTGCAATACCACGCGGCTGCGCAGTTTATTTTTAAGCAAGGTCTGTTGTGCTTCCGCAAGCCCAAGTTCCCAGGGCAATCCTGCATGGCGAACAGAAGAAACAGGCGAAGCACCCGTTCCGCCATCGTGCCCGGCAATTAGGATCACATCTGCTTTTGCTTTTGCAACGCCGGCAGCGATTGTGCCTACGCCGGCTTTGCTCACGAGTTTTACATTTATACGTGCAGCACGGTTTGCATTTTTAAGATCGAATATCAATTGCGCAAGATCTTCAATCGAATAGATATCATGATGCGGCGGCGGAGAAATCAATCCTACGCCGGGCGTCGAATGCCGTGTCTTACCGATCCATTCATCTACTTTGTATCCCGGTAATTGCCCGCCCTCACCGGGTTTGGCGCCTTGCGCCATTTTAATCTGTATCTCATCAGCTTCTGACAAATACAAACTGGTAACGCCAAATCTTGCGCTCGCCACCTGCTTGATAGAACTGCGCATCGAATCGCCGTTCGGCAAACGATCGTAGCGGATTTCATCTTCGCCACCTTCGCCGGTATTGCTTTTTCCGCCAAGGCGGTTCATCGCGATAGCAAGTGTTGTATGGGCTTCCCAGGAAATGGAGCCAAATGACATCGCGCCGGTGGCGAAACGTTTGTAAATATTTTCTGCAGGCTCCACTTCGTTTATAGAAACCGAAGGCCTGTTCTTTTTAAATTGAAACAAGCTCCTCAGTGTTGCCGCTTTTTCGCTCTGATCATTTACCAGCCTTGAATATTTTTTAAAAATGGCGTAGTCATTCGTTTGGGTGGAATGCTGCAGCAAATGGATCGTTTGCGGATTGAACAGATGAAACTCTCCCTTTCGTTTCCATTGATAAATTCCGCCAACAGGCAGCCTGTCGACCGGGATCGTTTTTTTGCTGAACGCGATGTAATGCTTTGCCAGCGCTTCTCTTGCGATCTCATCCAGCCCGATGCCTTCGATACGCGAGGTGGCTCCAGTAAAATATTTTGAAACCACATCCTGATTAAGTCCCAATATTTCCAGTATCTGCGCGCCCTGGTAGGATTGCAAAGTCGAAATTCCCATCTTGGAAAAAACTTTCAGCAAGCCATCACAAACCGCTTTGATATAATTTTTACGAAGCTCGTATGCAGTATATTCCGTTTGCAGAGAGCCATTGTATTTCATGCTGCGGATGGTAGACAGCGCGAGATAAGGATTGATGGCCGTAGCGCCGAAAGCAAGCAAACAAGCAAAATGATGCACTTCCCAAACATCCCCGGCTTCTACAATAATTCCCACCTGCCCGCGCAAACCCTTCCTGATGAGATGATGGTGAACCGCAGCAGTGGCGAGCAATGTAGGAATCGAAGCGTGATCGCTGTCTACCGCACGATCCGTTAATATCAATACCTCAAATCCGTCATTCACGGCATCTTCCGCGTAGCGGCACAACCGGTCCAGGCCTTTTTTTAACGAACCGTTCTTTCCGTCGGCGCGGAAATAGGTCTGCAATGTTTTTGCCTGAAAAATTCCGGTATCGATGCTTCTTATTTTTTCAAGCTTGTTATTGCTGAGAATTGGTTGCTTCAATGCCACGTTGTGGCAGTGCAGCGGTGATTCATCCAGCAAATTGCCGATATTGCCCACAAAAATCGAAAGGCTCATCACCATCCTTTCACGGATCGGATCAATGGGCGGATTGGTAACCTGTGCAAATAATTGTTTGAAATAGGAACTTAAATGTTGCGGCTGATCGCTAAGGATCGCAAGCGGCGTATCGGTTCCCATAGAACCGATCGGTTCCTTTGCATCCAGCGCCATCGGTTTGATGACCATTTCTATATCTTCCGTACTGTAACCAAAAACCTTGTGGTATTTTAAAATAGAAGTATCTGTGAGGTGTGAAAATGTTACGCGCGGCTCCGGAAGATCTTCCAGCCGGATCTTATATTGGTTGAGCCAGTCGCCATAAGGTTTTTGAGAGCAGATCGATTGCTTTAGTTCCTCATCGCTGATAATTCGCCCCTGTTCCATATCTACTACAAACATTTTTCCGGGCTGCAATCTTCCTTTTTCTTTTACCAGCGCAGGATCCACCGGAAGTGCGCCGGCTTCGGAAGCCATAATAACCCGGTCGTCATAAGTTACGCAATAACGCGAAGGGCGCAGCCCGTTCCTGTCGAGCGTTGCGCCAATGATCTTTCCATCCGTGAATGAAATGGATGCGGGACCATCCCAGGGTTCTATCATCGATGCGTGAAATTCGTAGAAGGCTTTTTTCACCGGATCCATTTGTTCGTTGCCATCCCATGCTTCCGGTATCAGCATCATCATCACATGTGGCAAACTGCGGCCGGAAAGCACGAGCAATTCTATCACGTTGTCCAGGCAGGCAGAATCCGATTGCCCGTTTGTAATGATAGGGAACAACATCTCCATTTCCTCCTTTGTAAAACAGGGCGAAGCGAAGCCATGGGCGCCTGTTTTGAACCAGTTTACATTTCCCTGCAAGGTATTTATTTCGCCGTTATGAGCGATGAAACGAAATGGCTGCGCCAGTTTCCACGACGGAAAAGTGTTGGTGGCAAAACGTGAATGCACCAGGCCAAAAGCGCTCACCACACGCCTGTCGTTCAGGTCGTGAAAATAATGCCTGACCTGTTTGCTTGTAAGCTGACCTTTATATACGATTGTTTTATGTGAAAGCGAAGCAAGATAAAAACCAATGGCATCCTGCTTTACGGTATTTGTAATGGTGTGCGTTGAATAATTTCGCAGAATGAATAGCTTTCTTTCAAAGACTTCTGAATTGGTGATATGATCGGGGCAAGCGATGAATACGTGTTCCATCGCGGGCTCTACGCTCAAAGCAGATTCGCCGATATTATTAGTATTAACGGGAACCTGTCGGTAACCCAATATTTGTAATCCCAACTTTTCTGCTGAACGGTTGAAAATGTCGCGGCATTCTTCCCGCAACCTGATCTCACGTGGAAAGAAAATCGCGCCAACGCCGTATTTACCGGAAGACGGCAAGTGAAAGCCAAGCTTCAGACATTCATCGAAAAAAAATTCGTGGGGTATTTGTATCAGGATGCCGGCACCATCACCGGTGTTGTTTTCGAAGCCGCAGGCCCCACGATGCTCCATGTTTTCAAGGATAGTCAATGCATCGGCAACCTGCTGATGAGACTTTCCCCCTTTCATATTCGCCACAAAGCCGATTCCACAGGAGTCGTGTTCAAAAGAAGGCTCGTATAAACCTTTGGTTGCAATCATAACTTCTTTATGTTAGGTCAAATAAAATGAATTGTCCAGACGGACCGGCAGCACCTATGCATGGCATAGTTATCAAAAATGAAAGGATAGTTGGACAGGTTCCGCAGTCGAGTTTGCAGTTTTTAAATATAATTTTATAATTAACCACTTTCAAACCAAATATTGGCCCTAATTATTACCTGCAAACGAATCTGAAAAAACAAAACCCTTTACCATAAAGGGTTTCAGAGGAAAAATAAATTATCTCCAAATTTTTTTAAAATTTCTCCCAATACACCTTCTCCCAGTGCGAAGGTTTTGGTTTCCTGCTTATATTGCAGTACAGACGGAACATTGAACCGGCCAAAGCTATTTATAAACAATATCAGATCAAACGATCATGCATTTAACACCGAGAGAATCTGAAAAATTATTGTTGTTCCTTGCGGGCGAACTTGCAGAGAAACGTAAGGCGCGCGGATTGAAATTGAATTATCCCGAAGCGATAGCACTTATCAGCAGCAGGTTGCAGGAAGCCGCGCGCGACGGACGTTCTGTAGCAGAACTGATGCAATATGGCGCCACCATTTTAAGGAGGGAAGATGTGATGCCGGGTATCGCGGAAATGATTCACGATATACAAATTGAAGCAACGTTTCCGGATGGGACGAAGCTGGTGACGGTACATGATCCCATCAGGTGAATCGTCAATGGGTGGATGTTTCCGTTGCGGGGAACAAAGCAACCTCATTGTGTATTGCGAAACATCAGGAGATAGCTTCGCCCCCCCCCTCAATGACGATCCTGAGCAAGCATCCGTAATTCGTAATTTCTAATTCTTAATTCTTTATTACCATGATTCCCGGAGAATACATTTTAGCAGCAGGAAACATTGAGATCAATGTTGGGCGGCGCACAGTAAAAATTGCTGTAACAAATACGGGCGACCGTCCTGTGCAGGTTGGTTCACATTATCATTTTTACGAAGTGAACAGCCAGATGCAGTTTGACCGCGAACAGGCGCTGGGCATGCGTTTGAACATTGCGGCAGCAACGGCCGTACGCTTTGAGCCAGGGGAAGAAAAAGAAGTGGAACTGGTCGCCTTCGGCGGAAATCAGAAAATATTTGGCTTTAATAATAAAGTAAACGGCAGCGTGAACAAATGATGGTGTCTTCACAACATTCAACTTTGAACATTTAACCATGAATATCAACAGAATTAAATACGCCAACATGTACGGCCCCACCACCGGCGATAAAGTGCGGCTGGGTGATACTGATCTTATCATTGAAATTGAAAAAGATTTTACTGTGTATGGTGATGAAGCCAAGTTTGGCGGCGGTAAAACGATCCGTGATGGCATGGCGCAATCGGCTACTGCAACTCGCAAAGAAGGCGTACTTGATTTTGTGATCACGAGTGTGATGATCGTCGATCATTGGGGAATTGTAAAAGCTGACATCGGCATCAAAGATGGAAAGATCGCCGGAATCGGGAAAGCCGGAAACCCGGATACAATGGATGGCGTGGACGAAAATATGATCATCGGCGCTTCAACAGAAGTTCATGGTGGCGCAGGTTTGATAGCTACAGCCGGCGGTATCGATACACATATTCATTTTATTTGTCCGCAACTGATCGATCACGCTTTGTACAGCGGCATCACCACCATGCTTGGCGGCGGCACCGGACCGGCTGATGGAACCAACGCAACCACTGTAACTCCCGGCGCATGGAACATTCAAAAAATGCTGGAAGCTGCAGAGGCATTTCCGATGAACCTTGGCTTTTATGGAAAGGGCAACTGTGCATCTGCACTTCCGCTGGAAGAACAGATCGAAGCAGGCGCACTTGGCCTGAAGATACATGAAGACTGGGGTTCTACGCCAGCCGTCATCGACGCTTCTCTAAAAGTGGCAGATAAGTATGATGTGCAGGTGGCCATTCACACCGACACTTTGAATGAATCGGGGTTTTTAGAAGACACCATCAAGGCCATCGATGGACGTGTGATCCATACGTTTCACACAGAAGGCGCCGGCGGCGGCCATGCGCCGGATATTATCAAAGCGGCCATGTATCAAAACGTGTTGCCGTCTTCCACCAACCCAACGCGTCCTTATACAAAAAACACCATTGATGAACATCTCGACATGCTGATGGTATGCCATCATCTTGACAAGAATGTGCCGGAGGACGTGTCATTTGCCGACAGCCGCATTCGTCCCGAAACAATTGCAGCAGAAGATATCCTCCACGACATGGGCGTGTTCAGCATGATGAGTTCCGACAGCCAGGCAATGGGGCGCGTGGCCGAAGTAATCACCCGTACGTGGCAAACGGCACACAAGATGAAGCAGCAGCGCGGCTTTTTGAAAGAAGATGAAAACAACAACAACGATAATTTCAGGGTAAAAAGATATGTTTCGAAATATACGATCAACCCGGCGATCTCACATGGTATCAGTGAATATGTTGGTTCCGTCGAGGCGGGAAAATTTGCGGATCTTGTTTTGTGGAAGCCGTCGATGTTTGGCGCCAAACCGGAAATGATCATTAAGGGCGGCATGATCATCGCCAGCAGGATGGGTGATCCGAATGCTTCTATTCCAACGCCCCAGCCGGTGATGTACCGTCCCATGTTTGGCACTTTTGGAAAAGCATTGCACAAAACCTGCATCAGTTTTGTTTCGCAGATCTCGCTTGATAACAATATTATGAAAGGATATGAATTGCAAAAGATCGTATTGCCGGTAAAAAACTGCCGCAATATTTCAAAGAAAGATTTGATCCACAATGATGCAACTCCACAGATTGATGTGAATCCGGAAAATTATGAAGTGAAAGTTGATGGAGTTCATATCACCTGCGAACCTGCGACTGTAGTGCCTTTGGCGCAGCGATATTTTTTATTTTGAATCGCAGATTATGAAGATTAAAATGATTGCGCAGATTACATTTTTAGTAAATTTTAGATTTTCTCCATGATTATAAAAAATAAGATAGGGCATATTGATTATTTTGTTGGTGATAGAATCATCGATACGCTTGAATTGGAATGGTACGAAGCCAACAAAAGGATACTGCATAAAAAAACGAATGCCGGAACTTCGGTGACGATGAAATTTTTAAAAGAAAATCAACAGCTTACCGAAGGTGATATTTTATCTGATGATGGTGCCATAATTATCGTAGTGGAAATTTTACCCTGCGATGCCATCGTTTTAAAACCGCGCACAGCACTGGAAATAGCATCCATCTGTTATGAGATCGGGAACAAACATCTCCCGCTTTTTTATTTCGAAGAAGAATTGCTTGTCGCATTTGAAAACCCTTTATTCAATTTATTGTTGTCGTCCGGCTATGATGTAAAACATGAAATGAGAAAATTGATCAGTCCGCTTAAAACCACTGTTGCAGCGCATGGGAGTAGCAGTGAGAGCCTTTTTTCAAAGATCCTCAAACTTACCAATTCTCCGGAATGAATACAGCATTATTAGGTTTATTACAATTGTCGGATCCGGCTTTGCCGATCGGCGGATATTCGCATTCATCCGGATTAGAAACGTATGTGCAAAAAGGATTGGTGCACGATGCGGGAACAGCAACAGAATTTTTAACACAAATACTCACCCGGAATCTTCAATTTAATGATGGAGCCTTTGCCTCACTTGCTTATGATGCCGCACTGGCAAAGGATTTGAAGCGCATCGAACACCTGGACAGAGAATGTAATGCGGCCAAATTAGCTACAGAAATCCGGGTTGCCAGTCAGAAACTTCTTGTCCGCCTGAGCAAAATATTTGAAAATATTTCAGGCAACGAAATTACTTCCGCGTATTATACAGGCGTACAGCAAAAAAAATATGCCGGTCATTATTGTATCGGTTTTGGATTATATGCTGCTGCATTGAACATTTTAAAAGAAGATGCGCTTACCGGTTTCTATTATAATGCAGCAGCCGGGTTTGTGACCAACAGTGTGAAGTTGATACCGCTTGGCCAGCAAGATGGCCAGGAGATTCTTTTCGGTTTGCAATCAACAATCAATGAACTGGTACAAAAAACGATGCAACCAGACGAAACAAAACTCGGACTTTGTTGTACCGGTTTTGATATTCGTTGCATGCAGCATGAGCAATTATATTCACGGTTATACATGTCATAACAAATACAATGTCAGAAGAAAGAAAATACATAAAGATCGGCGTTGCCGGCCCTGTTGGTTCGGGAAAGACTGCGTTAATAGAACGGTTGTGCCGCAAGATGCTGGCCGATTATAGTGTTGCTGTGATCACAAATGATATTTATACAAAAGAAGATGCGGAATTTTTAACGAAAAACAGTTTGCTTCCGGCAGATCGGATCATAGGTGTGGAAACGGGCGGCTGCCCGCATACCGCGATACGGGAAGATGCGAGTATGAATCTGGAAGCGGTGGAAGAAATGGCAACGCGTTTTCCGGACGTAGAAATTATTTTTATTGAAAGCGGCGGCGACAACTTGTCGGCAACGTTCAGTCCCGATCTTGCGGACGTCACCATATTCGTAATCGACGTTGCAGAAGGCGATAAAATTCCGCGCAAAGGCGGCCCCGGCATCACACGCAGCGACCTGCTGGTGATCAACAAAATTGACCTGGCGCCTTATGTTCACGCTGACCTTGGAGTAATGGAACGCGATGCAAAGCTGATGCGTAAAGGCCAGCCATTTATTTTTACCAACCTCATGAGCCTGGAAGGACTTGACAATGTGATCGGATGGATAAAAAAATATGCGTTGGTAGAAGAAACTACTGAACCTGTTTTGATAAGATGATATCTGAGCTTCACATACAAACAGCCTTGCGCGATGGGATCACTTTTTTGAAAGGATCATATTTAACGCAGCCTTTCAAACTTGCCAATATTACGGAGGACAAGAAAAGTAACTTATTGCGGTTGATGCTGATGAGCTCATCACCCGGTATTTTAAGCGGCGACGTTTATGACATAAAAATTGACATTGCTGCTGACAGTGCACTTCAACTTCAAACCCAGTCGTACCAAAGGTTATATAACATGAAGGCAGAGGCCAGGCAAACAATGCGGGTAAACATGGAAAGCGGTGCATCTTTTTTTTATTTGCCTCATCCATCGGTGCCGCACGCGAATGCATCTTTCTCGGCAGTAAACGAGATCCGGCTCGAAAAAAATTGCTCGTTGTTATGGGGCGAGGTGATCACCTGCGGAAGAAAGGGCAGCGGAGAATCTTTTTTATTCTCCAGGTTTCATAATATCACAAAAATATTCATTGAAAATAAGTTGGTCATCAAGGAAAATATTTTGATAGAACCGCAATCTGTTGATGTATCATCTATAGGTCAATTGGAAGGATTTACCCACCAGGCTACGATGATCTATTTGAACGAAACATTTGCCGTAAAGGAATTACGGGCAATGATTATCGCATTCCTGTCGCAAGCAGCGGGCGTTGAATACGGTATCAGCGAAGCTCCCTGCAATGGAGTTATAGTGCGGATTTTAGGCTATAGAGCAGAGCAGTTGTTTGATCTTTTTCAATCTATTGCAAATAAATTCATCCTCCAAAATTATAGTATGCATGTCGGGTGAAATGGAAATACTGATCATCACTGCGATTTCTATCGCATGTCTGCATACCGTTACTGGTCCGGATCACTATATTCCTTTCATCGCTTTATCAAAATCGCGCGGCTGGTCTTTTACCAAAACTATTTTCTGGACCATCTTCTGTGGTTGCGGTCACGTGTGGAGTTCGGTGATACTGGCGCTTGGTGGCGCGGCCATCGGGTGGTCGCTTTCAAAGGTTGCATGGTTGGAACAGGTGCGCGGGGGCGTTGCGGGTTGGTGCATGCTGATATTCGGATTTTGTTATTGTATCTGGGGATTGTACCGTGCAAAACAAAACAAGCCGCACAAGCATTTCGACATGGTGGAAGATGGCACAATGTACGTATATGAACATAAGCATGGCCAGCCCGTGGCCATGCAGGAAAGGCACAAAGTAACGCCATGGGTGATGTTCATCGTTTTTTTATTAGGTCCGTGCGAACCAATGATACCGCTGCTGTATTTTCCTGCCGCACAAAATTCGTGGTGGGGAATGATGGCCCTCATCATCGTTTACACGATCTGTACATTACTCACTATGGTATTGATGGTAGTACTCGGCTACTATGGTTTTGCTTTTGTAAAAACAGAGAAGATAGAAAGATATATGCACGCTATCGGGGGAGCAACCGTATTTATTTGTGGGGCCGGAATGGTGTTTATGGGATGGTAAAAATAAATACCAATTAAAAAAACGATTACGAATTGTGCACACCTTATACCAGGTAACCAAAAGCATTATCGTTGTTTTTTAATTCTGTGTAATTGATCTTGTATTGATCCAGTTTGTTTAGCAGCACTTTGTAATCTTCTTTTGATTTTAATTCAATTCCAACCAATGCCGGCCCCGTTTCTTTGTTGTGTTTTTGCATGTATTCAAAACGCGTGATGTCATCATTGTCACCCAACACATGATTTACAAATTCTTTCAGTGCGCCCGGGCGCTGCGCAAAACGGATCAAAAAATAATGCTTTAGGCCTTCGTATTGAAGACTGCGTTCTTTGATCTCCTGCATGCGATCGATGTCATTGTTGCTGCCGCTTACAATACATACCACATTTTTCCCCTTGATCACATCGGCATAAGCGTCCAGCGCTGCTATCGACAATGCGCCGGCAGGCTCAACAACGATCGCATCTTCGTTGTATAATTTTAAAATAGTGGAACAAACTTTTCCTTCAGGAACGAGATGCATATCATCCAGCACTTCTTTGCAAATAGAAAAGGTAATGTCACCTACTTTTTTTACGGCAGCTCCATCTACAAAACGTTCGATGTTTTCCAAAGTCACCGGATGGCCGGCCTTCAAAGCTTCGAACATTGACGGTGCACCTTCAGGCTCCGCACCAATGATCTTCGTTTTGGGAGAATAAATTTTAAAGAATGTTCCCACACCTGCACATAATCCGCCGCCGCCAACCGGCACAAAAACAACATCAATATCCGTAAGATCTTCAAGTATTTCTTTTGCAACTGTTCCTTGTCCTTCGATGATCCTGAGATCGTCAAATGGCGGAATGAACGTCATGTTATTTTGTTCGGTATATTTTTTTGCCGCGATCGCGCAATCATCAAACGTGTCGCCGGCGAGTTTTATCTCTATGAAATTTTCGCCAAACATTTCTGTCTGCCGGATCTTTTGATTCGGTGTTATCACCGGCATAAATACAACGCCTTTGCAATTTAATTTCTTGCACGAATAAGCAAAGCCTTGTGCGTGATTGCCTGCGCTTGCACACACAACGCCTTGCTGTAATTTTTCGGATGATAAATGACTCATCATATTATAGGCTCCCCTGATCTTGTAAGAGCGCACTATTTGCAAATCTTCTCTTTTCAGGAAAATATTGCATTGATATTTCGCAGAAAGATGCTGGTTGAAATGCAGGGCCGTTCTGTTGATAACCGGCTTTAACTTTTCTGCAGCTGCCGCAAAATCCAGTGACGCAGTAATATGATTGATCGTTTCCATTAATTATTTAAACTAGCTTACCGATTCTGTAAATTTTCTGGGATTGAGTACAGGCGTCGCTTCTGTGGCCGGCTTTTGATTTTCCGGACGCAGACTTCTCACCGTTTTTCCCGCCTGCCACAATTCGCTTTCGCGCAATTCTTTCAATTCTGCTTCCAGCTTTTCTCGGTAATCCGCCTTGCTGTTACTTTCAATTGATTTAGCTGCTTCTTTTCCTTCAGCCACGCTCTCGTACAGTTCAGTGAATACCGGCATCGTAGCATCCCGGAATTTCTTCCACCAGTCGAGTGCGCCACGCTGTGCAGTAGTGCTGCAATTAGCATACATCCAGTCCATGCCATTTTCTGCCACAAGCGGCATCAGTGATTGCGTGAGTTCTTCCACTGTTTCATTGAATGCCTCAGAAGGTGAGTGCCCTTTTGAACGAAGCACTTCAAATTGCGCAGCAAAAATTCCTTGTATAGCACCCATCAATGTTCCGCGTTCGCCGGTAAGGTCGGAGTATACCTCTTTTTTAAAGTTTGTTTCAAACAAATATCCCGAACCAATCGCTATACCCAAAGACACCACTCTTTCAAAAGCTTTGCCTGTGGCGTCCTGGAAGATGGCATAGCTGCTGTTAAGACCGCGACCTTGCAGAAACATTCTGCGAAGCGATGTGCCGCTTCCTTTCGGCGCCACTAAAAAAACATCCACATCCGCAGGTGGAACAATTCCGGTTTGATCGTTATATGTAATTCCAAAACCGTGAGAAAAATACAGC
Source organism: Chitinophagales bacterium (assembly GCA_015655125.1). GTDB lineage: Bacteria > Bacteroidota > Bacteroidia > Chitinophagales > Chitinophagaceae > Ferruginibacter. The sequence goes on along the minus strand of JAATFP010000061.1, from coordinate 35,813 downwards.
GCCTTGCCTGGAGTCAGATGTTTTTTCACCGTTGGCCACATAGCAATTTGCGCAGCATCGCTTAAGAGATAACAAATAATCGTGCCTTTTTCAAGCGCTTCTTCAATTTCAAATAAAGACTCGCCTTCTACAAAACCATCACGAACAGCTTTGTCCCAGCTTTTAGAATTCTTGCGCTGACCAACGATGACATTGATGCCATTTTCTTTTTGGTTCAATGCCTGTCCCGGCCCTTGCACGCCGTAGCCAATTACCGCTACCACTTCATTCTTCAACACTTCCTGCGCTTTTGATAAAGGAAATTCCTCGCGTGTAACCACATTTTCTTCAGTACCTGCAAAATTTAATGTTGCCATGTTTATTGTTTTTTATTTAATTAAAGTTTATCGAATGTTTAAAGATTACCGACCGTTAATAGTTTTACGGTTTAGTTGTTTAGGATTTAGAGGTTAGTTTGGAAGCTATGAAATTTGTTCTAACCACTAATCGCTAATCCCTAAACTCACATGCTAAATACTTCATCCTGCTGATTCAAATATTCATTTTCCACCAACTCATCGCCCGGCGCTGCTGATTCGTAATATTTTAATCTTTCATGAAAGCCGCTGCTGTCCTTGATAATCGCTATCCTCGCGCTTCTCACAAATTCAATCAAGCCATAAGGTTCGAGCGCCTTTATCAGGCCGGCGGTTTCTTCGCGGTGACCGGTTGTTTCAAAAACAGTATAATCTTTCCTGATCACCACCGCACGCGCGCCGTATTCGCGAAGCAATCTTTCCACTTTTACTTTCTCTGCTATCTCGTCTGTCGATACTTTGTATAGTGCCATTTCCTGCCAAACAATCTCGTCTTCGGTATTGTAAAATGCTTTCAATACGTCTACCTGCTTTTCGATCTGCCGGCAAAGTTTTCTTACAACGTCTTCCGTTTCATTGATAACGATCGTGAAGCGATGAACGCTCTCTACTTCTGTTGGTGAAGTGTTGAGACTGTCCACATTTATTTTTCTACGTGAAAAAATGATCGCGATCCGGTTCAGCAAACCGATCTGGTTTTCTGTGTAAACGGTGATCGTGTATTCGGCTTTGTTCATGTTCATTTCATTTAATGTAATGTTCAACTGTTGGAAAAGGTCCGTAAAAATGATGCAACAGCTTCTTCCATCTTTGATATTTTTCGCTTTTTCTAAATCCGATGGTGTGGTCTTCCAATTTTTCCCATCGAACAATCAGCAGGTATTGATCTGGTTGCTCTAAGCACCTCAGCAATTCATGAGAAATATATCCAACCATGCTGCTGATAATGTTCGATGCTTCAGAAAAAGCGGTTTCAAAACTTTCTGATTGCCCTGACTTTATTTTTAGCACCGCCATTTCGGTTACCATTTTTTTATTTTAACCTGATTTCAGAAACGCTACAACCCTGCGGTACCATTGGAAACACATTGTTTTCTTTTCCCACGATCACTTCCAGTAAGAACGATCCTTTGTGGTTGAGCATTTCTTTAAGCGATGAGCTCAGATCATTTCTTGCGCTTACTTTTTTTCCATCGATGCCATACGCGGCGGCCACTTTTACAAAATCCGGACTTTGGATATTGGTGAACGAATATCTTTTTTCATGAAAAAGTTCCTGCCATTGACGAACCATTCCGAGAAAGCGGTTATTGAGAATTAAGATTTTTATATCAACGCCCGTTTGCATGATGGTACCCAATTCCTGGATAGTCATCTGCACACCGCCATCACCAATGATAGCAACGACGGTACTTTCAGGCGCACCAAATTTTGCGCCGATTGCCGCAGGCAACGCAAATCCCATTGTACCCAATCCTCCGCTCGTTATATTGCTTTTGCTGTTATTGTACTTTGCATACCGGCAGGCCACCATCTGGTGCTGACCCACATCTGTTACGATGATGGCATTGCCCGCTGTCAATTCATTTAATGTTTTGATTACTTCGCCCATCGACAATTCTTCTGTGGCCGGATGCAGATCCGGGATAATACAGGTTGTTTCTTCTTCTTTTGCGTAGTCAGCAAATTTCTGCAACCATTCTTTATTTTCCTTTTTGTCGAGCAAAGCGGTCAGCATTGGCAATGTCTCCTTACAATCGCCCCAAACCGGAACCGTTGTTTTTACATTCTTGTCAATTTCGGAAGGATCGATATCGAGGTGGATCACTTTGGCCTGTTTTGCATATTTGTCTAGGCGCCCTGTTACCCGATCGTCGAAACGCATTCCGACTGCGATCAACACATCGCATTCATTGGTCAGAACGTTGGGTCCGTAATTACCATGCATGCCCAGCATTCCCACTCCCAGCGGATGATTCGTAGGAATGGCGCTCATTCCCATGATCGTCCATGCCGCCGGTAAATTCCCTTTTTCAATGAATGCCGCAAATTCTTTTTCTGCTTTTCCCAAAATAATTCCCTGCCCAAAAATCACGAAAGGTTTTTTTGCTTCATTGATCAGCTTCGCTGCTTCTTCCACATATTCTTTGCGTACGATTGGTACCGGCCGGTAGCTTCTAATGTGATTGCACTTGGTATATCCTTTATAATCGAATAATTGCAGCTGAGCATTTTTTGTAATGTCGATCAATACCGGGCCCGGACGGCCACTTCCGGCGATGTAGAAAGCTTTTGCAAGTACGGAGGGGATTTCGCTGGCATCTGTTACCTGGTAGTTCCATTTGGTAACCGGTGTTGTAATATTGATCACATCCGTTTCCTGGAATGCATCCGTCCCAAGCAGATGCGCAAACACCTGTCCGGTGATACAAACGATCGGGGTACTGTCGATCTGTGCATCCGCAAGTCCGGTAACGAGATTTGTAGCGCCCGGCCCGCTGGTTGCAAACACAACCCCCGTGCGTCCGCTTGCACGCGCAAAACCTTGCGCGGCATGGATCCCGCCTTGCTCGTGGCGAACAAGGATATGATTGAGTTTTGACTCGTAATCGTACAGCGCGTCATAAATGGGCATGATGGCACCTCCCGGGTAGCCGAAAATTTCGGTAACGCCCTCGGCAATTAATGCTTCAAGAACCGCTACAGATCCGCTGATAGAAACAGATTCGTTTTTTATCTCTTCGTCTTTAATAAGTTCAAGCGTATCCATAAATATTTTTTTTGATCTTTCTGTCATTTTACAATTCGTCTGTTACACAACCTTCGCTCGCATCTTTCACGCATTGTGCGTATTTGAACAAGATGCCTTTTGTTGCTTTCAACGCGGGTTTTTTCCATTGCGCGCGTCGTTGAGCAATAATTTCTTCCGGAACTTTCAGGTTTAGTGTATTGCTCACCGCATCAATTTCAATGATGTCATTATCTTCCACCAGGCCGATCAACCCGCCATCGACGGCTTCCGGTGTAATATGCCCGACGACGAAGCCATGTGTTCCGCCACTAAATCTTCCGTCAGTTATCAGTGCAACGGATTTGCCCAAACCCGCGCCGATAATGGCTCCTGTCGGTTTCAGCATTTCCGGCATTCCGGGCGCACCTTTTGGTCCGATATTGCGGATCACGACTACATCACCAGCATGTACTTTACCCGACTGCAATCCTGCAATCAGATCTTTTTCACCATCGAATACCCTTGCAGTTCCTTCAAACCGCTCACCTTCCTTACCACTGATCTTTGCTACGCTTCCTTTTTCTGCAAGATTGCCATATAATATTTGCAGGTGGCCGGTGGCTTTCAATGGTCTTTCCAACGGCATGATGATATCCTGTTTTTCAAAATCAAGATCAGGGGCATCCTGCAGATTTTCTGCTACTGTTTTTCCGGTAACGGTCAAACAATCGCCGTGCAGCAATCCCTTTTTCAACAGATATTTCATTACCGCCGGAACGCCGCCATGTTTAAACAAGTCTTCCATCAGGTATTTCCCGGAAGGTTTAAAATCTGCCAGCACGGGAACGCGGTTGCTGATCGCCTGAAAATCATCCTGTGTTAAGGGAACATCCACACTTTTTGCGATCGCGATCAAATGCAGTACCGCATTGGTACTGCCGCCCAGTACCATAATTACTGTGATCGCATTTTCAAATGCTTTCATGGTCATGATATCTTTTGGCTTGATATCCTTTTCCAATAATATCTTTATCGCGGCCCCGGCTTCTTCGCATTCTTTTTGTTTGGCACTGCTCAAAGCCGGGTTGCTGCTCGAGTTTGGAAGGCTCATGCCAAGCGCTTCGATCGCGCTCGCCATAGTATTGGCCGTATACATTCCGCCGCAGGCACCGGCGCCGGGACACGCATGCTTCACAATATTTTTAAATTCCGCTTCCTCTAAATTCCCCGCGATCTTTTGGCCGAGCGCTTCAAATGCACTTACAAGATTAAGGTCCTCGCCTTTGTAGTGGCCCGGCGCGATCGTTCCGCCATAAATCATGATAGACGGCCTGTTGAGCCTTCCCATTGCCATTAGCGAACCAGGCATGTTTTTATCGCAACCCGGAATCGCAATCAGCCCATCGTAATATTGCGCGCCTGCATTTGTTTCGATACTGTCAGCGATTACATCGCGACTTACCAGGCTGTACCGCATCCCATCGGTTCCCATACTGATACCATCGCTCACGCCGATCGTGTAGAATCGCAGTCCCAGCAAGCCTTCTGTAGTATTGATACTTTGTCTTACACTTGTAGCAAGATCATTTAAATGCATGTTGCATGGATTACCGTCCCACCCCATACTCACAACCCCTACCTGCGCTTTTTTAAAATCTTCGTCTTTGAAACCAATCGCGTAGTACATGGCTTGTGCGCCGGGTTGGGTTTCATCCTGCGTGAGCGTTTTGCTATATTTATTTATTTCTGACATAATTTTTTTATATTTTTTCTGTCGGGCCGAGCCTGTAGAAGCCGGCTTCTACAAGCTTGGCCCGACAGTGGCACCGAAGAACGCCTTGGTTCGTGTGCCGCCAAGCAGGCGGCCACAGAGTATTACGCTATCTGTTGCTGTAGCCTGAATTCTTTTTCCTGCACCTTACATTGATACGCCTGCTGAATGATGTATCCTAAACTTTCTTCCCAATCCTTTTTAAACACAGCATTGTCGAGCGATTCCAATACTACTATTTCTGCAGCGGTACCACAATAGAAGGCGCTGTCGGCATTGCGCATTTATTCTGCAGTAAATAGTTTTTCAACAATTGTAATATTCAATTCATGGCAGATGTCGATTACCGTTGCTCTTGTAATACCCGGCAAAATATTCCCTTTGGCCGGCGTATACAGTATTCCATCTTTTTCAATGAATACATTTGCGCCCGGCCCTTCGGCTACAAAGCCATTTGTATCCAGTAAGATCGCTTCATCAAAGCCACTGTCTTTTGCTTCCTGGCAGGCGAGAATGGAGTTTACATAATGGCCGCTTACTTTGGCTTCGATATGGAAAGCGCCCGGATTGGGTCTGCAATAGGAAGAAGTCATCAACCGCATTTTATTGGCGAGGTAACCGTTTGTCCATTCCCAGGCAACAATTGCGAGGAACGCCTCTTTGCCTTTCGACAAAGACATGTTGGGCGAACAAAAAACAACCGGCCTTATATATGCATTGCTAAAATTATTTTTTTTCAGCACTTCATAGGTCAATCTGGTCAGTTCTTCAGTGCCGATATCAAAAGGCATCTGCATCACTTTCGCCGAATGACGCAAACGATCATAATGTTCTTTTGCTTTGAATATTTTTATACCGTTGGCTGTTTCGTAAGATTTGATCCCTTCAAATACGGAATAGCCATAGTGCAGACTCTGACTGTAGAGATCCATCTTCGCATCTGCTGCTTTTACAAATTCTCCGTTGAAATAAATGATCGTGTCGTTGTTGTAGTACATGCTTAATTTTTTATTGTTTATAAACGGTCGCATAAAAAAGCGGCCCACCTTTTTGGAGGCGGGCCGCTTAGTATCTTATTTCTAAATTTTTAGACGATAGCACCTCCTCCATGCGATGGAATAATAATAATGACAACCACAATAATTATTGTGGTTATAACAGCTATTACATTATTTACCTTCCTTTTGTGCATGAGGAGTATTATAATGCTAATCTACGACTGCCCGGTTTATAAACAAAGAACTTTTATATTTTTATGCCATGGTGAGCTTGCCGAACCATTTAGATTACCTTTCGGCATGCTTAGATTGACACTACATCCTTAGATGATGGTCGACTTTCTCAACTCAATATTTTCACTGTTAACTCTTTCGAAGAAATTTTTGTTGATGAAATCAATGATCAGCTCGCCTACCGTTGAGGTGAAATAAAAGTTGACCGGATCGATATCTTTTGTAACGAATCTGTTTTCGATAGTCCATTTCACCGCATTGCGCACAAGCGCAGCTTCTTCGGCTAACCCTATATGATCGAGCAACATCGCTGCAGACAACACGGAACCTATCGGGTTGGCGATATCTTTCCCGGCAGCCTGCGGGTAAGAACCGTGGATCGGTTCAAACAGAGCCGTACGGTTCCCCGCAGATGCCGATGGTAACAAGCCGAGCGAGCCGCTGATAACGCTGGCTTCATCGCTGATGATGTCGCCAAACATATTTTCCGTGAGGATCACATCAAATTGTTTCGGATTTAAAATGATCTGCATCGCAGCATTGTCCACAAATAAATAATCAACGGCAACATCGCTGTATTGCGGCGCTATTTCCTGCACTACTTTCCGCCACAAACGCGATGTTTCGAGTACGTTTGCTTTGTCAACAAGCGTAAGTTTTTTTCTTCTTTGCTGTGCCGCCTTAAATGCGGGATGAGCAATGCGCCCGATTTCTTCTTTTGTATAAACGCAATCATCGGAAGCGGTGAAGCCGTCTTCGCTTAATTCTTTTTTACCAAAATATATTCCGCCAGTCAATTCGCGGAAGATCACAAAATCGACATCTTCGATGTTCTTTGTTTTGAGCGGCGACAAAAAATGAAGGGTTGGATAAGTCGTTACCGGCCGGATGTTTGCAAACAGCTGCAATGCTTTTCGCAATCCCAGCAAACCCTGTTCCGGCCTTACTTTCGCTGAAGGGTCATTGTCGTATTTCGGATGACCGATAGCGCCAAATAGAATTGCGTCGCTGTCTAAACAAATGTCAATCGTTTCTGAGGGCAACGGCGATCCTGTTTTGTCGATGGCGTCCGCACCAATTAAAGCTTCTGTAAAAACGAACTCGTGATCAAATTGTTCTGCAATTGCTTTCAGCACTTTCACTGATTGTTTCGTTACTTCCGGGCCGATCCCGTCTCCGTTCAGTACCGCGATCTTTTTAAACATGGTTTATAGGTTTATGCGTGTTGGGTTTCATAATTGATAATATCTTCTTTGATGTTCAATAAATAATCGATATCGTCGTATCCATTTATCAGGCATTCTTTTTTATAACTGTTGATGTCAAATCTTTCTTTAATGCCGGTGGCATCGATGGTGATGCTTTGTTCGGGAAGGCTGATGGTTAATGTGGCTTCATTGCCCTGTGAAAAAATTTCTTCCAGAAATTTTTCGCTTACCGTTACCGGCAACACGCCATTGTTCAACGCGTTGTTCTTAAAAATGTCTGCAAAGAAACTGCTGACAACAGCGCTAAATCCCGCGTCCAGTATGGCCCAGGCGGCGTGTTCCCTGGAAGATCCGCAACCGAAATTTTTGCCGGCCACCAAAATGGTTCCATTATATTGGGGTTGATTTAGAGGGAAATCTTTTTTCGGGGTCGCTTCGTCATCATTTTCATACCGCCAGTCGCGGAAAAGATTCTTTCCAAAACCATCTCGTGTCGTGCCTTTTAAAAATCGCGCCGGAATAATCTGGTCCGTATCAACATTTTCAATATTAAGCGGAACGAAAGTGGAGTGAATGATATTTATTTTGTTTTTACTCATTTAAATATGTGTCCTTTTTGGTTTTTTCTTCTGTCAGCCTGAGCTTGTCGAAGGCCCTCGACAAGCTCAGGCCGACAGAATTTTAATTATATCCCGCAAGCAGTTCACTTACATCCGTTACGCGACCCGTAATGGCGGCGGCGGCGGCAGTAAGAGGGCTTGCCAGTAAGGTTCTCGCACCTGCACCTTGTCTGCCTTCAAAATTTCTGTTGCTGGTGCTGATGCAATATTTTCCTGCAGGAATCTTGTCTTCATTCATTCCCAAACACGCGCTGCATCCGGGTTGGCGCAATTGAAAACCTGCTTCTTCAAAAATTTTATCAATGCCTTCTTCGATCGCCTGTTGTTCTACCTGTTTGCTTCCGGGTACGATCCACACTTCTACTTCATCGGCTTTGTGCTTTCCTTTTACAAAATCGGCTACGAGCCGCAGATCCTCAATCCGGCTGTTGGTGCAGCTTCCGATAAATACGTAATCTATTTTTTGTCCCCTGATCGCGCTTCCCGGCTCGATGCCCATATATTCCATCGCTTTTGCAAATGAGGGACGATCTTTTATATCAAGCGATTGTCCAAGCGGCACCAACTGGTTTACGCCAATGCCCATTCCGGGGTTTGTTCCATAAGTAATCATCGGTGTGATATCGGCGGCATCGATGTTGATCTCTGCATCGAATGTTGCATCATCATCGCTGTAAAGTGTTTGCCAATATTGCAGCGCTTTGATCCATTCAATTCCTTCCGGCGCAAAATTTCTTCCGTATACGTATTCGAAAGTTGTTTCGTCAGGAGCGATGAGTCCGCAACGCGCGCCCATTTCGATGCTCATATTGCAAACCGTCATTCGCGCCTCCATCGATAAATTCCGGATGGTGCTACCGGCATATTCTACCGCATATCCCGTTGCACCACTTGCGGAAATTTTTGCAAGGATATAAAGAACAATGTCTTTCGATAAAACCCCTTCCCTTAGTTCTCCTTCCACGTTGATGCGCATTTGCTTTGGTTTTGTTTGCAACAAACACTGCGTTGCAAAAACCATTTCAACTTCGCTTGTACCAATACCGAACGCGATTGATCCAAAAGCGCCATGTGTGCTGGTATGGCTGTCGCCACATACGATCGTCATGCCCGGTTGCGTGATGCCAAGCTCGGGTCCGATCACATGAACAATGCCCTGGTACGGATGTCCGAGACCGTATAATTCTATGCCGTGATTGGCGCAATTTTTTATCAGCGTATCTACCTGCATCCTGCTCAGTTGCTCTTTGATCGGCAGGTGCTGATCCAACGTAGGTACATTATGATCAGCCGTTGCTACGATCTGTTTCGGACGAAAAAGCTGCAACCCTCTTTTTTCTATACCTGCAAACGCCTGCGGACTCGTTACTTCGTGTATAAGATGTTTGTCGATGTATAGCACGGATGGCCCGTCATCAATGGTTTTGACGATGTGCTTTTCCCAGATCTTTTCAAATAATGTTTTTCCCATTTCGTTTTTCTATGCTTGGTCTATTCGTTTATTATTGTTTAAAGCATTGTCATTCCAGGCTAGGCTTGTCGAAGAAAAGTGATATTCAATTTGCCTTCGACAAGCTCAGGCTGACATGCATGTTCACACTGGAATGCGAGCGCTGACTGGAATGTGAGTTGAGACTGGAATGTGACAAGTTCAGCCTCAATGAGAGTTCAGCCCGACTCTTGTTCCCATTTTAAACCGTTTGCGCAGCAAAATCTTTCGCCATAACAGTAAGATCATCGTCGTTCACTTCCTTTTTACTGTCGGCTATTTTTACAAATTCTGCATATAAAGTGTCGACGTCATTCCTCGTAAATTGAAATCCAAGTTTTTGAAAGCGGAATGCCAATGCGCTTCGGCCGCTTCTTGCTGTAAGTACGATCTTAGAACTATCGGCGCCTACTTCTTCGGGATTGATGATCTCGTACGTGAGCGCATCTTTTAAGAATCCATCCTGGTTAATGCCGGAAGAATGCGAGAAGGCATTGCTTCCAACGATCGCTTTATTCGGCTGAACCGGCATGCGCATGGTTTCAGAAACGATGCGACTGAGCGGGTTCAGCTGTTTGCTATCAATATTTGTGTGAAAACCCAGGGTTTTGTGCGACCGGATAATCATCGCCACTTCTTCAAGAGACGTGTTGCCCGCTCTTTCGCCCAACCCGTTGATGGTACATTCGATCTGGCGCGCGCCATTGATGATGCCCGCGATGGAATTTGCCGTGGCGAGTCCGAGATCATTGTGGCAATGACAGGAAATAACGGCCTTATCGATGTTCGGAACATTGTTGACGAGATAAGCGATCTTTTCGCCGTACTGATGCGGAAGGCAGTAACCAGTGGTATCCGGGATATTTACCGTAGTAGCGCCGGCTTTGATCACGGCTTCGATCACGCGCGCAAGATATTCATTGCTGGTGCGGCCGGCATCTTCTGCATAAAATTCCACGTCGTCTACAAAATTCTTCGCCCACCTTACTGCCTGAATAGCACGTTCGAGGATCTCATCCTGCGTAGCATTGAATTTTGCCTTGATATGAAGATCGGATGTGCCGATACCTGTGTGAATACGTGGCCGCTTTGCATATTTCAGCGCTTCTGCAGCTACTTCAATGTCTTTTTGAACAGCTCTTGTCAAGCCGCAAACGGTAACATTTTTTAATGTTTTTGAAATTTCATTTACGGATGCAAAATCTCCGGGCGATGAAACAGGAAACCCGGCTTCAATGATGTCAACACCAAGCGCTTCCAACTGCAGCGCCAATTCCACCTTTTCGTTGCTGTTGAGCTTGCAGCCCGGCACCTGTTCGCCGTCGCGTAAAGTGGTATCAAAAATGAAAATTTTGCTATTGTCAGCCATGCTTAAATATTAAATGTGTAATACCGTAATGCTGCCGTAATTTTGAAGCAGTTGTGTAAAATATACCCATTGGCGCCCTAAAAGAAATCAAAATGATGTTGGTTTTACGGTTCAAGAAAGAGGTTTTTTTTTCCGAAAGTGCTGTTGACAAAGGGTTTATTAAAAATAATTTACGATGCCAAACAATGTGAATGACCCGCTTTTTTTACTCGTAAAATCGCTCGTTGGAGCGGAAAAGCGTCATTTTAAGCTTTATATATCACGGAACCAGGCTACGGAAGATTCGAAATTTGCCCGTCTTTTTGATGCATTGGATGCTTTAAAAGAATATAGCGAGGAAGCGGTTTTGAAAAAAGTTCCTTCCATTTCGCGGCAGCAATTACCCAATATCAAGGCGCATTTATACGGCGAACTGCTTACGTCACTGCGATTGCTGCACAGTTTGAAGAACATGGAAATACAGATCCGTGAGCAGATCGATTTTGCGCGGATATTGTACAACCGCGGATTGATCATCCAGGCACTGAAGATCCTGGAGAAAGTAAAAGTGGTGGCAAAGACAAACAGTCATTTTATTTTGACACTGGAAATACTGCAATTTGAAAAAGATATTGAATCGCGCCATATTACCCGAAGCCTGAAAGGGCGTGCCGGCGCGCTTATCGACGAAACGGATTTTAGCATCAAGCAAATAAATGAAGTAACGCATTTATCCAATCTTGCGCTGCGGATGTATGAATTGTATTTGGAAAACGGCCATGTTTCGGATGAAGCGCACAGCAAGGAGATTGAAAAAATATTCCGCCAGAATACCGACGGCATCAACGAGGCGCAGATCAGTTTTTTTGGCAAGGCATATTTTCATCAAAGCTATTGCTGGTATTACATTATACAGCTCGACTTTACAAAATATTACCGCCATGCGGAGAAGTGGGTACAATTATTTACCGAACACCCCGAAGCAAAAAAAGAAGAGCCGTTTCTTTATGTGAAAGCGGTACATAATTTATTGAATGCGCTGTTCATCATCGGGCGACATGAAAGAATGAACCAGGAGCTTAAGCAACTGGAAAAATTTTATGCGCTGGCCGGCGGATTCAGCGAAAACCTGGAGATACAGACTTTCGTATATCTATACACCGCAAAAATTAACCAGCATTTCCTCGAAGGTACATTCACGGAGGGCCTGGAACTGGTGAAACCGATTGAAGAAAAATTAAAACAGTATCAGCAGTACATCGATACTCATCGTGTGCTGGTGTTTTACTATAAGATCGCCAGTTTGTATTTTGGTTCCGGTGATAACGAACGGGCTATCGTATATCTCAATAAGATCATCAATTTAAAAGTGGGGCAGTTGCGTACCGACATTCAATGTTTCGCACGATTGCTGCATCTCATAGCACATTATGAATTGGGAAATATGGAACTGGTGGAATACCTGATAAAATCCGTTTATCGCTTTTTGTCCAAAATGGAAAATCTTGATGCGGTGCTTACGGAAATATTTGCGTTCCTCCGCAGGTCGCTTTCATCCAAACCTAAAGATGTCAGAAAATCATTCATGCAATTGCGCGACAAGCTGGAAACGGTTTCTGCAAGTAAATACAACCGCCGCTCCTATCAGTATCTTGATATTGTAAGCTGGCTGGAAAGCAAGATCCACAATGTGCCGGTGCAGGAAATCATCCGAAGAAAATTTCAAAGTAGCAGGATCAAAAAGAATAATGATCAAGGGTAAATACGTCGTATTCCGCTATAGGCATGGCAATCATTCGTTTTTGAAAACAACAATTCCGGGAGTTTCTGATGTGGAAAACGCGAACAGTAAAGAAAAGACGTTCCATTAACTTTGCTTCCCTACAATCATTAATATGAAAGCTATACTTAAACCGCTATTGCTTGTATTGTTTTCGGCAACGGTTCTTCTTTGCCAGGCACAAAAAAGAACCACGTTCAAAGCAAAAGAAATCTATAAGTCTGCCCGGCTCATCATTACACAGGTTGCGCCAAATTCTTTTGAACACATTTCGTTTTTACAAACCACCGATTTTGGGAATGTTGAATGCAACGGCCTCGTGGTAAGAAACAATGGTGAAACGATTGTCTTTGATACGCCTGCCAACGACTCCGCTTCCACGGAGCTGATCAACTGGATAAGAGATTCCCTTCGTTGCAAAATAAACGCCGTCATTCCCACCCATTTTCACCATGATTGCCTTGGCGGGTTGACAGCATTTGATGAAGCTAATGTTCCTTCGTATGCGTATTTTAAAACGATTGAGCTTGCAAAAGAAAATAAATATGCAGTTCCTGCAAATAGCTTTCAGGATTCACTTGTACTGAAAGTGGGCGATCAAGCTATTACCGCAAAATTTTTGGGTGAAGGTCATACAATAGATAACGTGGTGGGCTATTTTACCGGCGACAACATCTTGTTTGGTGGTTGTCTGGTAAAAGAGATCGGCGCCGGCAAAGGTTATTTGGGCGATGCGAATGTAGCAGCCTGGCCAACCACTGTTGAAAAAGTGAGGCAGCAATACCCGGATGTGAAGATCGTCATTCCCGGGCACGGGGATTATGGAAACCAGCAGCTGTTGTATTACACGATCAAATTGTTTAAGCCGAAATAAAATTCTGCCGGCGCCGGTTCATACTTTTATGCCCGGTACGCACCATCGGGGTCAGCTATTGTATCGCGGAATTATGACAATACTATCAGCATTTTGAAATGTTCCGCCGTTAAATGCCAAAAAATTGTTAAAGGAAAATATTTATTTGCGAAATGTTTCGTAATTAAAATTTAACCATTAGTTTTGATGTACTAAAAGTTTCGTACATAAAAATTATACCATGAAAAAATTATTAACGGCAGCGCTCTTTCCCTGGCTGGCAGCGTTCTTCGGCCAGACGGCCATTGCGCAGGATACGCAAAAAACTGTAGAAGACAAAAAAGAAACCCAGGAAATCATCATTCGCAAAAAAGGCGATAAAGATGTAACGCTCAACCTTCAGATCAACGGCGACAAAGTAACCGTAAACGGCAAACCGTTGGTGGAATTCAATGACGATGGCATCACGATCAACAATAAAAAGATAGTGATCAGCGGCGACAAGCTCAACTTCGATTTTAATGGAATTAATTTTGACGACTTTGATGTAGATAATATTAAAGGACTAAACTTCGACATATCCGGTTCACAGAAAACACGGCCTTTTCTGGGTGTATCAACTGATAAAACCGACGATGGCGCAAAGATAATTTCGGTAACAAAAGAAAGTGCGGCGGAAGCCGCAGGTCTTAAGGCAGATGATATCATTACGAAGATCAACGATACAAAAGTGACCGGCCCGGCCGATCTTTTTACAACCATCGGCAAACTCAAACCAAAGGACGAAATAAAAGTTTCTTATAAAAGAGGCTCCGACAAAGAAAAAACGGTTAAAGCTACTTTACAGGAAACGACTTCCGCCATCACGGGGCCCGATGGTGACGTGCTGGCTTATACATTGACCGGCCCGGATGGTGCCGTGAAATCTTTTTCCTTCCCGCGCAGGCCAACTCCGCCTACGCCACCGGTAAACGGCTGGGACAACGACAGGTCGTCGTTTCGAAATATGATCGTAACAATGAAAAAACAAAAACTCGGCATCAAGATCCAGGACACCGAAGAAGGTAACGGCGTAAAGATCCTCGATGTAGATGATGCTTCACCTGCTGCAACAGCCGGCATCAGGAAAGACGATATTCTAACTGAAGTCAACGGCAAAAAAATCGCAAACACCGATGAGGCGCGTGAGCAAATGCAGGCGAACAGCGATAATATAAATTATCCCGTTAAGGTAAAACGCAACGGCAGCGAAATAACATTGAATGTAAAAATCCCAAAGAAGCTCAAAACGACAAATCTTTAAAAGTTTAGTTTATGTAAAACGGCGCCGTTGTTCTCAATGGCGCCTTTTTTTGTTCAAAACATAGAGGTTCACACGCTAAGATCCGGGCGTTTAAATTAAACAAGAATATTCTGAATAGCTTACACTCAACTAAACGTCTAAACGCCTAAACTTCTAAACGCCTATTTTTGCAGTATGATTCACGACAAATACGAACTCGTCATTGGACTGGAAGTTCACGCCCAGTTGCAAACAGAAAGCAAACTATTTTGCGGCGACGGAACATCATTCGGCGCCCAGCCAAATACACAAGTGAGCGCGATCTCCCTGGCGCATCCCGGTACTTTACCGGTGATGAATGAAAAAGTAATCGAGCTGGCAGTAAAACTCGGACTCGCATTGAACTGTAGTATTGTGCAGGAAAATTATTTTGCCAGGAAAAATTATTTTTACCCCGACCTGCCGAAAGGCTACCAGGTAAGTCAGCACACTGCACCGATCTGCCAAGGCGGATATGTTTCCATACAAACCAACGACGGTAAAAAAGACGTGAAGCTCAATCGCATTCACATGGAAGAAGATGCCGGTAAAAGTTTGCACGCTCAGAACGAACTATACACGAGCATCGACCTTAACCGCGCCGGAATGCCTTTGCTGGAGATCGTGACTGAACCTGACCTTCATACTTCCGATGAAGCTTATGCATATCTTACAGAGCTCCGCAAACTTGTACGTTGGCTGGACGTTTGCGACGGCAATATGGAAGAAGGCAGCATGCGCTGCGACGCCAACATTTCTGTTCGCCTGAAAGGTGCTGTTACCTTGGGTACGCGCGTAGAAGTAAAAAATCTCAACAGCATCCGCAATGTAAAGAAAGCGATTGAAGCAGAGGGTGCAAGATTGATCGCACTGACAGAAAAAGGTGAGCCTGTGATACAACAAACGCGCAGTTTTAACGCAGACAACAATACTACGTTTGCGTTGCGCAGCAAGGAAAAAGCTGATGACTACCGTTATTTCCCGGAACCTGATCTGCCGCCTTTTTTTATTAATGCAGAATACCTTGAAAAAACGAAAGCAGCTATGCCGGTGCTCCCGGTGGTATTGCAGCAAAAATACATTTCGCAATACCAGCTATCAGAATACGATGCTGCGCAGCTGACCAATGACAAGGATGATGCGGATCTTTTTGAAATGATCGTTGAACATACGAACCATTACAAAGCTGCAGCAAACTGGATGACCGCCATAAAAAACTATTGTACAGAAAATAACATTGATATTACCGTATTTCCCTTGCATGAAACTAATATTGCATCGCTCGTTAATTTTACCGAAACGGGCAAAGTGAGTTTCAACACGGCTTCTACAAAAATGCTGAACGCGATGATCGCCGATCCTTCACAAACGGCGGAATCCATTGCAACATCACTCAACCTTTTACAGGAAAGCAATGAAGGTGCCATTGAAGGTTGGGTGAACGAAGTGATCGCTTCTATGCCCGACAAAGTAAAAGAATACAGGTCAGGAAAAAAAGGTTTGCTGGGATTGTTTGCCGGTGAAGTAAAAAAACGCAGCAAAGGCAAAGCCGACATGCAGCTGACGAATAAAGTACTCATCGAAAAATTAAGTTAAAGAAACATGTTGAATATTACCCCCAAGAATCCTGTCAGCCTGAGCTTATTAAAAGCGACCTTCGACAAGTTCAGTCTGACAGAATTTTAGAGCGGCGCCAACAATAAAATTAAACAACTAATAAAAAAATATACATGAAAAGGATCGTTCTCGTACTGATGCTGTGCGCAGGTTTTGCAGCGTGTTCCGACAAAAAAGAAGATACAGGATTTACTGTGATCGGAATGCTAAAAAATGCTCCGGACCAGAAAATATATCTCGAGCAATTGTTCTTCAGCGACCAGGCTCCGCAAGTACTGGACACCGCAGAATTGAAGAACGGCAAATTTACCGTGGGCGCAAATTCAACAGAGGAAGGCTTTTACAGACTTCGCCTGGAAAAACAGGAAAACGGGTACCTCTTTATCAACGACAACAACAAGATCGATTTCACAGGTGATGCAAAGGATATGAACCTTACCGGTGCCAATTTTAATAGCCCCGCAAACAACTCGCTTAAATCATTTTTAACGGATCTCGACACCCGCCGCGAAGCGTTTGAAAAAACAGCCAACAGGATCAAGGAACTGGAGCTTCACAAAGAAAACGACAGCGCGCTGACGGCAGAAAAAGCGCAGATCGCAACGATTGATAAAGACGCAAATGATTTCATCATCAAAACGATTGAAGATGCAAAAAGCCCGGTGGTGGCTATTTTCGCGTTGGGTTACACGCAAAAAGCAGATACTGCTGTTTTGAACAGGGTTATTCCCGCGTTGGGAAAACGTTTTCCAAAACATTCCGGTGTTACTGCCATGGTAACCCGTTTTAATGAAATGAAAACGGCGCAGCAACAGGCTTCGGCCAAACAACAACAAGCTGCAGCCGGCGGAAATACCGGCGGTGTGGTACGGCTTGGAATGACGGCGCCCGATTTTACAATGAACGATACGGAAGGAAAACCATTTACACTTAGTTCGCTCCGCGGAAAATATGTGCTGGTAGATTTCTGGGCAAGCTGGTGCGGACCATGCCGGGGTGAAAATCCGAATGTGGTGATTGCATACAACAAATACAAAAGCAAAAACTTTACGATCCTCGGCGTGTCGCTCGATGAGAAAAAAGAACCATGGCTGAAAGCCATTAAAGACGACAAACTGGAATGGAAGCAGGTGAGCGACCTTAAATACTGGAGCAATGCAACGGTTCAATTGTACGGTTACGAGTCTATTCCGTATAATGTGTTGCTGGATCCGGAAGGGAAAGTGATCGCAACGGAATTGCGGGGTGCGGCCCTGGAACAGAAGCTGGCGGAAGTATTGAAATAAATGTGACCTGAAGCCCGGGCTTCGGGAAGAATCCAGGCCGGGGCTTCGGCACACAAAAGGCCCGGTTAAAATTAACCGGGCCTTTTTATAATATTGGCAAAATGATATTAATTATCCGTCATCAACCCTAAACCATAAGTGGCAGTAGCAGGGTAATTAAACACGCCTCTTAAATACAAAGTATAATTTCTTGCGGGAACGAAAGAAGCACTTGCAGAAGTCACGATCGTATTTGTATTAGCCAAAGTAACCTTAATGGAATATGTTGTGGCCGGACTTCCTGTACCGTTGGCACCGGCCAGCTGGTTGGCTCTGATCGTTGTGTATGCGCCCAGGGCATCTACATCCGGAGATGCAATATTGCCGATGTAAGACCGTGTGGCAGCGATCTTTACACTGTCTGTTCTTACTGTTCCTACAAGTCTCACTACCCAGCAATCCAGTTCCGGTGCTTTTGGTGAAAAATTAAGAAAGCGGATGTTCGCATTAGTTGTTTCGCCGATCGCGGGTTTGCGGCTTGCGGGCAACAAAATACCTTTCATCTTACCTGCGGTAAGTGTATCGTATACGAAATAAGAATACGCGTTTCCAACAACACCCGTAAACGTTCCTGCAATGTATTCAATGGTGGGCGTTGTAGCGTCTTTGATCGTGATACCATGTTGATCAGCGTTGATGCCTACATAAGAACCGAGAATGGTTCCGCCGGCAGCTAAAGCTCCATTCTGTGTCATCTTAATACCATCGATATAAAAGTCCATTATTTTTCCACTGGAGTTTACGTTCGTTAAAGAAACACTGCCAACAGTTTTTTCAAATCCTGTAAGGGGATCCGGTTTTTTGCAGCTCGCTGCGGTTGCAGCAATGATCAGGCTATATACAAATATTTTTTTTAGCATGGCGGTTTAGATTTAGATTAATAACCAGGGTTTTGAGCAACGATCGGGTTGGTATTTCTTTCCTGTGCCGGAATTGGCCACAGGAACCTGTAATCGGAATATCCGATGGCGTCGGCGCCTCTTGGCGGAACCACACCTGCGCATGCAAATGCTGCAGTTCCTACAAAGCCCGAAGCCATTTTTGCAGGAATTCCACCTGTGCCAAAAACAGGATCAGTTGCCAGTCTGTGAATATCGCCCCAACGTTTTCCTTCCGCCGCAAATTCAATTCTTCTTTCGGCGAGGATCGCTTTGATGAAAGCTGTTTTATCTGCAAAGCTTGCAGCAGTGTAGGCTTCGGTTGCCGGGTCGTTCAATGACCTGTTTCTTACATAATTCAACAAAGTGAGCCCGCGTGCAGAAATCCCTGCATCAAGTCTTGCTTCTGCTTCTGCACCCATCAACAACACTTCTGCGTAGCGGATGTAAGGAGCGTAATCGCTGTAAGTGCCGTAATCCTTATATTTTTTCGTGAATTTTGTAGCGGTTGTGATCGCACTTGTTCCGTCCGCAGTCAACAATGTTTTTCTTTTATCTGAGCAGGTCCATTCCGGCAAATTAAACAGGATCGGACTCAGGGAAACCAACCCTCTGCCACCCAATGTTACACTTCCAAATAACCTGGAAAGCGCCGCGTTGGTTTGCGGGTTATCGTTTGGATCGTTCCTGATGGAAAAGATGCTTTCAAGTGAAAGATTGTCAACAAACGGACCATCAGGGCTTGCGGTCAGCGTCCAGCCACCCACAGGTGAAACCGGCAATGTCGGGAACGTTGGCAATACGCCCGTCGGCAATAATTTGTTCACTTCGGTTTGAACGCCTGTCCAGTCGCCCATGTGCATTTTTACTCTCGCTTTCAATGCAATGGCCGCAGCTTTTGTAGCGCGGATGGTATTTACACCTGCGCCTCCGTTTGCCGGAAGATTTGCTTCTGCAAAATCAAGGTCAGCAAGAATGGCAGTGTAATTATTTTTCACAAGGTCCCTTGGTTGAGACTGCGCCTGCGCTACGGCAGATTGTCCGTCAATGGGGTAATCGCGGTAAGGGACACCCAATGCCGCACCGGCATTGTCGGAATACGGCTTGCAGAAATTGATCAGCAATTCATGGTGAGCCATCGCCCTCAGGAAACGACATTCACCTTCATATTGTAACGCAACGGTAGAAGTAATTACACCACCGGTTCCCGCGCCGCGAAAGCCCGCGATGGAAAGATTGGCCTTATTAATCAAAGCATACAGTTCCTTCCACATATTCACGTTGTTAGGTGTGGTAGGGTTGTATTGTGCAAGATATGTAGTGAGATAAAAAGTTTGAATATTCACACAATCTTCTCCTCTCATTTCAGATTGTTCAATGGCTGCGGCTCCGAACGGGTAACCACGATCGGAAGTGGCCGTTCCGTTCAACGGATCGTACACGCCGGATTGCGCCGCGTCATATACGCCGTTAAGCGCCAGCGCACATCTTGAAGCAGTATTGAAAGCCGTTGTATTTACGATCTGGTTATACGGCTGCAGATCAAGTTTTTCCTTGCAACCACCCGCCAGCCCTGCGGCGAGAACGATCGATGCGAAAATTTTATTGGTTGTATATTTCATTGTGTGGTATTGATAAGTTGAAAATTAGAATCCGATATTAAATCCTGTTGAGATTGTTCTCACCTGTGGTGACAATGAGTTATCCTGACCCAATTCAGAATATGCTTCAGGATCTATTCCTTTATATTTCGTCCAGGTAGCAACATTCTGTACCTGCACGAAGAAACGCAGGCTCTTCACAGAATTGCCGGAAGCAGATCTCAGTTTTTCCGGATTCATCTGGTAGCTCAATACAATATTTTGCAATTTCAGGAAATCCCCATCCTCAACGAATCTTGAAATGGCTTCGCCATTCTGATTTGCATTCGCATCCAGACCATACCACAACTTTGGTACATCTGTGATCTGGCCTGGCGTTGTCCAGCGATTCAGAATTTCGGTACCGTTGTTTGCAAATTTCTGGTTCAGCAAAATTTCCTGGCGGGTAATGTTCATTATCTTATTTCCACCCTGGAAACGGAACATTACTTCAAGTGACAAACCTTTATAGCTGAAAGTATTTGTAAAGGCGCCATAGTATTTAGGCAATGCACTTCCCAAGATAACCTTATCGGTTGTAGCAAGGGACGTTGGCGCACCTAATGTTGGGTCTGACAATGAGTTTGCAAAGAAATACCCGCCATTCGCACCGATATTTCGCTGCACAAGTTGCCCCGCTGCGTTGTAATAAACAGGGTTACCGTTGCCGGAATTTACGCCTGCGAAGCGATAGCCATAAATCGCATTGAGCGCTTCACCCACACGGTTGATGTTATAGTTGGTAGTGATAAGTTCCGTTACAGGAATACCGCCCAAAGAATACAATGATTTTAATTCATTGCTGATATAAGAATAGTTCGTATTCAGGTTCCAGGTAAAATCTTTTGTTTTCACCAGATCAACATCAAGGCTCAGTTCGATCCCCTTGTTCTGGATCTTGCCAATGTTTTGTGCGATCTGGTTGCCCGGAATACCCGCACTATATGGTTGCGGAACGTTCAGGATCTGTTCATTGATGTCGTTCTTAAAAAGATCCAACGCAAAAGTCGCCCTGTTGAACAATCCTACGTCAAGACCGATATCATACTTAATACTGCGCTCACCGGTCAGTTCGGGGTTTCCGATTAACGATGCGGCGCTACCGCCTAAGTTACCGTAAGGCCTTGCACCGTAGGTGGTGAGATAAGGGAACCCTGAAATCGGGTTACCCACCACGGCATAGGAACCTTTAACCTTGAAGTCGGTAAATGTCCTGGACAAGAATTTGCTTTTCCCCCAGAATTTTTCCTGGATCGGCCTCCAGCCGAATGACAAGCCAGGGAAGGTCTGGTATTTTTTTCCTGGTGCAAGTCCGTTCTGGCCATCTCTTCTGAGCGATCCCTGAACAAAATATTTTCCTTTGTAATCGTAGTTCAACCTTCCGAAGAAAGATTCGCTTGCACCTTCAAGATAATTACCTCCAACGGTTTGCGTGCCGCCCACCGTATTGGTAATGATGTTTTCTTTCAGGAAGAAAGGATCGGAGATATTATTACCGCTGGCAGAGAAGAATCTTGATTTGGTTTGAGACAACTGGTGACCCACTGTAAGGTAAAATGAGTGACCCCTTGTTGCGTAGGTATAGTTGATATAATTCTGGATATCTGTGGAAAGGAAATTCTGCTGGCCGTTGTAAATGTACCCCGGAACAGTTGTGCTGAAACCATCGCCATGACGGCCATCAAGGATCTGCAGGCTGTTGTCATTAAAGTAATCGATGCCCAGCTGTGTTCTGTATTTAAAGCCTTTAAATGGGCTGATCTCTACATAAGAAATGTTGAATATTCTGTACTTGTCACTTTCATAACGGTTATTGTCCAAAACAAACATGATATTGGTGTACCCATCATCAATC
This sequence comes from Chitinophagales bacterium, assembly GCA_015655125.1. Taxonomy (GTDB): domain Bacteria; phylum Bacteroidota; class Bacteroidia; order Chitinophagales; family Chitinophagaceae; genus Ferruginibacter. Next base: position 13,789 of record JAATFP010000061.1, on the reverse strand, counting down.
GGACGAAGGTTGTTTCCCTGCCCCAATACATTTGCCGGATAAGGCTGAATGTTATAACCTGTTGGATTGGCCGGATTATAAATTGCAACGTTTGGTAAGGCTCTCAAAGCGCCTACAATACTGCCGCTGAGCGCATTTGTACCATTGTTTTGATCATTATCTTTTTGCCTTGACAGAAGCAGGTTATTACCAACCTTCAACCATTTGGAAGCCTCGTGTTCTATATTTGCCCTGAGCCTGAAAGACCTGTTTTGATTCGATTTAACGATGCCTTGGTTACTGCTGTAATTAAAAGACAAAAAGTATGTGGACCTGTTAGTACCACCGGATACGCTAAGGTTATGATTCTGCGTGAAAGTATTGCTCGCAAAAATATTCTTTTGCCAATCGGTGTTGGTTCCTATGGAATCCAGCCTGGCAGCAGGCAAAGTGCCGGAATTTACCAGTTTTTCGTTTGCAATGGTTACAAACTGATTAGCATTTAGCATATCGAAAGTTGTCTGCGGGTTGGCAAGGCCAAGCGTCACGTCGTACGAAACCAGTGATCTCCCCCTGGAACCTTTTTTAGTGGTGATCTGGATGATACCGTTTGCCGCTGCAGATCCGTAGATCGCAGTGGCAGAACCATCCTTCAACACGTCGATCGTTTCAATATCTGAAGGATTGATATCGCCCAATGCATTGGAGTTACCAATAAGTGCAAGATTACCGGTAGTCATCGGAACACCATCTACAACTACCAGCGGATTCAGATTTTGGGAATAGGAACCCAGCCCACGGATCCTGATCCTTGCCGGGGCATTTACGGTACCGCTGCTATTGACTACATTCACGCCACTTGCGCGACCAGACAATTGCTTATCGATCGACGGCGTAACGAGTTGCGCAAATTCTTTCACATCTACTTTAGAGGCAGATCCTGTAAATGCTTTTTTCTGCTGAACGCCATAACCCACTACTACCACTTCTTCCAGTTTCTTGTCAGCAGCCTGCAGGCTTACATTGATAAGTCCTTTGTTGCCGATATTGATCTCCACAGGTTCAAACCCCACAGACGAAAATACCAGCGCTTTATCGCCCGGCTTGATGATAAGAGAGTAGGCGCCTGTGGCGTCGGTAGACGTTCCGGTCGCAGATCCTTTGATCGTTACCGAAACATTGTTAAGAGGATAACCATTCACGTCCAAAACCTTCCCTATCACGGTACGGTTCTGCGCAGTTGCGGTAAGCACGAATGCACACACAACCAGTAAAGTAGATATTACTTTTCTCATTTGCAGTTTAGTTTATGTAAACAAATATATAGTACTCTTTGTAAGATTACTCCTTAAATGAACGTTTTCTTTAGAAAAATGCTGCTTTTACTACAGTATTTTTCAATTCAAAGAAAAAACCGGGTGTTAATTTTTTGTTTTTTTACTGGTAACCAATAATAGTACGGGCAACAGGATAAGATTTGTTGCGGTTGCCGTCAGCAAGGTCACAGAAGTGAGCCAGCCCAGTGAAAATGTACCCCCAAAACTGCTCGCGCAGAAGATGATAAAACCTGCTATCAGCACCAGCGAAGTATAGATGATACTTAATCCCGTTTGATTGATCGTGGCTTTAACGGAAGTTTCTACGTTAAAATTGTTTTCGGGCAGCACCTGTTTATAATTTACCAGAAAACGGATGGTAATATCCACCGCGATACCCAGTGCAACGCTGAAAATCAGTACCGTACTGGGCTTGAGCGGAACACCCACCCAACCCATCAATCCCGCAGTGATCACCAGCGGAACGAGGTTCGGAATCAAAGAACATATCAAGATCCGGAAAGATCTGAACAGGTAAAGCATACACACAGATATGAGCAAAAAGGCCCACATGATGCTTTCTTTTAGTCCATTAATGATGAACCGGCTACCTTCCAAAAAAGTGATGCTGGTACCGGTAAGTGTCACTTTATAGCTGCTGTCGAATGTCTGGCTTACACTTTTCTGGATCGTATCCAGAATTTGCGGTAATTTTTCTGTTCCCACATCGGCCATGCTCATACTGATGCGGATGTATTGCTCGCTCGAATCTACAAAAGCGCCTACCAGTTTCAGCATCGCTGAATCTTTGGCCTGCAGTTCATTATTTTGTCTTTTCACCTGCAGCTCGCGCAATGTTTTATGTAGTTCCGCCAGCGGGTTACCAAAACTTGGCAATACATAGGTGGAGTCGCCCTGGCCCTGGCTAATGGCCTGGTAACTGAATTTGATGCCATCAACAACAGACAATGGCTTCGCAATATCGGGCTGCACCGCCAGCACACTGTCCTGGAAACCGGCGATCTTGCGGATATCGATCGACGACTGCAAAATACCTTTCGGCTTTTTGGTGTCGATCATCACTTCCAGCGGCATCACACCTTTAAAATTATGTTCGAAAAATTTAAGGTCGCGATATACCACATCCGTTTTCGGCAGATCATCCACGATATAACCCACCGTCTTCAGTTTCATAATGCCGGCAATGGCAAATGCAAGAATGACGGCCGTTATAGCCAACACCGTTTTTCGGTGGCCAAACACCCACTTTTCAAGATTTGATAAAAGTGTAGTGATCCATTTACTGTTGAGATATTTTAATTGTGTTTTTCCGGGAACCGGTAAAAAACTAAGTACCGACGGCAGTAAAATAAAAGAGATCACAAAGATCACCATGATGCTGCAACCCGCTACCACACCGAATTCTTTGAGAATGGCACTTTTGGTGAATGCAAATACGGCAAAGCCGATGGCGGCAGTGATATTACAAAATAAAGTAACCACGCCCATCTTGCTCACCATGTTTACGAGTGATTCATTTTTGTTGCCGGATTGTAAATACGATGAATGATATTTATTGATAAAATAAATACAGTTCGGAATCCCGATCACAACTACCAGCGACGGGATCAGTGCGGTAAGCAATGTAATCTGGTAGCCGCATAATTCTGTGATGCCAACTGTCCATATCACGCCAATTATCACTACGGCAAGCGACAACAAAGTGGTGGTGACGGACCTGAAAAAAATCAGCAATATCAATACGCTGAAGGCCAGTGAGCCGAGCAGGAACAATTTCATTTCCTTCTGGATGCGGTCTGCAACAACGGTTCTGATCAGCGGCAGGCCGCTCAGGTGCGTTTCAATTTTTGTGTTGGCAGAAAATGCATTCACCTTTTCCATGATGGCGGCCACCACTTTGGTGCGTTCTTTCGTCATGAACACTTCCTTATTTACGCGAACGGCCATCAAATAGGCTGCGGAATCTTTGTTGTAGAGCCGGCCCTCATAGAAAGGAAGGTTGAAAAAAATTGCAGCGGCACTGTCAAGTGTTTGCTGCGAATATATTTCATCAGGAAAGATCTTCACCGCACCCATTTTTTCGGTGATAGAATCTTTCACAAGCTGTACTGCGCCGGGCGCGCTTAAGATATCTTCCACGGCCGGGATCTTCTTAAGATTGGAAACAAGCTGCTGGTAGGCTTTGAAGTTCTTTAATTGAAAAAGATCTCTGGATCTGATGCCCATCACAAGCGTATTGCCTTCGTCGCCAAAGCGCTGCTTGAAGGCCTGGTAATCCTGGTATTTCTGATTATCGGTCGGGATTGCTTTGCTGAATTCATAGCTTAGCCTGATCTTCGACGCATAATAGCCCATTACGCCGGTTGCCAGCACCAATAAAATTAATAGAACGATCCTGTTCTTAATAACGAACTTTGCCAGTTGTTTCCACATAAATATCTATATTGAATTGCTATATATACAATGATTGTGCAAAGAAAGGCAAAAACGTTCAAGGTTCCATGTTCAACGTTGAACCTGAAACCTTGAACATGGAACCTTGAACCTGGAACCTGGAACCTTGAACATGTAACCTTGAACCTGGAACCTGGAACCTTGAACATGTAACCTTGAACCCCAACCGTGACACATAAAACAAAAGGCATCATACTCCGCACCGTCAAATACGGCGAAACCAGCCTGGTTGTTACCGTATTCACTGAATTGTTTGGCGTACAAACTTACATGGTAAACGGCATCCGGACCACAAAGAAATCCGGTGCCAAGGCCGCCATGTACCAGCCTGCAGCAATGCTGGATATGGAAGTGTATCACAACGATCAAAGATCGATGCACCGAATTCGCGAAGCGGGCTGGGCATTTTTATATCAAAATGTATTAAGCGATGTTGTCAAAAACAGCGTGGCCATGTACATGATGGAACTGCTGTGTAAAACGCTGAAACAACCGGAGCAAAATGCCGATCTTTTTTATTTCTGCGAAGATGCGCTCCAGCAGCTCGACGTAGCGCCGCCGCATATTGCAGCCAACTTTCCGTTGTATTTTGCTTTGCATCTTGCCAATTTTTTTGGCTTCAGAATAAACGATGCCGCAGATTAATCGCTCACTTATCTTGATCTGCAGGAAGGCGCCTTCATCGATCATCAACCCATTCATCCATATTTCCTCGAAGGAGAAAACGCACAGATAACTGCAGAAGTATTGAAGATCATGCAACCGCACGAACTCGATCAACTGAAATTAAATCATATAAAAAGACGGGAGTTGCTGTTGAAATACCAGGAATATTATGCGTTGCATATCCAGGATTTCGGACAGATGCGGACGCTGGCGGTGTTGCAGGAGTTGTTTTCGTAAGGCTTTATTGTTTTGTCAAGACAAACTCTGTCGGCAGCGTCATTCCGAGCGCACCGCTTACAAATCCATGCCACTCGCTGAATTCCTGTTTCCACGCCATCTGCGTTTTGGCACTATTCAGAGTGGCCGTCACCTGATGAATTTCTTTAGCCTGATGAAAGTCTGTAATTCCTCCTTTCAAAACCAGGCTTGAGGATTCGCAAGGATAAAGTCGCAATTGAATAGAAATGTGATCTGCCTGCAGCGTTGAAGAATTAGAAGGAAGCGTCATATTTCTATATTGATAGGTACTTTCAATGGTCGTATTGCCGCGTTTATACTCTATCCAGCCATACAGGTTATCTGCCACACTATTAAAGGAAGGATTGTAATCTCTGTTCGCTTTAAAAGTCATTTTTATCGTATCGCTACCGTTTAAATATATCCATTCACCTGCGTATTGGCTAAGATGTTGACAGGTATCGTATCTTGTGGTAATTCCCTGTGCCTGTGCCTCAATTATACACAAAAGCGAAAAAAGAACAATAATAAATTTCATTTTAAGCTCATTGTTTAACCAAAACAAATTCCCTCGGTAACGTCATGCCGACCGCGCCCGTAAAAGCGCCATGCCATTCGCTAAACTCCTGCTTCCAGGTCATTTGAGTTTTAGTACTGTTAACGGTGGCGGTAACCTGATGAATCTCTTTGCTTTGATGAAAATCCGTAATCCCACCTCTTAAAACCAGATTTGTCGGTTCGCACGTATAAAGCCGCAATTGAACAGAAATGTTATCTGCTTGTTGGGTAGAGGAATTAAAAGGAAGTGCCATATTTTTATATGGATAAGTACTCTCAATAATTGTATTGCCCCGTTTATACTCGATCCAGCCATACAAATTATCGGAAAGACTGTTAAAGGATGGATTGTAATCTCTGTTTATTCTAAATGTCATTCTTATTGTATCAGATCCGTTTTTGTAGATCCACTGACCTGCATACTGCCCTAGATACTGACAAGTATCATATCTCGTTCCGCTATTTTGAGCATATGCATTTAGGCCAAAAAATAAAAAGCTAAAAAAAATAAAAACTTTCATATAAAATAGTTTACTCTGAGTTAAAAACACGGTTCATCAACTACGCCTCCTGTGCCAGAAAGACTAAGCTTTGTCCACTGATTACAATCTTTATTCCCTCTAAATAGAGTTAGCCCGGTGCCTGCATTCATTTCCTGCATCATTTTTAAAAAATTTTCTTCATTGTTGTCAGGATTCGCCGAAATCAGCTTAGGGTTGTAATCTGCCTGAAAATCTTTTACAGCTTTAGAACTGGCCGATATTTTCTCTGCAAATCGTCTGAATTTCGTTGTGTTGGTTACTTTTAAAATGTATGGATTATCTCTGCTTGCGACGCCAATAAAAAAATTGGTAGAGTCCTTTGCTTTTCCAGCAAGATATAATTGGGTCATAAATATCACATCCAAGGGAGAAAATATACCACTTAGGCATTTTGTTGGAGGATCGGGGCAATAATGAGAATGAAGAAACCCATCATATTTTATACCGCCAGCGGCAAGGTTAGTCCAATTTATTGTAGGACTGTTAATATCAACACCGGTAACTTGCTGATAAGGCACGGCAGATCTTATCACCAGAAATCCCGTTTCTACGTCAAGATTAATCACTGTCGGATTATTAAGATATTTAAAAATGGAAGTAAAATAGGCGTCATTCGGCAGCGCCTGCATGTAAGTATCACAAGGGTTTGGAGCAGGGGTCCAACCGCCGCCTTCAGGCGGACAAGGAGGCAATGGGTTTGGATCGACGTTATTTGTGGGAGAAGATCCTGAAAAAGAAAGCGGCAGATTAGGATTGCATGGATATGTTGGCGGAATATCACCGCCACCACCACCACCGCCAGTACCAGGTGTTCCCCCTCCCGGCGCTGTGCCACCACCGCTTATCGGCCACCACCAGGTAACCCCGCCTGTACTGCAATCACCTGTTGTGTAAGTTTCGCCTGTCAAATATTCGTCGCCACTACAATTACATGCGTCGCCATCTGGATTGTACCAAATTTCCCACTCTTCACAAACATCATCGCCAACCAAATAATTTCCGCCTGAACCAATATTATTCTTCCAGATCAGTAGTTTGTTACCCATCCCATTGTCCGAATTACTCTTAAAAAGCCTTGGGTCGGTTACGATATATTTATCATGTCCAAATACACATCTGTCAAGCATTAACATGAAACCCGCATATTGAGAAGCGTTCATTTCATTTTCTGTGTCTGTAAATGAAAGAAATTGATAATATGACGCCCGATTGAAGCTTAAACCGATGCTGTCATTTATTGTGGCAATTATGAATCCGGTAACGGACAATGAATCTTCCATCACCAAAGGAATATATATCATGGTGTCTTCGCCGCCGCTACTTTGGAAAGAATTTGTTTTTCTTCTGTTCTTTACCCCTTTCTTTATAATACTTTTATTCCATATCGCATAACCATTACTTTTCGCAAATTGCTCAATAAACGCCGACTGCTCATTTCTTCTCTTTACTTCAGTCAGCACCTTCATGACTAATGGATCAGCATCTTGAACATTATAAGAAAAAAAATCCTTGGAATTTCCGGTTTTATTACTAACATCTTCAAGTAAAAGCGATGTTTTTTTACAGGAAAAGAAGAATATTACAATGATAAAAGAAAAAACAAAAGCAGCGGGTCTTTTAAATAAGTAGAAGCACATATAGTTTTCAATATTCGGGTAACATCAAATCTACAAATTTTACGCGTATGAAAAATGATTTTTTTAATAAAAAATTCTCCTCGCCACTCCATTCAAGATCTCCACCACACCCGGCCTCTTTCCCGCTACAAAACTTCCATACATCTGATCGATTCCCAGCGCCTTCGCACCGTTGAAAGTTGCCCACCGTAAGATTGTGGCCAGGGAAATATCCGGAAAATATTTTTGTACCGCATTCACTTCTTCCATCATATTCAAATTCCAATTGCTGGCATAACTATCCGTTCCCATCACAATATTGACGTTGTTTTCCACCAGCAAACCGATCGGCGGCAATGCATTTTCAATATATAAATTGGCATTGATACAAACGCAGAAATACAATGCAGCAAATTTTTCATTGAAAGCAGCAAAACTCAGATCCTGCTGACTGATGAACGTGTTGTGAACAGAAATGATCGTCTGATTTTTGTCGAAATATGGCAACCATGTCGGCCAGCTGCGCTTTCCGCTAGGGACGAAAGAACTGATATCGATGCCGAAATTCTGATACAATTCTAAAAAACGACCCGATTTATTTTCGTATAATTCATTCTCGGCCTCCGTTTCCTGATTATGAATGGAAATGAGCTGGCCGGCAGTTTTCTCATTCAGCAGGCCGAATAATTTTTCCGATACAGAGTAAGGCGCGTGCGGCGACAACGTGCTGAATTTTGCATAAGGCACATTGAATTTATCCAGCACTGTCTCGGCGGATGCCAGCCTTGCAGCTGCTCCCGTTTCTGTAAAACCACTTACTTCGATGAAATTGTGCCAGTACATCGGGCTGTTTTGTTTCAGCCAAAGGCTGTCGGAAGTATTGCAGATATCCCCTACAGCAACTGTTCCGGAATCAAAAAGCTCGCTGGCGGCAGCTTTCATTGCAATATATTTTTCCTCTTCGTCCGCTGCCCGGCCCGACATGACCTTCTGCACAAAATTCACCAGTCCCGTCTTTTCCGGCACCTTATTTTTCAAATGACTCAATTCAATGTGGCAATGCGCATTCACAAATCCCGGCGACAAAATGCCTTCAAATAGTTCCACATCATCACCAGCTTCTGCTTCCGGAACGATAGCGGCTATAACACCTTCTTCACTGGTTATAAGCACGTTCCCTGAAGGCAACATTTCGGTTCCGGTAAAAATGGCGGCTGGTTTTAATTTTCTGTACAAAATGATTGGTTAAGAAAGTGTAATTGAGAAAGTGTAATTTTGCCGCTAAATTAATAAAAAGGCATCAGGCGAAAATATCAAACCCGGTTTTAAAAAGTTTAGGGTTTAGAGATTAGAGGTTAGATAAAAACCTAAGTGCGTGCCATCTAATCCCTAAACCAGACAAACTGATGCCCATAACAAATACACTATGCTAGACAAGCTGGATGCCATAAAAGCAAAATTTGATGACCTCGGCGTTGCGCTCACCAATCCGGAAATTGTGAGCGACAACAAGCGCTACAGCGCCATGAGCAAGGAATACCGCAGTCTTGAAAAGATCGTAATCGCCCGCAATGAATATGTGAAGACATTGGAAGACATCGAGTTCAACAAAGATGTGCTGAAAGAAGACGATGAGGAAATGCGTGAGCTGGCAAAAATAGAATTGCCGGGCCTGGAAGAGAAAAAAGAAGCGCAGGAAAGGCAACTGCGCAATATGCTTATTCCCAAAGACCCTTATGATGAAAAGAATGCGATCCTTGAGATCCGCGCAGGAACCGGTGGCGATGAAGCGTCCCTGTTTGCCGGCGATCTTTTCCGGATGTACATTAAATATTGCGAAAAGAAAGGCTGGAAGGCTGCATTGCTCAGTGAAAGCGAAGGAACGGTTGGCGGATTTAAAGAAGTGCAGGTGGAGATCACCGGCGACGACGTATACGGTACCATGAAATTTGAAAGCGGCGTTCATCGCGTACAGCGCGTTCCGGATACCGAAGCCAGCGGTCGTATTCATACCAGCGCCGTAACCGTAGCTGTTATGCCGGAGGCCGAAGAAGTGGATTTTGAACTCAAAGAAAGTGACGTAAAAATGGAAACCGCGCGAAGCGGCGGAGCAGGCGGGCAAAATGTAAATAAGGTAGAAACAAAAGTATTCCTTACACACAAACCAACGGGTATCGTAGTAATGTGCCAAACGGACAGATCGCAGCTGGGTAACAAATTAAAGGCGATGGAAATGTTGCGTACAAAATTATACGACGAGGAAGTAAGGAAGGCAGAAGAAGCCATTTCGCACCTGCGCAAAAGTTTGGTAAGCACCGGCGACAGAAGCGCCAAGATCCGCACCTACAATTTTCCGCAAGGGCGCGTAACCGATCACCGCATCGGCCTCACCGTCTATAATCTTGATTCGGTGCTGAACGGGGAAGTAGGCGAATTTATCGATGCGCTCCAATTTGCAGAAAACGCGGAAAAACTTACTGCGGGTCAGTGATCCGTTGCTTTATTTTTTTAAATATAAAACCCCTTTATCGGAAGCATATCCAACGAACCCGAAACTTTCGTCATACAGTCCCACCAGTCTTAAGCCGGGTGTGCCATAATAATTTTTTGCTATAAATGCCGGGAACTGTTTAAATACGGGGTCGATGGTATTTGACATGTCGTATTTCTTCAACTCTTTGTTATACCTGATTTCTGTGAGTCCGTAAAGCCCGTCTTTTTTCAATACGATAAAATTGCCGGAGTTTGGCCGCTGAAAATTAAGTCCGTTATCTGCAATCAGATCGTATTCAACCGGAATGACGATCTCCCGCAAAGCATTGATCATTCCCGCCTTTCCATTCTTATACACGATCATCCTTTCCGACGGCTCCAGCTTGTACTTATTCCCATTTTTATTATAAGAAGAATAGCCTGGCTTATCCTTCAGCACCAGGAAACGTTTTGAGCCCTGCGAACGATCATCGTCTGAATCAAATTGTTTTATTTTGGTTTGAATAGAATCATACGGTTCTTTATCGGCGGCTTCGCCAGATTTATCAAGAAAATAATACTGCATTTTCCCTGCGTTCATTTTTCCGGCGATGAATCCACTGCCAAAATAAACCAATGAATCGTAGGTTGGTTTTAAAATTTTATTGCCACACAATAAACCGAATTGATTGTCTTGTTTAAAAATAACCGGCAGCTGCTGGTGGCTTCCATTTGCTTCTGCAAAAAACAACGCAGCTCCTTTGGGTGCAGTGATCAAAACCTTTTCTGTTGCAGACGCGTTCCAAAATAAGGAATCTCCCTTCATCTGGAAATTTTGCACATAAGGAATGTCATTTCTTTTGGTAACATTTCCGAAGACGTCTTCGCGTATATTATCCGGCACACCCGGGGCATCGGTTACATAGTTTCCCGTACCAGCCGTCGTTCCGTACTCGCGAACTTCGGTATTGTCGGTATTGACAGGCGCCTTGAACTGGGACGGATCATTCGATAATAAAAACTTTCCACTACGGTAATCAACGATCTTTCTTGATAATTTATAATTTTCATCCGTAATATCGAACCGTATTACTTTGTTTGGATAACGCGCATCTGCGACCGTTATTTTTTTTGCATTTTTTACAAGCCATCCGGATATTTCCTGTTTGTCCGTATCAAATACAAACAAACTATTGGTATTGTCAATATGTTCGGCACCAAACAAAACATATTTTGATTTGAGGTCGTTTTTTGAACTGATGCCGGCCGTATCAAATTTCTGGATCCTTTTAAAATCTTCGGGGAACACATTCTTCCCGGAAATAGTAAAAAGCGAAACAAATTCTCCTTTCGAAGATGCTTTTAAAAATTCTTCTTTCGAAGAGTTGTAGATGCGGTTGTCGTTTTGCCCGACGATAAATTTTCCCGGAATGATCTCGAATTTCGAATAATTGCTGTTTTTGATGATCTCTTTCTCTTTAAAAAAAACACCCCTGCGTTTAATATTCCGGTCGCGTATACGGAGTTCGCCCGATGCAGTTTTCACTGTATCCTTTATTGTAATTTCATTTGCACTGGTGAAATATTGACCGGTTTCCCATTTCAGCTCATCAAAAGTAGCTTTAACGATCACTTTTCCGTTAGGATCGAGCAAACCATATTTACCTTCGCTATTGAACGGCACGAGTATATTTTGCGCAAACAAATGAACGGCAAGCAAAGTTAAGAAGCTCACAAGAAATAATTTCATGCTAATATTTTAACGGTATTAAATAAACTACATATTCCGGCTGCAGCGTGCGATCTTCAGTACTACCACCACGATCGTTAAAATTGCCAGCAACACCTGTTTGGCGGTAATGCCATTGTCAGAAACTTTGGGTTCCATTAAAATGGCGTTCCGTTCTGCTTCGGTGGTGAAATAATATCCCTCCGTGTTGATACCTTGCTGGCGCAGGTGTGATTTAAGCAATTCTTTGTCGGCGCCGCTGCTGATCTCTGCGTAAATAAGTTGCTGGATCTCCTCCGGGGTTTTGGTTTGGACAGGAATGTTCATTGCTGTTTTGGTTTGGAAGCAAAGAAAACAATTTTTGATAATTAATAACGGATATTGAATAATTAATAATGCTTTTGTATCGGGCCGCCCGCTGATATGTAAAAGTTCGTACGCGTGAAAACCTATTAATTGTCAACTATTAATTATCTACGCTTCCTCAAACTCACCTAATCCTTGCCGGATGATCGTCCAGTCGTCGGTTGTACAATCCACTACAGTTGACGGTACCATCCCGCCGATGCCGCCATCTACCACAAAATCTACTTTATCGCCAAATCGCTCATACATGATTTCGGGATCGGTATATTCTTCCACCATGTCGCCGGGTAAAGATGCGCTGAGCAGCGGATGATCGAGCAATTCGAGGATACTACGGCATATCTCATTGTCTGGCACACGCAACCCGATCGTGGCTTTCCTGCTTTGCAGGATCTTCGGAACCTGCTTGCTTGCAGGCAAAATAAAAGTGTAGGGCCCGGGCAAATGGTTCTTCAGCATTCTGTACAGTGGCGTACCGATGCTTTTTGTATAGTCGCTGAGGTTGCTGAGATCGCGGCAAATGAAGGACAGCTGGGCCTTTTGCGGATCCACATTCTTGATTTTTGCCACCCGTTCAATCGCCTTATGCTGAAAGATGTCACAACCAATACCGTATATTGTATCTGTCGGGTAAATGATCACTCCGCCGTCGAGCAGGCATTCCACCAACTGCTTAATGAGCCGTGGCTGCGGATTTTCCGGATGAATTTGCAATAGCATCTGCTAAATTACGAAATAGTGGAGGAAAGACGACCAGTAACCAACCACAAGCCAATCATCGTTTTTCAGTGGCCGCAGGTAGTCAGGGGCCGTTGCCGGTTCTCCTTATTTCCCTATTTTTGCACGATTTTTTAAATTTATACACCAAACACAAACTCGTTATGTCACTCATTTCTGTTGGCACCATGGCTTTTGACGCTATCGAAACTCCTTTTGGAAAAGTAGACAGGATCATTGGCGGCTCCGCCACTTACGTAGCTTATGCTGCCAGCAATTTCATCAAACCTGTTCAGCAAATATCAATCGTGGGCAATGATTTTCCACAGGATGAAATGGACGCACTTATAAATCGTGGGGTAGAACTGGATGGCGTGGAAGTAGTACCCGACAAAAAATCATTTTTCTGGAGCGGTAAATATCATATCGACATGAACACACGCGATACATTGATAACAGATCTCAATGTACTGGCAGACTTCAACCCGATCGTACCGGAAAGCTACCAGGGGGCCGAATTTCTCATGCTCGGCAACCTGATGCCAAGCCTGCAATTGAGTGTGATAAAACAGTTGCAAAAACGCCCGAAGCTGATCGTGATGGATACGATGAACTTCTGGATGGATATAGCGATGGATGATCTCAAAACCGTTCTAAAAGAAGTGGACGTATTACTTGTAAACGACGGCGAAGCGCGCCAGCTGAGTGAAGAAGTGTCGCTGGTAAAAGCTGCACGAAAGATCCTGACGATGGGACCAAAGTTCCTCATCATCAAAAAAGGGGAACACGGCGCTTTGTTGTTCCACGAAAACCACGTGTTCTTCGCTCCTGCATTACCTTTGGAAGAAGTGTTCGATCCAACAGGAGCCGGTGATACATTTGCGGGTGGGTTCATGGGTCACCTGGCTAAAACAAAAGATATCTCGTTTGAAAATATGAAAACGGCGATCATCGTAGGTAGTGCTCTCGCATCATTCTGTGTGGAAAAATTCGGTACAGAACGTTTGAGAGAGATCACGCAGGAAGATGTGAATGCAAGGTTGAATGAGTTTGTACAACTGGTTAATTTTGATATTAATTTAGTTTAAACCAATAATTCCTTATTTTCGCCAGGCA
>JAATFP010000046.1 GCA_015655125.1 Chitinophagales bacterium | reverse complement strand
GCATGGAAAAGCAGGTCATGCAGTCCAACAACGGTGACTATATCGATGTAGCGAAAAACGGTTATCTTTATGTGTATGTGAGCAACGAAAGCCAGGGGAACGTTTATTTCGATGATCTGAAAGTGGAGCATGTGGCTGGGCGGCTGTTGGAGGAGACGCATTATTATCTGTTCGGGTTGACAATGGCGGGGATCAGTTCGAAGGCTGCAGGCTCACTTACCAATAAATATAAGTTCGGAGGAAAAGAATTAAGCAGCAACGAATTTACAGACGGCAGCGGCTTAGAGTTGTATGATTTTTCTGCAAGAAACTATGACCCACAAATTGGAAGGTTTTGGAGTGGAGACAAGAAAGCTGATAAACTTGTTAATTGGTCGCCTTATACTTATTGTTTAAATAATCCTCTTGTTTTCGTTGACCCTGATGGGGAGTATCCTTGGCCAATTTTGGTTAGAAGTTTTATTTCTGCACCAACTGTAGCAGGTGGTTTATTTAGAGGCGATGGCCGAGGGCCGTCAGTCTCTACGGATAGAAGTACAACTACTTCTAGAACTTTTGTCAACTTTACTTTTGATCCACAGAAACAGGCCTTGACTAATATTAGGAAAGGAGCTGATGAAACCATAATGTATGCTCCTAAAGAAGTAGGTATGGGGGATACATATCCAATTTATTCAGCAACTCCACAACCCAAAGCAAGCTTTACGGGAGTAACTACAGAAAAAAATTCTTCAGGAAATGATATAGGTTCATTTGGGTTTAGCTATGCTGCAAAAGATCCCGTTACACCGGGTTTTGCGACCCCTTCTTTAGATGTTCATTCCAATTTTGCTATTACCGAAAATTTGAAGACAAATACTTTATTTGTGAATGCCACCTTTACCGGCGATGTATTCCCGAGTACAGAAGCATTTATAAGTGATCAGTCAGGATCTAAACTGTTTTTAGGAGCAAGAAAAGAAACGGGTGGTGTTGGAGATTTATATGGCGATAATAAAAGCCTCTGTTTACTGTGGATATGCAGATTAAGTTTGATGCCAATGGAAACTTTACAGGTGTACAACAGGGAGATAAATTAATTAATGTTGCTGATTGGAATAAGCAAATACAGGCTACTTGGGGCAAACAATAAAATAACGTTATGAAAAAATGGATAATGATAATAGTCGGAACTTTATTATTAATAGTACTTATAGTTGTAATATGGGAAAAGGCCTATTTAAAGACTACTACAAAACAAGAAGTATATATTTTGCCACAGGGTTTTAAGGGCATCGTTTTAATAGCATACGATCAAAAGGACGGATTGGAAGATGTTAAAGAGGATGGTAAAATAATTTATAAAATACCTCAAAATGGAGTATTGAAATTAAAGCGAAAGTCAGCGACAACACTTTCTCAATCATGGTACTATTTTGAAGATGCACAGGGGAAGAGAACAGAGTTTTATCATTGTTTTGCACCTTGTGAGGATATGAGAAATAATCCCGATAAAATTTTTGCTTATGGAACATCTAATGGGGGCTTTGAAAATGAAGGGAAGCAAGTAATAATGACAACTTTTTTAGTTGGTACTTCTCATGATACCGACAGTCTTAATAAGGTAGATGAAAAATTTAATCCGTTAGAGTTATTAAAGAATAGCAAGTAACAAACAAGCCACTCGATTAGAGTGCTCCAAAAAGTTAGACGCTAACTGGAGACACTCTAATCGAGTGGCTTTCGTTTTTATAGAGTTTGCAGCTTAGCAGATTTTATCAAACCATCAAGAGCATACAAAATATATTCTTTGTCTTTATCAGGCAGAATTCGCCCTCGTTGGTGGCCAAGGCAATATTTCTTAGCTTCTTTTGTGATCAAAGAAATATTCCGCAAGCTCATTGCCACCGCTCGTGAGCGCTGGCGCGTGGCCCTCCCGACCTGCGCCGTAACAAGAATATATCCCGCATTACCTACAACATGCTCCATCTGCCCAATGTGATTACCCTTACTGATAAAGGCGCAATCACATACTTATACGATGCTGTGGGCAACAAATTTAAAAAGATCGTAGTCCGTTGTTAACACTAAATTCATTTCATAAGCGGCAAAATAATTCACTATTCGTTTCGGCATTTCCATACGGTACCAATTAGGGTATGGTTTGTGTAATATCTTTCTTATGAAAGTTGCCTCCATAAATTGCGAACCCGACGACCAGCGATGTGCGCGGGAATACGAGGCGGTGGGCGAATTCAAAAAAGCAGCCGGCATATATGAAAAATTGCTGAAATCGTATGCCAACCCCGTTCCCTTGCTGGACAGACTCATGATCCTTTACCGCAGGTTGAAAATGTATGACCAGGAAATTGCGGTGATCAGCAAAGCCATTGCGATCCATGAGCAACATTACAAGCCACGAAAACTTACCAACGACAGGGCGAAGCGCATTTCAAAGTACCTGGGCATTGCCCTGGGTATCGCAGATGAAAAAGGTAGTGTTTACTTCAGGCCCGAAGAGGTATTAAAACTTGAAAAACGAAAGCGTATCGCAGAAAACCGGCGCGATATGGAAATTGATACAAAAAAATAGAACCATGCCTGTAAAAACAAGGGTCAGCTTTACTCCTCCCGTATCAGAAATCCTGACGGTGGATAATACCGCGCCAGATATCGTGGCGTTGCTCAAAGACGGGCGTAAAGCTGCGCAACCAAAAGTGTTGGCACCCATGTTGGCCACCCTCACCGATAGACCCTTTGATGTGCCGGGTTGGGTATATGAAATAAAATGGGATGGGTACAGGGCGGTGGCTATCTGTAACAAGAAAGGAGTAAGCTTATTGTCTCGCAATGATAAATCTTTCAACGAAAAATTTTACCCCATATATGACGCATTGAAAGCCACCGGTATCAATGCCATCCTCGACGGGGAAGTGATCGTAGCCGATGAAAGCGGTATGGCCAATTTTGGCAAACTCCAAAACTGGCGCAGTGAGGCAGATGGCAGTCTTTTATATTATGTATTCGACATTTTATGGTACGAAGGGAAAGATCTTACAAAACTTCCCTTGACCCGCCGCCGCGCTATCTTAAAAAAAATGCTGCCCGTTGGTAGTAATATTTTATTGAGCAGCGATTTTAAAACTTCGGGAACGGAATTTTTTGCTGCAGCAGCAAAGTTAGGACTGGAAGGTATCATGGCAAAAAAAGCAGATTCAGAATATATCCCCGGCGCAAGATCGTCCGACTGGCTGAAGATTAAAACACAACTGCGTCACGAAGTAGTGATCGGCGGATTTACCAAAAATGAAGGTACGGCAAAACAGTTCAGTTCACTTCTGGTGGGTCTTTACGAAAATAAGAAGCTGGTATACACCGGTAAAATAGGAACAGGTTTTAATGACAAGACGCAAAAGGAAATGATGAAGCTGTTCAAGCCGCTCATTGTCAAAACTTCCCCGTTTGACGAAGTACCCCACATTAACAAACCGTCGCGTTTCCGGCCCACGCCGCCAAACGCGCTCGCTACATGGCTGAAACCCGAACTGGTGTGTGAAGTGAGTTATCGCGAAATGACTTCCGATGGCGTAATGCGGCACCCTTCTTTCGAAGGCATGCGGACAGATAAAAAAGCCGCAGCGGTTGGCCGCGATAAAAAAATTGCCGCGCCAAAAGCAGCCAAGGGAAAAAAAGCAATGGCAAAGCCAAAAAATTTTGCTACAGAAAAGAAGAAAACTGTGAACGCAGTTGCGAAATATATTCAATCACCTACATCGGCCGAAGGCGCCACTTTGCTCAATCCCGGCGATGGCTCGCAAGTACGAAAGGTGAATGGACATGAAATAAAATTTTCCAATCTTCATAAAGTGTTTTGGCCAAAAGAAAAATATACCAAGCGTGATCTGATCAATTATTATCATCGCATGGCGCCTTATATTCTCCCTTACTTAAAAGACAGGCCGCAATCATTGAATCGATTTCCAAATGGTATTGAAGGAAAAAGTTTTTACCAGAAAGATGTTACCGGCAAAGTGCCGGATTGGATCAAAACATTTCCATATGAAAGCGAGGGCATAAACAAAAATTTCATGTTGTGCAATGATGAAGCAAGTTTACTCTATATGGCCAACCTTGGTGCCATTGAAATGAACCCATGGAGCAGCACTTACAAAAGGCCCGGCAATCCTGATTGGTGCATAATAGATCTGGATCCCGACAAGAATCATTTTGATAAGGTGATAGAAACTGCTAATGTGACCAGGCAGATATTGGAAAGCGCAGGTATAGACTGTTATTGTAAAACTTCCGGTTCTACAGGATTACACATTTATATTCCGTTGGCAAAAAAGTATGATTACGAAATTTCGAAAGAATTTGGCAGGCTGGTGGCACATCTTGTGAATGAGCAGCTTCCTAAATATACGAGCATCGAAAGAATGACAGCTAACAGACGTGGGAAACTATATATCGATTTTCTCCAGAACCGGCCATCGGCAACGCTTGCAGCTGCTTATTCGTTGCGGCCGAAACCGGGTGCCACCGTATCCATGCCGTTGCATTGGGAAGAAGTGAAGAAGGGAATGAAGATGAGCGATTTTAATATCACCAACGCATTTGATCGGGTGAAAGAAACGGGTGATATTTTCAGCCCCGTACTTGGAAAAGGAACAGATATCAAAAAGGCGATCGGGATATTAAACAGTCAGCATCAACCTTGATCGCAGATTAAAAATTAAGCAGGAAATAACGGGTGACCCGAGGGCAAATAAAATATGGGGGATAATTAAAACGGCAATAGCTTCCGGACAATACCCGGCAGTGCAAATCCGGCAACATTCTTCGCAACTTTGCCTATCTTTTTTCTGAACAATATAACTGCGCCAATTCCCGCGCCGGCTTTGAGTAAAGTGTTGCTTCCTGGCTTTACCTGGACAATATTTGCAACCGTGCGTTTTAAAATGTTTTTTGGCCTGATCCACTCTTTAGCAGCCAGCAGGTCGTCTTTTAGCAGTTGTGCCTGGACAACCTTTTTTTGTTGGAGTTCCGCAATGCTTAGCTCGAGTTCCCGCGAAGTAGAAATATCCATAGTATGATAATTAAGAGGAAAATACAAACGGGAATGATTGAATGGCGACATAAAAAACAGGTCGCCATTCAATCATTTAAAATCTGTGTCTTTTTTATTTCTTACATAGAAAATTTTGCATCGTGTACTTGCTCTGCACGTTTTTTTCCTTTTTCATAAAGTTCCTGGCCTTCTGTTTTTACTTTACTGTACTTATTTTTCAGGGTTTCGCCCAGCTCGTTGAATTTTGACATTACAATATCACTGATGTCGCCGCTTTTTGCAGATATTTTTTTTCTCAGTTTAGCGCCTTTTTTTGTACCATACAAAGAGTAGATTGCGGCACCTGCAGCTACACCTATCAATATTCCTGTGATCACTTTTGACTTGTTCATAATGTTTATTTTAATTAAATGAGTAATGGTCTTAACGACATCATACATTAATAAAAAATAGTGCCAATTTAATCACTGGGGGAAAATCAGGAGGTTTGGGTAAGAAGTTTCTCAAATCACGTGTTCATCACATTTGTGCAATTGCCGCAATTAAGATCGCCTGCTTTAAATTGTTTACGTTGTTTTTGTCCGATGCCGGTTTCAGGTCAGCAATTTCGCTTTGATATTAAAATGCCGCGTGCGGATGAATCTTAATTTAACATGCTCGATGTTTCGACAAGCTCAATATGACAGAAGACGGTCCGTCCGAACTCAACACGATAAAAATACGGTCAGTCTGAGCTTGTCGAAGACCGTCACCATATTGTGCTATTAAAAATAAATCCAAAGTGGTTTGAATGAAATGTTTTTATGACCGGAACCTTATCGCTACATTGTGCCACAACCGGCTGGCTAAACCATATAAAACGCTGCACTAAAATGAATTCTACCGAACGATTCAGCAACCGAGTAAGCAATTACATTAAATATCGCCCGGGCTATCCGCAAGCGGTGGTTGATTTCCTGCGCGATGAATTTGCACTTACATCCGATAAGAAGATTGCCGACATAGGGGCAGGAACCGGCATATCTTCGGAACTATTCCTGTCAAACGGATTTGAAGTAACCGGAGTGGAACCGAACGATCAAATGCGCCAGGCCGCATCAGCATTGCTGAAAGGGTATAATAATTTTTCCATTACATCCGGTGCGGCGGAAGCCACACTATTGCCCGCTGCAAGTGTGGATGCCATTATTGCCGGGCAAGCCTTTCATTGGTTTGATAAAATTGCTGCAAAGAGTGAATTTGCCCGTATCTTACTACCCGGCGGGATCCTTGTATTGATGTGGAACGAACGAAGATCAGCCGGTGCTTTTGAAAAAGAATATGCTTCGTTTATTGAGCGTTTCGGGAACGATTTTGTGCCGTTTGAAAAAAGGATCGACGCAGACCAGATCGCAGAATTTTTTGCACCGGCGAAAATGCTACTCAAAAGTTTTGATAATTTCCAATCGTTCGATCTTGAAGGATTGACCGGCCGCTTGTTATCTTCTTCCTATATGCCTCTTAAAGGCGAAGATAATTACGAGCCGATGATACAGGAACTGCAACATATTTTTGATCGCCATCAGCTAGCGGGTAAAGTGACGATCACTTATGAAACAAAAATCTTTGCCGGTGAATTTTTACCCGGTTAGATCACGCAGATGTGCGGTTACGAGAAGAAACGCAGCGATTTATTTTTTTACATCGGTACATAATTGGTTCATCACGCAACCACTCGCGTTTGTTGCGGTCCTGCAGCCGGTAACGACAGCGTCATTTAATTATATCATAAGAATTATGTAAATTCACTTTTAAAAATCCGGCGGTGGCACGTCATTCCAAGGGGTTGCTATCAGCTATCATCAATCCGTAATTATCCCGCATGGCTAAAGGAACTGCCATATACCTGTCGATGCTGGACAAATTATCCGATGCCGTTTTTGTATTGGATGATAAAAGCTACGTGCTGGAAGCCAATAAAACGGCTGTTTCTTTATTTGGATTGGACCCCATATGTGAAAAGGCGCTTCTTATTACACAGCTGATACGATTTGGTAACGATGATTTTAACCCGGAGTCTTTCATAAGCGCTACTGATACGAAAGGCTGGGGCATTTTTAAGAATGGCGATACTTTTCCGGTAAATATCAATGCAACACCAATTGCCGCAGGCGACGACGGAAAATATTTGTTTGTCGTCAAAGATATTTCTTTGATGCGGCAGAAAGATCATCAGCTAAGCATGTTGCTTCACCATACCCGGGACGCATTTTTATTACTCGATACGGATCTGCGCATCTTGTCTTTTAACGATGCATTTTTTGAAACCTGTAAACAGAGCATGGGATTTGAGGTGCAAACAGGAACGGCAATAACTTCTTATGGAAGTGCTGAAACGTTGAAGGAAACCCTGGAAAAATATGAGCGCATACTCTCGGGAAATCCATTAAAAATAGAAATGATGATTCCGCAGAAAGATGGAACGCCGATGCCCTTTGAAATAGAATACATTCCCTCGCGCGACGATGAGGGCATTGTAACCGGCGTTTTTACCACTGCCAAAAACATCACACATAGTCGCGAATTGCAGGATCTTTTACACACCGTAAACACGATGGCGGGCATCGGTGGGTGGGAGTATGACATCCGCACGGGTTCCAATTACTGGTCGCCGGTAACCAGGGACCTGTATGAAGTGTCTCCCGATTTTATACCGGACATCAACACAGGAATAAATTTTTATAAGGATGATTATACCCGCAAACTGGTAAAGGAATACCTGCGCAGGGCAATAAGCGAAGGAAAATCATGGGATGCTGAACTGGCGATTATCACTGCAAAAGGGAACGAAAAATGGCTGCGTGTACTCTGTGACGTTGAAATGGTGGATGGTAAGGCCGTACGTGTGTACGGCAGTTTCCAGGACATCACCGAAAGAAAAAAAGCCGCTCAGAATGTAGAACAGGCTTTTCACGAAAAAATGATGATACTGGAAAGCATAGACGACGCTTTTTTTGCAGTGGATCGCAATTGGGTGGTGACCTACTGGAACCATAAAGCGGAAAGCGTGTTACGCAAAAGCAGGCTCGAAATGATTGGCAAGCCTTTGTGGGACGTGTTTTCAGGTAGCGTGGGTTCCTATTCCTACAACAAATACCGGCAGGCATTGTTTACGCAGGAAGTGGTGCGTTTTGAAGATTGGTACGAAATGCTCAATCGCTGGTACGAGATTGCAGCTTTTCCTTCAACAGACGGTTTGTCTGTTTATTTAAAAGATATAACCGAAAGAAAAGCTACCGAAATTGCCATGACCGAATTGAATGCGGAACTCAAAAGACAAACAAAAGAACTGTCCCGGTCCAATTCGGAACTGGAACAATTTGCCTACATAGCTTCGCACGATTTACAGGAGCCGCTGAGGATGGTAACCAGTTTTGTTACACAGCTTGAAAAGAAATATACGCCGATACTGGATCAGAAAGGGAAAGTGTATATCGACTTTGCAGTGGAAGGAACCAGGCGCATGCGACAGATCATTCTTGACCTCCTGGAGTTTTCCCGTGTGGGACGCATGGAAGAAAATGCGGAAGAAATCGGACTTAATCAATTGGTGAACGAGATCATCAGTATGTTTCCACAGAACGAGGAAGAAGTACCGGAACCGGAATATATCATTCACGAATTGCCGGTGATCACCGGGCCGCGCGGACCGATAAGGCAGGTTTTTCAAAATTTGTTGAGCAACGCGATCAAATATGTTGATAAAGGTGTACGACCCCGGATTGAAGTACTGGTATCCGATCATGGCGAACACTACGAGTTTTCTTTAACCGATAACGGCATCGGTATCGAAAAAGAATTCTGGGAAAAGATATTCATTATTTTCCAACGGCTCCATCGCCGCGAAGAATATTCCGGAACCGGCATGGGACTGGCAGTTACAAAAAAAATAGTAGAGAACATGGGCGGTCATATCTGGCTGCGATCTATGCCAGGAAAAGGAAGTACGTTTTATTTTACATTAATGAAACATTCATAAACTGATCATATTTTGGTTAACAACCCGTCATATCTTTCACGAGTCCGCTCATCCTATGTGAGTCGCATCAGGCATAATTGTATGGCTTGCGTGAACACACGCGATCTTGATTTCTGGCGCGACAGTGTTTTTGCAACCACCATCATCTACCTGTTGCCATTTTGTTTGATCGCCTTACTGCCCGCTATGTGGTTTACTTTCAAGACGCACCAGTACAGCATTGTTATAGTTGACATGTTGACGGTGTGCGCGATCTTAATGATCGCATTTGGCAAAGGAATCTCCGTCCTCACCAGGAAAATTATTTTTATCTGCTGCTTCTATTTACTGGGTTTTTTACTGCTTTTTTATGTAGGTATTGGGGGTTCAGGATTGCTTTACCTGTTGGCTGCGTGCATCTTCAGTACGCTTATTTTCTCGGTGCGGTTTGCGTTTTATGGCGCCGCCATTAATGTATTGCTGTGTAGTATATACGGAGTATTGTTGTTTCGGAATATTGCACCTTCGCGTACCGGCAGGATAGAGCCGGATGAATTTATTGTGGTTGTTACCAATCTCTTTTTCTTAAGCTTTTTGTGTGCGGCGCTTATACCGAAGCTGGTGAACGGCTTACAGAATACCATCCAAAACGAAAAATTTCTAAGAGAACAGTTGCATGAAGAACAACTGGCCAGCGATGAAACCCTCGAATTGCTTGAGCAAAAAAATAAGGAACTGGAACAATTTGCATATATAGCCTCACACGATCTGAATGAACCGCTTCGAATGGTGACGAGCTTTATGAGCTTGCTTAAAAGAAAATATGAGGGTAGTCTGGACGAGAAAGCGAACAGGTACATCGATTTTGCAGTAGATGGCGGAAAACGGATGCAGCGGCTTATAGCAGATCTGTTGCAGCTTTCGCGCACTGCCCGCAAAGACAAACCAAAAGAAGCGGCCAGCATTTCAGCTATCCTGAAAAATGTGCAACAAAACATATTACAGCTTATCCGGGAGTCGGGTGCAGATATAGTGGTGGAAACAGCATTGCCGGAGCTGAAGGTTTATGTGGCAGACATCAACAGTTTGCTGCAAAATTTACTCACGAATGCCATTAAGTTTCGCAAACCCGGTGAGCGGCCGGTTATACGCATAAGTGCTGAAGAGCGCGAAGACGAATGGATCATGTCGATACAAGACAACGGCATCGGTATCCCGTCCGACAAAGCAGAAAAGATATTTGAGATCTTCGTCCGCCTCAACGCGCAGGAAACGTATGATGGTTCGGGGATCGGCCTTGCTATCGCAAAAAAAATTGTAGAACAACATGGCGGTAAGATATGGGTGACATCAGAAGAAAATACTGGAACCACTTTTTACTTTTCTTTGAAAAAATAAAGATCCCAACATTATGCAGATGATAAATATTTTACTCGTGGAAGATAATGAAGGTGATATCCTGCTCACCAGGGAAGCCTTTGAAGATGCCAGGTTGCTTACGAAGCTGGAGGTGGTTCGTGACGGACACGAAGCTATCGCAGAACTCACACTGCGGTTGGCCAATATGGGGAAAGATCTGCCCGATCTTATTTTACTGGATGTAAACCTTCCGAAAAGGAATGGACACGAAGTGTTGCACCATATCAAGACCACGGCCGAACTACGGCACATTCCTGTGATCATGCTCACCACTTCATCGTCTCCGAAAGACATCAATCTTTCTTACGATAATTATGCAAATTGTTACATCACCAAGCCGGTGGAAGTAAATAATTTCCTGGAAGTGATCGCCACCATCGAAAATTTCTGGATCTCTATCGTGAAACTACCTTATCAAAATTCTGCCCAATGAAAGATCAGACACAGCAATTACGGATCCTGGTAGTGGAAGATAATACTGGCGACTTTGTGATCGTGCAGGAACTCATCACGGAAGAAGTGGAAAATGTTTCGATCGTCCGTGCCAATAGTTTTAAAGAAGCCGCCGCATTGCTGGTTGGGGGAATGCCCCTGTTCGACACGATCCTGCTTGACCTGAGCTTGCCCGACAAGAATGGCGAAGCATTAGTAAAAGATATTCTTAGGCATGCGGGCGAAATACCGGTGGTTATCCTCACGGGTTTTGAAAATGTAGATTTCAGCATCCGCTCCATCGGATTGGGTGTGTGCGATTATCTTTTAAAAGATGAGCTCACCCCCGTAATTTTGTACAAAAGCATCGTTTATTCAATTGAAAGAAAAAAGGCAAGCAGCGAGCTGAAAAAATCGGAACAGCAATACAGCGACCTGTTTCACCTTAGTCCGCAGCCGATGTGGGTATACGACGAAGAAACGTTGAAATTTTTGCAGGTAAACGAGGCGATGATGAACCTTTACGGTTACACGGAAGAAGAGGTGATGAAGATGACGGAGCTGGATATCCGGCCGGCCGGCGAAAGAGAAAAGGCCGCGAAAATGCTGGAAGGATTACGGTGGTCCGGAAAACAAGCTACAGCCGATCTCTGGTTACACAAAAAGAAAAACGGCGAACCCGTGTATATGGAAGTCTTCAGCACACCGATGCTGCTCAACGGACACGCGGTTCGTTCGGTAATCGCAAACGATGTTACGGAGAAGAACCAGTTTGAACATGATATCACAAAGGCCATCATTCAAACACAGGAAGAAGAACGCTATGAAATAGGTGGCGAACTCCATGATAACGTGTGCCAGTTACTTGCCACAACCAAGTTGACCCTGGGGATGCTGAAAAGCGCATTCACTTCCGACAATATCAAGTACTACGACCAGAGTATCGAATACATCGGAATGGCACTGAATGAGATCAGGAACCTTTCGCATCGGCTGGCGCCGTCTTTCTTTGATGATCTTACATTGAAAGATTCGTTTCAGAAAATGCTGCATGATTTTAATGTTGAAAAGAAATATAAAATTCATTGTCATTTCGATCTCAACGTAAATAAAGATAACGTTAGTCATGAGATCCAATTGAACATCTACAGGATATTACAGGAGCAATTGCGCAACATTTCCAAATATGCTTCGGCCACGGAAATTGATGTGAACATCACAGCGAGCGACGGGAAGCTTACGATGAGGATCTCCGACAATGGCGTGGGCTTCGATATGGCCCAGGTTTCGAATGGCATTGGGATGGCCAACATGCGGCGGCGCGCAGAATTGTTCGACGGCAAGTTTGAGGTATATTCCGTTCCGGGAGAAGGTTGTACTATTGTTGTCATAATTGGTCTCTGACTTCGTTTCCCTGGCTCGTTTCTTCCATTAACGCTTTTTTAAAGTTTGCCATTTGCCATACGTTCCGCTGCGCCATAGCCATTCCAGCGGCCCGAAATTAAAATATCGCAGCCAGATAGTGCTGATGACGATCTGGAATAAAAATACAATCAATCCGAAAACAGTATAACAAACCGGCCCTACCTGGCCCATGAGTCCTAGTCCCGCACCTAGAAAAACGAAGTTACCTATGAGTGTTTGCAGGATATAATTGCTGAATGCCATTTTGCCTACCGGCGCCAGCTTTGTCAATATTTTTTTACCAACCGAAGTTTGAAATGCCAGCATCATCAACGCTACATACGTCATTGCCAATGGCACCACACCCAGCGCATAAAAGATTGTTTGATAAAGCCCGTTCGCGGTGAGCAGGAAATAATCCATTTCATGATGCATAATATATTTTGCCAGGAAGTAATTAGCGGGCAACCCCACCAAAATACCGAAGGCAATGATGCCCCGCAACAGCGTTTTATATTGATCTGTTTTTTTATAAAAATCGGAGCGCCCCACCACATAACCGATCAGGAACATGCCTAAAACTTTTGGAATGCGGCTCACAAAAAATAAGTAGCCATATCTTCCAAAGAAGCCGACGATATTGCCTTTGAAGATTTCCCACCAGTCGCCGTTCTTTAATAAATTCCTGAAATCCGCATCTGAATCGATATGATTGATAGAATGATCAAGTTGTTTGCCGGTATCGAACAAAAGCCCGGCGGGTGCGTTTAGTACCGGCCACTGCATTTTCGCAGCATATAATAATATAGGCAACAGGATGAAAGTGCCACCCGTAATCAATAATGTTTTATCGGAAAATTTCCGGAACGGCAGTAAAATAAATCCAAGCAGCGCATAAAAAAATACGATGTCGCCCGGCCATAGCATGAGATGAAATGCGCCAAGCAGCAGCATGAACAGCAATCTTCGCCTGATTGTCGGAACTGCATCCGTTCCTTTTGCAATGCCGCGTTTTACCTGCAGCGCGATACCCCAGCCGAACAACAGGCTGAAAATGGAATAAAATTTTCCCTCGATAAACATGGCGTGCAGGAACTTAATTTTGTGATCCCAGTAAGGCAGCAGCAGCGGACCGGAGAGATGAGCATCTTCGCTGTACCAGCTAAAACCGGTTCCGAGATTGGCGAGAAAAATACCCAGGATCGCAAAGCCGCGAAGCACGTCCATAAAAGTTTCCCTGTCCGCCGAAAGCACCGGCGAAAGCCGTTGGTCAGTTAGCTGGTTGGTCATGTTTTTTTATTAGAAGTCAAAAATTAACTATAAATGATTAAAAAATATAATTTAATTTAATGGACTTTATCAACATCCGCCGGTCCGGGGTTGTAGGAAGTGTTATGTGTGATCAACTGATTGGCCTTTAACAAACCAGGGCAGAAAAATTAACCGGTTGTTGTTTAATTTTTTTTACCTGTTTCTTTGGCATATTTTCGGCGTGATTTCAATATGTTAGAAAAAAACTGCTTTGTTGTTTAGAGAATTACTCATGCCGTGCCTCAACACTGAGGCTGCACCTTAAGATCGGCGTTGGGATGTTACGTTCAACTCCTGCAGCGAAAAAAAGAACACAAAACTGATAGATAAATATGAGATCATTTTTCATCATCACAGTCGTCGGCATTATCCTTTTTTCCTGTAGCCGGCCAGGAGCTGATATTGCAACAGAATCTTCAAAAGTAAATGCGGTACTCGATTCGCTTAACGCTACGGCCGCCCGTGCGGATTTTAATGCCTATTTCAAATTATATGCAGACAGTTCCGTTTTCACCGGCACCGATGCAAATGAGCGCTGGAACAAAAAGCAATTTCAGGATTTTGCGAAACCTTATTTCGATAAAGGACGTGCCTGGAACTTTTCTTCGATCGATCGCCATGTTTATTTTGATGTCACCGGCAACCTGGCCTGGTTCGATGAATTGCTTAGTACGCAGATGAAGATCTGTCGCGGTTCGGGCGTCCTAGTAAAAGAAAGAAATGATTGGAAGATCAAACAATATGTGCTGTCGGCCACCATTCCGAATGAACTGATCGATTCTGTGACGACGATAAAATCAACCATCGAAGATGTGCTCCTCAAAAAAATAACGACAAAATAAGATTACCTCTGAAAGAAAACCGATCTCTGTAAATTCAATAAGGCGAATGTTAATCACTGGTGGCCAATGAAACGGTAGAAGGATCGGGGAGGGTATTCGTATGAAGTGCTTGATTAATTCAATTACGATTACGAATACACGGTCCTCATTTTTATAGCAATCCACAGTGAAGCATGTTAGAAAAAATTCGTAATTTTTAATTCGTAATTTGCGTTTATGAATGAAGTGTTTTCCACGGGCTGCGAACAATATAAAAATGATGTTGATCGCATCCTCGCGGATCTCGATAGTGTAGGGGAGCGTGTGGGAAACGGTGACCGAAACCTGGTGAAAAAAGTGATCGTTCAGGGGCGCCACCTGAATATAAAGTCTTTTAAAAGGCCCAATCTCATTAACAAGGTAGTGTATCGTTATTTTCGTAAATCCAAGGCCAGGCGCTCGTTTGAGAACGCTCATTTCTTGATGCGCAACGGTTTTCATACGCCGGTTCCTATTGCATACATCGAACAATATGACGTTGCCGGCCTGGGCAGAAGCTATTACATCAGTGAGCAACTGGAAGACTATTTCACTTTACAGCCTGTTGTTTACGACCCGGAATTTCGGCGCAAGGAATATTTTCTGAAAGAATATACGCGGCTGATTTTTTCGCTTCATCAATTAAACGTAGAGATCATCGATAATTCTGCGGGCAATTTTTTGATCAAAGAGGAAAACGGCAACACTGCTATCTATCTTGTAGACCTTAACAGGATGAACTTTCATAAAAAAGGCGACAATGACTGGAAACTTAAAAACTTCTGGAAAATGCCTGCGGATCATTTTACTACAGACGTCATAAGCAAAGAATACGCCCGTTTGTCAGGGTTAAAATATGAAGACGTATATGCTGCCCTCATAGCCGCCGCAGCTGAATTTGAAGCAGGAAGGGCAAAAAAAAGACAGTTGAAGAAGCTGTTTAAATTTTACAGAAGAACAAATATCCTGACATTGATCTAACCTGATTGAAAGGTTGTCCGGTACTTATAAGAAGTGAAATGTGATGCCCCTCATCACCGGTACACAATACGCGCAACAAAAGAAAAACGATATTTTCTTTTGTTTCCTGAAATTTAAAAAACAGAGTGTACCCGACATTTAATATGTATTTGAAATTAAGTAATGCTTTTAAACATTCATCTTTTCATTTATAAATATTAAATATTATATTTGACCCGATCCGGTTCAAACGGAAGAAACTTTTTTTTCTTCAAAATTCCCTGCTATGGTCCGTAATATTGTGTTATTAGCGCTCTCTGCATTTGCTACCGCATTTATTACTGCTAAAATTGTTGACAGCCACCACAGTGCCGCCAAGGTTCCTGTAACGCAAAAACAACGTTACCTGCGATCCATTTCCTGCAGCGCTGACTGGAAGCTGGTGTCGTCGTTCATGGACGAACACGCGATTCAATTGTTGCCCGGCACCGGAACTTATAAATGGAATATCTCCACCAGCAGCGACAGCGCCCAGTTGTATTTTAACCAGGGCATTACCATGTATTACAGTTTCCATATCGTAGAAGCCATGGCTTCTTTTAAAAAAGCCGTCACTTTCGATTCCTCCTCTGCAATACTTTATTGGGCGCAGGCGCTTAGCTATGGGCCAAACATCAATGATTTTGGCTATGCAGCTTCGCCGGAAGCGCTCAAAGCCACGCAGATGGCACAGGATTTTATGGCAACGGCGTCTCCGGTTGAACGCTCACTTATCCAGGCGATGATGGTGAGATATACGAAGGATTCCACAGATGCAGATCGGGCAATATTAAATGCGCGCTACACAGAAAAAATGAAGGAAGCATATCAGCAATTTCCAGGTAATGCAGACGTGCAGGTTCTTTACGCTGATGCCATGATGCTTCAACACCCATGGGATCTTTGGAGCAACAATGGCACCGCAAAATCATGGACGCCGGTTATCGAAGCCACGCTTGAAAAAACACTCCTTTCTTTTCCTACTCATCCGGGTGCAAATCACTATTACATTCACGTAATGGAAGGATCGCCTTTTGCTGCAAAAGCCTTGCCCAGCGCTCAACGTATGGCCGGCCTTACACCTGGTCTTTCGCATACCGTTCACATGCCTTCACATATTTACCTGCGTACCGGTCAATACAATGATGGCATATCTGTAAACGAGCAAGCTATAACAGCTTATCAAAAGGAAAAAGAATTATATGCCCCTGCTGAAAACGGGGATCTGTTGTATCGCGTCCATAACCTGCATATGCAAACAACCGTATCGATGCTTGCAGGCAAAAGAGCCTACAGCATGGAAAGTGCAAAAGCAACGGCTGCCGCCGTTCCGGACGAATATTGTTTCATGCCTGCGCCCATGGGATCGTACGCCCAGTATGTGCAGATGACGCCCGTGTTTGTTAAGATCCGTTTTGGTAAATGGGATGAATTGCTCAACATTC
Source organism: Chitinophagales bacterium (assembly GCA_015655125.1). Taxonomy (GTDB): domain Bacteria; phylum Bacteroidota; class Bacteroidia; order Chitinophagales; family Chitinophagaceae; genus Ferruginibacter. The sequence continues at coordinate 2,020 of JAATFP010000046.1, read as the reverse complement.
CGGCACCGGATAAAAAGATGAGCTACGCTTCCGTGCTTTATCATTTCGGGCGCGGTATGGCATTGGCAAACAAACTCGATGCAACTGCAGCAAAAGAAGAATTGCTGGCGCTGCAGGTTGCGATGAAAGATACGATGCTACAGGTTCCCAATGGTGTTTTCGCCCCCGCTATTGAAGGGGCAAAAGTTGCAGAAAAATTGTTGTCGGGTTCCATCGCCCTGGCAGAGCAAAATTACAGCATCGCTATCGCAGCATTCGAATCTGCGGCAACAACTGAAGAGCGGATGACATATACTGAACCGCGCGATTGGCTACTCAGCCCTCGCCACTATCTGGGCGATGCATATTTAAAAGCCGGCGATGCAGCGGCCGCAGAAAACTGTTTCAGGAAAGATATGTTAAATAATGATAATAACGGCTGGGCATTGTACGGACTATATCAATCGTTGCTTGCCCAACGAAAGAATAAAGAAGCGGAAAATGTTAGGAAACGGTACCTGGAAGCATTTTCAGAAGCCGATATAAAGCTACGGGCCGCGGTATTATGAAACTGTAATAAAACCGCACTTCTAGTGACGAAACCGTACACTTATCTAAACACGTCGTATTTATGATTAAATGATTTTCAATTATACATTTTTGGCAATGACCTTGCACAAGGTATGCAGACAGGTTTAGGAGGTGCCGGACGTTCAATCACTAAACCCTAAACTGCGTAACAACTAAACTTCCCTTCAGCCAGTTTTTCTACAAATTAATATTTACAAAATCCTGTCAGTCTGAGCTTGCCGAAGCCGGTTTACATGTTTCGACAAGCTTAATATGTCAGGAGGTGGTTTACTATATTGTTTCAACCTGTTACCTTAAATCTGAAATTTTTCGAAGTTTTGCTACTTCACATTCCAAATCTTTCTATAGCTGTTGGTGTATTTTATAAGTTTCTTGCGATCCAATCGGATACCCGATCATCTACAATATAAACGGGGCATTTTATTTTCTATGTTTTTATTTTTTACAAACAGAACCTACACAAGTGTGCGTGTAGATAACACAGCTATCATCCTATGAAAATATTGGGTACCATTCTGCGATATGAATTCTCGCCGGAAATATATTACCAGCAAAGCCGCCTCAAGTGCTGGGTACAGGCGCGACCGAAATCGAAAGCAATTGTGGTGGAAGTGGTGGGCAGCATGGATGAATTGTCAAAAAAATATCAATTGCCCGCCCTCAATTCGTCGGGCTTAAACAGCATCGTGGGCCGGAAATGTCAGGTAGGTGTTTCAGGTGGGTTAAACCGGTTGATTAAAATTTTTTAACGAGCAGTGGAAACGGGAAATATTACATAATCACAGGCAGGCTCACATTAGGAGGATTAACTTTAAAGATTTTGCTGCCTGTATATTAGCCAATACACATGACTCTTCAGATTTTTGTTTCCGGATCCCGGACAAATGACAATCGTATTTATATCGCTTCTTTTTCTTTAAAAAGAAGGCATTGTGAACTGTGGGCAAGCTGCGGATAGGCTTGTAAGCGCGGTAAAATCCCTCTCTGCCGGAATTTTACCATCCTTTTTGGTAGATATTGATTACAGATTACCAATAAAAAATCCCTGAAACTTAATAGTAACAGGGATTTAAATGTAGTGCCCAGAACAGGATTCGAACCTGCACATCCTTGCGAACGCTGCCACCTGAAGGCAGTGCGTCTACCAATTTCGCCATCTGGGCATCATAAAAAGAGATTTAAAAAACGATCCCTGCAGGGCAGGGATCGTTTTGATTGGTGCCCACGAAAGGAATCGAACCTTCACGCCCTTGCGAACGGCAGATTTTGAGTCTGCTGCGTCTACCAATTCCGCCACATGGGCCGCTTAAAGGTTCCAAAGGTTCAAGAGGTTCCAAAGGTTCAAAAGGTTAATGAACATTTGGAACGTTTGGAACTTCTGGAACACCTGAAACATTATATGCTTCAAAGATTTTAAAGGTTCAAGAGGTTTCAAAGGTTAACGAACCTT
>JAATFP010000034.1 GCA_015655125.1 Chitinophagales bacterium | reverse complement strand
GTTATAAGTTATGAGTTATAGGTTACGAGTTTCAGTTTTTGGGTTTCAGGTTGAGAAGGGAAGTTTATAACGCATCACCCCTAACCACCGGCTCATTTAAATTCTTTCGGCAACTTCACCAATTCTTCTTTTGGCAAACTTTTAAAATATTCATAGGTGACCTTCAAACCTTCTGCCCTGTTTACTTTTGGCTGCCAGCCCAATATTTCTTTTGCCTTTGTAATATCCGGCTGGCGTTGTTTCGGATCATCGACAGGCAATGGTTTGTACACGATCTGCTGCGTTGTTCCCGTGAGCCTGATGATTTCTTCCGCAAAGTCCTGCAACGATATTTCATCGGGGTTCCCAACATTTACCGGGAACGAATAATCGCTCATCAACAGCCTGTAAATACCTTCCACCAGGTCATCTACATAACAAAAGCTTCTGGTCTGGCTACCGTCGCCAAAAACGGTAAGGTCCTCACCACGCAAAGCCTGCCCGATGAACGCCGGCAAGGCACGGCCGTCATTAAGGCGCATGCGCGGACCATATGTATTGAATATCCTGACGATCCTCGTCTCCACTTTGTGAAAAGTATGATACGCCATGGTAATAGCTTCCTGAAAACGTTTTGCTTCATCGTAAACACCACGCGGTCCCACAGGGTTCACATTTCCCCAATATTCTTCATTTTGCGGATGCACCTGAGGATCGCCATACACTTCGCTCGTACTCGCTACCAGGATGCGTGCATCTTTGGCCTTGGCGAGGCCAAGGCAGTTGTGCGTTCCCAGCGAACCAACTTTCAATGTCTGGATCGGGATTTTGAGGTAATCGATCGGACTTGCCGGCGATGCAAAATGTAAAATGTAATCGAGCTTGCCCGTTACGTGAATGAATTTCGACACATCGTGATGATAAAATTCAAAATTAGGCAGCTTAAAAAGATGTTCGATATTTTTTAAATCACCGGTAATAAGATTGTCCATACCGATCACATCAAATCCTTCTTTGATGAAACGATCACATAGATGCGAACCTAAAAAACCTGCTGCACCTGTTATCAATACTCGTTTTGCCATGATTATTTGAGAACGTGCCGAAGGCCCGTTCCTGGATTATTAATTATTAATTATTAATTGCTCTGCGCCCCACACTTTCATAATGAAAGCCCAGTTTTTGAACATGTTCCAGGTCAAACAAATTCCGACCATCGAAGATCACTTTGTTTTTTAATGACTTTGTGATCCTGTCGAAATCCGGTGTACGGAATTCGTTCCATTCAGTAGCGATTACCAGCGCGTCGGCGTCTTGTAACGCGTCGTACTGGTTTTCGGCAAACCGGATCTTATCGCCCAACAACACTTTTACATTTGGCATCGCTTCAGGATCAAAAGCCGTAATGGTTGCCCCGGCCGCCACAAGCGCATCAATTATGTATAATGCCGGCGCTTCACGGATATCGTCGGTATTCGGCTTAAAGGCCAGTCCCCACAAAGTAAAATGTTTTCCTCTAAGATCGCCGCCAAAATACTGACTGATCTTTGGTATCAAATGTAATTTCTGTTTTTCATTTACATCCATTACGGCATCCAGTATCTTAAACTCGTAATTCACTTCGGTCGATGATTTGGCCAGGGCCTGTACATCTTTAGGAAAACAACTTCCGCCATAACCGATGCCGGGAAACAGGAACCTTTTGCCGATGCGCTCATCACTTCCGATACCGCGACGTACCATATCAACGTCTGCTCCAAGTTTTTCGCACAGTTGCGCGATCTCATTCATGAAAGTGATCTTGACCGCCAGGAATGAATTGGCTGCATACTTGGTAAGTTCTGCAGATTTTTCATCCATAAAGATGATCGGGTTTCCCTGGCGCACAAAGGGCGCATACAAATCGTTCATCACTTTGGTGGCGCGTTCAGAACCGGTTCCGATCACAACCCTGTCGGGTTTCATAAAATCATCCACGGCAACCCCTTCCCGCAAAAATTCGGGATTGCTTACTACATCAAACGCTTTTGAAATATCTTCCGTAGCATTTTGTAAAATGGCTGTCTTCACTTTTTCTGCCGTTCCCACCGGAACCGTGCTTTTATCTACGATCACTTTATAATCGGAAGGTTTCAGCAGTCTGCCAAGGTCGGCAGATACGCCAAGAATATATTTCAGATCGGCGCTACCGTCTTCCCCGGGCGGCGTTGGCAAAGCAAGAAATACGATGGCGGCATCTTTTACTGCTTCTTCCAGTGAATTGGTAAAAAACAAACGTCCCTCTTTTTGGTTGCGCAGAAAGATCTTTTCAAGTCCCGGCTCATAGATCGTGATCTGTCCCGAGTTGAGTTTGTCTATTTTTTTCTGATCAATATCAACACAAGTAACGGTATTGCCGGTTTCGGAAAAACATGTTCCGGTCACCAATCCTACATACCCTGTACCTACAACTGCAATTTTCATAAATTATTTTTATCCGAACGCGCCGCAGGTATATTGCTGCATTCGTAATTCGTAATTTTTAATTATCTAAGAATTCCAGCACTTTTGAAACAATGAATTGCTGTTGTTCTTCATCCAGTTCCGTATGGATCGGCAGAGAGATCACTCTTTCGGTGAGCCAATCGGTTACGGGCAAGTGATAATCGCTGCCGCCGAAAGCATCGAACATTTTCTGGCGATGTGCCGGCACCGGATAATATATCATCGAAGGCACGCCCTTGTCTGCAAGGAACTGGCTCAATGCATCGCGGCTGGCACCTTCCAGCAGGATGGTGTATTGATGAAACACATGTGTATTGTTTGCTGCGCGGAAAGGAACCGTGATCTGATCATTTCCGGCAAAAGCTGCATCGTAAAAATCAGCTGCTTTGCGTCTTGCGGCAATATATTCATCGAGATGCTTCAGTTTGATATCCAGGATGGCAGCCTGCATGGCATCGAGCCTGCTGTTGCAGCCAACTACATCATGGTAATATCTTTTGCTCTGGCCATGTGACGCGATCATGCGAAGTTGTTCTGCCAATGCATCATCATCTGTGAACATTGCGCCACCGTCGCCGAAGGCTCCCAGGTTTTTTGAAGGATAAAACGATGTGCAGCCAATGTGACCGATGGTTCCTGTTTTCTTTACCTTTCCATTGCTGAAAGCATAATCATTGCCAATCGCCTGCGCATTGTCTTCTATCACAAACAGGTTGTGCTTTTGAGCGATTGCCATGATCGTTTCCATATCGGCCGCATGGCCATATAAATGAACCGGAACGATTGCCTTTGTTTTCGGCGTAATGGCTTTTTCTATAATGACCGGATCGATACAAAACGTTTTCGGATCAACTTCTACAAAAATGGGTTTAATTCCCAGCAAAGCGGCCACTTCTACCGTTGCGATATAGGTAAACGACGGCGTAATCACTTCGTCACCCGCTTTTAAGCCCAGCGCCATCATGGCGATCTGCAAGGCATCGGTGCCGTTCGCGCAAGGAACCACATGCTTACTTCCATGATAGGTAGCAAGATTTGCTGCAAAATCCGAAACCGTTTTTCCGCCGATGAATTGTGAGCTTTCCATTACAGCTATTACTGCAGCATCCACTTCCTTCTTTATTTTCTGATACTGTGTCTTAGTATCCACCATTTGTAAGGGCCTCATGTATAATGTTTTTAAGCCGCGCGAAGATAAGATTTATTTATATGTTTCCCGATATCGCGGCGATGAACTTCCCATCGTTTGATGACGGGCACCAAACTCCTTGATTTCCCATGGATAGACCGTATTTTTGAACAAATGTCAGTCACTTGAATGTTTTTTTTTACAATCTTTTTCTCGCACTTTATGCCCGAGGCATCCGTGTAGCAGCTTTTTTCAACCAAAAGGCGCGCCTATGGATCAATGGCAGGAAAAATATCTTTTCCTCCATACAAACAAGTTTCGAAAACAATTCCTCGCCCGTTATCTGGATGCATTGCGCCAGCCTGGGTGAATTTGAACAAGGCCGCCCCGTTCTGGAAGGTCTCAAAAACGAATTTCCACACTATAAAATTGTGCTTACTTTCTTTTCGCCGAGCGGCTACGAGATCCGGAAGAATTATGCGGGTGCCGACTGGATATTTTACTTACCGATGGATGGAAAGCGCAATGCTGAAAGATTTGTTCAATTAGTGAACCCATCGCTGGTGATCTGGGTGAAATATGAATACTGGTTCCATTATCTCACCACGCTAAAAAAACGAAGCATTCCTGTTCTCCTTGTTTCCGGGATCTTCCGTGATAGCCAGCCTTTTTTTAAATGGTACGGCGGCATGTGGAAAAAAATACTGGATTCTTTCGAACATCTTTTTGTGCAGACAGCTCATTCAAAAGCGCTTTTGAAAAATGCAGGATTGGATGAAACCGTGACAGTGAGCGGAGATACGCGTTTTGACCGCGTGACAGATATTGCAGAAAATTTTTCGCCGTTGCCGCAGGCGATCATAGATTTTTGCAAAGGGTACACAACCATTGTTGCAGGGAGCACCTGGGACGACGATGAAGCGGAACTGATTCATTATGTAAAGGCACACCCGGAACTCAGGTTTATCGTGGCGCCGCACGAAGTGGATGCCGAAAATATCAAAGACGTTCAAAAAGAATTCCAGGACTCCGTGCTTTATTCAGAAATTAACAAAGGGCTGTCATCAACAGGCAAAAATATAAATGTGCTGATCATAGATAACATCGGCATGCTTTCGAGGCTTTATCACTATGCCACTATAACCTATGTTGGCGGCGGCTTCAACGATTCCGGGATTCACAATGTGCTGGAAGCTGCCGTGTACGGCAAGCCGGTAATATTTGGACCCGTGTACGAAAAATTTGCAGAAGCAAAAGGATTGGTAGAATGTGGCGGTGCTTTTTCTATTGAAAGCGCAGTAGAGCTTGAAAAGCGATTAAGCGATTTACTGAGCGATCCTGCAAAGCTGGAAGCAAGTTCCAAAGCGGCCAGGGATTTTGTGTATGGCCATCGTGGCGCAACAAAAACAATACTAGGGTATATTTACGAAAAACGTCTTCTTACCAACTGATCGAATTGTCTCACCGTTTCATTGCGGTCGTCCCAGCCAAGCTTCAATTTAAGTTCCCGTTTGATCCAATATTCTGCTTCGGGGAAAATAGAAAACCCGTTGATCGTTTTGATGCTTCGTTCATACATCGTTTCATCGCCACGGAAAAGTTCCTTTATAAACAGAAAGCGGTCATTGATACCGATGCCTTTCTTCAGATCCTTAATGGGCGAGTCCTGCAAAGCATCACTCAGTTCCAGCTTGGTTTGTTTGAGTCGATCGTTCAATGAACCGATGTCCGTTGCTATGGACTGGTTAAGTTCCTGCGGCTTCTTTACTTCTTCATTCGTTTGCTGATGCGTGAGCGTAGGAATATCTTCTACCGGGTCAAAATGCAGGCTTGGTTTATTTTGTGCGGTGATTTTATTGCGTTCTTCCGCAATCCTTTTGATCTCATCCAGCTCGGCTTCTACCTCTGCTTCGTCTATCTGCAATACTTCCACGATCTTTTCCTCTTCTGCAGGCTGTACGGCTTTAAGGGGTTCCGAAACGGGCTCTGCGGGCAACGATCCGGCCTGCTGAGCCGGTTGAACAAACACCGGCGCAATATCGATCGTCACGGGTGCCTTTATTTGCGCCGGATCATATGACTGCAGGTGCGCAAGTTCAGATTGCAGCATTTGCACTGTAAGCAGCAATTCCGCTACCGAAGCTCCACGCGCCAGTTGTTCATTAAGTTTATTAGTAAGGGTCTGCACCCGTTCCATGTTTTTTATTTAATAAGAATGAGAAAAATACAGCATCGAAAATTTTCTTTTGCCCTCTGAATAGAAACAATAATCTTTGCACATATCGGGTTTAAAGTTACAAACACATTTTTAAAAAATCATTTAATGTTTATTGAACCGAATTTGAGGGGCGGGCATCGCGGCTGGATAGAAGTGATCTGCGGAAGTATGTTCAGCGGAAAAACCGAAGAACTGATCAGGAGACTGAAACGCGTTAAGATCGCTAATCTGAAAGTGGAGATCTTCAAACCCGCGATCGATACACGTTACGACGAAGTGAAGATTGTGAGCCACGATACAAATTTTATTCATAGTACGCCGGTAGACAGTTCACAAAATATATTGCTGCTGGCGCAGGATGTGGACGTGGTTGGCATCGACGAGGCGCAATTTTTTGATGCAGAGATCGGTAATGTTTGCGAACAGCTTGCTATGAAAGGAATGCGTGTGATAGTAGCCGGTTTGGACATGGATTACCTCGGAAATCCTTTCGGGCAAATGCCCGGATTGCTGGCAAAAGCAGATTATATCACAAAATTACACGCCATCTGTATGGTGTGCGGTAATATCGCCAACGTATCATACCGGAAAGTAGCCACTGACGGGCAGGTATTACTGGGCGAAAAAGATATCTACGAGCCAAGATGCAGGATCTGCGCACAGTTGAAGGATTAGCGGTTAGAGCTTAGCGCCTTCAGTGGTTTAAATTTAGATGACCTTATAACCCCGACGGGATTTAATAAGTATTGACTCGGGGTAAAACCAGAAGTTTTGAGCGAAATATTTTTGTCCGGAGAAGTTGAACATCATTCTCACCTTAGCGGGAAAAGATTTTCCGGTCAACCATAATATAAAAAAATCCTCCCGTTTTACCGGGAGGATTTTTAAAATGAAACCCAAAGCTTATTCACTCACTTTATTGTTTTACAAATTTCGATGTAAGCACACTCGTGCCATTCAACACTTTTACAATGTAAACGCCTTTTGCAAGGGAATTCACATCAATGGATTGAAGGCTGCTGCTCATTCTTACTTCCCTTACCAGTACACCTTTTGCATCGGTGATCTGAAGGGTGCTTTGACGGCTCACTTCGCCCAGGAGGCTAACGTTGATGCTGCTCACCGCAGGATTTGGATAAACCTGCAGGCTTGCCTTGCTGATCAGCGGCGAATCATCTTTTGATGCTGTTCCTGTGGCTAACTTCAACGTGTAACAAGTAGTAGCGCTGTTTGCACCATTGTAACCGTATACCTGCGCATAGTAAGTGCCGGCTGCAGCAGTGTAACTGATGCTTTCTGAAGTAGTGCTTCCGTTTTGAGAAATACCCACCTGCGTGCCTGCGCTGTTGAGTAACTTAAGATCGTAGTCGCCGGGCAACGTAGCTAATGTAGCAGTGATCGTTCCGCCGGTGGTGATGGTGAACTTGTAGATATCAACATCAGCGCTCGGACTTATTAAACCGGTTATATTCGTATTCAATGGAACAGATGCTGCACCTGATGTTGTACCGTTTGTGGAAACATCGTAAGCGCTCTGGCAACTTGTAGAAGTTGCTGCGGTTGCCTTGATTGTATAGCAGGTTGTGCTGTTGGCACCATTGTAACCTATCACCTTAATATAGTAAGTTCCTGCTGCCTGGCTGCTTAATGTCACCGTTTCTGTTGCGGTGCTTGTTGTACCGGAACCAAGTTGTGTACCGGCGCTGTTATAAATATACAGGTCGTAGTCAACACCCGATGGGCCAACGAGATTGTAAGTGATGCTGCCGGTTGCTGTTGTTGTGATTGAATAGTAATCAACATCTGTTGAAGAACTGATCGCAGCAGAATTTGTAGCACCCGAAATAATTGCTGCTGCAGTAGCCTGTGTTTCATTTGGCTCAAATGCGGTAGCGCATGTAGAAGCGGTTGCCGTTGTAAACTGTGCAGCCGTATAGGTACTTGTTGTGCTGCTGCAATTGGTGGCCACTCTCCAATCGTATACCGATGCAGCCGTGAGGCCACTCAATGTTACGGATGTTGAAGTGGTGGCGGTTGCCGCGCTTGTCCATGTAGAAGAGGATGTCTGTTTGTAATCTACGGCATAACTCACTGCGCCGCTCACTGCTGTCCAGCTTACGGTTGCGCCACTTGTTGTGATTGCAGAAGATGCCAATCCTGACGGTGCATTACAAACGGCCACTCCGCCTGTAGTAAATTGTGCCGTTGTATATGCGCTGCTTGCGCTGGCGCAATTTGTTCTCACGCGATAGTCGTACAACGATGAAGATGTTAATCCGCTCAATGCAACTGAAGTGGATGTGGTTGCTGTTGCCGCATTTGCCCAGGTAGAAGCAGATGCCAGTTTGTAATCAACATCGTAGCTTGCTGCACCGCTCACCGCTGTCCACGCTACGGTAGCGCCGGAAGTTGTGATTGAAGATGCTGTCAGACCAGCAGGCGCGCCGCAGGAAGACCCCGAGGTGATCGTAAAGTTTGTATTGGAAATATCGAAAAAGATATTACCAACAGCTTCTACTTTAATTCTCGCAGTAGTGGTGGGTGTGTTTGGAATGACAACCGATTCGCTTCCATCATTTGCCGTGCTTGCCACCAATACGGTCGGAAAGGTTTGACCGCCATCGGTTGACAACGAAATTTTTACGTTTGCACAGCTAACAGGCGACGCAGTTGTACTTGCTACCGCCCATGTTACTGTTTGCGTGGAACCGCCTGTATATGAAACAGCCGTATTTGGTGCGCTCACAGCAAAAGGGCCCGAAGCGGAACTTACGGTTACCACCATGTCTTTAAATGCAGTTTGCCCAACAGACACAGGAGCTGTAGAGCTATAAGGAGCGTTGTCCCGTACCGTCAGCCTGAAATTGAGGGTCCTCGCAACAGAACTCAATGCTTCGGTATTTGCACCGGCATCGCCGCCTGTTAATGGCCCGCTTATCAATGCGCCCGAAAGGATCGTTGCAAGCTTTGGAAAATATCTTACGGGTGAAGTTGTCGGTGCAAAAGAGATCCAGTTTGGTCCGCTTGCTTTGGTGGCACTTGCTACACTGCCCGAACCCGTTTGAGAAGTAGATGCGTTGTCATTTTGTTCCCAGCTGTAAGTCAATGCATCGCCATCTGCATCAGTAGCCGTACCAGTTAAAGCAAACGGCGTACTTTTCGGGATCGTGTAATTGGCCAGCGTTCCTACCACCGGTGTTGCATTATTGCCGGTGATGGAGGTCGTTACGGGGCAGGTTTTGGTAGCAAGATTTGCCTGTATCTGCGCAATCGAAGCCTGGTGGTAAAAAGCGATGGAATGATTCGCAAGGTCCTGGCTGGTGATACCTGCATACCCCATGATAGTGATGCCGGAACCCGGTTCTTTGTTTACACCGGTTCCTTCATTGCTCATGGAAAAAGTGTGATTGGCTCCCATCTGGTGGCCAACTTCATGTACGACGTAATCGATGTCGAAATTATCGCCCTGCGGAATGCCGTCTGCAGGGGACGTGAAGCCACTTCCCTTGGAGCCGTTCGTGCAGATACAACCGATGCAACCTGCGTTTCCGCCGCCACCCGATGCACCAAACAAATGCCCGATGTCATAATTGGCTTCGCCAACATTTGCTGTCAACGCCGATTGCAGCTGTGCGTTCCATGTGCCGCCTGCACCGGTCGATGCTGCATCATAAGGATCGGTAGAAGCATTGTAATAAATAACATTCGTGGATGCCGCCACAAGATTAAGATGCACCGCAAGATCTTTTTCGTACACACCATTGCAACGCGTCAATGTTGCATTGATGGCCGCAAGTACTAAACCAACCTGCGAAGCGCTGGTAGCGCCAAAATAGTTGGAATATTCTGCAGTTACCGATTGCGCCAGCCGCATCGTTTTAAGATCGCCGGTTGACCTTGAAGTAATGCCGCTATTGACAACACTTGCATTAAGGCCTGTTGCAAGATGCTCGTCTACCGTGGTGCATGCCCATGGCATCGCGCCTTTTACAGGCTGTGATTTGAATACGGCATAAACTGTATGATCCTGGGAATACGGTTCGATGAATTCATTTTCCCTATCGGTGCGTATCACCATTGTTTGTACGCCCTGCGGAGAAAAACTCAATTTAAGGGTAGCATATTTATCAGTGATACCCCGGCCGGAAAATGCGCGGATATCCGGGAAGCGTGATTGCAGTTCAGCATCGAAATTCGATGCCTCAAATATTTCAAATTGTTCCACTCCGCCATCGGCATTGGGCAGGGAAACAACCGTGGAATGTTTGGAAGTGGAATTACCAGCAACAGCGAACAACTGTTGCTTCAATGAGGAGGCATTCAAAGCAAATAATTTGTACTCCTTCGGAAAAGATTGCCTCGCAACACTTTTGTCGGTAGCAAGTTTACCGGTGTTGGAATACGGGGACCATGAATTTTCCTGTGCAAGTGTTTGTTTACTCGCAAACAAACCCGAAGCGAGGAGGGCAACGGTTAAAATTCTTTTCATTTTGTTTAGTTTTAGTTTTGAAATCTAGGCAAACAAATTCTATGGTGAATTTAGAAGAACGGAAGCGTTCCCGAACGCGAAAAAGTACTCATTTTCATCCTTTTTTATAAACAGTAGTTTCGCTACGGAATAAATACAGGGGATTCTACTTTTTATTTGAAGAAATATCCTTATATATAGTTTAGGGATTAGGGTTTAAGAGTGGTTTAGATGATTTAGGCGTTTAGTTTGGTATAAGCTATTCAAAGAAACTTTGAATTTTTTGGCGGTATAAGTCTAAACAGGCCGCTAAACCTTCTAAAACCTCTAAACTACACCTAACCACTGATCCTTAATCTCTAAACCACATCTAATCCACCTAAATTTGCACCATGATCAGGCACATCACTGCTTTACTGAAAAAAGATATTCTTCTGGAACTCCGCCAGCAGCATACCTTTTACGGCATACTGTTATACATTGCTTCCACCATCTTCGTATTATTCCTGTCGTTTCCGGAAAAACCCGATGCGCAGACATGGAACAGTCTCTTCTGGGTAATACAATTGTTCGTGTGTGTGAACACCGTAGCAAAAAGTTTTCTACAGGAAAGCCGTGGCCGCATGCTGTATTTTTACTCGATCGCATCGCCGGTTTCTTTCATTGCTGCAAAATTATTGTTCAACCTTCTGCTCATGCTGCTGATGAGCCTGGTGAGCATCGCACTTTTTTTTGCATTCCTCGACAACCCTGTGTCCGATAGTCTTCGCTTCATCGGCATCGCTATTACCGGCGGATTAAGCGTCAGCCTGGTTTTTACGTTGATGAGCGCCATCGCAGCAAAGGCGCAGCAAAACGCAGCCTTGATCGCCATCCTCGGTTTCCCGGTGATATTGCCACAATTGCTGTTGCTCATGCGGCTCAGCAAAGCCGCCTTCGCAGAAGTGTTCCGCGATGGGGCTGTGATGCAACTGGTCGGAATGATCGTTGGGTTGGATATTCTTGTAATCGCATTGGCGTTGATCCTGTTTCCTTATTTATGGAAAGACTAAACTGGTTGAGAAAGTTCAGACATTTAATTTGCAGACCGCTATTCAAAAGCTTCTTTTATTTTCAGTCTATTTAAGCCTAAACCTCTAAAGTCCTAAACTTCTAAACTTGGTTGGTAATTCGTAATTTTAGAATATGAGAAGACTCTTCATCAACTTCAGTATCATCTTAATAATAGCATTGGCCGTATTGGCCTTGTTTGTCTGGAGCGGCTTCTGGTGGCTGCTGGCGATTGCCGGATTATTCATACTGCTCGGCATTTACGATATGATGCAGACGAAACATTCTCTCATCCGCAACTTCCCTATCTTCGGGCGCGCCCGTTGGGTAATGGAAGCACTTCGGCCGAAGATTTACCAGTATTTTGTGGAAAGCGATACCGATGGTAAACCGATCAACCGGATCGACAGAAGTACCATTTACCAGCGCGCCAAACTCCAGACCGACACTACGCCCTTTGGCACCCAACTGAACGTATATGCAGAAGGTTATGAATGGATGACGCACAGTATCTCACCGGTCGATTTTCATAAGTTGAACCACGACCCGCGCGTATTGATAGGTAATAAAGACTGTAAACGGCCCTACAGCAGCAGTGTTTTAAATGTGAGCGCAATGAGCTATGGCTCGTTGAGCCGCAATGCGATCGAAGCGCTGAATGGCGGCGCCAAACTGGGAAACTTCGCACACAATACGGGCGAAGGTGGATTGAGTCCGTATCATATAAAACAAGGCGGCGATCTTATCTGGCAAATCGGTACCGGTTACTTTTCGGCACGCAATATCGACGGCACTTTCAGCGATGATGCCTTTGCAAAAACATCGGCTATCCCGAACGTGAAGATGATCGAGATAAAATTATCACAGGGCGCAAAACCAGGTCATGGCGGCATTTTACCTGCAGCTAAAAATACTTCCGAAGTGGCGGCCATCCGCGGCGTGGAACAAGGCACAACTGTTTATTCACCACCCTATCATTCAGCTTTCTCCACACCAAAGGAAATGGTTCTCTTTATCAAGAGACTGCGCGATCTGAGTGGCGGAAAACCCATTGGCTTCAAGCTTTGCATAGGACACAAAAGCGAATTCATTGCCATTTGCAAGGCGATGAAAGAACTCGATATTTATGCAGATTTTATCACCGTAGATGGGGGCGAAGGCGGCACCGGTGCCGCACCGCAGGAATTCAGCAATTATGTAGGTGCGCCGTTATTGGACGGACTGGCGTTCGTTCACAATGTGCTCGTCGGTTTTGATATCAAACAGCACATTAAACTGATTGCTTCGGGAAAAATGATCAGCGGGTTCCATCTCGTACGCGCCATTGCATTGGGTGCCGACGCCTGTAATTCTGCCCGGGCAATGATGATGGCGCTGGGCTGCATCCAGGCACTTGTTTGTAATACCAACGAATGCCCGACCGGCGTTGCCACGCAGGATCCGCAATTGGTGGCAGGATTGGTGATCGCCGATAAAAAACAGCGTGTGTGCAATTACCACCACGAAACCGTAAAATCATTGGTGGAACTAATGGGTGCCGCCGGCATTAAAAGTACGGAAGAACTCAACCGTCATCACATTTACCGCCGCGTATTCATGAACCAGGTAACGACCTTTGAAGATATATTTCCGCCGGTGGAAAAAGGATCGATGCTGAACGACCATGTACCGGAAAAATATAAACAGGATTTTGAAAGGGCGCATGTGGATTCGTGGAAGTAATGACTTTAGTATGCTCCCTTAAAAATTATTCCTATTTACTTAACTTTTTTATGAAATTCAGACTAATTAGTCAGGCGATTTTTTGGTACCTTTAATGTGCAAAAGCTATTCACTATGTCAAAGAGATCAAATCACGTTGTTCCGTCAAACTCCGGATGGGCTGTAAGAAAATCCGGTGCGTTAAAAGTTTCAAGGATTTTCGAAACAAAAGACCAGGCAATTCAATTTGGTAAAGTATTAAGCAAAAACGAAGAAACAGAATTATTTATTCACAAGAGGAATGGGATGGTACAAGACAGAAATTCTTATGGTACTGACCCTAATCCTCCCAAAGACAAGAGTTGATGAATTTTAGCAAAAATGTTTTCATCAATTGTCCGTTTGATTCTAAATATATAGATGATCTGCTCAAGCCCATTATATTTGTCCTCATTAAAAATAATCTTACTCCTCGTTTATCCCTGGAAATTTCTGACTCCGGGCAATTTAGATTAGAAAAAATTACAACTTTAATCAAAAACTGCAAGTATAGTATTCACGATTTATCTATCGTTAAGTCAAAAGCGATAGGTGAATTTGCCAGAATGAATATGCCTTTTGAACTAGGTATAGATTACGGTCTGAGAAATTGTGGCGATAAAATATTGAGATCGAAGCAATTTTTAATATTGGAGGCTGTAAAATATGACTACACGAAAGCGATTTCTGATATCAGTGGTTTTGACATTAAGGTGCATGGGAATGACACTGAAAAAATTTTTGATTGTATCCAAAGCTGGTTGGGAGAAACCCTAAAAATAGAAAATCAAGAACCACCACTAAAAACATTCTATGACTTTACTGAATTTAATAGTAATTTATTTGACGAAAAAGCAAAAGAATATGATTCTGATAAGTTAGCTAAAAATTATCTCGATACTTTAACTATCCCTGATTTTATTAACCAAGTGAAAAACAGGAAATAATAAAAGGATATTTATTCTATGAATACCTCATTGAAAGCTAAAAGAAAGCTTTATAAATTAAATTTATTCCATTAGTTTTTCCAAATCCCTTTACGAATTCTAAAAAATTATCCATTCTCTATTATAAAATTATCCATTCCCGCACTTCCATTACCTTTTAAATATTTCCCTATTTAAATAAACGCCATGTATTGTTTACCCATAACTTTGCGCCACTAATCAAAACCTTGGTTTTAGTGCAAAAAAGCTGGTGGAAAATATTGTCCCTTCTCTTACTGATCTATACAGTGGTTGGAGGATTCCTGATGGCCGTTCCGGCTCTTCCTATTCTCAACGAAACGATCCGTAACCTTTATTTCCATGTATGCATGTGGTTTGCAATGATGATTCTTTTCACCGTCAGCTTTGTTTACAGCATCAAATACCTGCGTGGGTTTAATATCCGCAATGATATATTCGCCCGCCATTTTGCTGCTATCGGTACGTTCTTTGGGATCTTAGGTTATGCCACCGGCGTTATCTGGGCCAGCTATACCTGGATCACGGACCAGGGGCAGAATTTTGGCAGCATTTTAAAAGAACCCAAATTGATCGGCACCGCCATCGCGCTGTTAATCTACGGTGCTTATTTTGTGCTGCGGGGTTCCATGACCGACATCGATAAAAAGGCACGCATCAGTGCGGTATATAATATTTTCGCTTTCGCAATGTTGTTTCCCAGCATCTGGATCATTCCGCGCCTTGTAGGCAGCCTGCATCCCGGTGGTGAAGGTGGGGCCGGCGGCAATCCTGCGCTTAATTTCAAAGACATCGACAGCCGGCTCCGAATGGTATTTTATCCGGCAGTGATCGGCTGGACCTTGTTGGGTGTATGGATCGCGACACTTAAGATCAGGATACAATTATTAAAAGATAAAGCTTTATTAAATGAATAAGTTCGTTGTACGTTGTTGCTTTTTGATCGTCGCCCTGATTGTTTCAATGGCGGCGACTGCACAAGACAAACCCGTAGAAATGGCCGACGCCATGCGGAGCAACGGAAAGATCTATGTGGTAGTGGCAGTATGCCTCACTATACTGATCGGGTTATTTTTATATGTGGCTTCCGTAGACAGAAAATTACGGAAGCTCGAAAAAAACAGTTAAACACTTAGCATTTGCCATGCTATTTTAATAAAAAACGATTGCACAATTAAAACAATTTTATGAGCGAACATCAACCGTACAACTTTTTCGAAAGTGTAGAAAGAAGTTTTGACAAAGCCGCCAAATTCACCAAATGGGATCTCGGTATTCTTGAGCAGATAAAAGCCTGTAACAGCGTTTACAGGATGCGTTTCCCCATCAAAAGAGACGACGGAACGATAGAAGTAATGGAAGCTTACCGTGTTCAGCACAGTCAGCATAAATCACCATGCAAAGGTGGTATCCGCTTCAGCGATGAAGTAAACCAGGATGAAGTGATGGCATTGGCCGCACTCATGACCTACAAATGCGCCATCGTAAACGTGCCTTTCGGCGGC
>JAATFP010000014.1 GCA_015655125.1 Chitinophagales bacterium | reverse complement strand
TGTTTATAAGATAACCAGATACGTTGGCAGTGTTCCCGGCGGCTGTGGTGGAAGAGCCGGCACTAGCGTTGGGTGTATTGAATATTTTCGAAGCTTCTTCATTCAGGCTACTGATGGAAATACTGAGGATGTCGTTTCTTTGAAAACGCGGTTGAATATCTTCCGCTTGTCTTGCTAAAGTGGTATCGCCCACGTTGTTAAAGTAGGGAACTGACTTGGTAGTGGTACACGAAGTACCATAAAAAGCAATCTGGGCGATTAGAAAAAGTATTACTATGACTCTTGACATATAATTTATGAACGCTTATAATAAATTTCCTTCTAAACGCGAGTACAATAAATATTAGTACGGCGTTTCCGAGGTTTTTTTAAAATTTACAGATTAATTAATTCAAGCAGAATAAGTTAACCGTCTTGCGGTAATTGATAGGAGTGAATTAGGGGTACAAAGAATATTGAAGTTTGGCAGGTAATTTCGAAGGATGTTGAGGTAGTTTCAGCGTAATATCGATCGTGGTATCTTTTACGTAGCGCAAAACTAATCAAAAAAATTTAATTCGCAAGTTTCGATCCATCTAAAATGACCATTTACGGAAAAATTACCACAAGTGAGTATTTGCGTAATTAACTTGTTATCAGCAAAAACAAGCGTGGCATTGACTTTTGGTCAACGCCACGCTTAGAAGATTTATTTATTAAGGTATGTTAATAAGGTTTAGGGTTTTGGCAATTAGTTGTGCCTTTTGAGGTTCTAATCACTAAATCCAAAACAGCACTAATGTATTATTAATACAGTTCCTTTCATTTCAATCACTCTGCCGTTATAATCTTTTCCTTTTACCATCCATACATATGTTCCGATCGGCTGTTGTTTGCCGCGATACGTTCCATCCCAGCCTTTGAGCCATTCTTTGGTTTCGAACAACAGTTCACCAAAGCGGTTGAACACGCGGAAATAATCTGTGCTGGCGATGCCCGAAGGGATAGGTCGGAAAATATCGTTCCGGCCGTCGCCGTTCGGACTAAAAGCATTTGGTACATGATAAGTAGGTCCTTCATATACTTTTAGGAACACCGTATCATATCCTTCGCAACCGGCAATGTCGGTAACAATTACCGTAAATCTGGTATCAGAAGTTAGCGTAGCCAAAGGATTTGCGATATTCGGATTATTGAGTGGTGCAGCAGGCGTCCATAAATAACCAACGCCGCCGGTTGCCAGCAACTGGTGCGGGCGGTTGTACATTGCGATGGTATCGCGGCCGGCAAATGCTTTTACCGGAGGTTGTACGAAAACGGTAACGGTATCTGTTACGGTGAAATTACACCCATAATTATCCGTCACGGTCAATACAAACTTCTGTGTGCTGTCCGTTTTTGCAGGAGTGATCGCCTGGTTAGGGAACGATACTTTTGTAGACGGTGTCCAGAGATAATTCACCGTTCCGGAAGTATCGGTTGCGCTTCCGATTAAAGTTGCTACAGACGGGATTGTTTGCGTGGCCTGGTTACAAATGGCTGTATCGAGGCCGGCACTTACGATCGGTTTATGTAAAACATTTATTACGATCGCATCCTGTCGGCTGCAAATTCCCCATTGGGCATTCAATGTATAAATAGCGGTATCAACGGGAGTAGCTACCGGATTTTTGATAGCCGGATCGCTTAATGTCGAGAGCGGTTGCCCCTGTGCAGTCCATGTAAATATTGTTGTGGATGCATTGGTTTGCGGCTGCAAGGTAACTGAGCTTCCAACGCAAATTGTTTGCGGTGCGCCAAGTTCCAGTCGCATGGTATCATTAAGCGCCACTGTTACAGTTGTATTTACCAGGCAACCCTTTGCATCTTTCACTTTTATATTTCCATAGAAACAGGTATCCGGTGCTGTGAATATAGCCGGCGCCTGGTAATTCACGCCGTTGTCGATAGAATATTGATAAGGAGTGGTTCCCCCCGCTGCTGTAACGGTGATGGTTCCATCGTTACCGTTGCAGGTGGCAACTTTACTGTTGGCCGCAGAAGCCGTCAGCACAGCTGGCTGCGCTAACACGATCGTAGTATCTTTTGTACATCCTGCAGCATCTTTTATCCGAAAATCATAGGTTCCTGCAATGAGTCCTGTGAAGCTGTTGGTAGCCTGGTAAGTAAATGCAGGACCCACAGCATATTGATAAGGTGTTACGCCACCCGAAGCGTTTATTGTAATGCGCCCGTTATTATTACCATTACAGGTAGGCATCACTTTCACCGAAGGAGATTTGATTGCCGGATTGGATGTAAGGGTAAACCCGCCCGTTCCGGTACAACCATTTGCTGAAGTAAAGGAATAGGTATATGTACCGGGTGCAAGGTTGGAATATGTTGGTGTTGTTTGCGTAACAGATCCGGGGTTCAATATAAAGGTGTAAGGACCGGTTCCGCCGGGAACGATCGTGATGGAACCATCATTGATGTTGGCACATACCGGCTGATGAACCGTTGTTACTGTTGAGGCGAGGTATGGCCCGGCGGCTACTACAGGATTGATGGCGACAGCGCCTGCACATCCTGCGGCGGTAGAAAATGTGACGGTGTAAGTTCCGGCTGCCAATCCTGTGAACACGGGTGTACTTTGCACCACGTTTCCGGGATTGAGGGTGAAAGTATAAGGACCTGTTCCACCGGGCGTAATGGTAATTGTACCATCGTTGCGCGTAGGGCAGGAAGTGGCAGTGGTGGTGGTGGTGCCTGTAAGTGCGGCGCCGGCAGTAACAACAATATTATTTACCGTTCCGCTACAGCCCAGTGCATTTGCGAAGGTGACCGAATAGGTTCCCGGCGCAAGGTTGGTAAATACTGGGTTGTTATTCTGGACGATCGCGCCCGGTGTAAGCGTGTAGGTATATACGCCCACTGTTCCGGGAGTAACTGTTACTGAGCCGTCATTTACGCCCGAGCAGGATGTGCCGGTAGGTGCAGCCGTGCCTGTAAGTGCAGCGCCTGCGGTGATGGTGCGGGTATAAGTACCTGTGCAATTGTTTGCGTCTTTTATAACGATAGTGTGAGAACCTACTGAAAGTCCAGTAAGCACGTTGCTTGTTTGCGTTGGTCCTGCATCTACAGAGTAAAGATACGGTGCAGTTCCCGACGTAGGTGTAACAGTAATAGTGCCATCGCTTGCACTTGAGCAGGTGGTTGTTGTTTGAGTAAAGGTTGCTGTTATACCTGCACCCGCATTCACCGTTCTGTTAATGGTGACCTGGCAGCCTCTCGAATCTCTGATTGTAATAGTATGTGAGCCTGCAGAAACACCTGTAAATACATTCGATGCCTGAAATGGGCCTGCATCCAGTGAATATGTGTAAGGTGCCACACCGCCGGAACCGGTTGCTGTGATGGTACCATTATTAACACCAGGGCAACTGGTT
Organism: Chitinophagales bacterium; assembly: GCA_015655125.1. Classification (GTDB taxonomy): domain Bacteria; phylum Bacteroidota; class Bacteroidia; order Chitinophagales; family Chitinophagaceae; genus Ferruginibacter. The sequence continues at coordinate 19,264 of JAATFP010000014.1, read as the reverse complement.
GCTACAGATGACGATGAGCCGCTAATAGATGAACCTTGCGTAAGCGTTTTAATTACGGTACCCACGCATCCATTGGCATCTGTAAAAGTGATCGTGTAAGTTCCGGGAGCAAGGCTTGTAAAGATATTGCTTGCCTGTGATGGGCCGCCGTTGGCAGAGTAAGTATAAGGAGCTGTTCCCTGTGTAGGTGTTACTGTAATTGCCCCATCACTGTTGCCGGGGCAACTGATATTTGTAAATGCTGATACAGTTCCGGAAAGACTGCTTGTGGTATTAACCCTGGCCGTTACCGTATTATCACAACCATTTGCGTCTGTAATGGTAACCGTATAAGTGCCAACCGGCAGGTTAGAAAATACACCTGTTGTTTGTGTAATATTTCCGGGATTAAGAACATAAGTAAAAGGTGCCGTGCCACCATTTGCAACCGCAGTAACAGTTCCTGTACTGGCGCCACAAGTTGTGTTTGTGGCAGAAGCAGAAGCCGGGAATGCGTTTTTTGTAACGCGGATCGTATCAAGACTGTAAATAGTTTGAGTAGGATCGTTTAGTTGCGCGTAGGTGGTTTTTACAACATAAATGGTTGAATTATTTGTAGCGGGGCAAACGTTTGGAAATGTCCATTCAAATGTACTTGCGTCGACTCTTGTAGTGTCGCCTGTGGCGATTACGGCCCCGCCGGCATCAAGGAGTTCAACTTTCCTAAACAATGGTACACCGCCTGTTGGTGTAAATCTCCATGTTTCGTTCATGCCTATACTGCCCCAGGGGTTGTCGCTCGCTTTTCTGCCTGGTGCCATCACAGCTTTTGTTTGCGTTATGTCTTGCATACCGATCATTGCGCGGCCTTGATTCCAGTCCATACAAATTTCTTTGTCAACCACCACAACTTCTACTACACCTGTGGTTTCATGTAAGATGATCTGGTGCGTATTTCGAATGAGCGAGGTACAGTCAAACAAGCCTATTCTATAAAAACTCAAGATCCATTTTCTGTTGGGAGCAGTGCCTATCACTTCGTATTTGACCTGCTTACCGGCCGAGGTAATAGACGGATCAATATCGTGGTAAGGCCCCATGATCAAAGCCTTGTCATACAAGTCGCTTGGAAGATCTTCAGGAATGCCGTCCATTGCATCCAAATCTCCAAAATAATTTAATATCCCGTAGTGCGCATCCTGACCGGCAAGTGTTGCTGCATCAAAAGAAAGAACGCCATTTGTGCTTGCTACTACTTGTGTATAAGGAACGCCAAAGAAAGTGAAGGTAAATGGCAATGGCAAAATAGCAGAGTATTTATCGTCCGTTGTCAACTGCGCGGATGGCCCCGGAAGATCCGGACCGATTGGGGGATAACAAGGTACATCAGCAGATACATTTTTTATATTATAGCTGGTTCCTAACGCTCTCAGATCCGGAAAGGTAGCATGCAGGTTAAAGCAAGTTACACCACATCCCAGCACCGTGTCACGCGGACAAGTGTAAGAAAGATTTTGCGAATAAGAACTAAGAGATGCTACAAATAATACCGCGAAGAGTAGAACTTTTCTCATTTTTGCTTGGTAATAATTATGGAAAAAATTGCGCGACTAAGATAAAGTATTTAACGCTGATTTAGCATTCCCTTAACGATTTGTAGATAAGTTTTAAGAATGCTCTATTATTAAGATAAAATAACAGGTGTAAAGAACGGGTGATAAATAGGTTATGACACCTTGAAAGTCTATAATCTTTTGAATATGATTAAATTATGTAGAGTGATTTTGGTTATTTCAAGTAAGTATAGTATTTGCCGCAAGAAACTGAATGGTTGCAAAATGCAACCATTCAGTAGCCTTCTCTATTGATAAGTCTGGTATGGTGAGACCCACTCATAATGTTTGATGGAAAGAAAACGTTGGCTTAAATAGAATAACTATTTTGCTTATAAGTGATGTTTCCAATGAAGTAGCTGATAATAATTGTGTAAGTTTTAATTCTGTTTCTGTTTACAAATTGTGACTGTTAAATGATTTTTGCAGGTAATAAGAAGATGAGTTACCAATTAAAATTTGACTAATATTCCCACCACACAAATGCTTCCATCGCCGCGTATTGCGTCAGCCCTAACTGTGCGTACAAGCCCGCAGTATTTGCATTTCTTTCTTCTGCACGCTGCCAGAATTCGCGGCTGTCGCTGCCCTGGAAAGGCACGCTGTCCTTTTGAGATTGATGGATGAAAATTCCATGGCGCTTTTTCATTACCTGGTCGGGACTCATCGGGATCGCCATTTGTATTTCCGTGATATCCCATTCCTGCCAGGCTCCTTTGTAGAGCCAGAGCCAGCAGTCGTCCAGCCATTTTTCCCCTTGCTGTTTAAGTTCTTTCATTGCTGCGATCACCACATCGAAACAAACTTTGTGCGTTCCGTGCGGATCGGCAAAATCACCGGCGCAGAATATCTGCTGCGGTTTAAGTTGTTGTAAAAGGTCCATCGTGATCTGCACATCGGCTTCGCCCATCGGATTTTTTTCAATCGTACCGGTTTCGTAAAAGGGCAGGTTTTGAAAATGGATCTGGTCATCTTTCAGCCCCACATATTTACATGTTGCTTTTGCCTCGCACCTGCGGATAAGCCCTTTGATGGCACGGATATCTCCGGTATCTTTTTCAGAAGATTTTTTTTGTGAAAGGAATGCCGTTGCTTCCTGTAAAATTTCTTTGCTCTTACTTTCATCCATGTCAAACATATTCTGAAAGCCCACGGCAAAGTCGATAAAACGTGTTACAAATTCATCGGTTACCGCAATATTTCCGCTTGTTTGATAGGCCACATGTACATCGTGTCCCTGGTCGTGGAGCCGCATAAAAGTGCCGCCCATGCTGATGATATCGTCATCCGGGTGGGGCGAAAATATCAGCGCGCGTTTCGGAAACGGTATATTTCTTTCTGGATGCGAATGACGATCGGCAGTAGGTTTGCCGCCGGGCCAACCAGTAATGCTGTCGCGCAATAAATAAAATACCTGGAGATTGATCTCGTAGGAATCGCCTTTTTCTGTGAGCAGATCGTTCAGCCCATTTTCGTTATAATCATTATTGGTGAGACTCAATACCGGTTTTTTCAATTTAAGGGCCAGGTTTACCACTGCGCGTTTAATCATTTGCGCGTTCCATTCGCATTCGCCGGTGAGCCATGGCGATTTGAACCTGGTCAATTCACTTGCTGCTGAATCATCCACTACAAAAGTACAATCATCATGATTTTGTAAAAGTGAAGCGGGGATATCTTCCGTATCGTCGAGCTCCACCGCTTTTTGCAATACCGGTGCCTTGGTTTGTCCCCATGCCATTAATATGATCTTCCTGCTTTTTAATATCGTGCTGATGCCCATGGTGATGGCCATTCGCGGCACTTCGCTCATGTTACCAAAATCATATGCATTGGCAATCCGCGTACTGTTATCGAGCGTTACGAGTCTTGTTTTGCTGTAGATGCCGCTGCCCGGTTCGTTGAAACCAATATGGCCGTTGGTGCCGATGCCGAGTATCTGCAGATCGAGTCCGCCGGCTGCGTCAATCTGTTGTTCGTATTCGATACAATGTTGCTTTACTTTAACTTTTGGTATCATGCCATCGGGCAGATGATAATTTTTCGGATCGATATCTGTTTGTTCAAACAAATTTTTCCGCATAAAATAATGATAGCTCTGCAGCGCATCTTTATCCATCGGGTAATATTGATCCAGATTGAAAGTGATCACGTTCTTAAAACTTAGTCCTTCCGTTTTGTGCATGCGCACCAGCTCCGCGTATAAAGATTTTGGTGTGGAGCCCGTTGCCAGGCCAATTACACATTTTTTGCCTTCGGTATTTTTTTGACGGATCAGGTCCGCGACGATGTTGGCGACATATACCGAACCTTGTTGTGGCGTGGCAAATATTTTAACCGGAATTTTTTCCAATGAGTCTGTGAGATCGAACTTTGTCATACTGACAAAATTACGAATTTAATGTGTCCTGAAGCTCCGGCTTCGGGTGTCTATCGAAGCTCCCGCTTCGATTGTTTTTTTGCCCGAAGCCCGAGCTTCATGCCCACACCCGAAGCCGGAGCTTCAGGTCACATTAATGCACTTCGATCTCATCTGCAAACAACCATGCCGGTAAGCCTGCCCCCGGATTGCCTTCCGGTATCTTTCCTGCATTTTTTGCCACCACTTTTACGAATCTTGCCGGTTCCGTTAATTTTGTGCTGTACAATAAATTTATTTTCCCGGAAGCGGTGGAAGTGGTTTCCAGTAATTTAAAATGAATGCTGTCGCTGCTGCTGTAAAATGAAACCGATTGCGGGCGGTAGATCCAACTGTTGGTTTGCTCAAAAACATGCAGCGCAATTTCATTGATGAAAGTGGTTTTGCCGAGGTCGATGATTGCTTCCAGGTCGGTGCCGTTGAAGCCGAGGAATTCTGAAGGACGAACCAGCCCCATGGTGTTTTGGATACCGTTCACCAGAGTGAATGCGCCGTCGCCGGCGTATTTCGGTGATGGTTCGTTGTGCAGTGAAATCTTTTTTCCGGAAGCCAGGTTGATGTAAAAATCCTGTTTAAACTTATTAAGCAGCATTTTTGTTTTTGTTATTTCAGAAAAATTTTTCGTGATCGCAAAGACCGTAAATTCTGAAGATTTGTCGATCAATATGGGGCCGATGTACGGCGCGGTGACAGTGACCGGATTGCCCCGCACATATTTTTCGTAAGAGATCGCAGCGTCTTCGTACGAAGAAGTAAGTTCCCAGTAGATTTTTCCATCTTTATTGATCAATCGTGTTTTCGGATCAAAATACGTGCTGCTGTGATTTATTCTTTGCACATCCAACCGCTCAAAAATGGCCGGTAACTTTTTCTGAAAATCCTTCCAGTTTCGTTGCTCTTTTCCGCTCCACAACACTTCCGAAAACGCGATCATCCGTGGAAAGATCATATATTCCAGTTTGCGCATATTGCCGATATATTCCGTCCATAAATTGAATTGCGCGCCTTTGATATGTTTTTGTTGGTCCGCTGAAAGCGAAGCTGGCTGCGGTTCGTAGCCGTATACTTTTTGCAACGGCAGATAATTTCCGATCGTCACGCTGTCTTCGCTCCGGCTCTGGCTGTGATCGAAGTAGCAATAACTTTGCGGCGTCATGATCACGTCATGGTTTTCTTTTGCTGCCGCAATGCCGCCGTCTTCGCCGCGCCAGCTCATCACCGTGGCATTTGGCGCCAGCCCACCTTCCAGTATCTCATCCCAACCGATGATCTGTTTTCCTTTTTGGTTGATGTATTTTTCCATCCGGCGGATGAAATAACTCTGCAAACCATGTTCATCCTTCAGGTCATTTTCTTTGATCAGTTGCTGGCAAAATGCCGATCTTTTCCAATTGTCTTTCGGACATTCATCGCCGCCGATGTGAATATAATTCGATGGAAACAACGGAACGATCTCGTCGATCACATCCTGCAAAAATTTAAAGGTGTTCTCGCTTGGCACAAACACATCTTCAAAAACGCCCCATGTTTGCTGCACTTGCTTTCCCTTGCGTGGCCCGGCCCATGGCCAGTTTTCAGCCACTTTCGTATCTTCTTCCGGGAAACAACTCAGTTCCGGGTATGCTGCAATAGCCGCCGATGCATGACCGGGCATTTCAATTTCGGGAATCACTTCGATGTAACGGTCGGCTGCATATTTTACCACTTCTTTTATTTGATCCTGTGTGTAAAAACCGCCGTAATGCAGACTGTCGTTGCTTTTGCCGGGGTAGCGCCCAATGATGGTTCCGTTGCGGTAGCCGCCGATAGAAGTGAGTTTCGGATATTTTTTTATTTCGATGCGCCAACCCTGATCGTCGGTAAGATGCCAGTGAAATTTGTTGTATTTGTAGGTGGCGAGATAATCGATGTATTGTTTCACTTCCTCCACCGAAAAGAAATGGCGACAAACGTCCAGGTGCGCGCCACGATATTCAAAACGGGGCGCATCGGTTACAGATAATTGCGGAACTGATAATTTATGGTATTGACCATCGGTTACATTTTTATCGCCAACGATGAGTTGGATAAGTGTCTGGATCCCATAGAAAACGCCTTCTTCATTATCGCCGGCGATGTAAATCTGCTTATCGTTCACTTCCAATCTGTATGCGCCGGGAAGTTCATTATCAAGTCGCTCATAATTTAAAACAATCTCTTTCTGAGTGCGGTTTCTTTTGGAATCGTCTGCTATAATTTCAATTTTAAAGCCATATTTTTTGTCAAAAAAATTTGTGAGATATTTCGCTGACCGTTGCAGATTGCCGCCTTCGAGAATGATCGCTGTTGTGCGATCGATCGCAAATTGTCCTTTGCCCATTTTTATTTCTGCCGGCGCGGGAATGATGTTTAGTTGCGCAAACAGCGGATGCGAAAGCAGTGAGAGGAGACAAACAACGAGTCGTTTCATGATATATTTTTTATCCTGGAAAGATTTTTTTGTTTCGCCTTCGGCGAAATTTTTGAACCACAAAGACACGAAGTTACGCCCAGTAAATTTTTCTTTGTGCCTTCGTGTCTTTGTGGTTCAAACGTTTCGCGAAGCGAAACTCATCTGCGCATCTACGGCAAAACTCACAGCACCACGGGCAGCGTGATCTTACTGCTGTGAAACACTTTAATATCTTCTTTAATAAAATCATTTTCCTTCGCATCGGGTATCCGCATGAATTTCTGCGGATTTCTGTCTACCAACGGAAACCAGGTGCTTTGTACCTGCACCATTATTTTATGACCTTTTTTAAATGTATGGGCCACATCATTCAACGCAAATTTTACATTGCTCACTTTGTTTGGTATAAATGCTTCAGGTGTTTCAAAGCTGTTGCGAAACTTTCCTCGCATTACTTCTGCCCTTACCAATCGTTGATAACCGGCCATCTGAAAGCCACGTGGCGCATTTTTAAAATTAGGTTCGTCTTCCGGTAACACGTCGATCAGCTTTACCACGAAATCCGCATCGGTGCCGGTAATGCTTACCTGGAGATCCGCGAGGATCTTACCTGCAAGCGTTACATCGTTTTCCAATACATTACTTTCATATACCAATACATCGGGACGAACGGCAGCGAAGCGCTGGTCCTCGGCCATGTAATCGTTATTACGGCGGCCGTAGATTCCATTTGTATAAGGAACCGGCTTTGCCGGATCGCTGGTATATTGTTCAAACGTTGGATCGTCTGATCTGCCGGTAACGGTTAAATGCTGACTGCTGTTCAAAAAGTAATCAATGTATTTTACATTAGCAGGCGGCCACGCCGGGTACGACTTCCATTGATTGCTGCCGGTTTCAAAAACGGTTGCTTCTGCAGCATTGAAAGTGCCTTTGTCTTTCAAATAAAAATTAAAAAATGCGGCTTCCAAAGTATCCTGGAAATATTTGCTGGTGTTGCTGCCAAAATCGTGACTGGCAAATTGTTTCCATTCGGGGCTTTCCCATGCGCCATGCGTCCATGGCCCCATCACGAGCCGATTGTTATTTTGTTTGCTTTGCGCTTCGATGGAAGCATAAGTATTGAGCGCGCCAAATAAATCTTCTGCATCAAACCAACCACCAACAACAAGTGTAGGAACGGTGACGTTGGTTAGATGCTGACGGATATTTCTTGCTTTCCAATATGAGTCGTATGTATCATGTTGTAGATATTCATCCCAGATATAACTTTTATGATCATAATATTTTTTGCCTTGCGTGTTAGATAGTGGCCCGAGCTTTAAGAAAAAATCGTAATCGTTTTTGCTGATGGAATTAAATATTAATGAGCCATAATCTTCTACAGGTCCGCTTCTCGGCTTACCGAAATAATTCATGAAATCAAAATTATCCAGCAAAAAAAATGCGCCATTGTGATTGGCATCGTCGCCGATGAATTCATCTGTCACCGGTGCTTGCGGACTCACAGCTTTGATAGCCGGATGTGCGCCGGGTAAACTTGCAGTTGCATAAAATCCCGGGTATGAAATTCCATATAAACCAACACGGCCGTTGTTATTACCGATATTTTTAAGCAGCCAATCAATGGTGTCGTACGTATCGCTGCTTTCATCCACATCCTTCTTGTTTTTTTTATTGGCGATATAAGGCGTCATTTCAAGGTTGGTTCCTTCACTCATATATCTTCCGCGTACATCCTGGTAAACGAAAATGTATTTTTCTTTCATCAGCGTCGGGTTCGGACCCACGCGGCGCGAGTAGCTCGTGTCGCCATAAGGGCCGGCAGAATAGGGCGTTCGCTCCATAAGGATCGGATATTTTTCCGTTGCGTCTTTTGGAACATAGATCACCGTGTATAGTTTTATACCGTCACGCATCGTTATCATCGTATCGATCTTTGTGAAATTCTCTTTCACGAAGTTTGCGGGCGTTTGCGCTATGCTGCGCATGCCGGGGAACAGTAAAAGACCGAGGAGGAGTTTTTTCATAATCGAAAAGTTTTGCCGCTTCGCGTTTTTTTTCTGAAAGACGTGAAGGCCGAAATTTAATTATTAAAAATGCTGTCAGCCTGCGATTGCCGAAGGCCTCGAACGATCGTCTTCAAAAGGCTCAGGCTCACAGGATCATACAAATGTCTGAATTTTTTTTTCGTCTTAAACTATCGCATCACGGGTAAAGTAAAATAGCTTCCGTTGATGCCGTCGTAAATACGGATGGTGGCTTTTTGAAAATCACTTTCGCTGGCTTTGTAAATATTGGTAAATGTTTGCGGGTTGCGATCTACGAGCGGGAACCAACTGCTTTGAATTTGTATCATCAACCGATGGCCGGTTTTGAAAGTGTGCGCTATATCAGGTAAAATAAATTTTACCGGTGTTATTTTACCAGCAACAAACGCCTCCGGTTTTTCGAAGCTGTTGCGGAATTTGCCACGCATGATCTCGCCGCGTACCAGCATTTCGTAACCACCCATGGGATAATCTTTGTCATTGCCTTTTACAGTTGCCGGATAGGAGAAATCATCCGGAAATACATCAATAATCTTTACTACAAAATCAGCATCGGTAGTGGAAATGGCCGTAATGAGATTTGCAGTCACTGGTCCTGCCAGCGTAAGATCCTGCGATAAAATATCTGTTTCAAAAGTTAATACATCAGTCCTCCTGCTTGCAAAGCGCTGATCGTCGGTCATGTATTCCCGTGTTCTTCTGAAATGAACGCCTTCGGCGTAAGGAACGGGTTTTGCCGGATCGCTTACATATTCACTGTAAGAGGGAGGCCGTTTGCTGCGATCCTCCGGTTTGAATTTCACCCCCGGGTTATCAAAGCTTAATTTTTTATTGTAGTTGATGTAGATGTTTTTTTCTTCCACGTTTGCCGGCGGCCATTGCTCCAACTCGTGCCATTTGTTTTCGCCGGTGAAAAATATATTTGCTTTTTTTAGCTGTGCTATGCTGCCTTTTCCTTTGAGATAATATTGGAAGAACGGAATTTCAATATTTTGTTGGTAGTATTCGGAAGTGTTGCTTTCAAATCTTACATTGCCCAAAAAACTTCCTTCGCGGCCCCATTGTCCGTGGTACCATGGTCCCATTACTATCTTGTTGTTGGTTGCAGGGCTTTGTTTTTGTGTTGCCTTAAAAGAGTTCCACGCGCCAAAACAATCTTCTGCATCAAACAAGCCGCCCACCCAAAGCATGGCCGGTTTTACATTATATAAACCTGTGCGGGCGTTGCGCGATTGCCACCATTCGTCGTAATCAGGATGCTCATACATTTCGTGCCAGAACTTAATGCTGTCGCCGATCATGGAAGCTAGATTTTTTATCGCGCCGGCCTGCAAGTAAAATTTGTAATTGTCTTTAATCGGGGTGGTAAAACCGGTTCCATAATTTTGTGTGGGTTTCGGATGTGGTTTGCCAAATGTTGGATAAAAAGAAAATCCGTCCATTTGAAAAAAAGCGCCGTTATGGTGAAAGTCATCACCGATGAACCAATCGGTTACCGGCGCCTGCGGACTTACAGCTTTTAGTGCAGGATGGCCACTCAGCGCGGCTTCCGTACTGTAAAAACCGGGATAAGATGTGCCGAATACCCCAAAATTTCCATTGTTTCCGGGAACATTCTTTACCATCCAATCGATCGCATCATACGTATCGCTGGCTTCATCTGTTTCTTTTCCTTTTTTATTTTTATTAAAGGGCCGCACGTCTTCAAAATCGCCTTCGCTCATGTAGCGGCCACGTACGTCCTGCAATACGAGAATGTAGTTTTCTTTGGCGTAAGCCATCACATAACTGTGCCAGATCGAAACATATTTATCTTCACCATAAGGTGCGCAGGAATAGGGTGTGCGTGTCATCAGGAACGGGTGTTTTTCCGTGCTGTCCCTGGGAATATACATGGATGTAAACAGCCGCACACCATCGCGCATCGTAATGTAAGTTTCCTTTTTTGTATAGTTGTTTACGAACCAGGTGCTATCGGCATTTTGTGAAAAGGACGATAGGGAAAGAAGCGCAAGGAAACAAAACAGCGACAGCTTATTCATATTGTGTTATTTTAGATTGCTAAATTTACCAAAACTAAACGATTCACTTATGTATACGGCAGAACAATTGATCAGTAATTTTTATACCTCGTTTAATAAGCTCGATGCGGCTGCTATGAATGCATGTTACAGCAGGGATATCGTTTTTTATGATCCGGTGTTCGAATTGCTGCGTGGCGACCAGGTGCGGTCAATGTGGGAGATGCTGTGTAAGAATGCGAAGGATTTTTCATTGACCTTCGGTAATATCAAAGATCTGGGCGACAATTATTACACTTGTGATTGGGTGGCTACATACACTTTTTCCAAAACCGGAAGAAAGGTGATCAATCAGGTGAAAGCGAATATGAAGATAGAGAACGGCGAGATCGTAGAACACAGCGATGGCTTCAGCATTCATCGCTGGAGCAGGCAGGCATTGGGTTTCAGTGGTTGGTTGCTTGGGTGGAACTCATTCTTTCAACGGAAGATAAAGAATACGGCCCGAAAAGGTTTGTTGAAATACATGGATATATGATAACCAGGATAAATGAAGATTTACGTATGGCATCATGCAGATCGCCGGTTATACATCATAGATTAAACATGTGGTATCGCATCGTGTACAATTTTACCATCAACGATATTCAGCCCTTTGTTGAGATCGGGGTTTAATTCGCATGCTTTTTTCCAACCGTATTTTGCGATCTTCAAAACATACGGCAACGTTACGTTTGTGAGCGCCAGGGTAGAAGTATAGGGTACTGCTCCGGGCATATTGGCCACGCAGTAATGTACCACGTCGTCGATGATGTAAGTTGGAGCCTCGTGCGTAGTGGCTCTTGTTGTTTCGAAACAACCGCCCTGATCCACGGCAACGTCCACCATCACGGTGCCGGGATTCATTTCCCTGAGCATGCTTCGCGTAATCAGTTTTGGTGCCTTACCGCCGGTTACCAATACCGCGCCCACAATCAGATCGTGCGTTTTGATATGCCGCCTGATATTGTATTCGCTCGAAAGTTCCGTGATCACATGACTCGGCATGATATCGTTTACATACCGCAGTCTTTTCATATTGATGTCGAGGATCGTTACGTGCGCACCCAATCCTGCGGCCATTTTGGCCGCCTGGATGCCCACAACACCGGCGCCTAAGACCAGCACGCGACCGGGCGGAACACCCGGCACGCCGCCCAATAATATACCGCGACCTTTGATCGGCTTTTCCAGATATTTTGCGCCTTGCTGAATGGCCATTCTGCCGGCCACTTCCGACATGGGCGTGAGCAGCGGCAAAGAGCCATCTTCATCCTGCACGGTTTCGTAGGCGATGCAGATGGCGCCACTGGCGATCATCGCTTTTGTAAGCTCCGGGCTTGAGGCGAAATGGAAATACGTGAAGATGATGTGGTTTTTCCTTATCAGGGGATATTCGATCGCGATGGGTTCTTTTACTTTCACTATCATTTCGCCTTTGGAATATACTTCCTCTATCGTTGGCAGTATAACTGCACCCACATCTTCATAATCTTTATCCGAAAATCCACTTCCAATGCCCGCTTCCTGCTGCACATATACCTGATGTTGGCGTTTTATTAATTCAAAAACGCCCGCAGGCGTTATGGCAACTCTATTCTCATTGTTCTTTATTTCCTTAGGAAGTCCGATAATCATGATGAGTTTCTGTTATTTTTCGCAAATATATGGTACAATGATGCTAAATTAAGCCGGTTGGGAATAAATAAGTTATATGTTATTTATGTGTATATGATTTTTGGTATTGGAAGAAGCTCAGTATGTTTTGACAGGCTCAACATGACGGGAAATAAATTCAACATGCCGGAAAGAAGTTCAATATGGCCAGAATGCGGTCAGTCTGAGCTTGTTGAAGACTGGGTTTAAGTGCAAAATTTATAATCTGGTACTACAGGTTGCAGACTAAAATTAAATGCGCAAATGATCATATCCAGAAAAATTTATGCACCTGGCGTAATCAAGCATTGTGGTGCTAATTTCTAGGAAGCGGTTAAAGATGAAACGCATACTGATTCCGTTTTCTGAAAAGTTATTGTACATTCATTTCTACAATTACCCAAACATATAACATGGATACTGCTTTTTTAGACGAAATCAACTGGATAGCTGCATTCGGTGGGGGCCTGGCCTACTTCGCATTAGGTGCGATCTGGTACTCGAAAGTAATGTTTGCATCTAAGTGGCGGCGGTATGTAAAGATCGATCCAAAAGCACCGGGTGCTAAAAATGGTATTGGCGTAACGATGTTCTTCTCATTTTTGCTGGTATTGCTTGCAAGCATGAGCATAGCGATCATCCGCGCAAAGATTGGACTGAATGGTGGATGGATGAGTGGCGTAAAACTTGGCAGCGTTACCGGGCTTGGTATTGGGATAACAGCCATCAGCAATTCTTATCTGTACGAAAAGAGACCGCTCGGCCTGCATCTGATCAATGGTGGATATACGCTGGTGGGGAATATCCTGGCTGCAGTGATCATATGTTCTTGGGTTTAATCAATTACGAATAATGAGTTCCTTCAAAATAAAAGAGGTTTACAAAATGCAAACCTCTTTTATTTTATAAAATTCGTAATCCCTAATTAAGCTAAGCTTAATCGATTTTTGTGATCTTAATAATATTCGTTGGCAAATGCTCCTTCACCGGCGTACTTCCCGTATTTACGATCACATCGTCTTTCTTGATAAATCCTCTTTCTTTTAAAATATTGATCTGGTCGAAAATGATATCATCCAGGCTTTCTTCTTCCGCATAAAAGAAAGCGCGTACCCCCCAACTCAGACTTAACTGATTGATCAGGCTTCTTTCTTTACTGAAAATATACAACGGTGATTTTGGGCGATAGCTGCTGAGCATGAAAGCTGTATAACCGCTTTGCGTCATTCCTATCAGAGCGTTTGCCTGTGAGTCTTTTGCAAGATTACATGCGCTGTAGCAAATCGCATCGCTTAAGAAAGATGGCGAATGCGGCTGCGGTGTGAGAATATCTTCACGATCATAATTGTACACTGTTTTTTCTACTTCAAGGATGATCTTGCTCATCGTTTCCACTACCAAGGCAGGGTAGGAGCCAGTGGCGGTTTCGCCGCTAAGCATCACGGCATCTGCACCTTCGAGTACGGCATTTGCCACATCGCTCACCTCACTTCTGTTTGGCTTGGTGCGGTCGATCATGCTTTCCATCATTTGGGTAGCCACTATTACGGGCTTGGCGCGGTGCATACATTTGCGGATGATGTCTTTCTGAATCACCGGCACCTGTTCGATCGGTATTTCCACACCAAGGTCGCCGCGGGCGATCATTACACCGTCGCTTTCCACGATGATATCGCGCAGGTTCTTCAATGCTTCCGGCATTTCTATTTTAGAGATCACTTTTATTTTGCTGCCTTTCTCTTTCACCATCTTTTTCAAACTAACGATGTCTTCCGCTTTTCTTACGAATGAAAGCGCCAGCCAGTCGAGGTTCTGCGTCATGATGAATTCGAAATCTTCCTTATCTTTCTCTGTCAGCGATGGCATGGTCAAGGCACTGTCTGGAAGGTTCACACCTTTTTTCGGTGTGAGCAAACCGCCCAATGTAACGCTTACAAGAATTTCCTTTTCATTGAGAATTTCTTCTACCTTCAGTTCCATTTTACCATCGTCTAAAAATACGCGTTCGCCGAGTTTCAGATCTTTAGCAAGATTAGGATAAGAGACATAGATCTTATCTTTTGTGCCAACCATTTTTTCTGTAGTGAAAATAAAGCGGTCACCTGCTTTCAAGAGCAGCTTCCCATCTTCCAGGTCGCCGACTCTCAATTTCGGACCCTGGAGATCCGCCAGTATGGCGATGTTGTATGGTTCGTTCTTTGTAATCGCACGGATATGTTCGATGATCTTTCGCTTGTCTTCATGTGAGCCATGAGAAAAATTGAGCCGGAATACGTTTACACCGCATTTTACAAGTTCGAGTAATTTTTCGTACGTATCGCAGGCTGGGCCAACGGTTGCAACGATCTTGGTTCTTTTTTGTGAATGCGAAATACCTGCCTCTCGATCCATTCCGGTGTGCAGGTATTTACTTACATTTTTACTCATTTGTTGTATTTAGATTGTTGAAGGTATTAGGTTTCGGGTGTCAGGTATCAGGGTTTAGCGATTAGTGGTTAGATTGAATAGCGATAGCCTTTTCTAACCACTGATCCCTGAACTTTAAATTAAGTAGAAAGTATGCGAACGATATCCATCCACTCATCACTGATCCGTTGTTTCTTTTTCACCGCTTCATTTAATGGAATATAGTTGATACGGTTGTTTACGATTCCAACAAAAACATTGTGACGTCCCTCCAGCAGGCATTCTACGGCATGATAACCCATGCGGCTGGCGATGAGCCTGTCCATACAAGATGGAGAACCGCCGCGTTGGATGTGCCCGAGGATGCAAACGCGTGTTTCCAGTCCCGGCACTTTCTCCTTAATGATCTTTGCGAGTTGATCGGCTCCGCCGTCTTCGCCTTCGGCCACAACGATGAGGTTTACCAGCTTTTTGCGTTTTTCTTTTTCCTGGAGAGATTTGATCACGCGATCGATGTCTGTCTTCTTCTCCGGGATCAGGATATTTTCTGCTCCGGTGGCGATACCGCTGTGAAGCGCGATGTAACCTGCATCGCGGCCCATCACCTCGATGATGAACAGGCGATCATGCGCATCCGCCGTATCACGGATCTTATCGATCGCTTCCACGGCCGTATTTACTGCGGTATCAAAACCGATGGTGAATTCCGTACCGGCAATGTCCTTATCGATCGTACCCGGCAAGCCGATGCACGGAATATCATATTCATTGCTGAAAGTTTGCGCACCTTTAAAGCTTCCGTCGCCACCCAATACTACCAGTCCGTTGATGCCTTTTTTCTTCAGATTGTTGTAGGCGATCTTTCTGCCTTCGGGTGTATAGAATTCTTTACATCTGGCCGTCTTCAAAATAGTACCGCCGCGCTGAATAATGTTGGCTACGCTGCGGCTTTCCATTTTTATGATCTCATCTTCTACCATACCGCTGTAGCCGCGCATGATGCCGTACACTTCCAGACCATGATAGATGCCCGTACGAACCACCGCCCTGATGGCTGCGTTCATACCCGGACTATCACCGCCACTGCATAAAACTCCAATCTTTGTTACTTTCTTTGTCATAAGCTATTATTGCACCACCGACGACGGACGACCGGGCACCGATGGTTCTTTTATACTTTTAAATTTCTAAAGTTTCTTTCTGTCAGCCTGAGCTTGTCGAAGGCTGCCTTCGATAAGCTCAGGCTGACAGAAAGAAACTTTACATACGTTCTGGAACATCAATCCCCAACAATCCCATACCGCTTTTAATTACGTTGGCAGTCATGATGGCCAGGCGTAAACGTAGCTGTTTTTTTTCTTCACTTTCGGCGTTGGCGATAGAATGTTCTGTATAGAACGAGCTGAACGTTTTGGCGATATTATATATATATATAGCTATCGCGGAAGGGTTCAGTTCTTCGCTGGCCTGTTTAATTATCGCAGGGTATTTTTCGATCGATGAGATCAGTTCTTTTTCGAGAGGCAAAAAATCAAGTGGCAAATGTATGTTTTTTTGCAATTCATTTTTGCGCAAAATTGATTTTATCCTGGCGTAGTTAAATTGAATGAACGGCGCAGTAAAACCAACAAAGTCAATTGTTTTTGACGGGTCAAACTCGATGGTATTCTTCGGATCTACCCTTAATAAAAAGAATTTAAGCGCACCCAGCCCAATGATATGGTAGAGTCCGGCCAGTTCCTCCGGTGTAAAATCCTTCACTTTTCCCAGTTCCTCTGTTTTTATCTGAGCCTCTTTCTCCATTTCCGCCACTACATCATCGGCATCCACTACCGTTCCTTCCCTGCTTTTCATCTTGCCGGTTGGCAATTCCACCATTCCATAACTCAAATGATGGATATTGTCAGCATAGGAAAGTCCCAGTTTCTGGCATATAAGCTTCAGCACCTTCATGTGATAATTTTGTTCGTTGCCTATCACATAAATGCTCTGGTCTATTTTGTATTCGTCGTATTTCTGTTTGGCGAGGCCAATGTCCTGCGTAATGTAAACAGAGGTTCCGTCTTTCCTTAATACGAGCTTTTCGTCAAGTCCGTCGGAAGTGAGATCTATCCATACACTGTTATCTGGTTTACGATAGAAGACCCCGCGATCTAATCCATCCTGGATAATGTCTTTTCCAAGCAAATAAGTATTGCTTTCATAATACGTCCTGTCGAAGTCGCTACCGATCAGCTTATAGGTAACGTCCATGCCTTCATATACCCAGCTGTTCATCATTTTCCACAGGTCTATCACTTCGGGCTTGCCGGCTTCCCAGTCGAGCAACATTTGTTTTACTTCGCCCATGATGGCCGTAGCGCCGCGACGTGTTTCCATCATGTCATCGTCGAGCTTCGCTATTTTTTCGGCCGTTGCTTTTGTCTGCGGTTCTTCAAGTAACTTGTTTCTGCGCTGCTGCAGCTCTATCAGCTTTTGTTGTTGTACCTCGTCGTAATGACTCACATCATCGGCATCTTCTTTCTGCTTCAGTTCGATGGCTTGTTTCCGTAGTTCATTTTCAAACATCACATAGAAGTCGCCCACCAGGTGATCGCCTTTTTTACCCGAAGATTCGGGTGTTTCTCCATTGCCCCATTTTTCCCACGCGATCATGCTCTTGCAGATATGCATTCCACGGTCGTTCACGATGCTGCTTTTGAATACCGTGAACCCGTTTGCTTTCAGTATTTCTGCAACGCTCCAACCTAAAAAGTTATTGCGTAAATGACCAAGATGCAGCGGTTTGTTCGTGTTGGGAGAGGAGTATTCGACCATCACTTTTTTACCGTTCAATGATTGCTTGCCAAAACGCTCGTCTTCGTAATGATCGTTGATCAGGTTCATCCAATAAGAATCTGCAACGGAAAAATTCAGAAATCCTTTGATGATGTTGTATTTGCTGAAAAGATCAGGTTTTGTTTCTAAAATATGATTGCCCAGTTCTTCGCCCAGCGCCTGTGGCGCGCGACCGGTTTTTTTGAGAAGAGAGAACAATACTACCGTGTAATCACCTTCAAATTCAGGTTTGGTCTGGTTTATCTGGAAATCCTTTTCGGTAAACTCCTGCCCGTATAGTTCAGAAAGACTTTCGATCACAGAAGATTGAATATTGTGTAGTAAGTACATATTTGCAAAAATACAATTAAACAGCCGATTAGTAAATCAGGCGGCAATTTATTAATAAAGAAGCATTGATAATGAATATTTAATAACTAATAAGGAATAATTCCTAAAATTTTCAAATGTCGCTGTAATTGCGTTTGGGCGTAAGAGCAGTGCCGCCCTGAGCTTGTCGAAGGCCATTATAACCGCCTTCGACAAGCTGAGGCCGGCAGCGCTTCTGAACAGGAAGTATTCGCCGAAGCTTGCCCGCACCGCGAATTGAACGAATTATTAATTATTCATTATTAGCTATTAATTAGCGGTTATTGACTACCTTTGCGGCCATTTTCAATAATTATGATCAGTGTAAATAATGTAACCCTTGCGTATGGCAAGCGGGTATTGTTTGATGAGGTAAACATCAATTTCGTAAAGGGCAATTGTTATGGTGTGATCGGCGCCAATGGTGCCGGCAAATCTACCTTTCTTAAAATAGTAAGCGGGGAAATTGAACCAAACAAGGGAAGCGTATCCATCACACCGGGCGAACGTATGGCGGTATTAAACCAAAACCAGTTTGCCTTCGATGAAGAAACAGTGTTGAATACTGTAATGATGGGCCATAAAAAAATGTGGGAAGTGATGCACGAGCGTGATGCCATCTATGCAAAAGAAGATTTTACCGAGGCCGACGGCATCAAAGCCGGTGAATTGGAAGAACAGTTTGGCGAAATGGGCGGCTATACTGCCGAAAGCGATGCCGCTACTTTTTTAAGCGAACTTGGCGTGAAGGATGACTTGCATCAGCAACTGATGAAAGATGTGAGCGCCAACCTTAAAGTGCGCGTTTTGCTGGCGCAGGCATTGTTTGGCAATCCGGATATTTTGTTACTCGATGAGCCTACGAATAACCTGGACGTGGAAACGATCGCGTGGCTGGAAAATTTTCTTGCCGATTATGAAAATATCGTATTGGTAGTGAGCCATGATCGTCACTTTTTGGATGCTGTCTGCACACACGTAGCCGATGTTGATAAAATGAAGATCAAGGTTTATACAGGTAACTACACCTTCTGGTATGAAAGCTCGCAGCTCGCGGCGCGCCAGGCGACGGATAAAAATAAGAAGCAGGAAGAGAAGAAGAAAGATCTGCTCGAATTCATTGCGCGTTTCAGCGCGAATGCTTCGAAGAGCAAGCAGGCTACGAGCCGTAAAAAGGCATTGGATAAGCTGGTGTTTGAAGACATTACACCCAGTAACAGGAAATACCCCGGCATCATTTTCAAACAAGACAGGGAAGCCGGAAACGATATCCTGAAAGTGGAAAATCTTTCGAAATCTGTTGAAGGTAAAACTATTTTCAGCAAGCTGAATTTCGATTTGTCGAAGGGGCAAAAGATCGCGTTCCTGAGCCGCGATCCGATTGCGCTCACTACATTTTTTGAAGTGATCAATGCACGTATTACGGCAGACAGCGGTTCTTACGAATGGGGAACTACCATCAC
>JAATFP010000078.1 GCA_015655125.1 Chitinophagales bacterium | reverse complement strand
CCCATGCCCGGGCCGCCGCCACCATGCGGGATAGCGAAGGTTTTGTGCAGATTAAGATGGCAAACATCGGCACCGATAAAACCTGGACTTGTTAATCCAACCTGCGCATTCATATTGGCACCATCCATGTATACCAATCCGCCGTTATCGTGTATCAACTGGCAGATATCAACGATACTTTCTTCAAACACCCCGTGTGTACTGGGATACGTGACCATCAGGCCGGCAAGATTTTCTTTATATTTTTCCGCATTCGCGCGAAGATCCACCACATCTATGTTCCCGGCTTCGTCACATTTTGTAACAACTACCTTAAAGCCGGCCATCACTGCGCTTGCAGGGTTGGTACCATGAGCAGAGATCGGGATCAGAATGATATTACGATGCGCCTCATCTCTGTCTGCATGATAAGCCGCTATCGTAAGCAAGCCGGTATATTCTCCCTGGGCACCGCTGTTTGGCTGCAAAGAAGTAGCGGCAAAGCCGGTGATATTGCTCAATGCATTTTCCAGTTCGCTGATGATTTTCTGATAGCCTTTCCATTGATCAGCGGGTGCAAACGGATGAATGGAATTGAAGGCCGGCCAACTTACCGGGATGAGTTGTGTTGCGGCATTGAGCTTCATCGTACAACTTCCGAGAGAGATCATGGAAGTGTTCAGGCTTAGATCTTTATTTTCAAGCGATTTGATGTAGCGCATCATTTCAGTTTCACTTCTATGCGAATTGAAAACAGGATGCGTTAAAAAATCGGATGTTCTTGTGAGTGAAGAAGGGATGTTTTCCAATAAAGTATCGGCATCAAATCCGGCAGTGGCCGTATCACTATTGCGCATGCCCGCAAATAAATGGATTATATCGAGGATGTCGCGCTGCGATGTGGTTTCATCAATGGAAATGCCAACAGTATTTTGATTGTAATGAAAATTCAATTCATTGTTTTCGGCAATCTGTTTCACGAGGGAAACATCGTCCACTTTGATTTCCAGCGTATCGAAATAATAGTTGTTTTCATTTTCAAACCCAAGTGCCGCCAGCTCATTGCTTAATGTTTGTGCTAGAAGGCTTATTCTTTTTGCAATGTTCTTTAATCCTTCTGCGCCATGAAAAACTGCATACATTGCGGACATGTTGGCAAGGAGTGCCTGCGCAGTACAAATGTTGCTCGTAGCTTTTTCCCTGCGTATATGCTGCTCGCGTGTTTGCAGTGCCATGCGTAAACAACGATGCCCCTGTGCGTCTACGCTTACGCCGATGATGCGGCCGGGGATGGCGCGTTTAAATTCATCTTTGCATGCGAAGAAAGCTGCATGTGGTCCGCCAAATCCCATTGGAACGCCGAATCTTTGTGAGTTACCGATCGCTACATCCGCGCCCAGTTCACCAGGAGGTGTAAGCAAGGTGAGCGCCAGCAGGTCGGTGGCCATTACAACCAATGCATTTACCTGGTGGGCCGCATCGATGAAGTTCCTGTAATCTTCTACGGCACCATTGCTGTTGGGGTATTGTACGATCGCGCCGAAATATGTTTCATCAAGTTCAGCTGTTTTATAATCACCCTGCACCAGCTCAACGTGGATCGGCAAAGCCCTTGTGGTAAGAATATCTTTTGTTTGGGCAAAAATTGCCCTGTCTACAAAAAATTTTGGCGCGATGATATGATCGGTGTTCTTGTTTTTATGATTAAATAACATTGCCATTGCTTCGGCAGCGGCGGTTCCTTCATCAAGGAGACTCGCATTTGCGATCGGGAGCGCGCAAAGATCGCTAATCATTGTTTGAAAATTCAACAGACTCTCTAATCTTCCCTGTGCGATTTCTGCCTGGTAAGGCGTGTATTGCGTGTACCATCCCGGGTTTTCAAAAATATTCCGGAGGATAACGTTTGGAACGATCGTCCCATAATATCCTTGCCCGATATAGGTTTTGTAGACTTTGTTGAGCTTTGCGGTTTCTGCCAGTTGCGTCAGGTAAGTATATTCGCTCATGGGCGCACCTGTGTTGAGTACTCTGTGGTTACGGATGGCAGCAGGAACCGTTTTATCGATCAGTTCATCTACCGAACTTACTCCGATCACTTTTAACATCGCCGCAGTTTCTTCTTCGTTTGGTGCGATATGTCTGGCTAAAAATTCATGCTGCTGTTGTTCGAAAATATTCATAGATAATTTTATTTGTAGTGTACGCGAAGTGAGTATCCCGAATGGAATACCAAAGACGCCGCAAAATTACGCTTATTCGATAACATTTTAAAGAGGCAGATTGTTTACCTGTCGTGTGTGGAAAAGTGAAGGATGTTTGTTAATTGAAGGTAGGTTAGCGGCTTGGGCTTAGCGGATAGCAGTTAGCGGTAAAAGCTTCAGATGATTTAGAGGGAAAGCGTTATAAATAAAGAACCCGCAAAAGCGGGTCTCTTTAATAGCATATATTTAAAATACTTAATTCAATCTATAAAATTTCTACACTATCTAAACCCTAAGCTATTCATGCACAGCTAATACCGGAACTTTACTCTGGTAGATCATTTTTTTTGTATGCTGCGTTTTGAATAACTTTTCATAAAAACTATGGTGTTGGGGGCCGATGATGATCATATCTATGTTCTTATCAGTAGTAAAAAGATTCACTGATTCGTGAAAATCGAACAGCCGCATGAAGTAAAATTCCGGCTTGAAATCAATGAGCAGCGATTCCATTTTATCTCGTTCCGTTTTAAAATCGCTGGTGAGGGAAATATAGTGGCGCTCGTCTACGTTCAAAATATGCACGAATGGTTTGAAGTCGGTAAGAACTCTTTTTACGGCGAGCAATACCGGTGTATCTTCCACGTATTTCATTTGTGAAGTGATCAAAACATTGCTGATGCTTACGTACGCAGCATCTTCCGGCACGATTAGCACAGGACATACATTTTTTTCGGCCATCTTCAGCGTGTTGGTACCGGAAAAACGTTGTTCCAGCCTGGTTTTACCTGTTAGTCCCATTACGATCATATATGCACCTTTTACATGAGCAAATGCAGTAAGGCTGTCGATGAAATTGTCCCCGGATTCATTTACCGTTTCGGTGATGGTGGAAGAACCCACAGCCAGTTCATCGCGTAAAGTTTCAAGATAGTTGTGCGTAATGGACTGTTCGTCGTGGCCGCTGTAAAAATGGTACAGGATCAGCGTTATATCTTCCCGGTTTTTGTACATATTCGCTGCATAATGCGCAGCGTTGAAAGAGGTTTCAGAAAAATCGAGCGGAATAATCACTGTTTTCATATGCTTTTTAATGTTTTTTTAAAAATAACAATTAAAATAAGAAATAAGGAATTAGAAATGAGAAATAAAAAGATATGTTTTTTAATAAGTGCAGGTTTCCTTGCTTTCTTGTTCCTCATTCGATGTTCCTTATTTCCGGGGCTGTATATTTGCAGCAATGGACAATGATCTTTTAAAGAACTGGCAAAAAAAGTCGGGTGACCGCCAAAAACTATACACGAAGTTTTTGCATCGCGCCGATAAGAACGCTACGCTCCGTGCATTGCCCGATTTGCATGAAGAGGCCTTCAGCAAGATTGATTGCCTGGAATGCGCCGCTTGTTGCAAGAATTTTTCTCCAAGATTTAAAACGACGGATATAAAGCGGGTAGCGAAGCATCTCAAAATGAAAGACGGCGATCTCATCAACAAATATCTTGTGGTAGATGAAGATGGCGATTTTGTGGTCAATTCCAAACCTTGTCCATTCCTGGGCGGCGATAATTATTGCAGCATTTATGAGCATCGACCCACCGACTGCGCGCGTTTTCCTTACACCGATGAAGACGTTTTATTGAAACGACCAAAGATCACCCAGAAGAATTCTACTTTTTGTCCTGCGGTTTATTACGTACTGGAAAAACTGATCCAGAAAGGAACGTGAGATTTGTTGATTCAGATCGCAGATTTCCTGCAAGGCCGGAAAAATCTGCGATTATTTTTTTCTCGGCATTGATAAACCTTCCCAATCTTCTCCACGAAGCATTTTTGCGATATATACGATCTGACCAACATGCGATGCATGATGTGTGAGTTGCCGTACGATTGCATCGGTGACCGAATGCGGTTCCTTCCGGATGTAAATTATTGATGTCAGATCATCACCGGATAAACTTGCAAGTGCGTTTGAAAGGCAGTTCCAGCCTTCGTTCCAGCGTTTCATCAAGGTATCCTTATCGTTGATCAAGGGTTCAAATTCTTCATCGCGTGCGCGCCATTCTTTTTCTCCGTCGGTAGTTAAAAAATCGGTAAACCTCGATAACAGATTTCCCGCCATATGTTGCACGATCACGGCAATGCTGTTGCTTCCAGGCGCAGGCGAAATAAATAATTGCCCTGGCTCAAGTTGCGCCAGGGCCTTTTCTGCCATTGATCTGTAATTGGTGAAATGTTTGATGGCACTGGTAAGAAAAACATTCATTTTTAAGAATTAACAGTTGATAACTAATAGTGAGTAATGTGTTTGAATGGCTGATTTTATAATAGACAATTGATAATCCTTGTCAATGATAAATCGCTGTTTAAGAGTTAATCCCATATCTAAAATTATTAACTACTCCTTATTAGTGATCAACTGTTGATTTGAAAAAATTATCCGTTGCTTAGTTCTTCAAATGCTGCTCTTAACGGCCGGTCAATGCCATCGCCTTTCCATTCCGGTGATCCGGGAATCTCGGTCGCTTTCACGATCTCATCGATCGTTTTTCCGGCTTTGATCTCTTCGGACGTAAATTTTAATACGTTGCTCAGATAGTCGCGGAATGCAATTACATCAGCTTTTTTGAGGATCACATCATATCCGTCGCCGGCGTGGCCGGAAATGAAAGTTGTCTTTTCTTTGAAGGTACCGGTGGCCTTATCCAGCACATCGATCCAACTGCTGATATTGGCGCCCGCTGATCTGTCTACATAAGGATGACGGCGGTTAAAAACCAGGTCGCCCACATGTACAATATCTGCCTTTTTAAAATGAATGAAAGCATCGCCGTTGGTGTGACCGGCACCATAATATTGAAGGCAAATTTCTTCCCTCCCGATTTTTTCGCACCAGGTGCTTCCGAATGTTTGGTTAGGATATAATTGCTTGTCTTCATTTTTATTTTTCACCGCTACAACTTGCTGGTTGATCTTTGAATTTTCATGTGCGAGTACGTTTTTTACCAGATCTTTGAAAGCTATGTTCCCGCTGGTATGGTCTGCATGATGATGCGTGTTTATAAGAAGGCGGAAAGGCTTGTCTGTTTTCTTTTTTATTTCTCCGATAAGATGCGGTGCCGTTTCTGGAAACTGGCTGTCTACCACCACGGTTCCTTCTTTTGTAAGCATAAATAAAATGGTGCCGCCTTTTTCTGTAAATATCCCGATGTTATCCGTTAACATACGGATATTATACGTTTGATCTGAAAGGAAAGCTGCCAGGGTATCTTTATTTAAAAGTGAGAGAGCTGCCAGGGTGAGGCCGGTATTTCTGATGAAGGATCTGCGTTGCATGTTGATGATCATGTTTAGACACTAAAATTAAGAAAAGAAACACAGATTTAATTTCAAAAATTGATTACGCGGATTGCGCAGGTAGAAGCCGAGGCAGAATCGCAGATTTTTAATTGATGAGGAGATTACGCAGATTTTATTTGTCTTCGGCGGAATGTTGATCAGTATTCCATTTTGCGCAGGCTCGGTGCTTTGAACCAGGTAGTGATTACAACACCTACGGTCATACATCCGCCGAAAATCACTGATGGTACGGTTCCCAGGAGTTTGGCCATTACGCCGCTTTCAAACTGGCCCAGTTCATTACTGCTGTTGATAAACATGCTGCTTACGCTCATTACTCGGCCACGGAGTTCGTCCGGCGTTTTTAACTGAAGGATCGTGCTGCGTACAATTACGCTTACACCATCCATACAGCCGCTCAAAATGAGGGCGGCAAAGGAGAGCCAGAATAATTTTGAGAGAGCAAATAATATGATGCACAGGCCAAATGCACCAACGGCGAAAAGCAGTATCCGGCCTTGTTTGCCCGGGAGCGGCCTAAGCGTTAAGAAAGTAACAGTAAGAATGGAACCGATATCTGTCGCAGCATTGAGCCAGCCGAACCCTTCTGGTCCCACATGTAAAATATCTTTTGCAAATACTGGAACAAGCGCTACTGCACCGCCAAACAGAACGGCGAACATATCGAGCGACATGGCACCGAGCAGTTCTTTCGTTTTGAAAACATATTGCAAACCTTCTTTCACACTTTGCCACGTCTTGCTTTCTTTCATTTCGTACACGGGTTTTACGAGCAGCTTTGAAAAGAAAAATATCGCGGTGGCGATAAATGCGAGCACTACATAAAATGTATTGTGGATACCCAGTTTTGCAATCAAAAACCCACCCGTGGCGTGGCCCAGGATAGAGGAGATGAGATAACCGGCTGAGCTAAGGGAAACCGCACCCGGTAAAATATCTTTTGAAACAATTTGTGCGATCATCGCCGACATCGATGGTCCGGAAAACGAACGCACGGCACCGGTAATGGCAATTACGCCACATATCAATCCTGCAATTGCCCAATGATTTAAATGAAGTTTTGTATAATCGGTAGAAAGAAAAAAAAGCAACCCCATACAACAGAAATAAATCGTCATGCATGTAAGTAACAGTTTTCTTTTTTCATTTCTGTCGATGTAATGGCCCGCGTAGAGTGCGAGCGAAATTGCCGGGATCACTTCAGCCAATCCCACCAAACCCAGCGCCAGTTTACTGTTTGTAAGAATATACATCCACCATCCGATAACGGTTCCTGTCATCCTGATGCCCATCGTAAAAATGAACCGGCCAATGATGAAATTGCGGAATTCTGTGATACGTAAAGCTAAATAAGGATTTTTTTTTGACGAAGGTGCCGGCAACTGTTTATCTTTTCCAGCAAAGATAAAACAAATCAGGGTAGGGTAATATAATGTTGCCCGTTTTCATATTCTTTATCCAGCGCATCGGTGATCGTTTTGAGATGAAGGTCGTTCCCCAAAAAATCTGCATTGCTGGCGTCTACAAAAAGCGTTTTGATATTGTGCTGTTTGATGTATTGCGTGTAGGTTTCCTGCAGGTTGAAAAGGTAATCGTTGGGAATACTAAGTTCATACTCTCTATTGCGTTTTTTTATATTTTCCTGTAATTTGCTCACCGGTGTATGCAGGTAGATGAGGATATCCGGCTGTATGATCTGCGGGTTGATAATCTCAAATAACTTCTGGTACAGGTTGAATTCTTCCGCCGGAAGATTCACTTTTGCAAAGAGCAGGCATTTTGTAAAAAGATAATCGCTTACTGTGATGTTCTGGAACATATCTTTCGTCTGCAATAATTCTTTCAATTGTTTATAGCGCTCGGCCATAAAGAAAAGTTCCAGTGGAAACGCATACTGGTCGGGCTTTTCATAAAATTTCGGCAGAAATGGGTTGTCGGCAAACTCTTCCAGGATCAGCCTTGCATTGTAATGTTTGCTAAGCAGATGCGCCAGCGTGGTTTTGCCGGCACCGATGTTGCCTTCTATCGTTACGAAATTATATTTCATTCAGGTCGCAAAATAAGTGGAAAGAATTGAACGTGCCGTCAATTTTTTTTCACTGCCAGTTTATCGGGACAAATTGTGAGTAGTTGGTGAATTGTTTTCTTCAACACCGGGTGAATAAAAGCCGGCGACAGCTCGTTGAGCGGTGTTAAAACGAAGCGTCGGTTTTGGATCTGAGGATGGGGCAGAACAAGTTCGGGAGTATTCATGATGACCTTTTCGAAAAACAGGATATCGATGTCTATAATGCGGGGGGCGTTTTTGATGGTACGCACGCGGCCCATCTTGTGTTCGATCGCAAGGCATTTTTGCAAAGTTTCGGTTGGCGACAGTTTTGTTTTTAAAACAATCACCTGGTTCAAAAAATCCGGCTGATCGGTGATGCCCCATGCAGCCGTTTGGTAAACGGATGATATCCGGATAATTTCGCCTACGGCCTTTGTGAGTGCGGCTTTGGCCCGTTCGAGGTTTTTGGCAGAATTGCCCTGGTTGCCACCCAAAAGAATGTATACTTTGTCCATGTTTAAAAAATTGGTCCGCGCAGCATTGATATGACCTGACCATTCTGCCGGCATGAGTGTGTTGAAAGCCTTCGACAAGCTCAGGCTGACAGAGCTCAACCAACTCCAGGCTGACAGAAATTGACAAGCTCTGGCTGACAGAATTTTTGACAACTTATAATAGACATACTTATGCGCGTCGCCCAAATGTACACAGGCATAGTGAATCTGGTGCCGATTTTTTGTGATCTTTTTACAATAGCTTTGCCCCTTTAAACCGAATGTATGAAATATAGCCAGCTGACTGCCATGTGGGCCATTACAAAAGGTAGTTTACGTTCTATCACCCGAAGCCCGTCGGCTGTGATTTTCAGCTTTGCATTTCCTTTTATATTTATTCTGGTTTTTGGATTTATCGGTAACAATGGCGGCCGGCCAACTTACCGCATCGTGATGGGCAAGGGTTCGGATACTACAAATATCCTGTACGCAGCGCTTAAAAATTCAGAAGCGATCAGGATGGTAACTTACCCAACCGATGCAGAATTAAAGACCGATATGCAAAAGGGCAGGATCGCAGGCGTGGTGACGATCGTAAAAAATGATTCACTTACTCCATATAAAGTGAGCCTGCAAACCACCAGCGCCAGTGACGATCAATGGCCGCAGCTCCGCGCAGCATTGGAAGGTATAATCAATAAAGTGAGCAATTCTGTTTATAAGAACAGGCCGGTATATGCAGATTTTAAATTTGATCCTGATAATAAACAAGACCGGGCAGTAGTGCGCGAATACAAAACGATCGATTTTATTTTGCCGGGCCAGTTGGGTTTTTCTTTGCTAAGTTCAGGAGTGTTCGGAGTCGCTTTTATGTTCTTCAATCTGCGCAGTCAGCTCGTATTAAAAAGATTTTTCGCAACGCCCATCACCCGCACATATATTGTACTGGGTGAGGCTTTGAGTCGTATCATTTTTCAAATGATCACGGCTGTAGTGATCATCATGGTGGGTTATTATTTCTTCGGTTTTACTTTGGTGCATGGCGTTCGTACTTTATTTGAAATGCTGTTTCTTAGTTTTATCGGGCTCGTTGTATTTATGGGATTTGGTTTTATTGTAAGCGGCCTGGCAAAGAATGACAGTTCCATTCCGCCGTTCGCAAATCTTATAACGTTGCCGCAGTTTTTGCTTGGGGGGACCTTTTTTTCCATTAGTGCATTTCCAAAATGGCTGCAACCAATTTCAAAAGCGCTGCCATTGACACATCTGAATACCGCCATGCGGAGCGTAGCTTTCGAGGGACAAAATCTCTGGCAAGTGAAAGGAGAGATTGGTGTATTATTATTGTGGGGCATCGGTGTTTATATCGTAGCTGTGAAAGTTTTTAAATGGGAATAATATGAGAATGATCAAGGGCGTTTTGTTTGTATTGATAGGATTGTTTTTAATAGTGACGCTCATGTCGCTGTTCATACCTTCCAAAGTGATGACCACGCGTGGCATGCCGGTACATGCTTCTCCGGAAAAGATACTCGCAAAAATTACAGATTTGAAGGAATGGAAAACCTGGCACCCGGTATTCATGCAGGACAGCAACGCAAAATACAGCACACCTTCTGCCGGAATGAATGCCAGCATTGAATGGGCAACCGGCGGCGTCGTAAATTCCATCCGCGTTACCGGATCCTCACCATCCGGGATCAAATTCCTGCTTATCCGCCCGGGCGAAATTCCGGTGGAAAATATCCTGTCCATCGAGCCACTGCAAGACAGTACCGGCTACCAGGTGCAATGGCAGGCACTCACAAAATTAAAATGGTACCCATGGGAAAAATTTGCGGGAATATTTACGGATAAGATGACGGGACCGGGATATGAAGCGGCGTTGATAAGTTTGAGGGATGTGATTGAAGGGAGAAAACAATAAATAATTAATCATTCCCAAAATTTACTGAATGATGAGCTAGCGCGGAAAGCTGATCTTTCCCATACTCACCGCCGGAAAATTCTTTCCCAGATTACTGAATGTAGCCGCCTCTCCCGCTATACATTCATTTGCCAGTATGGCAAATAAGATCGCTTCTTTGGCGTCGGGATCAATATTTTTTTCAGCCGTTGAATCAATTGTTGCATTCCGGATATCTTTGATAAGATGCTCCATCAGCAGGATATTGTACATACCACCGCCACTTATATATATCTTCGTTTTCGCTTTATTTTTGGTGAGTTCATTGATCGCATCACAAATCAGATCCGCCGTAAATTTATTCAGCGTCGCCATCGTATCATGAATACTGATCGCAGTGGTGTGTGTGCTTTTTTGTGCTGCACGAAGGTAATCCATGTTGAAAAGTTCAGGCCCGGTGGTTTTGGGAAACGGCAACTGAATCATTTCATGATCCTTTAAAGCGGCCAGCAGCGCTTCATTTACGGTGCCTGCTCTTGCAATGAATGCATTTTCATCGAACGACATCCCGCTAAAATTTTCCTGCGTCCATGCGTCCATCATGGTATTTCCGGGGCCGATATCTGTGCTGAAAATATGCCCCTCGGCCGGAAGATAAGTAAGGTTGGAAATGCCGCCGATGTTCAATAAAATAATGTTGGTGTCTTTTTCTTTGAACAATAAATAATCGCCGTAAGCCGCTAATGGAGCACCTTCGCCGCCGGCGGCTATATGTTTTTGCCTGAAATCGCTGATCGTGACAATGCCGGTGCGCATAGCAATATGATCACCATCGCCGATCTGCAAAGTGCCATTGCCAAATTTATCAATGTGGTGCAGGTGTTTGGGTGCGTGATAGATCGTTTGGCCGTGGCTTGCAATAAGATCCACTTGTTCTTTTAAAATGTTCCATTCCCGCAAACAAAGATTTACAATCTCTGCATGCCGTTCGCCGATCCATTCATTGAGCAGTGTGAGTGTTGCAAGACTGACCTCGTTTTTTGAGAATACTTCCCGGATGTCCGCTTTAAAACCCGGAGAATATTTTTTTGTTACGAAATTTTTTAGTGTAAGCTTTGTATCAACACCATGGCCTTCGATTTCGCATAAAGCCACATCCAGCCCGTCCAGGGAGGTGCCGCTCATAAGGCCGATAATATGTCTTTTCTTTTTGCCTGCGATGGTATACAATTGCCCGATGTTGTTGTTCATCAGAGTTGTTTTTAATGCCTGATAAATGTAAGGTTCCTTTTGATACCGTTGAATTTGGTTCGTTTGATCGGCGAATTTTTAAAGATTGTTTTAAAACCTTCTTCCGTAAGTTCGCTCCAGTCATCCGCAGAAAAATTCAGTATTTCCGGTGCGGCCTTGAATTTATTTTCAGAAGAAGGCTGCGAGAACCTGTTCCACGGACATACATCCTGGCACGTGTCGCAGCCGAACAGCCAGTCGTCAAACTTTCCTTTCATCGCATCCGGTATCAAGGTATCCTTTAATTCGATGGTGAAATATGAGATGCATTTGCTGCCGTCTACGATTTTGTCGGGAAGGATGGCTTCAGTGGGGCAATTGTCGATGCACCTCGTACAGGATCCGCAGTAATCTTTTGCATAGGCATCGTCGTAGACCAGTTCCACATCTACGATCAGGGAAGCGATGAAAAAATACGAACCTTGTTGCTTTGTGATAAGGTTCCCGTTTTTTCCGATCCAGCCCATGCCGGATTTTTGCGCCCATGCGCGTTCAAGCACCGGCGCGCTGTCCACGAATCCGCGGCCATTTATTTCCCCGGTATTTTCTTTCAGCAGGTAAAAAAAATAATTCAGTTTTTCACGGATCACTTCGTGATAGTCGTTTCCGTAAGCGTACTTAGCCACTTTTGGCGCATTTTCTACCTGCGTATTTTCCGGAAAATAATTAAGCAACAAAGTGATGACGGACCTTGCGCCGGGAACCAGCTTCGTAGGATCCACCCGCAATTCAAAATGATTCTGCATGTAATGCATATTGCCGTGCATCCCTTTGTTGAGCCATGTTTCCAGCCGGCGCGCATATTCGTCAAGATATTGCGCTTTTGAAATTCCGCAGAATTCAAAGCCCAGCGCAGCTGCGGTCTGTTTGATATAACTCGTATTTTTTTCTACAGAATTCACTTTGGTAAAAATACAAAAGCCCTGCTTAAACAGGGCCTTCGATATAAAATTGTTGATTTAGAAATTGATATCATAGCCAACCAGCCCGATCAGTTCAAAATACCCAAAGCCATGATGAACGCGGTTGCCTTTTAATTCATTTGTGTTGGCCAATGCGTTGATATAATGCGCATAGCCGGTTTTAGCTGTGCCTTCGATGAACAGTTTTTTAAGTGGGTAAAATCTTGCCCCGGCTTCTGCCGCGAAATTATAGCCGGCAACGTGGAAATCATTGTTGAGCCTGCTTCCGCGCCAGGTGAAATCCGTTCGTGGAATATTGATACCTGCCCCTGCTTTCCAGATCAGGTTTACCAGCGGACGACTTTTGTCTTTTGTGGTAAACAAAGTTTTTTGTTCCACGTAATTGATGTGTAACAGGTTTCCGCCATCGGTATGTTCGAGGTGAAGGAACGTGTTTGGATTTAATACACTGTCGCCATTTACGGCCACGCCATCGATCTTACCCGTTACGTGAGCTTTTTGCCCATCGGTAACAATATACTTGATATGGTCAAAGTTGATCTCGAGAGAACGTGTATGAGCTTTATTAAGGTAAAAACCAAAACGATAATTGTACTGCGGAATGGAAATTTCCGTAGGCTTCTTGGTTACTGCATCCATATCCGGACGATCATGTGCCTTCACTTTATGTAAAATAAAATTATTGCCGTTTGCCATTTTTATATGGATGTTGCTTTTTGTATACCATTCGGTATTATAGCCCCATTGAACATACATGCCTTTAAAAAACGGTTCTTTTTTCTGAGAAAATGCTACGGTCATCGTCAGCATGAAAACGGCGGTTAATATTAATTTTTGCATAATTAAACAGCTTTGCTGGTCGGCGCAAATTTACACCGGAAATGCCAATAATTGCGAGGTTTTACGTATTTCGATAACGCATTTTTTCAACAGCTGCGAACTTTTCAATATCCTTCGTTGTGAATTAATTACAGCGATCTTATGCCGTTTTTTCGGAATATTAGATTGGATTATATGCTCCAAAATCCGCCTGCGCAAAAGCAGACTGATATATTAGCAGGAATGCCATGTTATGCTGCTATTGAGACAGGTTTTATGAATTTTATGCGTCATAATTACTGGTTTGTTTTTTGGTGGACAATTTGCACTCACTCCGGAAATAAATACAACTTAAATTAACATACTTAAATTAACATATGAATTTAAATAATTTCACGATCAAGGCGGCAGAAGTTGTGCAGGCTGCACAGCAGCTGGCCTTCGGTCAAAAAAATCCAAGCATTGAAACAGAACACCTGCTGAAGGCACTGTTGAATACAGAAGATTCGCCGGTCGATTATTTATTGAAAAAGAACAATGTTACGATAAACCTGGTAGAATCGAAATTAGAAGAGCTGATAAAAAAATTACCTGTTACTTCCGGTGAGCCGGCGCAAACATTAGGGCGTGATGCAAACAATATGGTATTGCGTGCAGTGGCTTCACTGAAACCTTTTGGGGATGAATTTGTGACGCCTGAACATTTGCTGCTGGCGATCGTTCAGGGCAACGATGCCGCCGCAAAATTGCTCAAAGATGCTGGCCTGACAGAAAAAGGATTGGTGACGGCTATCAAAGAATTGCGCAAGGGCGGAACGGTTAATTCGCAGACGCAGGAAACACAATTACATGCGTTGAGCAAATATGCAAAAAACCTTAATGAAATGGCGCGTTCCGGCAGGCTGGATCCGGTGATCGGGCGCGATGAAGAGATAAGGAGAACCTTGCACATCCTTAGCAGAAGAACGAAGAACAACCCGATCCTTGTTGGTGAACCTGGTGTTGGTAAAACCGCCATTGCTGAAGGTCTGGCGATGCGCATCGTAAATGGAGACGTCCCTGAAAATCTTAAATCGAAAATAATTTATGCCTTGGATATGGGGCTTTTGATCGCCGGCGCGAAGTATAAAGGTGAATTTGAAGAAAGGTTGAAATCGGTTGTAAAAGAAGTTCAAGGCAGCGATGGTGAAATTATATTGTTTATCGATGAGATCCACACGCTTGTTGGCGCGGGTGGCGGCGATGGAGCAATGGACGCGGCGAATATTTTAAAACCTGCGTTGGCGCGCGGTGAGCTTCGTGCCGTGGGCGCAACAACATTGAATGAATATCAGAAATTTTTTGAAAAAGATAAGGCACTCGAAAGACGCTTTCAAAAAGTACTTATCGATTAGCCAAGTGAAGAAGATGCGATTTCTATTTTGCGTGGATTGAAGGACAGGTACGAAACCTATCATCATGTGCGGATAAAAGATGAGGCGATCATTGCGGCCGTAGAGCTTTCGCACAGATATATTACAGATAGGTTTTTACCGGATAAGGCAATTGACCTTATAGATGAAAGCGCGGCAAAGCTGCGCCTCGAAATGAATTCCATGCCCGAAGAACTGGATAAGCTTGAAAGGCAGATTCGCCAATTGGAAATTGAAAAAGAAGCCATCAAACGCGAACATGACGAAGTAAAACTGAAAGACCTCAATACCGAAATTGCTAATCTGTCTGTAGAGAGGGATACCTATAAATCCAAATGGAAACAAGAAAAGGAGCTGGTGGAAAAAGTGCAGAGCGGCAAAGCTGCGATCGAACAATTGAAACAGGAAGCAGAGCAGGCAGAACGCAATGGCGATTACGGCAGAGTGGCCGAGATCCGCTATGGTAAAGTAAAAGAGCAGGAAGAAGCGATCACCTCACTTGTGAAAGAACTGGATGTAATCTCTGAAAAAAGATTGCTGAAGGAAGAAGTGGACGCGGAAGATATTGCAGAAAGTGTTGCAAAAGCAACAGGAATTCCGGTAACGAAGATGCTGCAAAGTGAAAGAGAGAAATTACTCAACCTGGAAGACGAACTGCATAAAAGAGTGGTGGGTCAGGATGAAGCGATCGAAGCCGTTTCGGATGCCATCCGCCGAAGCCGTGCGGGTTTGCAGGATGCAAAAAAACCGATCGGTTCCTTCATCTTTTTAGGAACAACGGGCGTTGGTAAAACCGAACTGGCAAAAGCGTTGGCCGATTACCTGTTCGACGATGACAGTATGATGACGCGTATAGACATGAGCGAATACCAGGAAAAACATTCGGTTAGCAGGCTGGTGGGTGCACCTCCGGGCTATGTTGGGTATGATGAAGGCGGACAACTAACCGAAGCCGTGAGGAGAAAACCCTATTCCGTTGTGTTATTGGATGAGATTGAAAAAGCACATCCCGATGTATATAATATTTTATTGCAGGTATTGGATGACGGCCGCCTGACCGATAACAAGGGCAGGGTGGTGAATTTTAAAAACACCATCATCATCATGACCAGTAATATGGGAAGTCAGATCATCCAGGAAAATTTTGAGGATGTGACGGAAGCCAACCTTGAAAAAGTGGTCGAAAAAACACGCGATGAAGTGGTGGAAATGCTTAAGCAAACCATTCGTCCCGAATTTTTAAACCGGATAGATGAGATCATCATGTTCCATCCGCTGATGAAGAAAGAAATCAGGGGAATCATCAACATACAGTTGCAGGGTTTAAAAAAGTTGGTGGCGCAAAATGGCATAGAGCTGCAATTCAGCGATTATGCTATGGATTACCTTGCAGAAAACGGTTATGATCCGCAGTTTGGGGCAAGACCTTTAAAAAGGCTGATCCAGAAAGAGATTGTTAACCAATTGAGTAAGCGCATTTTAGCCGGTGATATAGACAAAACGATCCCTGTTTTGGTAGATGTTTTCGACGGAACCGTAGTTTTCCTAAATGAAAAAGCGAAGGTTGCTGACATCGTGGACACAAACTAACAATTTTATATGAAGGTGATTATCAGTATTTTGGCTGGCATTTTTAGAAATATTTGATAGACGGGTTTTGTAAAGTGGCAAAAATTACTATCTTCATCCAATTCAGAAGCAAAAAAATCAACATATGACGGCTCTGTTGAAAAGAGGAATTCGGGTCGTAATCAATTAAGAAAAAGGAAATTATATATGGCATTTAAGAAAGAAGTGGTTGAAATTATAGAACCAAGAGACGTATTTGTAGGAAATGTAAAGGCAGATGTTACTTTGGAAGAATTTGGAGAATATGAAAGTGAATCTTGCGCGAAAGCAAACGAAGTGGTAAAAAAATTGCTCGAAGATTATGACGGAAAGATCCGTTTCAATTTCAGGCATTTCCCCTTGACAAACATTCATCAACGCAGCCTGAAAGCAGGTGAGGCCGCAGTTGCAACCGCACAGGAAGGCAAGTTTTGGGAAATGCACAACATCTTGTTTGCAAACCGTAAAAACCTAGGCACAACGAGTCTGAAATTGCATTCAAAAGAAGCCGGCGTAAATAACAAGCGCTTCCTAGATGATCTTGTAAATGCTACCTATGGCTGGCAGGTGCAAGGCGACCTGAAAGAAGGTTTGAACCGCGGTGTTAAAGAAGTTCCTACTTTTTTTGTAAACGGTGAAAAAGTGGCTAAAGCAACTTACGACGAATTGAGCAAAGCAATTGAGGCAGCGCTTAAAAAAGTGAAAAAGAAAGTTACTGCGAAAGTTCCTTCAAAACAAAAAGCAGCATAATATTGATCCCGCCATCGGCGGGATTTTTTTTTCGCAGATTTCGGCGAACGCGCTGAATTAGCTTTCGGTTGTGATAACTTTTACCCGGATCTACAGTTTTTTTTTGCGTTGATATTTTCCAGACGATCGTTCATTATCTGTCGCCGGATTTTTTCTTATATTCGGTTCATGAAGGTCGGGTTCACAGCAACACTTGAAAAATTCCAATCGCAAGGCGAAAAGACCGGCTGGACGTTCGTGACCATTCCGAAGAAAGTTGCTGAAAAATTAAATCCCGGGGTAAAAAAATCTTATCGCGTAAAAGGTAAGCTCGATAATCTTGCTATCAAAAGTGTTGCCCTGGTGCCGATGGGCGGCGGCGATTTTATCATGGCAGTAAACGCGCAGATGAGAAAAGGCATCCATAAGCAGAAAGGGGAAAAGGTAAATGTTGAACTGGAGCTTGATACGACAAAATTTGTTCTCAATAAAGAATTGATGGAGTGCCTGGCCGACGAACCGGTGGCAATGAAAGAATTTCAACAGATGGCACCGTCGCATCAGCGATATTATTCCAAATGGATCGACAGTGCAAAGACGGAAGCCACAAAAACAAAACGAATCGCACTGGCGATCGATACGCTCGCGAAGAAAATGAATTACGGGGAAATGATCCGTTCGCAGAAATTGTAGAATGCACCCGGGCGTTCCTATTCCGTTACTTCCACAAAATATGACACCAATTCCTTCCCGTCTACCATTACCCGAACGGGGTAGCTATCTTCCGATTTAAATTTATAGCTGAAACTCACCGTTGGCCCGTTTGCAGTAAAATTCATTGGCTCGGGTTTCGGTTGTTTCTTTGCATCGCCGATCAATAAATCAATAGAGGAGATGGGGCGGCCGTTGTAATTAAAACCAAATGTCACCGCATTTTTTGATTTTGTTTTTATCATTCCGTTTAACGGAACAGGCTTTTGTAAGCCGTATTCATACGATGCATTGGAGATCACCGGCAATGCATAGAAGGCAGCGATGCTTTTCGGTCCGCCTGAACCCAGCTGCCATGCATTATTGTCCGGAAAATGATCCAGGTTGAAGAGGGATTTTTCTGCAAAAAAATATTCGCTGGTAAAATATTTTGTGAACACACTTTGTTTTTTATCCAAATAGCCGCTTGCTTTTGCTGCATCTACATAGAACCATTCCTCGGGACTTTGCCCGAGTTGTACAACGTTCCACGAATGATTGATTTCATCAGCTTTATTGTTGATGTCTTCGGGGAAATTCTTCACGTATCCGTCAACTGAAAGGCATCGGATCTTCGCCCAGCTGCACATTTCCTGAACAAGCAGAGAGAAGCCGAGTGGTGTGGTTTTGCGTGCTGCGGCTACTTCTTCGGGAAGTATCTTTCTTTTGTCATTCATTTTGATTGCCTTTGGATCGAGTGCGATGTTATTGGCTATCCAGTAAAATATGGCGCGCGCCTTGTCTTTTTTATCAGTCAATGTCCGCGTTAAAGTATCTGCTATTACGGCCACATTAAAGCCAGTGAGCGGCCCAAGCTTCTTTACGAAATTATCCACGGCCGGATATTCCGGATTGTTAGGTAACTGCGCGTAGGTATGAGAGGAAATTACAAAAGCGAAAGCGAGCAGAAAGACAATTTTTTTCATCTGATAAAAATAAGTAATGGTAAGTTAAGGATTTCAAAAGGTTACCTGCCGGGTTTTACGGACTTCATTGATTTAAAAAAATAGGAACGGAATTTATTTATAAAAAACGGCGATACCACATATTATGTTTGCATCGCCGTTTTTGCTTATCGCTTATTGTCGATTATCTACTGTTTCTGCTTGTCTTGATTTTTTTTCATCTCCTTCAACCTGGCTTTTTCGTCCGGCGTGATAACGGCATCCACCTGTTTTTTATAATCTTGTTTCAGCGCACGTGTCTTTGCCTCCTTCTGCTCGGGAGTGAGGGTAGGGTCGTTTTTAATCGCATCTTTAGCTGCCTTGTTTGCTTTTTTGAGCTCCATCATTTTTTGCATCTGCGATCCGGAAAGGCCGGCCTCGGACATTCGTTGTTTCTTAGTCAGTTTTCCATCGGCCGGTATTTTTACCATGGTGTCTTTTACAATCTTGCGTTGAACCTGCGAAAATCCCGCAAAAGAAATAGTACATACAAAAAGAAGAAGCGCTAATTTTTTCATTTTATAAAATTTTTGTGCTGAAGAGCATTTTTAATTGGTATGCTAAAGATAAAGAAAATAATTGCAGGTTTGATTTAACGTTCAGGGGAATAAAGGTACCGGTAGCTAAAACTTTTGACTCTTACAAAATACGCGGAACAGGTATTTTTTTTAGAAAAGATGGTAATGGCAGCAGGAATTCATACTTTGCACAGCAATCGTACCGATCCCTGATCATTCCTTTAGCGTTCAATAGTAAGTTAGTGTTAAGCATGAACTGGTTTTATGAGCCGGATGATAAGATATTTATCATTATTCATCAAAAACTGAACACACTATGAAACTGAACATTCGAAAAATGCTATCGGCGCTCGCCGCAGTCATTTCCTTTTTGGGCGCTTCCTGTCAGCCTCCGGCACAAGGACCAGAACCGGTTTCCGACACCACCAACCTGAAAGAGCTGCCGCTGTTTATCATAGGAAATATGATAAAGATAAAAATGCGGGATTCCATTATCCCCACAATCGACAGCTCCATCTCGGCACAGGATCCACCAATTAAAATAACCGTCACAGCAGAGATCACTCCCAGGAAGCCTTCGATGATGCAAACACAATTCACCGACCGGCCAAATGAAAATTACGTATCGGTTCCCTTTAAAGTAGATTACACCTTGCATCTGAACAATCTGCCCAACAGGCATCTTTTCCAGAACCTGAGCATAAATATCACAGCAAAGGATTGGTATGTGGATGCCGGCGGCACACTTACGTTTACCCTGAATGCTGAAAAGCCGTATCTCGACGGTCCGTCTTTTACAGAACAGGCTATCAACTTCTTTATAGGCAACTGGCTCACGCCGTTCATCGACAGCAAAATCAGGAGCAGCCTGCCAAACGCCATCAGGCAGGTATTGCCGGTGGAAATATTTGATCCGAAATGTAACCGGCTGGACGTAGTGGTTCCTCCCAACGATCCAACTTACAAGAATTCGTATATCGAATACCAGTACAAACGCCCACCTTTATCACAAAGCGTCTCCAGTCTTGATAAGATCAAAGTTTCTTTGAAAAGTATTCGCCGGTTGAAAGCACATAACTATGAAATGAATTCGATTCTGTACGATTCATCCGAAAATATCAACATAGAACTTTTTGCGAATCAAAAATTAATTGCATTTCCTATGGATCAGTTCAAAGAGGAGGAGGTACGAAGTTTCCCGGCGAATGAAGTGACACTCGTGAAACCCGCATCAACAGGCTCGTTGATATTGCTGGCAAATATCATGCAAAGCAATTTTATGAAAGATTCCCGGTTTATAGAATTCAAGTCGAATAAAAGTTTTGGGAACGGCACACAAAAGCTGATCGTTAAAAAATCATTCATCTCAAAACCACGGCCGTTGCCGGGAGGAGGGATGAGTAAGCCGCAAACGATCTGGCAGGATGCCTACGAATTAACTATACAGGTGAATGTAAATACGCCGGCGGTAAGTGTTTCGCAGTAAGGAGATGAGGGAATTTGCTTTGTAAACCGTCTTCGACAAGCTCAGACTGACAGCTCTCTGTCATGTTGAGCTTGTCGAAACATAGAAAAAATGCGGATTTTCATTCAGGGTTTTTTAGATAGTACCACAAGCTAATTTAAAGAGGCCTGGCTTAGGTTCTATTGTTCTATCCAAACAGCCACACTTCCTGCATTACAATGAAAATCTCCTGTTCCGTCTTCGCTGATGGTAACGGTCCTTTCGCTGTTTCCTAAATAATCGATGAATATCTT
The DNA here is from genome assembly GCA_015655125.1 of Chitinophagales bacterium. Taxonomy (GTDB): domain Bacteria; phylum Bacteroidota; class Bacteroidia; order Chitinophagales; family Chitinophagaceae; genus Ferruginibacter. The sequence goes on along the minus strand of JAATFP010000078.1, from coordinate 69,866 downwards.
TCCTTTGAAGTGATCGCCCAATATCATTTTTTTGAAGCCTTCGTCGCCATTGCTCATGATGACGGCACATGCCGTGTTTTCATTTATGCTTGTGCGAACCCAACCTATACAATTGGGATGGTCAAAATAATCCTGTTGTTCGCCGAGGGCTTTATTATTACGGAGCCATAATAATTTATCCAGTCCGTTTACCGGCTCTATGCTGATATCATACTCGTTTCCGTCTTTGCCGGTATCCTTATAATTCGCGCCGTATATATCCGGGTAAAATACGGATGGATAGCCTTCCTGGCGTAAAAGGATAAGCGCATAGGCGAGCGGTTTGAACCAGGCCGCCACCGGCGCTTCGAGTGCCTGGAGCGGTTGTGTGTCGTGATTTTCCACCACAGTCACTGCAAGGTCGGGCATAGAGTTCACCAATGAGTTTTCAAAAACAGAAGACAGGTCATAATCGCGCCCAAGTTGCGAAGCCTCATGGAAGTTTTTATGCAATGCCGCATCAAATAAGGTCATGCGACGATCTGTTTTTTCAATATATTTTTCAAGTAACGGAAGGTTACCCGGAGCCCAGTATTCGCCTACTGCAAAAAGATCCGGCTTCACTTCGGCCCGCATAAAATCGAGCCATTCGTTGTAAAATCCGGGCGTTATGTGTTTCACTGCATCGAGTCGTACGCCATCAAATTTCGCCGTTTCAAAATACCATTTCCCCCAGCGCTTCAATTCCTCTCTAACCGCAGCATTCCTGAATTCGACATCTGCGTACATGAGGTAATCATAGTTACCTTTTTCATCACCGATCATTTCTTCCCAACTGTCACCGGCATCATTGAGTATTTTGAAGATTCCGCTCTCGTCATGTAAAGCATCGTAATCTATGCCCGTAAAACATCTGTGATCCCACACAAATTGTGAGTATTTTCCCGCGCGATTTGGATAGTTAAACTTTGTGAAGGCCTCGATATCGTAAGGCTCGCTGATAATCTCGTTCCTGTTTTCAAGATCGACCTTCACCACTTTGATAACTTCTTTTTCGTCGGCGCCCGCCAGGTGATTCACTACGATATCTGCATATACCTGCAAACCAGCGGCGTGGGCGGCTTCTATGGCATCAAGGTATTCCTGCTTAGTTCCATACTTGGTGCGGATGGAAGATTTCTGTTCAAATTCGCCAAGATCGTAGAGGTCGTAGATATCATAACCTGCTGAGTTTTGTCCCGAATCGCCCTTAAAAGCCGGTGGCAGCCAAACTGAAGTGATACCTGTTTGTGCAAGGGAGCTTGCATCGTTCTTTAATTTGTTCCAGAGACTTCCATCGGTAGGGTAATACCAATGAAAGTATTGCAGCATAACACCGTTTTGCATGTGAGGATCTTTTTAGTGGTGGATAATTGGCGGTGATATTACAAAGTGAATGCCGCTTTTTGAAACACGGAGAACCGGGGATCAGGGAGAAACATGGAGCTTTAATTATCTTCTCTGTGTTTCTCCCGGTTCTCCGTGGTTCAAAGCAAAAAAAAGTCCCGGTTTTATCGGGACTCGTTTTGTATTCATTATCTCAGAAACAACAATTCTCTGTATTTCGGAAGTTCCCACAATTTATCGTCCACCATTAATTCAAGCTTATCAACATGGTAACGAATGGTATCGAAATAATTTCCTTTCACATCATCGCAATATGCTATGGCTTTCTCTCTTGTGTCTGAAAGTTCATTTGCTTTCTTACGGGCTTGAATCATCTTCTCAACGTTGTCGCTGATTGTATTGATGTGTTCGCTGATTTTTACAACAATATCTTTTTGATTTGCATAAAGACTTTCCGGTAAGCCGGCGGCTTTTAATGCGTTCAGATTTTCGAGTAGGGTATTCTGGTATTTTATGGCCGCAGGCAAAATGTGCGTGCTGGCCAGGTCGCCCATTACACGAGCTTCGATCTGCACTTTCTTAATGTAATCTTCCAGCATGATCTCATGCCTTGCTTCCAGTTCGAGATGATTGTAGATATCATTTTCTTCGAATAAAGCCTTTGCTTTTTTGGTAACATAAGCATCGAGTGCGGTAGGAGTGGTCTTCACGTTGGCAAGGCCCCTTTTTTCCGCTTCTTTTTCCCATTCTTCGCTGTAGCCGTCACCTTCAAATAAAGAAGCCTTGCTTTCAACGATGTATTTCTGAATGGTCTGCATAATTGCCACTTCTTTCTTTTCGCCTTTTTCGATGATGCCGTCCACTTCCGCTTTAAATTTCTTCAAAGTTTCCGCCATGATACCATTGATGGTTGTCATTGCGTTGGCACAATTGGCAGCAGAACCTACAGCGCGGAATTCAAATTTATTTCCGGTGAATGCAAATGGCGAGGTGCGATTTCTATCGGTATTGTCAAGCAACAATTCCGGAATGCTTTTATGGATATCCAGTTTCAGGATCGCTTCGTCTGTTTCGTCGAAATTTCCACCTACGCGTTTTTCCACTTCGCTCAATACATCGGTAAGATATTTACCGATAAAAATAGAAATGATTGCCGGCGGGGCTTCGTTTGCACCCAGCCTGTGATCGTTACCGGCACTGGCAATAGACGCACGCAGCAAGTCGGCATAATCATGCACCGCTTTGATGATGTTCACAAAGAAAGTAAGGAACATCAGGTTTGTTTTCGGCGTTTTACCTGGTGCCAGTAAGTTTACACCGGTATCGGTGCTGAGGCTCCAGTTGTTGTGCTTACCGCTACCATTGATGCCGGCAAATGGTTTTTCATGCAGCAATACTTTCAGGTTATGACGTTTGGCTACCCGGCTCATCACATCCATCAGCAATGTATTGTGATCCACCGCAAGATTGGCTTCCTCGAAGATCGGCGCGCACTCAAACTGTGCAGGTGCAACCTCGTTATGACGCGTACGCAGCGGAATACCCAACTTGTAAGATTCCTGTTCAAAATCGCGCATGAACGCGTACACGCGTTCAGGTATCGCACCAAAATAATGGTCTTCCAGCTGCTGGCCCTTTGCCGGCGCATGGCCGAAAACGGTCCTGCCGGTGAGAACGATATCAGGGCGCGCATTAGCAAGGCCCGCATCTACCACGAAATATTCCTGTTCCCAACCCAGCGTGGCAGTAACTTTAGAAATGTTTTTATCAAAATACTGGCAAACGTCCACTGCTGCTTTATCCAGTGCCACCAATGCTTTGATCAGCGGTGTTTTTGTATCCAGTGATTCTCCTGTATATGAAACGAAGATAGTAGGAATGCACAAAGTTTTTCCCAGCCCGATCTCCATGATAAACGCGGGCGAGGACGGATCCCATGCTGTATAACCACGGGCCTCGAAAGTGGCGCGGAGGCCACCATTGGGAAAAGAAGATGCATCCGGTTCCTGCTGTATCAGAGCGGTACCTTCAAATTCTTCTATTGGTGTGCCGTCGCCTTTCAGCGTAAAGAAAGAATCATGTTTTTCTGCAGAAGAACCGGTGAGAGGCTGGAACCAGTGCGTAAAGTGCGTTACACCTTTGCTTTCTGCCCATGCACGAAGTCCGTTGGCAATCTGGTTGCCCATCGCACGGTCTATTTTTTTGCCGCCGCGGGTAGAAGCCAACAGGCTCTTATAGGCGTCATCGCTCAGGTAATGACGGGCGGTTTTTAAAGTGAATACATTCTCATTAAAGATCCCTGTGATCCGGGAAGCCGTTTCAAATTTTACCGGCGCCTGTACTATTCCCAGGTTGTTGATCGCATTAAAACGTGATGAACTCATTATTTTTTAATTTTAAGCCACAAAAAAACGCTTTTTATTTCTAAAAATGAAGTTTATTTAGAAATAAAAAGCGAAGATTTAATGTTGATTAAAAAAATAATTCAGATATTTTTTATTTTAATACTTTGCTGATCTTTTTATTTTAGTAAAGTCGATATGACAAAGAATGGGGGTGATGAGCCACGGCAGAAAAATGCCACGGTAGCGCACGATAGAACCGGTATTTGGTACAATATACCCTATAAAAAGAAAAACGGAACACGTGAAAACGATGGAGAAAATAATAAAAGGAGACACATCTTGCCGTTTATACAGAAACAGCATCGCTATCAGGATGCATAGATAGAGCAGGATCTCAAGCGCGAAAAAGTTTTGAACAGCGGCAGAGTTAAATTCGAACAGGTAGGGTCGAAGAAAAGCGTGATTAAGCGCCTGCGGTGCATTGTTGATAAAACTGGCTGCAGTTGGGTATAGCGTATCGGTTTTCACCTGCGAATGCGCAACAGGAAGTTGGAAAAAAGCCTTCTGCCTTTCTACAACGAACCGGAGCGGAGTGCTTTGAGGACGGAATAGCTGTATGGCACCCAGCGCTAAAATACCACAGCCGTAAACGAAGGCGAAAGATCTTGCGGTCCCCGCAGCCGTTCTCTTCGAAAGTATCCATGCGATAGCGGTGGGAAAAAGAAGCAAGGCAATATAGCTTCGCAACAGCGCCACAACAACAAACGATATCGCAATAACTGTGATGCGCTTTGCGGTAAATTTTTGCTCAAGAGAAAAATACAGGCCATAGCAAAAGAATGCCGTCATGGTAAATACGATCACATCTTTATGGATGGATGCCGTATAGATGAGTGCAGATGGCAATAAAAAACACCCGATGATCGCGGTCCATCTTTTTGCCGGGTAAACATGGATAAAGATGCGATACAGGGCCACGCATCCGAACAGCCCGGCCAGGTTAAAGAAAATATCGTTGAGATAATAATTGCCGCGCGTGATGAGATTTAAAACAGCAATGAACTTTACGATGATATTGGTAGGGAGATCATTCCAATAGGAACCGGTTGCTCCGAAATAATTATTGTAACTATCGTAATTAGAATGAAGGATGCCTGAAAAAAAATCAGCGGGTTTGGTGATCAGCAACTGGTATTCGTTCCAGCCTTCTTTGTTGAACATCCAATAATCAGAAGCACGGTTCACGGTCATCCAGCCCGTGATAACACCTGTGGCGACCTTTAGCAAAAACAATGGAACTATGATCGTATTGCCGATACCTGCTTTTTTTATAAATGAATTTTTGCCGATGAAAATGCAGCACGCGATCACATAAATGATAAATAGCAGGTAGTACAATCCTATGATTTTTGATGTGGGAAGTTAGTTAAAATATTTGCTTCTCCTAATCGGTCATAAAATCTTTCGTTGTTTGTACCTTTGCGCTTTCTTTCACATATTCAATCAATTTTATGGAGATTACGGCTTCCACCGCTGCGCAATTACGTATCACAGAAGAAGAATTTGAAATGATAAAGACGAAATTGGGACGTACGCCCAATTTTACAGAACTCTGTGCATTCAGCGGTATGTGGAGCGAGCATTGCAGCTATAAAAATTCTATTAAATGGTTGAAAACATTGCCGCGCGACGGAAAGAAAATGCTGGTAAAAGCAGGGGAAGAAAATGCCGGACTGATGGACATTGGGGATGGGTACGGCGTAGTTTTCAAGATTGAATCGCATAATCATCCTTCTGCTATCGAACCCTTCCAGGGTGCGGCCACGGGCGTAGGCGGTATCAACCGCGATATTTTTACGATGGGCGCAAGACCCGTTGCGTCGCTCAACTCTCTTCGTTTCGGTAAACTGGATGACGCAAAAACGCAGCACTTGCTCGCCGGCGTTGTTCACGGTATCGGTCAGTACGGAAATTGCTTTGGAGTGCCTACTGTTGGCGGTGAAATTTATTTTGAAGAATGTTATCATACCAATCCGCTCGTAAATGCAATGAGCGTGGGAATATTGAAGAACGGAACCACTGTTTCTGCTACCGCAGAAGGTGTGGGCAACCTGGTATTTTTTGTAGGAAGCGCTACCGGTAAAGATGGCATCGGTGGTGCATCTTTTGCCAGTGCAGAAATTACGGAAGACAGTGCGGAAGACCTTCCTGCGGTTCAGGTAGGCGACCCTTTCCAGGAAAAAAAATTACTGGAAGCTTGCCTGGAAGTGATTGAAACCGGTGCCGTTGTTGGCATGCAGGACATGGGCGCTGCCGGAATCATTTGTTCCACAGCAGAAATGAGCGCCAAGGGAAAATCCGGTATGCGCATCGATCTGGAAAAAGTACCGACGCGTCAACAGAATATGAAGGCATGGGAACTGCTGCTTAGCGAAAGTCAGGAACGCATGTTGATGGTAGTGGAAAAAGGAAAAGAGCAGGCGGTGATTGATGTGTTTGAAAAATGGGATCTTCCCTGCAGCCATATCGGCGAAGTGACCGATGATGGCTTGCTTCATTTTTATATGAACGGCGTGGAAGAAGCAGTATTGCCTGCAGAAGAACTGGTGCTGGGTGGGGGCGCGCCGCAATATGACCGGTCTGTAAAAACGCCGGCTTATCTCGAAAAGATCCATGCATTTGATGCGGGAAATGTTCCGGAGCCAACGGACCTGAAACCGATCGCCGAGAAATTAATTGCTATCCCTAACATTGCCAGCAAACGCTGGATATACGATCAGTATGACAGCATGGTGGGTGCAGGCACAGTAAGCACAAATGCGCCAAGCGACGCGGCCATCGTATTGGCAAAGCCTACAAACAAGGCGCTGGCACTTACTACTGATTGCAACAGCCGGTATGTGTTTGCCGATCCTTATAAAGGCACCATGATCGCTGTGGCAGAAGCTGCGCGCAATATCGTTTGCAGCGGAGGCGAACCCTTGGGGGTTACCAATTGTCTAAACTTTGGCAATCCTTACGATCCGGAAGTTTATTACCAGTTTACCAATGCCATCAAAGGAATGGGCGCGGCCTGTTTGAAATTTAATACGCCTGTAACAGGCGGTAATGTGAGCTTTTACAATCAATCGCCTGATGGCCCGGTGTATCCAACGCCGACGATTGGTATGGTTGGCATTATTGAAAATGTGGAAGATAAAATGACAATGGATTTCAAAAATGCCGGCGACATTATTTACCTTATTGGCGAACATCGAAACGATATCGGTTCTTCGGAATATCTGCATAAAATTGTTGGTGAAGAATACAGTACTTGCCCGCATTTTGACCTGGATGAAGAATATGATCTGCAACAAACCGTTGCCCGGCTCATCAGGGAAAAAACCATCCAGAGTGCCCATGATGTGAGCGAGGGTGGTTTGTTTGTAACGCTTGCAGAAAGTTGTTTCAACCGCGAGTTTGGATTTGCTGCCGTAACAACCGATGAAACTTTGCGCAAAGATGCTTATTGGTTTGGCGAAGCGCAAAGCAGGGTAGTCGTTTCCGTAAAAGTGAGCAATGAAAAACATTTTCTGCAATTGCTGGATCAGTGCAACACGGCTTATACAAGGATCGGAAATGTGGTGGACAAGAATATCGAGATCGATGGTGAAAATTGGGGAACGATAGATGGCTGGAAAAGCAAATACGACAATGCGATCGGCAATTTGCTGAAAGGGAATAAAAGCGAAGAGGCGCTCGGAACATTATAGTTTAGTGATTAGCGTTTAGAGGTTTGGAACAAAACAGCGAACCTGATCTTTAAATATTAATCCTGTTACCTCAAGCAAATGCAGCTGATCTCTAATTTCTAAACCCTAGACTCATGCAAAAAATAACCATCATCGGTGGCGGAAATCTTGGAACGGCGATCGCCGAAGGGCTGATCAAAAGCCGGTTTTGCAAACCCGCAGACATTATCGTTACAAAAAGAAATACGGCAACGCTTACCGCGCTCGCGAAAAAAGGTGTGCAGGTAACTTCGGATAACAATGCTGCGGTAAAACAATCGGAGCTGGTGATTCTTGCCATCAAACCTTTCCAGGTAAGCGAAGTGCTGAGCGGATTAAAAAAAGATCTGAACTCAAAACATACGTTGGTGTCGGTGGTTACAGGTGTTACAATCAACGATATTGAAAGCATCCTTAATAAAAAATTGCCTGTTTGCCGTGCCATGCCTAATACCGCCATTGCCATCCAGGAAAGCATGACCTGCCTGGGTTTCAGCAATGCCACTGAAGCGCAGATAGGTTACGTCACCAATCTTTTTAATGTATTGGGCAAGGTTGCAGTGATCGATGAAAAACTCATGGACGCGGCCACCGTGCTTGGCGCCTGCGGCACGGCCTTCGCTATGCGCTACATCCGCGCCAATATCCAGGGCGGCATAGAGATCGGCTTTGATTCTAAAACGGCCAATCTTATCGCGGCCCAGACGGTAAGAGGCGCGGCGGAATTATTGCTTCAAAATGGCACACATCCCGAGCAGGAAATCGATAAGGTAACTACACCAAAAGGTTGCACCATTGCCGGGCTGAATGAAATGGAACATCAGGGTTTCAGTTCATCGCTAATTAAAGGTATTTCTACAAGTTACAATAAGATAACAAAGGCTAGAGATTGACGAGAGACGACCGACGACCAAAGACCTCAATGACCAACCAGAATGTAACCTTTCACCGCTGGTCGGTGGTCGGTCGTCGGTCGTCGGTGGTCGGTGGTCGATCGTCAGTCGCCCGCAGTCCTTTTCTGTAGTTGAGTTACTAAAATTTTAAACAATTCGCAATTCGTAATTCGTAATCCGTAATTGTTTTTCTATCTTTGCACGACCTCTCAGATATTTTCCGTCTATTTAAGGTCATTTTATCTAACATATCATCAAATAGCAATATTTGTTGGTGGAAAATTTTTTATTATGGCTAAGTATATTTTTGTAACCGGCGGTGTTACTTCTTCATTGGGTAAAGGTATTATTGCCGCCTCGCTTGCAAAATTGTTGCAGAGCCGCGGGCTGAAATGCACGATACAAAAATTCGATCCTTATATCAACGTTGATCCCGGAACTTTGAATCCGTATGAACACGGCGAATGTTATGTAACCGACGACGGTGCCGAAACCGATCTCGATCTCGGTCATTACGAAAGATTTTTAAATACTCCTACATCGCAGGCCAATAATGTGACCACGGGCCGCATCTATCAAACTGTTATCAACAAAGAACGCGAAGGCGAATATCTTGGTAAAACCGTTCAGGTAGTGCCTCATATTACCGACGAGATCAAGCGTAGAATGCTGTTGCTGGGCCAGGATGGCAATTATGATATCGTGATCACCGAGATCGGTGGAACCGTGGGTGATATTGAGAGTCTGCCATTCGTTGAAGCTGTTCGCCAGATACAATGGGAACTGCCGGAAGAAGATTGCCTTGTCGTTCATCTCACGCTTATCCCGTATCTCAAAGCGGCGCAGGAACTCAAAACGAAACCCACACAACATAGCGTTCGTATGCTCAGCCAGGAAGGCGTGCATCCGGATATCATCGTTTGCCGTACCGAACATCCGCTGACGGATGAGTTGAAACGCAAAGTCGCTTTGTTTTGTAATGTAAAACCGGGCGCAGTGATCGAGGCGATGGATGCATCTACCATTTACGAAGTACCGTTAAAAATGTTGCAGGAAGGGCTGGATATCATCGTTCTGAAACAATTGCACATCAACGGTTACTCGGCACCGGATCTTACAAAATGGAGGGGCTTTTTAAGTAAGTTGAGTTCACCAAAAACAAAGATCAAGATCGGGCTGATCGGGAAATATATCGAATTGCAGGATGCATACAAATCTATCCTGGAAGCTTTTGTTCATGCCGGTGCGATGAATCAATGCAAGGTTCAGATCGTAAATGTGCATAGCGAATTTCTCACTGATGAAAATGTAGCGGAAAAATTCCGCGACCTTGATGGGTTGCTGGTGGCACCAGGCTTCGGTTCACGTGGCGTGGAAGGTAAAATTGCATCTGTAAAATATGCGCGCGAGAACAATATGCCGTTCTTTGGAATTTGTTTGGGAATGCAGATGGCCGTAATTGAGTACGCAAGAAATGTACTCGGCTGGAAAGAAGCCCATTCAACGGAAATGAATGCTGCAACACCTTACCCGGTAATTGCATTGATGGATGAGCAAAAAAAGATCAAGAAAAAAGGCGGCACGATGCGCCTCGGCGCTTACGCCTGCGAGATCGCAGAAGGAAGCCTCGCAAATAAAATATATAACTCCACTATGATCAGCGAGCGTCATCGCCATCGTTGGGAATTCAACAATGCTTTCCTGAATGATTTTGAAAATGCCGGCTTGATACCAAGCGGAAAAAATCCTGAAAAAGGATTGATAGAGATTGTAGAATTAAGAAACCATCCGTTTTTTATCGGTGTGCAATATCATCCTGAGCTAAAAAGCACGGTGGAAAATCCGCATCCTTTATTTGTGAATTTTGTGCAGGCGGCAAAATCATATTCCGAATGGAAATCCGGCCAGCCGGCCGATAAACTGCAAAAGCAAACAATCTGATCATGCCGGTCACTTTTTGTGTAAAACTTTTCTCATGCGAAAATTAAGCATGGATGAACTCAACCGAAAGTCGGTTGATGAATTTAGGCGTTCCGAAAAAACGCCCGTTATTGCTGTGCTCGAAAATATCCGCAGCGCATATAATGTGGGCAGCGTTTTCAGAACGGCCGATGCATTTTTATTACAAGGCATTTACATCACTGGCTACACGGCACTTCCGGGTCACAAGGAAATAAAAAAGACCGCACTCGGGGCAGAAGAATCGGTGGATTGGAAGCATTTTGAAAATTCGGCTGCCGCAATTGAAGCGTTGAAAAAAGAAGGTTACAAAGTTTTTGCAATAGAACAAGTAGTGGATAGTTTGCAATTGCAAAATTTGGATTTTGGAACGATGGAAAAAGTGGCGGTCATTTTTGGTAATGAAGTGAGTGGTGTGGAACAGGACACGATCACTTTGTGCGATGGAACAATTGAGATACCACAACTGGGAATGAAGCATTCGCTGAATATCGCTACCGCGGCAGGAGTGGTGCTTTGGGAGATCGTAAGAAAACGAATTACCAAAGACGAATTACGAATTACGAATGATTTTTCCGCGAATAAATAAACTCTTTTTACTCCGTGAAAAAACTCCATGAAACTCCGTGGTAAAAAATTAATGATATGCCTTCAACAGTAAAAAATTATCTCTCGCTCATAAAATTTTCACACACCATTTTTGCAATGCCATTTGCATTGATCGGATTTTTTTTTGGTGCTTATGGTACTTCGCATGTATCTTTTAGCGGATTTTATAAAGACACTTTACCAACATCCTGGAGTACTTATTATACCGATGATACACAGAACCCGCTTTGGCTCACGTTTATTTTGGTGGTGCTTTGCATGATCTTCGCGCGTAGCGCAGCCATGGCTTTTAATCGTTATCTCGATCGCGCCTTCGATGCAAAAAATCCGCGCACCGCCATCCGCGAAATTCCTGCCGGAGTCATCAACGAAAAAAATGCGCTTACTTTTGTTATTGTCAATTGCGTGTTGTTTGTAGTCACCACTTTTTTTATCAACCGCATTTGTTTTTATTTATCGCCTGTTGCATTATTTGTAGTGTTGTTTTACAGCTATACAAAAAGATTTACCGCACTTTGTCATCTTGTGCTGGGCCTCGGTTTGAGCCTTGCGCCTATCGGTGCTTACCTTGCGGTCACCGGGCAATTTGCGCTGCTGCCGATCTTATTTTCGTTTGCCGTTATTTTTTGGGTAAGTGGCTTTGATATTATTTATGCTTTGCAGGATGAAGCATTTGATAAAGAAAATCAATTGTATTCCATTCCTTCTGTAATGGGAAAGCCCAGTGCGCTTGGTGTTTCCACGTTTTTACATGTGCTGTCTGCCGCCAGTGTGATGACCGCAGGTTTTTATGGCAGCTTCGGGATTTTTTACTGGATCGGTGTGGCAGTTTTTGTGGGCATGTTGATCTATCAACATTCAATTGTAAAACCAACTGACCTGAGCCGCGTGAATGTAGCATTTATGACTGCCAATGGAATTGCTTCAGTGGTGTTTGCGGCGTTTGTGCTGCTGGATATTTTTTTAACACCAAATGGAGCATGGCACCTGAATGGGTAGACCTAAACCCAAAGGATCGTTACTTTGTTCCCGCCATAACGGCGAGCAAACATTCACGTCAGTTTCACACTATCCGATACATCCCATTTCCATGGATGCGCTGCCCAATAATGAAGGTCATCGTAATGTGGTTTGGCATCGGTGCTTTTAAAATTATATTCCGCCCGCGTGGCGTAATTTTTTTTGCTGCAAGACACTGCCATCAATACAACAAGAAAAAGCAGGGCGATATATGAGATGTTTTGTGAAAACATGTTTTAATAAACATTTTTAATAAAAGAAAAACCCGGTTGATACCGGGTTTTAAAAATGATGATGTTTCGTTTATTTAATTCTCTTGATGGTGCAACCAACACTCTTGCTTTCTTTCACCGTAATTTCAGAGCCGGTGGACAGCGCATTCAGGGCTTCCTGCAAATGGTGCCTCGTTACAGCATTGCCATCAGAAGGATTGTCGTCGATGGCGCCATGATAAACGAGCTTTAGGTTTTTGTCAAACAAAAAGCATTCCGGTGTGCGGTTTGCGCCGAAGGCATCTGCCACTTCACTGCCTTTATCTACTACATAGTTCCATTTGTATTGCTGCTCTGTGGCGTATTTTTTCATTGCGTCAAAACTATCATCAGAAGTGCGTTGTGCTTCATTGCTGTTCAATACGATCATGCCAATGTTGAGTTTAGCGGCCGCTGCTGCCACTTGCCGTGTGCGTTCCTGATTCTTTACAACATACGGGCAGGTATTGCAACTGAACATTACCAATACCCCTTTGTCTTTCACAACATCTTTTATACTGATCTCTTTACCGGAAACATCCTGCATTTTAATATCGGCTTTCGGAAGATCACTTCCGATCGGTAATGGATCACCGTAGTTGAAGGCCAGGCCAGCTGCAATGGCAAGCGGAGCGAGGACGAAAAGTATTTTTTTCATAAAAATGTTTTAAGATGGATCATAAAGCTACAAAAAATGGGCCTTTTTAATTAATAAATAATAATGAATAATGCTCAGGCTCATTGTTGCTGCTTGAATTGAAAGTCGGCTATAGCTATTAACTATTAATCTTTTTCTGCATTTCCTCTGCTTCCCTTTGCGCAGCAATTACTTTCAGAGAACTGATACTTACATTCAATTCAAATCCGATCAGGAGGGCGAGTGAGTTGATAAACACCAATGCCATCAACATCATGATCGTTCCAATGGCGCCGTACAAGGCATTGTATTTACCAAAATTATTTACAAATGCAGAAAAACCAAGCGATGCAAGCAAACTTAAGAATGTGGTAAGAATGGCACCTGGCGAAGCGAGCCGCCATCTTTTTTGTATCGCGGGGGCATATTTGAAGATGAAGCCGATGGCAAAAAAAACGAGCAGCACAATTAATATCCAACGCGTATAAAAGATAACCGCTTTCCAGTCGCGGCTCTTTACGATGAGGTCGAGCAGCGCACCCTGCATGATGAGTAACAGGAGATAGGCGAGTAGCAGTCCGAAAATGAGAATGGTAAGCTTTATAGCGATCCATCTTTTGTGAAGCCCGCGACGCGTTTCAAAGCCAAGATATTTTTTGTTTAAGGAGCGCATCAATCCCATCATTGCATTAGATGCGAAGAAGAGAGCGAGCAATAACCCGACAGATAACAAACCTATTCGTGAACTATCGAGAAAGCTATCGATGAAATCGATGATGCTTTTATTATGTCCTTTTGCGGGAATGATATCAAATATCAATGCATGCAACTGATACTTGATACTTTTTACAGAGATGAACGGCAGGTGCGGAATGATAGTAAAAAGAAAAAGTAAGGATGGCGGAAGTGCCATAATAAAATTATAAGAGACTGCGGCTGCGCGTTCCGTAAGGCTTTGGGAGCGGATAGAATTACGGAAAAATATAAGAACATCGTACAACGGTAATCCTTCAAACCCCGGCAAATGCCACTTCTTGCTTCTGTTAAGAAAAAACGGGAGCGGTGTATTGTTCAATAAGATTCGGTTGATCTTTCTCAATGGGCAGACTTATTTTTGTTTGCTTAAGATAAGGCTGTCCAACGCTTTTTGATATGCTTTTGCATAAATCATGTGCTGGGCATAGGTTTCAGCAAAATTTGAATATCCTTTAAAATCCGGTTTTGCAACAAAAAAAATATAATTCGTTTGAGGCGCATCCAATACGGCGTCGATTGTTTTAGCAGACGGGGTGCAGATAGGGCCAGGTGGCAGTCCCGTATGTTGATAGGTATTATAGGATGATTCGTATTTCAGATGTCCGTTGAGTATTCTTTTCAATCCAAAAGCGCGCATCGCATATTTTACGGTAGGGTCCGCTTCCAGTTTCATTCCTTTGTTGATCCGGTTGATATAGGTACTTGCGATAAGCAATTTGTCTTCCGGCTTGTTTGTTTCCTCTTCCACAATACTCGCCATCGTATAAACCTGTTGTGTTGAAAGTCCTTTTGCTGCTGCTTTTGCACGCCTTTCCGGGGTCCAGAATTTTTCTTCTTCGTCCATTAACCTGGTAAAAAGTTTTTTAAAAGAGCTGTTCCATTGGAAAAGATAGGTATTGGGGATCACAGCGGTCATTACCGTATTTGTATCAAGTTTGTAGGACTTCAGAGAATCATTGCTGGTTAAAAAACGAATGACTTCAGCCGAGTCACATTCAAAATTATAGCCAATCTTTTGGGCAAGGTCTTCTTTGGTGCGAAGCTTATTGATGACGAGTTTTACCGGTGACTGAGCGCCGGATTTAAGCATACGGACGAGTTTTATTACGCTGCTCCCATCTTGTATTTCGTAGCGGCCGGCTTTTACATTTTGGTCGTAATGTGTTTGTTTTGCCACTTTATTGAAGAAAAAAGTTCCCGAAAGTATCTTGTTGTCAAGGAGCTGTTTTTTTACGTCTTCATAGGAAGCGCCGGTTTTGATAAAAAAATACTTCTCTGCTGGTGCCTCAACAGTTGCGCCAAAAAGGTTCCATGCAACATATGCTCCGGTGATGATCAGGATGAGAGCAATAATTCCTATAATTTTTTTCATAGCTGCTGCGGTAATAATTTAAACAAAGTAATATAAAAAAACCCCGCTCTTTGCAGGCGAGGTTAAAATATTTTAATAAAATACCGATTACTTCTTAATAGTATCTGTTCCCGGCAGCTGAACCGCTGGAGCCGTTGACTTCGCCGGTGTAGTTTTTGGAGCCGAGGTAGACGTGTTGTTCAAAATCTCTGTATTTTTACCTCCACCTGCGGCGTCTTTTGTGATAAAAGCCGGGGACACCAGGCAAAGGATGCCTACTACGGCAGCGAACACCCAGGTTCCTTTTTCCAGAACATCAGTTGTTTGCTTTACGCCCATCAATTGATTGCCTACGCCGCTCAAAGAGCCGGACAGGCCACCACCTTTTGGGTTTTGAATCAATACGATCAATCCAAGGATCACAGAAGCAATGATAATTAAAACGCCGAATAAAGCTAACATGTTGATTTTCTTTTAAATTAATTGGGCAGATTCGTCACCTTAACAGGTGATCTCGTCTATTTTGGCTGCAAAGTAAGCGTTTTTGGAGGGATTGAGCAAACTTAATTTTAAATACACATCTTTTGCTTTTTCGGGCTTTCCCTGTATCAGGTAAGCCTCCGCCATCGCTTCTGTGATCACTTCTTCGTCGCGGTTGCTTTTTTCGGCGAGTTTGTTTACGGAAGCATCGAGTTGCTCATTGCCTTCCGGCAACTTACTTTCATGCACTTTCTTCATGGTTTTGAGCCATTCGGTAAAGCTGCGCAGCTGTTTACCGAGTTTGTCGGTTGGCTGCACCTCATCGGAGATCTTAATGCCTTGTGATGCAAAATAATCGGTTGTATGAAGGGGTTCAAAAAGTAACGCGTCTGTTTTTGTCGTTTTCTCTCTCGGAATTTCCATTCCAGGAATTTCTTTCTTCGCAGAAACTTCCGGTTCGGTCTCCGGAAGTTGTACGGCCGGAAAAGTTTCTTTCTCTTCCGGCAAATAGATGGGGGAGAAGTCGACCAGTTCCGCTTCCGGCGATATGGAGGCAATCTCTTCGTTCAGATTTCCGGCAGCTTCTGCGGCAGGTTCAGCAATGATTCCTGATACTGCTTCGGTTTCCTGTTCTTCTTCCATAACTGCGGATCCGGCTTCTTCTGCACGCAATTGTTTCTTAAGTTGTTGATTGAGCAAATACGGGTTGTTGAAATGCAGGGCCGTCCGCGCCGCGATCCTTTCTGCATCAGGATGATCGGAAGGAATATCTTTCAATAAAAAGAAATGAGCAAGTCCGAAATAAGGATGCTCCTTAACAATATTTTCCAGCTCCGGAGACGAAGCGTTGCTGAAAATTTGTTTGTATAGATTTTGATGCGGCATAAACTGAAATTCAAGGTTCGAGGTTCAAAGTTCAAGGTTGAAGGTTGAAGATCGGACCAAAACTTTCAACCTTCAACTTTTCTACCAGTTTGAAAATATCTTATTAAATATCTCGTCCGACAGATCCGATACGATTTTCGGCGTAAGCTGCGCTTCGGCTTGTGTAAGCGAGAGCGTCCCGTCGAAATCATACGTCCGCACAAAGTCGGATTCGAAATCTTTAGCCTGATCCAATGTGTTTTTAAAGGAAAGATGAAAACCTACATTCAGCCTGTTACCGCTCGCAGTCTTGCCCGTGATGCTGATCGTAGTCGTGAAATATTGGGATATATAGCCGCTGATGTCGTAATGTGCATCATCGTTGTTCGTTTGTCGCAAACGTGTGGTATTGAGAATCTTCTGCCGCGCTCTTTCAGTAAGTTGTTGCGCAAGCTGTGTGTTTACGTATTGCGCCTTATTCTCGATGGGGTTTACGCGGAATGTTTTCACTTCATCCGGAATAGGGGAAACATCCTTGAACCCATATTTGCACGAAGAGCAACCGGACAGCGTCGTGCAAATTAGAATGATCAGGAGATTTTTTATGTTCATCAATTTGTTTAGAGTTTAGAGATGAGTGGTTAACGGTTAAAATGATTCGACGTTAATGTTTTTTTATCTGTGTCCGTGCTGAATTTTTTTGCTATTAATCAGAAAATTGCGAAGGGTTTACCAATGGCTATTCATCATTTACCTGAACGTGCCAAAGGCAGTTTTCTACAGGTCTTCAATATCATATTCTTTTAATTTTCTGTACAACGTCCTTTCGCTGATACCAAGATCCAGTGAAGCGTCACGGCGTTTGCCACGATGTTTTTTCAGCGCTTTAATGATCAGTTCCTTTTCCTTGTCGATGATGCTGAGTGATTCTTCCACTTCTTCGTGATGATGTATCTCATGCTCATTATTTCCTTTAAGGATCACGGGCGAAGTGCTGAAACCATTACTGTTGTTGCTATTGCTGCCAATGTTTGTATTGAGTTCCTTCATGCCGTTATTGCTATTGTTGTCGGATGAAAAAACCGGCGCATGCGGAACCATTGACGGGTTTTGCAAAATATCGAAAAACATTTTTTTCAATTCGTTCACATCTTTTTTCATGTCGAAAAAAAGTTTGTATAAAATTTCGCGCTCATTTGCAAATTCGGTCTGACTCACGCCGCCGCTTCCGGCGGCGAGTACTGGCATTCGATTGTAATTCTGATCTGGCAGAAAAGTACGCAGTTGGTCAGCATTGATATTTTTATCTGTACTTAACACCGAAATTTGCTCTGCAATATTTTTCAGTTCACGAACATTTCCCGGCCACGTATAATTGACAAGCACATTGCGGGCCTCATCATTTAATTGTACCGAAGTTGTTTTGTATTTGTCTGCGAAGTCGTGCGCGAATTTTCTGAACAATAAGATGATATCTTCCTTACGGTCGCGCAATGCTGGAACACGGATTGGAACCGTATTCAACCTGTAATAAAGGTCTTCCCGGAAACGTCCGTTGGCAGTAAATTCCAACAGTTCTTTATTCGTGGCCGCAATTACGCGCACATCGGTTTTTTGTACTTTACTGCTGCCCACGCGGATGTACTCGCCGGTTTCCAATACGCGCAACAAACGCGCTTGCGTACCTAGCGGCAACTCGCCTATCTCATCTAAGAAAATGGTACCACCATTCACTGTTTCAAAATATCCTTTGCGGCTGTCGACTGCTCCTGTGAAAGAACCTTTTTCGTGGCCGAATAATTCCGAATCAATCGTGCCTTCCGGGATAGCACCACAGTTTACCGCGATGAACGGATTGTGTTTCCGCGCAGACAACGAATGGATGATCTGAGAAAAAACTTCCTTACCAACACCGCTTTCGCCGTTGATAAGCACGCTAAGATCAGTATTGGCTACCTGCATGGCCACATTCAAGGCATAATTGAGTGCCGGCGTATTGCCAATAATGCCAAACCTGTTTTTTATTGCTTGTTGATCCATAACACCCCTCCGCCCCCTGAAGGGGGAACTTGTTTAAAATTATTTAATGATCTTTTCTATATCTTTTAGATGGATTCAAGAGTATGCAAGATTTCTCTGTTTGTAAATCTCACAACTTTTAATCCTAAACTTTCTAAATGCTGTTGTCTTATTTTGTCGTTTTCTTCTACTTCTTTCAAATCGTGTATACTGCCGTCGATCTCGATTATTAATTTTTAAGCATGACAATAAAAGTCTGCTATGTATAAGGATATTGGATGTTGTCCTCTGAATTTTACTTCCGGAAAATATTCTTTTAATCTACCCCAAAGAATGATTTCTGTTTGCGTACAATTATTTCTTAGTTTTTTCGCCAGCTCAAAAATGATCGGCGATGCGCCGTAGAACATACTTTCTCTCATCACTTTTCATTTACCTCAATTATATAAATATCGTCAATCTTCGCTTAGGTCAGTTTCCCCTTTAGGGGACGGAAGGGGTCGATTTGCCCAGCAATGTGCCTGCCGTGCAACTTGTTATTTTGACTGTGACATAATCCCCCTTCTTAAAATTCTCCTTCGGAAAAACCACCACCTTATTATTATCTGCCCGGCCATATAATTCGTTTTCATCTTTTTTATAATTGCCTTCCACCAACACCTTAAATGTTTTTCCCACATCTTTTTGCATGCTGATGAGCGAATGACCGCGATAAAGATCCACCAGTTCCTGCAGGCGGCGTTTCTTTACATCCAGCGGTACATCATCCTTAAATCTGCGCGCAGCAAGGGTTCCGGGCCGTTCGGAATAAAAATACAAATATGCAAGATCGTATTTGCAATATTCCATCAGGCTCAGTGATTCCTGGTGCTCTTCTTCTGTTTCGCTGCAAAAGCCAGCGATCATATCGGTAGAAATACCACAGTCCGGCAATATTTCGCGGATGCGATCCACCTTTGCGAGATACCATTCGCGGCTGTAAGTCCGGTTCATCATCTGCAATACGCGTGTGCTGCCGCTTTGCACCGGCAGATGAATGTAATTGCAGATGTTTTCATATTTTGCCATGACGTGCAACACATCATCGGTGATATCTTTCGGATGCGAAGTGGAAAAACGGATACGCAACAAAGGCGAAATTTCTGCTACCAACTGCATCAGCCGCGCAAATGTGACCGTTTCATCCTTTTGCTTATCGATCCAATGATAACTGTCTACGTTTTGCCCAAGCAAAGTCACTTCGCGATAACCATCGTTGAACAATGTTTCGCATTCGCGGACAATGCTTCCTGCATCGCGACTGCGTTCGCGGCCACGTGTGAAAGGAACTACGCAGAACGAACACATATTATTACAACCACGCATGATGCTCACGAAAGCCGTTACGCCATTGCTGTTGAGGCGGATCGGCGCAATATCGGCGTAGGTTTCTTCGCGGCTCAATAACACATTCACTCCTTTTTGCCCGCCGTTTGCTTCCTCAATGAGTGATGGCAACGTGCGGTAGGCATCCGGGCCAACCACGATGTCTACTAATTTTTCTTCTTCTATGAAACTTGCCTTCAAACGTTCGGCCATGCAGCCGAGTACGCCCACCACGAGGCCGGGATTGCTGCGCTTCAGTTGCCTGAATTCCGTCAGGCGCTTGCGCACGCGGTCCTCGGCTTTTTCCCGGATAGAACAGGTGTTGATCAATATCAGGTCGGCAAGATCCACATTAGTGGTGGCGCCAAATCCTTCTTTCTGCAAAATGGAAGCCACCACTTCGCTGTCGGCAAAATTCATGGCGCAACCATAACTTTCAATGTAAAAGCGTTTACCCAAAACTTCCGGGTTTATTTGTATTGCTGCAAAAGCTTCGCCCTGCCTCGACTCGTCGTGTGTTTTATCTAAAAGAAGTTCCTGCATGAAGATTCTGTAATTTTAAGAGAGCGAAGATACAGAAAAATTGGTTTTTATGACAGGATGTCATAAAGTGGATGTGAAATGATCAATGGTAAATTTTATCAAAAATGGTTGGTTTTTTAAAGGATCTGATTTTTTCAAATCGATGATTTTATATAATCTAAGATCTAATACCCAACACCTAATCTCTTTCCCAACCAACTGTCTTTTAACGGAATGATCCAGTTTTCCAGCAGTTCCTTTTTGGTAAGAACCGTGTTATTGAAATACAGCGTGTCTTCGTTGATCAGATTGTTTTCCATCGCGTAATTCAGTTGCGACAGCGGAATCTGCTCCACTTTTTCCTTGATGAAAAAAGAAAGCAACTGCCGGTTGAACATATTTACATGGTACTTTTCTTCTATTTGTTTGATGATGCGCACGCTGCTGTCGGTGCTGCATCCGCTTACGCCGGTGGCGGTTTCGTCGGCCATGAGAATGATAAATCTGCCGAAAAAAAGATTGGCGTAGCCTTTCACAGGCGTACCGTGACTGTTCCATCCCGCGACAAAATCTTTAAAAACAGCTTCCATTTCGAGTGCTTCGCTCATAAAAAATAACCGGTCGGATTGATAGATCCAGACCCGGCTGCTGTGGTGAAAATCTTCCGGGAGATGATCTGCGATGTTGAAATTCATAACGCAAAAATAGCACAGATGTATGATCTATGATGTATGATCTATGATCTTCTTGAAATTTTTAGAGAAATCGATCTATTAAATACTTAAATAATTTGAAAAAGATCATAGATTTTACATCATAGATTGAGCGACCAGTTCCGCTATGTCCATCACGGCCACCTCATCTTCCTTTTCTTTATTTTTGACGCCGTCGGTAAGCATCGTGTTGCAGAACGGGCAGGCCGACGCGATGATGGCAGCACCGGTTTCCAGCGCTTCATTGCTGCGTTCTATATTGATACGAACGGTTCCTTTTTCTTCTTCTTTGAACATTTGCGCGCCGCCGGCGCCGCAACAAAGTCCGTTGCTCCGGCAACGTTTCATTTCCACCAGTTCGCCGTCCAAAGCTTCCAGCACTTTGCGGGGCGCTTCGTAAATATTATTGGCACGGCCGAGATAACAGCTGTCGTGATAAGTGATCTTTTTCCCTTTGTAAGAGCCGCCTTCTTTCAGGCTGATCTTTCCCTGGTCGATCAACTGCTGGAGAAACGTAGCGTGATGGATCACTTCATAAGTTCCGCCCAATTCCGGATATTCATTTCCTAAAATATTAAAGCAATGGGGGCAAGCTGTTACAATCTTTTTAATGCCATAACCATTTAATATCTGTATATTCTGGTAAGCCATCATCTGGAACATGAATTCGTTTCCGGCTCTGCGCGCCGGATCGCCGGTGCACATTTCTTCCTTGCCTAAAATAGCGTATTTGATGCCCACCTTACCGAGTATCGTCACGAACGCTTTTGTAATGCGCTGCGCCCGCTGATCAAAGCTTCCCGCACATCCAACCCAAAATAAAATCTCCGGGTTCTCGCCACTCGCCATCATCTCCGCCATTGTTGGTACATGCATGTGTGTAATGTTTATTTCAACAAAGTAAGCAACATTTTATCTATTTTTACAAATTAACGATTGATTTGAAAAGTATTATACAAAAAATAAAAAATTGGGAAGCCTGGCCCTTCAAACTTATTTATGCGCCGCTTGTGCCAACATGGTTTTGGTATATGATCAAATCGGGCGCCGTCTGGTTTTTCACTCCAAGTAATCCGAAATTGACCTTTGGTGGAATGGAAGGTGAGCCCAAACGCGAGATGTACGACCTGTTGCCAAAAAATTTATATCCCACTACTTTTAATGTGTTACCTACGGATAGCATCGAATCCATCCGTAAATGGCTGGCGGAAAATAATATTCACTATTCTTTTATCGTGAAACCGGAAGTTGGCGGCCAGGGAATCTTATTTCGCAAGATCGATACAGAAGAAGAATTGTTGCATTATCATTCTAACGTTCCGGTAGAATATATCGTGCAGGCAATGGTGCATTATCCCATTGAAGTAAGCGTTTTTCATATTCGCCATCCAAAAGAAAAAACGGGTGTGATCACCGGATTTTTGCACAAGATACCGTTGCATGTTGTGGGCGACGGAAAGCATACATTGCATGAATTAGTTTCGCATCATGAAAAAGCAAAATTGCGGATAGGGGAATTGCATAGCAAACACAAAGAAAACTGGGACAATATTATTGCCGCAGGCGAAAAATATATTTTAAGCTATGCAGCCAATCACAACCGTGGCGCACATTTCGTTGATCTTAAAAATGAGATCGATACCGATCTGTTGAAAATTTTTGACGACATCAGCATCAGCATCAATGATTTTTTTTATGGCCGTTATGACATTATGTGCAACAGCATTGCTGAACTGAAACAAGGCAAAAATTTTACGATACTCGAATACAATGGCTGTGGTGCAGAACCCAATCATTTTTACGACACCGGTTACACCTTGCGCAATGCGCACAAAGAAATCCTAAAACACTGGAAGGCACTTTATACCATCAGCAAATACAAAGCGTCGCAAGGCGTGAAGCCATGGGCATTTATACGCGGTATAAAGTTTCGCCGGCAAACGATGAAATTATTCGATGTAATGAAGGCAGCGGATGAGAAGATAGGGTAACTGGTAGTTAAGTTAATATAAAATAAATGATTGCATATTCCTGCTGTCTTCGGCGAGTTCTGCCTAACCGCGTTTGTAAGGGAAGAATTCGATTTTTTCACCTTGTTTATTTTAATAGAACAACATGCAAATGGCTGATTATTATAAGCTCGGTTATTATAGAAGCCGTTCTGTTGCTGGTTGTTAACAGTCAGGCTACAATCAGGTGACCACTTCGCTTCGTTTTTCGATTGATATAACGGCACACACCTCTGCCAATTTTTAGGATATCGTTATAAAAAAACCGTTTAACTTGCAGCACTAAAATCGGAGATATGAAAAATACATTGTTCTTAGCTATATTACTTTTCTCTTTTGCAAGCCTGTATGCTCAAAAAACACTGACACCACAGAATGAAGGGAGCAAGATACATTTCGTGATCAAGAACATGGCGATCAATACCGGCGGCGATCTCAGCAACCTTAAAGGCACGATCAAAATCGACGCCGCAAAACCTGCCTCTTCTTCAGTTGATGTGACGGTAGATGTGAGTACGATCGACACCGACAATGATAAGAGAGACGGGCACTTGAAAAATGCAGACTTCTTCGACGCCGCAAAATACCCGGTGATAAGGATCGCCAGCACTAAGATCGAACCAACAGGAACTCTTGGCTCTTACGTGTTTCACGGCAACCTTACTATTAAAGATGTTACAAAGGCAATTACATTTCCGTTCACAGCGGCGTCTGATGGAACGGGTTATATTTTTAATGGTGGTTTTGAGTTGAACAGGCTGGATTACGGACTTGGTAAAAGCAGTGCTACAATGAGTGATGATGTGAAAGTGGAACTGAAAGTGTACGCGAAGTAAACTGTTCACCGACGACGGACGACGGACGACGACGAAGGACCCGCCACCAAAGAAACTTCATAAATTAAGTCACAGATTTTCTGTGGCTTTTTTATTTCCAGAAATTTTCAAAGTTGCCGCCAAAAAAATAAGATCTTTTTGAAGATGTCGCTATTGACCATTGATTCACCCATTGACTCATTCACCCATTCACTTATATTTGCAGCATGCCCAAATTACTTCGCATCTTCTGCTGGGGACTTGTTATCAGTTTTCTTGGCTCCCTGCCGTTGGGAACGCTCAATATTGCGGCCATGCAGATTGGTATCCAGGAGAGTATCAAGGATGCCATTTATTTTTCGTTCGGATCTTTACTGGTGGAAATGATCTATGTCCGTATTTCGCTTGTGGGCATCGACTGGGTCCGAAAGCAGGAAAAGCTGATGCGTATTATGGAGTGGATAACGCTTGCTATCATTCTTGCGTTGGCCGTTGGCAGTTTCATTGCGGCCACAAAACACAGTGGAGAGGCGAAGAATGTGATGCTGAATAACAATATGCATCGCTTTTTATTGGGAATGTTGATGTGCGCCATCAATCCTGTACAGATTCCTTTCTGGTTCGGATGGAGTACGGTGCTTTTTACGAAGAAGATATTGGAACCGAAAAACAGCCAGTATAATTCTTATATCGTAGGAATCGGTATTGGAACTTTACTGGGCAATTGTGTATTTATTTTTGGGGGAAAATGGCTCGTACAGAAGATAGCCAACAGTCAGCAATATTTAAATTGGGTAATCGGAGGAATTTTTGCCCTTACTGCAATCATTCAGCTTATTAAGATCCTTCGCCACAAAGGCATTGAAGAGAAACTGCACAATATCGAAGGGCAGCACCACCCAGAGCAGGTGTAGATGAGCGAAGATCGGTCCCAGTAATAAGATCAAACAGGTTTGTCTACCATACCTCTAACTTACATTAACTTAATGTTATTTTCCAAGGGAGGATCAAAGACCCTGGTGATCTGAAATTAAATTGGCATTGTTTTTTGTTTGCTATATGTCCGGCCAGGATTATAAGCCGGTAATAAAATGTTAGTGTATGAAAACACGCGAAAGTCTTTTAAGTGATTTTATCAATGATTTCAACCTCGAAGCAGCGCAGGACGATGCCGTTTGTTTTGACGCATCCATTGAATTTCGAGCTAAAGGAGTTTACAAAAAAATGAATTCGGAAGTGCATATTATCACTTTAAAAATGACTGGCCTCTCCGTCGTTTATTTGTTGCACCCGGATATTGCGAGACATCATATTCCGGAAACCATACCCTTTTCTGCGGATCATTTTACGTACCTGCAACATGCTGCTCTGATGATCGTGGACCATAGTCCGCTGTTTGGAAAATATCTGATTACTATTACACCTTTAAGTAATGCATGTGAACCGCAAACGATAGCAGAATTGCGTGCAAAGAAGTTTAATTGAGCTCTATTGCGGCAGAAGCGCGGCTACGCAATCTGGACTTTATTTGAAATCATTCTGCTATCGTTGCATTTTTTCGCAGAAAAACGTCCGTCAGCTTTCCATCTCGATCGCCCATTTATCCCTGTCATCGGGGCTTAATTTCCACGGCGCGAAATTATTTTCGATGTTGCTGAACATGCCGTTCCATTCCTGTGGCGCATTACTGTCTTCCATGATGAGGCTCCGACGAAGTTCCAATATGATCTCCAATGGGTTGATGCTTACAGGACATTCCTGTACGCAGGCATTGCAACTGGTGCATGCGCGAAGTTCTTCTACAGTGATATAATCGTTTACTAATGTTTTGCCATCAGCAACAAATTCTTTATTCTTTTTAATATTTTCTCCAACTTCCGTCGCGCGGTCGCGGGTATTCATCATGATTTTTCGCGGACTTAATAATTTACCGGTTAGGTTGGCCGGGCAGGCAGCGGAACAACGTCCGCATTCGGTGCAGCTGTATGCGTCCAGTAAATTTTTCCAGCTAAGATCCATGATGTCTTTGGCACCAAACTTCATCGGTTGAGCATCGCCTGTTGGCGCAAGTTCCGGCTGCATCATGTACTTCACTTCGTTTTGCACATTTTCCATATTCTTCATTTCTCCCAAGGGCCGGAGGCGGGCAAAATAGGCATT
The DNA here is from genome assembly GCA_015655125.1 of Chitinophagales bacterium. GTDB lineage: Bacteria > Bacteroidota > Bacteroidia > Chitinophagales > Chitinophagaceae > Ferruginibacter. The sequence goes on along the minus strand of JAATFP010000078.1, from coordinate 43,963 downwards.
TGGAAAAGCCAGCATGATATGAAGATGCTTGCTGTAAGGTAAGTAATTCAAAAACGCGAGAATGCCAATGATGTGCAGCCACCAGCAACTCCTTTCGATGATGATCAGTGTGGACACAGATATATTTGCAAATAAAGAAGAAATTCCACCGGAAACGATAAACCTTCCGGTGGCATGATAATGCTCCGAACCCTGCAGTTGCAAAGCGCGATCCGCTGCGTTCATAGTGATGAAAAGACTCATCAGTACGATCTCCGTAATGAGGATATAGTTGGCGTCGCTGCGCGGCCAGCCATTAAGATCCCTGCTTATAAAACGTCTCAGCCTGATGACGTTCCTGCGGATCAAAAAGATCGCGCACGAGATCAATACAGCCGCCGCCAGTATTTCGAATGAGTTGATGAGAAAAGTATAAAAGCTGCCAAGCGAATGAAGAAATAACCGGTGGGTTCCAAGAATTCCATCTAGAATAATCTCCAGCACTTCAATGTTGATGATCACAAAACCTACGTATACAAATAAGTGCAGTACGGCAACGAGGGGATTGCGGAACATTTTCTTTTGGCCGAGCGCCAGCAGGGCCATGTTCTTCCAGCGCAAAGACTTGTTGTCGGTCAGGTCTTCATCTTTACCCAGCAAAATATTTCGCCGGATCTGCATGATATTTTTTGCAAATAATAAACCGGAACCTATAACGAGCAAAAGAAAAATTACCTGCGGTAAATACTGCATAATCGAAGTTTGTGTTGGCTAGATAGAAAATTTAGCTTTTACAATGGTATATTGGATATTTTTGGGGTAAACCTGCTAGGTTTTACAAACTTTACAGGATATATAAAAAATAAAAACGGATGATCTTAGATAAACATACTGCCGATAAAAAACTTCGTCGCATGGCGCTGGAAGTGGCCGAACGCAATTATGAAACGAAGGAACTGATCCTCATTGGCATCAGGGAAAACGGGATTTTTATCGCAAAAAAAATTGAAGAATATTTGCCGGAGGTTTATACCGGCTTTATCCGCGTATTATCATTAGAGATAGACAAGAAAAACCCAGCCGAAATAAAACTCAGCGAAGCAGTGGATTTCAATAACAAAACTATCCTGTTGGTAGACGATGTTGCCAACAGTGGCCGCACCATGTTATACGCGCTTAAACCATTGCTGCTGCAATATCCCAGGCAAATTCAAACGCTCGCCCTCGTAGAAAGAACCCACAAGCAATTTCCGGTGGCGGTAAATTATGTGGGGCTTTCCGTTTCAACAACACTGCAGGAGAATATTGTAGTGGATGTGGTTGATGGAGAGGTGCAAGGGGCGAGGCTTGGATAGGATTTCAGATGGTTTATGAGGTTTTGCGTTTATTCACTTATTCACCTGACATATGAAATATACAAAACATGTTCTGCTTCTATTACTGATCATCATCCCATTCCTTTCCCGCGCTGATGAAGGCATGTGGCTGCCCCAGTTGCTAGGTAAATTGAACGAGCCGCGTATGAAAAGTCTTGGCATGAAGATCAGGGCCGAAGATATTTACAGCATCAACAGGGGAAGTCTGAAAGACGCAGTGGTAAGTTTTGGCGGCTTCTGTACCGGTGAAATCATTTCTTCAAAAGGGCTGCTGCTTACCAATCATCATTGCGGTTTTGATGCGGTACAAAATCATTCATCGCTTGAAAATAATTATATACGCGATGGGTTTTGGGCGAAAGATTACGCTTCCGAGTTAATCAATAAAGGATTGTTCGTCACTTTTATAGTGCGCATTGATGATGTATCAAAGGCAGCATTGAATGGCGTTTCGGCACAAATGCCAGAAGCAGACAGGCAGCGCCTGATCGATCAGAACATGAACGAAATAAAAAAGAATGCAAAAAAGGAAAGTGCGCAAGATGCTTTTGTTCGCGGATTTTTTGAAGGCAACCAATATTATTTGTTCATCACCGAAACTTTTCGCGATGTGCGCTTAGTTGGCGCACCACCAGCCGCCATTGGCAATTTTGGCAAAGATACCGATAACTGGGTGTGGCCACGACACACAGGCGATTTTAGCATGTTCCGGATCTATGCCTCAAAAGATAACAAACCAGCAGAATACGCTGCTGACAATGTTCCCTATACACCAAAAAAATCTTTGTCGGTTTCCCTGGATGGTGTTGCCGAAAATGATTTTACGATGGTATTCGGATTTCCGGGAAAAACGACTGAATATCTCTACAGTGCGGCAGTAGAGCAGATCCGCACGATAAATGATCCTGCGAAGATTGCCATCCGCGACAAGGCACTCAACGTGATCGATCATTATATGCGCAAAGACGAAACGATTAAAATACAATATGCTGCAAAATATGCGTCGATCGAGAATGCGTATAAAAAATGGCAGGGCGAAGTATTGGGATTAACAAGAACGGATGGTGTTGCGAAGAAAAAATTGTATGAGGCCGAATTTCAAAAGCGTGTTTTGGCAAATGCCGCATGGAAAGAAAAATATGGAAATCTGGTGAATGATCTTGACGCAGCCTATACAGCCATCAGCCTGTACGCATTGGCGCGTGACTATTACACAGAAATTACTGCAAAAATTGAATTAAACACGATCGCGATGCAATTGAATGCACTCACAACTGCATTTGAGAAAAATGGTGAAAAAGGCTTTAATGAGAGGCTGAAAATTTCGCAGCCCGCCATCTCATCATTGCTGGAAGAATTTAGCCCGGCGGTAGACAAATCTGTTTTTGAAGTGATGGCTGAAATGTATGTGAAGGACCAGCAGAAAGAATATGTGTCGCCTGTATTGCTGCAATGGCTGGATGCTTCGGATGATAGTTACTCATCCCTTGCCGGTAAATTGTATAGCCAATCCGGGCTCTTTACAAAAGCGTCACTGGATGAAATCTTCTCAAAGCCGCCCGCAGAAGCAGTCGTATCAATTAACGCATTTGATGCGCTGAAAGTTTTTCGTGACATGCAATCGACGTACCAGAAAAGTGTTCAGGTTTCGCTAAATAAACTACAAGATAGTATCAACAAATTACAACGTACTTACATGCAGGCGCAGATGGAAGTGATGAAAGATAAAAAATTCTACCCCGATGCCAACGGCACTTTGCGCGTAACCTTCGGAAAAGTACAGGGCTATACCGCGCGCGATGCGGTGAAATATGAATACTTTACCGATATGGAGGGACTGATGGAAAAATACAAGCCCGGTGATTATGAATTTGATGTTCCGGAAAAATTACGGACATTATATAAAAATAAAGACTACGGACGGTACGGGAAAAATGGCGTAATGCCTGTTTGCTTCATCGCCACCAATCATACAACAGGTGGAAATTCAGGCAGCCCGGTGTTGGACGGTTATGGCAATCTTATCGGTTTAAATTTCGATCGAGTATGGGAAGGAACGATGAGTGATATCAACTATGATGCAAGTATATGCAGGAATATCATGGTAGACATACGCTATGTGCTTTTTATCGTCGATAAGTTTGCGGGCGCAACAAGGTTGGTGGAGGAGATGAAGATCGTGTATCCGAAACAATCAAAAATTAAGAAGTAAGAATTACCAATTCAATAATTTGCAAAGAGGAAGCCACAACGGTTTTCTTTTTTAATTGAAGAAATCCTAATTAAAAAAGATTTGAAACTAATTTAAGCTAAAATATTAAAAACCATAATGAGAGTTTTTCCCAATATTACCGAATTGTTAAGCCTTGAAATGATTGTAAATCAATAAATTATTATAGATAATTTTGCGTGGCACTTGTGCAGAAAATGTAAATAACGCTTCTGAATTAAGGCTTACATTTATTTTATAAAATTTTCGGATATGAGCCAGAAACTGAAAAAAATCATCATGAACGCTGCTGAAACTGTCTCGCAAATTTTAGTTGATACTTCCACTAAAGAAAAAATCCGCAAGCACCTCTCCGATGTAAACGATGTGATCACTGAAGAAGACATCCGGAATATCCGCACCGATATTTTTATTACCACACCTGCATACTCGATCAACCAAATCGGTAAATAAAATAAACACAGATTTTTATTGATTTTTTGATTTCACAGAAGGAGAATCATTCGAGTTGGTTTCTTCTTGATTTTATTTAGCAACAGGCTGGTTTTTGAACGCGATCTGTGTAATCCGCAAAATCTTTTAAAATCTTTGATTAAAAGTGAAACCAGTTGAAACTCATTTTTCCACGGCTGTATTCCAAGGATGGCGTAGGAAACTTAATGATGTTGAGTAAAGTAAGCGCCAGTTTTATCCCTATCTTTTTTGTCTTGATTTTTGTGAGATCAACATCCGGCGCAAGGTACCATTGCCTGCGACGCGGAACACCGGATGCATCGAAAGTGACGTTTCCATTTTCATCTTTTGCGATATTGCTCCTGGCACCGAAGACGCCTTCAATGCCCGTTCCGACCGAAACCTGGAGCCATGCGGGAATACGTGAACCCGGAAAGAACGGCTTAAGCGTTGTGCTTAGCCAATAAGTTTGCCCGTTGTAATCTTTTAAAAACCGTTCAGGATCGCTTTTGCCGAAAATATCATCGCTGCGGGCGTTGAGCCGCGGATCTTTGTAAGTTTTGCGGTGAAATGACCATTTATACTGGATGCGCTGTTCGTTCCAGGCAAATTCTTGGGCGACGAGCATCGAACTGCCGATAATATTTGCACCAAAGTCGCCCCAGCTCCAGCCCCATTCTTTACTGAATCCATCCAGTATTTCGATCGTTGTCTGATAGATAGCGCCACTGAAGCCGCCGATAAGAATTCTTTTTTTGCGATCAATACCTGTCCAGCGCCAGAGTTCCATGCTGGCCTTACTTTCGGCATAGGCGCTGTAAGTATGACCTAATTTATCGATGCCTTTCCATTCGGCATTATCATTAAAAAAATGAAATTTCCCCTGCGGATAATCTTTGTACCATGCTGCGTAAAGCCCCACCATTGCTGCACTGTAGCCGGCGATGTTTACGATAGCGATGGTTTTGACCCGACTTTTTATTTTTGCACGCGGCACATAATAATAATTACCGGGCTCTAAAAATAAGCACCTTATCGGCCCGGTAAAACCGACATTATTTATAACGGTGTTCGAGGGCGCATCGGTTATGTTACTGAGGAGACTGTCTTTTTTTTCTGGTACAATAAGTGGAACATTTGTTTGCGCAGGTACGGTAAGGTTTGCACACATCAAAAGAAGGATCAATGCGGAAAGGCGGCTGAATATAGCGCTTTTATTTGCCGCAGCAAATAAAGATGATAGAGTGCCAAAAAGGTCAGCTTGGTTCATAAAAAACAAAAATAACTTTAATGCTCTGAATAACATACTAATATTATACTTTTGAAGACTTTAAAACAGCACCATATGGATAAGAATATTCAAGACAAAATAGACAAATGGCTGGAGGGCAACTATGATGAAGCTTCTAAAGAAGCGATCCGCAAAATGGAGAAGGAAAATCCCGATGAGCTCGCCGATGCATTTTACAAAAACCTCGAATTTGGTACGGGTGGACTTCGTGGCATCATGGGCATTGGCACCAACCGGATGAATAAATATACCGTAGGCATGGCCACACAAGGCTACGCTAATTATCTGAAGCAATGTTTTACCGGTGAGATCAGCGTTGCGATCGCACACGATTGCAGAAATAACAGCCGCGATTTCGCAGAGATCACTGCCAACGTTTTTGCGGCAAATGGTATAAAAGTTTATTTGTTTGAAAGCCTGCGACCCACGCCGGAACTGAGTTTCGCTATCCGTTACTTCGGTTGCAAAGGTGGCGTGGTGTGTACGGCGAGTCATAATCCAAAAGAGTACAATGGCTACAAAGCATATTGGGATGACGGTGCGCAGATGGTATCTCCGCACGATACGAACGTGATAGTGGAAGTAGAAAAGATCACTTCACCAGATGATGTGAAATGGAGTGGTGGAGAAAGTAACATCACGATTATTGGTAAGGAAGTGGATGAAGCGTACCTGGAAATGGTGAAAGAACTGAGCGTGTATCCCGATGTGATTAAGAGCCAGCACGATCTGAAGATCGTTTATACGCCGATCCATGGATCGGGCATTATGCTGGTGCCGGGCGCATTGCAAAAATTCGGGTTTACCAATGTCCATATCGTGAAGGAACAGGCGGAGCCGGATGGCAACTTTCCAACGGTGATCTACCCGAATCCGGAAGAAAAGGAAACGATGAGTATTGGTCTCAAACAGGCAGAACAACTGGATGCGGATATTTTGTTAGGAACAGACCCGGATGCCGACAGGGTAGGCGTTGGTGTAAAAAATAACAAAGGCGAATGGATCCTGTTGAACGGCAACCAGACTGCTTTGCTGGCATTTAATTATATGATCGAGGCCCGCAAAGCCAAAGGCATTGCGCAGCCGAATGATATGGTGGTGAAAACGATTGTTACCACCAACATGATCGATAAGATTGCGGAAGCCAATGGTGTGGCGTGTTACAACGTATTGACCGGTTTCAAATGGATCGCTTCGCTGATCAAAGAAAAAGAAGGCAAAGAAAATTATATTGTCGGCGGCGAAGAAAGTTTTGGTTTGATGATCGGTGATAAAGTGCGCGACAAAGATTCTGTAAGTGCAGTTGCGCTGATCTGTGAAATGGCTGCGTATGAAAAAAATAAGGGTCGTACGCTTTTTGATAAACTCGTGGATCTTTACGTGCAGTATGGTTTTTACAAAGAGAACCTCATCAGCATCACGAAAAAAGGTATGAACGGAGCCGCGGAAATTGCGAAGATGATGGAAGAAGACAGGAACAACCCGCCACGAAAATTTGACGGCATCGAAGTAGAAAAGTTCCTGGATTATGAAACGCAAAAGGGAAAAAACCTGATCGACGGAACCGAATGGACGATCGATCTTCCGAAGAGCAATGTGCTGCAATATATTTTGCACGATGGAAGTGTAATCTCTGCACGTCCAAGCGGTACGGAACCGAAGATCAAATATTATTTCAGCGTAAATACAACATTGGCGGGCGCAGAATATTTTGATGTGACGGAAAAGGCCCTTGATGAAAAGATCAAGCGGATCGAGAAGGAGTTAGGGGTGTAATTGATAGTTGATAGTTAATAATTTTTTTCTTAAAAAGAGGATATGATATGTATCCTCTTTTGAATTTAAAAGAGCCTGGAATATTATCGCGGGCAGTTAAATGAAGGTTATTCATTATCAGTTATCAATTATTAATTATAAATTATATTGCGGTTGCTATGAGAAAATTTGAGGATACATACCGGCACAAGGGGCTGAGAAAAAAATTAATGGATGTGCTTCGGGGCAAGGGAATAACCGATGAAACTGTGCTTGCAGCTATGAACAATATCCCGCGCCATTACTTTCTTGATACTGCGCTGGACAATATTGCCTACGAGGACCGTGCGTTCCCGATCTCCGATGGACAAACGATTTCTCAGCCTTATACAGTTGCATACCAAACCCAGCTATTGCAGGTGAAGCCGCATGAAAAAATCCTGGAGATCGGTACCGGGAGTATTTACCAGGCAACTGTACTCGTCGAAATGGGCGCGAAAGTATTTACCATTGAAAGGCAAAAAAATCTTTTTGATAAAACAAGGCAGTATATTTTTAAATCTGTTTACCATAATCTTAAATTTTTTTATGGTGACGGATTTGAGGGCCTTCCTACGTTTGCGCCATTCGATAAAGTAATCATCACGGCGGCTGCGCCGTTTGTTCCGCCAAAATTGATTGCGCAATTAAAAACCGGCGGCAAGATGGTCATTCCTGTAGATGATGAAAACGGCGAACATCAGCGGATGCTTCGGCTCACAAAAAATGCGGACGGTACTTTCAACGAAGAAACATTTCATAATTTTTCTTTCGTGCCAATGCTGAAGGGGAAAAATCCGTAAAGTGTCAGCTTTAATGTTATATGCTTTTTTATAGCCAATGACTTGAATCCGATACCTATAACTCGATCCCAATCTTTTTCATCAATATCGATGCATTCATGCTTGCGCAAATGCCTGGCTTCAGTTTGTAATCGAAATACAATTCTTCATTGGAAACCTGTACATCAAAATGATAATTAAGTATCTCATCAGGAAATTCTTTCCGGAGTTCCGCTAAGGCAATATCATGCGTAGCGATGATGGCTGCAGCCTTTTGGCGGATGAGTTGTTTTACCAAGGCAACAGAACCGGTATGACGATCGAGGGAATTGGTGCCGCGTAAAATTTCGTCGAGCAACACAAACACTTTTTCACCTGCATTTACTTTATCGATAACAGCTTTGAGCTTTTTTAATTCGGCGTAAAAAGTAGAAGTGCTTTCTTCCAGGTTATCGGCGATGCGCATACTGCTGATCACGTGTACAGGCGATACAGAAAAATATTTTGCACACACAGGTGCGCCGGCCATTGCCAGGATAACGTTGATTCCAACGCTGCGCAGGTATGTGCTTTTGCCCGCCATATTACTTCCGGTAACAATCATGATCTCGCCACGCCGGTGAATATTGATAAAGTTATTAACGCGTTTATTTGGGTTGATCAACGGATGCCCGAGTGCTGTTGCTTCAATGGAAAAATGGTTTTCGGTGATCACCGGAAATACCCATTCCGGTTGATCGAAATGTAAGGCTGCAAAGCTGCACAAAGCTTCATATTCGCCCAGTGTGGTGAACCAGTTACTGATTGTATCCGTATGATCTCTTTTCCATTTCTCCAGATCCAGCACCTGCTGCAGGTTCCAGAGCAGCCATAAATTGAGCGGCGCAGACAATACGATGTTGTAACGCAGATCCAACCGGTCCAGCATCTTTTTTAAATACCGCAATTTTTCCGAAGCGTTCCCATTTTCTGATCTGAAATTTCTTTGTAATCCCATCAGCAATTCCGACGTGAAACTTTCCCGCTCGATCGTTTCAATGCTTTGAGACATAGCATCGAGTTCATCTACCATTTTCGACAACTGCTCATGTATAGGTGCCACAAATTTATTTATCTGAAACGCGATCACCGCAAACAAAAACAATGTACCGTAAAAAACATTCATACCCACCAGATCGAACCACGCGGCCGCACTTATTCCCAGCATGATTCCCGGCAAAAGATAGCGAAGCCATTTCCATGCTTTGAATTGAATGAAAGCGGTTGGTTCCTGCATCCATCGCTGCAGCCGAAACAACGTTTGCAACCTGATGCTGCTTTCTTTACCATAAGCCTGCAATTTTTGCCGCCAGTGAATTTTTTCCGAAAGCTCCTTTACTGCTTTTTGACGATTGACGATGGTATCGGTATTTGAAGGGTGCAATAACCAATCGGCCAATTGTTTTGCGCCCATTTCAGAAGTGGTTCTGTTAAGCAGCTGAAACAAAGATGCATGACCAAGTATATCCATATCATTTGCGTACGAATGCTCTTTTGGTTGTAATTCGTTTCCATCTTTGAAATGATAATAATTTCCGCTCAGCGCTTTTATTTCATCTTCATTCACCAAGATAAGATTTGATAAATGTTCTATGGCTGCTTTGTTTGAAAGATCCTTATAAAGCAATTGCACAAACACAAAGAGCAGTAATACGGCGCCGGCTGTTACATATATCCATCCGATTGACCATAGAAAATAAAACACCGCAACCAGCGCAGCGATGCTGCCGAAACGAAGAACGCCCAATGCAGATTTTTTGCGCAGCAATTTTTTTTGTTCTGCTTGCAGGCGGGTAAGATTTTCGGCGTAGAAATTTGAAACCATTTTAGAAATTTGAAGATTCTCTAAAATTAGTGCTTTTGAAGAAATGGAAAGAATATTAAGATTAATCTCTTGTGCCGTTAAAAATAACGCTGAATGAAAACAGGTTTCTGTGCTTATTTTCGCAAACTCAATAGGGCAGAAGGCTGCCGGGCTAAGCATGTTGAAGACGGATCAGAAAACAACCTCACACCGGCAACCTCCATATGGCGGATTTTAAAAATATACTATAAAGGCACATGTATTGAAGTATCTGCTTTCTTCACTAAAAAGTAACTTCTTGTCAGGCGTGCATTGTATTGTTTATTGCCAGGCGCAACATTATTAAGGTCTACGGTCGCCAGCTTTTTGAAGGAGTAACCACGCATTTTGATCCGGCAGCTGTCTTCATCTTCGCTACTAACTAAAAGTCCGAAAGTAGTATCCGTAATATTTTTGGGTTGGCCATCGATCATCAATTCCGGGATGGTTCCCTTATAATCCCAGATAATTTCGGGCGTAAAACCGTTTACTTCAAACGAATGTATATTTTCTTCCTGTTCAATTTTATGAAGATTTGTTGCGGCATAATATCGGGGATTCGAATAATAGGCTTTAGTGATTGGAAATACAAAGATCACGAGGGCGCACATCATCGCTACTATAGCATAGAACACTTTGCTGAAATTTCTTTTGATCAATCCGCGCAGTATGAACCATGCACAGCAAAAGCAAGCCAGGCTTAAACCAGTGATCCAGAAAATGTAATCCGCGGCCCTTTCTTTTAATAACAGAGCTATTGCTACCGGTGCTGCAACGGCAATAACACCTGGCAATCCGAAAGAAATGTTGATGAAGATATTTTCCAGCCGGCTTCGGATATTCTTTAAATTACGGATGAGGTATTCGATATAAAATCCTGTGTTCATTGCAAGGGGAATGAGTACGGGCAATAAGTAGCGCGCTTTTTTTTCGGGAATGAACGAGAGAAGCAATACAGAAAATATCGTCCATAAAAAGGAAAGAAGGTATAGTTTTTTGTCCGAAACTCTTTTGTTCATAAATGGATAAAGCAGTGCTGCGAATGCAGCGATTGTCCACACTCCGCTTTGTGTAAAAAAACTCCAGTAGTACCAAAAAGGGCGGATGTTGTAGCTTCCCCATCGGCCGGCTTCCTTTGCGGTTGCTGACTGAAAGTTTGCAGCATCGAAAAATCTTACATAGAGCGGCCATGACAATCCGATTGCCAACCCGATAATAAGGATGCCTAAAACCTTGATAACGCCGGGCGTTAAAGAATTTTTATAAACAATAAAGTAAGCGATTACGAATGGCAGAAACAGTGCATAGGGCGACACCGGGCCCTTGCAGAGGAAAGAAAGTCCGAAAAATAATCCAGCCGGTAAAAGATAACGCAATGTTTTCTGCGGATGTTGCATCAGGAGAAAAAAATAATAAATGCCGCCCATCATAAAGGCGTGGGTATAAATATCCCATTGATTATCGCGGCCGGAAAAGAAGATGTAAAAGGATGTGGTCAATACCAGCCATGAATTGAACCTTTGGCGAAGACTAAATCCGCTGCTTTTAAGCAATAAATAAAAAAAGTACACAAGCATCAGCGTTACAAGAGCTGCGGGCAATCTTAACCAGAAAAGGTCATTGAATCCGAAGATGCTTCCGGCAGCAGCTGTGAGCCATGTTGGCAATGGCGGTTTTTCATAACGCGGATTTCCATTGATGGTAGTGAATATCCATTCATGGTTTTGTACCATTTCCCGCGCGGTGATAAGGTTGCGTGCTTCCATGATATTGGTTTGCAGTAAACCAAGATGCGGCAACAACATACACCCCGAAATAAGCATAAGGAAAGCGACAGGATATTTCTTTACAAGGCTGATCAACATGCTGCAAAGTTAATTTATTGGACGGTTTCAAACTTCTTGAACCTTTCAAACCTCTTAAAATCCTCCACTTTTCCGCTTCGCGGAAAGCCCTTTCTTGATTGCGGAACGTATATCAATCAGTTTCGTGTATTTTGCGTAAAACGAAATTTTATGAAGCATTTTTTTCTCGGGATACTTTTAACAGCGACCGCTCTTTTTTCGCAGGCGCAGAATATTGTTACGCCGCAGCCGTCGCCAACACAAACATTCAGGCAAAATTTCGGCGTAGGAAATATCGAAGTAAGCTACAGCCGTCCTGGCCTGAAAGGCCGCAAGCTTGGGACCGACCTTGTGCCTTATGGAGATGTTTGGCGCACCGGTGCCAATTCGGCCACCACTATTCAATTTTCCGACGATGTAACAATTGGCGGCACCTTGGTAAAAGCCGGAAAATACGGCTTGCTTTCGGTTCCGAATGCGGCAGAGTGGACCGTCATTCTTACAAAGGATCTGACTGTAAATGCACCTAATTTATACAAGCAGGAAAACGATGTGGTGCGCGTGAAAGCCGCCGTAACAAAGCTTTCTGATAAAGTGGAAACATTTACGATCGGCTTTGCAAATTTTACAAACAATACCTGCGATCTGCAGTTGATATGGGAAAATAGCCTGGTTTCCGTACAAATCATTGGTAATACCGATGAAAAAGTGATGAAGCAGATTGATGATATTTTCGGAAAGGACAACAAACCATATTACAGCGCGGCGGCTTATTATTTTGATAACGGCAAAGATCTTGCGAAAGCAAAAGAGTGGATCGATAAAGCCGGCAACGATCCTGCAAATGCCAAAGCCATTCACGTATTCTGGCTAAAGGCGCGCATTTACAAAAAACTCGGAGATAAGGCAGGTGCTAAAACAAATGCAGAAAAAACCATCGCGTTGGCGGCAGAAGTAAAAAATGATGAATATATTAAAATGGCCGGTGAGTTTTTAAGAACGCTATAATCAATATGAGTTAGGAATTTTAAAGGGAATTGCGATCGCAATTCCCTTTAAAATTCCTAACTCATAAAACATGCTGGATCTGCGTACCTTACAAAAAACGTAGCTTTTCTTCTTCAAGATCCAGGTGCTGAAAATGTTTTCGCATCACATCTTCATCAAAATGTTCATCTTCGTCATTTTTTTTAAGCAACCATTCCCGTTGTTGCTTGAGGATATCGGTGTACACTACTTTAACTTCGTCTGCCATCTGTACGTCGCCTGTCATGTTGCTGTGAGATTCCCACTTCGCGGCCATTTGCTGTAGCATGGGCTGGTTGCTTAGCTGTAGGCTGTAATTCGTTTTTAAATGCGACAACGCGAGTTGGGCCAGTTCTTTCCTGATCCTGCTGTCGGCTTCTTCTTCAGGTACACTTTCATCAAAATCAGGTAATTTTATTTTCCGGATCAAATACGGGAGTGTCAGCCCTTGTATGAGTAAAGTGAGGAGGATCACAACGAATGTTATAAAAAGAATAAGGTTCCTTTGCGGGAAAGCAGTTCCATCATTAAGTTGCACAGGAATGGATAAAGCTGCTGCGAGAGAAACCACGCCTCGCATACCTGTCCACCCCAGGAGAAAGGGCGCTTTGAACCCGGGGTTCCTGCCACCATCCGCTACGGTGATGAAATTGCGCATGACCAGGGTGGTGATCACGGCACCGAATGCCGATAAAATCCTTCCCACAATCAACACAACCGTTATAAGTACACCATACCCGATGGCCGATGTAATACTTACATTACCGAGCCCGGCGGTAATTTCCGGAAGCGCCAGCCCGATAAGCATAAATACCACCCCGTTCAGGATGAACACGAAACTTTCCCAAACATTCACGCCACGCAGGCGGGATGCGCTGCTTAGAAAAAGATGACGTTTGTGCGACAGCATCAATCCGCCGCTTACAACTGCCAACACGCCTGAGGTATGCGCTTTTTCGGCCGCGAGATACATGATGTAGGGCGCTACGATCGTTAGCACAATATCGGAATTAGCGTCAGTGGGTAAATATTTATGGGCCTTCATAAATATCCAGCCGATGAGCAAACCGATGCCGACGCCGCCTGTCAGCATCCAGCTGAAAGAAAGCGCAGCCTCGTACCAGATGAATTGCCCAGTAGCGACGGCTATAAAAGCAAAGCGGAAGATGATAAGAGAAGACGCATCGTTCAACAAACTTTCTCCTTCGAGAATAGATGACATTCGTTTAGGAACTTTTACAAATTTCAGGATGGCACCTGCACTTACAGCATCCGGTGGAGATACGATTCCTCCAAGTAAAAATCCGAGCGCCAGCGAAAAGCCAGGAATAAAATGGTTGGCCACAAACGCTACCGACATGGCCGTAAGGAACACCACCACAAAAGCGAAACTCGTGATAATGCGTCGCCACTTCCACATCTCTTTCCACGACACCGCCCACGAGGCTTCATACAACAACGGCGGGAGAAAAATAAAAAAGATCATTTCCGGATCCATGTGAATAGCCGGTATGCCCGGAATAAAACTGATCGCCAGGCCCGCTATCACCAACAATACGGGATAGGCAACCTTTATTTTATTTGCCAGCATGATCAACAGCAAAATGGCTACGATCATACCCAGGTAAAAAGGAAAATATTCCAGCATTTGCAAGAACGAATTAATATGATGAATAAAGATGTTCCGGTTCAGGACATAATATAAGAAGTTTTTCGATGTTATTTGCAGTTCATTCAGCGGGTGGTACAATGCCGATGGCAATGTTACCTGTTTTACTTATTGGGTCATTTGCATTCAATTGTCTGCAACCGCTAAATAATACGATCATCGGCAGTAAAATAAAAACAGAATTTTCATAGCATATATTTATTTATGTAAAAAATATTTCTTTTTTTACCTGAAATTAAACTCGAACAAATTTCCGGGCTGTCCCTGCTTTCCTTCGGAACTGATGAACAGCTTTCCATCCGGCGAAAAGCATATTCCTTCCGGTTGAGGCATCAGGTTTTTGTCGGTTTCCTGGTAAGATTTTAAAACCCCGTCATGTGAAAAGATTGCCATCCCTTTATTGTCCCTTGTAGTTAAGATGTAGATATCGTGCGTTACCGGATGAACCGCAATAGCGGATGGATTGAAGCTGATCTTATTGCCGGTAATCGGTTCAAAATCTTTTTTTTGTATGATCAATACAGGTGATGGCAGAAGTTTCATTGCTGCAATATCAAATCCGTACACGGCCTTCGCCGACTTTTTTTCACCTGCAATGCCGGCATCGTCTTTACAGGCAATGAGCAGCTTTTGTGTTACCGGATCGTAGCACAGGCCCTCTGGATTATTTTCTTTTTTCAGTCCGGTATTGATAGCTTCAACTACAGGTTTATCCTGCCATCCGGCGATCCTGAATAAAGTTCCGCGGCTCCACAAAGCGTATACTACATTGTCAGCGATCGTTACATCTTCGATGTCGGTTTTTTCTTTTTGGGAGGAATAAAAGGAGATAGTTTTCTCCAATGTTGCTTGATCGTCGTCGATTTTATCAGATATAGATCCGGGTTCAGATCTTCAATCAGCAACAGATGATTTTCATTTATCCACGCATTTCCGGAAACTTCCACCAGTGGATCGGGCAACGACCAATGCCGGGTTGGATGGGCAAGATCGTATTTGCAGGCAGCAGTGTTTTCCGTTGAAACCTGTTCCGCTGTTTTTACCGAAACAGTCGAAACAGTTGCATTCGTTTGCGAAACAATTGTGTTTTTTTGTTTGCAACTGAATATACAAACCGCTACTAATAAAATTGGTAACTTATTTTCTTTCATGGTAAGGAAGCGTTAATACAATAAAGGAAAGCTTTTTGCCACAAAAAATAGGATCGTTGACCCGTTAAAATAAATTTTGTGTGAATGATCGTCATCGCTTTGTCAGATAATAAATGAAAAAATATTTTTCATACATCAAAACATAAAAACTAACGTGTTATTCCCAAATGAGTAACCGTTTTTCCGCATGCGGAACTTAATCGGACAGGCATGCAACTAGTTTTGCGGCCGGTTAAAATAACCGTGCTTCATTTCTAACATTTTATCTCTTTTGTCATGATATTGTCTTTACGAAACCTTGCTTTTTTTATTTTTTCAGCTCTCCCTTTTTTTTCATTTTCACAAACAATTAAAACAATCGGTACCGGAACAGGTTATACCACATCACAACCTATTTACACCTTTTCAAATTATTCGGCTTCTGAAATGATCTACACAGCAGCTGAAATAGGTATCACGGGAACGATCGTGAACCTCGCATTTGATAAAGCTTCCGGGGCAAGTACGGAGCAACCTTCCGGGATTTTTATTTACATGCGCATGACCAGCGTTGCGAATTATGGAACAAGTACTGCTAAATTTACCACCAGCCTTTCCGGGTATACGTTGGTTTGGTCGGGCAACTTTCCAAATAGTGCAAGCGGCTGGCAGGATGTTGCGTTGAATGTACCGTTTGATTACAACGACAACACAAAGAATCTCCAGGTGCTGGTAATTAATAACCGGGGAAACATTATTTCTTCCGGGCGCCCGCAATATCGCTATACCACTTCGGCCACTTCATTCCGCTATAACGGAAATTATAGCAGCGATCCAACGCCGTGGTCGGCAACGGCACAACTTACACCTGTGCTGGAGCGGGCGAATGTGCGGCTCACTTTTTCTTCCTGCCCTACAGGAAATACTTTGTATGTGGATAGCAGCATCGCGGTTTCCGGCAAAGGCGATTCATGGGGAACGCCTATCAAAGAATTACGTGACGCATTGAGTATTGCAAATTCATGTACAGGCATCAGCAAAATATTAATTGCCAAAGGAACCTATAAACCAACCAGCAATACGAATCGCGACAGTGCATTCACCATTTCAAGGACGAACCTTAAATTATATGGAGGCTATGCTTCGGGTGGAACAAGCCGCAACGTTACACTGTATCCTACCATTTTAAGTGGCGACATTGGGGTCGTAAATGACATAAGTGATAACAGCTATCACGTGGTGATGGTGGCCGGAGTGGCAAACAACGGCGATAGCGTGATCGTTGACGGATTAAGGATCAGGAACGGAAATGCAAATGGTACGGGAACGAAAGTTTACAACGGAACAACTACTGCACAGAATGCAGGCGGAGGTGTGCATGTTTCAGGCAATAATCTGCCGGTTGTGAAAATTGTTTTCAGAACCTGCATTATCAGCGGTAATACGGCTGTAAATGCGGGCGGTATGTTTGTAAATGCTTATTCGCCAGAAATTTCCAATTGTATTTTTTCAGGAAACAAGGCTACTGGCAATGGGGGTGCTTTATATAACGAGGCCAACGCCAATTCATCGATTATCAATTGTACAATTGCTTCCAACAATGCAGCTACAGGTGGCGGGATCTATAATACCAACTCTTCGCCATTGATTGCAAACAGCATTATATGGAACAATGCAGGTGTTCCGGCAAGTATCTATTACAATGTTGGCGATACGTTGATCAGCTACAGTATCATGGAAGGAACTTTGCTCAAAGGTGCGTCCAATCTTGTTGCAGATCCCTTACTGCAAAATGCCGTAGCAGCTTCAGCGGCTCCATCAGTTGCCGGTGAGTACGGTTTGCAATCCTGCTCACCCGCATTCAACGGGGGCTCAACAGGATTATTACCAGCTACGATTCTTGTTGATATAAACAATCAACCTCGTACCGCATATTCCATCATCGATATGGGTGCATATGAAATACAATCGGCTGATCTTACCAAAAGCACCTGGCGGGGGATTACTTCCAACTGGAGCGATGCGATGAATTGGTGCTACCGAAACATTCCCTCTTCAACATCGGACGTAACGATTCCGGCAGGAGTTTCGTTTTACCCGGTTCTGGAAGCCGGCAATGTTGGTGAGGTCAGAAACATTTTAATAGCTTCAGGTGCCCAGGTTATAATAGAAGAAAATGCGGTGCTTGTTGCCACGGGAAATGTTCTTAATGAGGGATTGCTTACGGCAAATGGAAAGATAAAACTGGCGGGATCAACGCAGCAAACCTTTCCCGGGCCGGGAGGCTTTGCCGCTCCGCAGGAACTGAAAGTATTGGAAATAGCTAATACCGGTTCAGGCGTTCTGCTGGATCGTTCTATTACGATCCAGGATTCCATTATACCGGTTTCCGGTAAATTACACTTGTCGGATTTTGATGTCACTTTGCACTCCAATGCTACAGGAACCGCATCTATAGCGGCTTCCGGTAATGCAACAGGGTTTACGTATGGAAACGGGCGCTTCATCATTGAGCGTTTCATCAACATCGGTGTGCCGTCTGCAACGGTGCATGGAAAAAGCTGGCAGTTTCTTTCGGCACCCGTACAGGGAGCGGAAGACAATACTGCGGCCACTATCCGTGAAACATGGCAGGAAAACGGGAGCCCGGTGGCGGGCTATGGTGTAAATATCACTGACCCGACCTACGATGCAACGAACGGCTTCGATGCTTATAGCATTGGTACGTCTATTAAAACATATTCCGTTGCAACGAACAACTGGAGCGCACTTCCCTCTGCCACCGGAACAAAACGTTCATTAGGCAACAGGATGGGCTATATGTTATATGTAAGAGGCGACAGGAGCGTTACTGCCAATGGCCCCGAAGCCACGTCGCCGGTTACTTTGAGGGCAAAAGGAAAAGTATATGATGCAACGATGTTACCACAGTCAATCGTTACAAATTCGGCAGAACACTTTGAATCTGTTGGAAATCCTTATCCATCGGCAATAGATTTTGAAAAGTTGTATCAGAAAAGCCCTGGTATCGACCCCGTTTATTATGCCTGGGATCCTTCACTGGTGGGTTCTTATAATGCGGGTGGTTATCAAACAATGGCAGCTGCTACCGGTTATATTGCCACACCCGGCGGCGGAAAAATTTATTACCAGCAAGGAATGGCCCAACGCAACATTCAAAGCGGGCAGGCATTTTTTGTTCGAACTTCTTCTTCCGGAAATGCAACGATCAATTTTGATGAGCAGGTGAAAACTTCCGGTAGTCAACTTGTTCATCGCGGCGAAAATGAGGTTGATGGAAGTTCTGTTGCTATGCTCAGTACTTTATTGTATACTTCCGCTGGCGAACTTGCTGATGGTAACAGGGTAGTGTTTGATGATCAGTATAGCGGCGCAGTGGATGGAGATGATGCGCTCAAAATAGCGAATGGCGGAGAGAACTTTTCCTTGCTTCGCCAAACAAAAAAGCTCAGCGTAGAAGCACGTGGCCACCTGCAAAATACCGATACATTATTTTATAATACATCCAATCTTAAAACAGGAAATTATACGATCGTCATCGCGGTTCAACATATGCCTGTCACTTCTTCCCTGGCATTTTTCGAAGATGCTTACCTGCAAACTTCAATCCCCGTGTATTTTACTGACAGTATTTTTGTTCCTGTAACGATCACTTCAGCATCCGGAAGTATGGCCGCCGACAGGTTCAGGCTGGTGTTTAAGCCCGGTGCGATATTGCCGGTAAACATCACTTCGATCGCTGCAAAACGAAAAGATAACAATACTGTAGAAGTAAAATGGAACGTGCAGCAGGAGATGAATGTGAAACAATATGTTATTGAAAGAAGCATTGACGGAAGTGTTTTCAACAGTATTTAAACCATCGCTGCTGCTGCAAAAGATACATACGCAGGTATTGATCTTTCTGCGCCGGCGCAAAGCATTTTTTATCGTATAAAAGTGGTGGATAGCGATGGCTCATTTTATTACAGCCCGGTTGTAAAAGTAGCTGCCGTACCCGCCAACGGTACCATCAGCGTTTATCCTAACCCGGTTGTTGATCAAACGATCCATATTTATTTTGATGATCAGAAAGATGGCGCGTATCAATTACTATTGGTCAATGCAGGAGGCCAGTTGATTCAATCGGACAAAGTGAATATCAATCAACGTCATTTTGTACACAGCATGACTCCCGGCAAAAAAATAATTCCTGGAAATTATCAGCTGGTAATCATTAATGGTGCAATCAAAAAAATAATTGCCATACAATTGTAAATTTTAAAAATATTCCGCATGCGGCAGTTTTTTTCCGCATCGAAAACGCTCGATAAACTGACGACCGATAATTTTGCGGCCGGTTTACCAAAACCGAATAAAACTGTTCAAGCAATATATGAGAAATATTTTATGTAAATATGCCGTGGTTATTTTGCTGGCATGTTTTTGCAACATTTGCTCAGCGCAAACAACCATTACTATTGGCAACGGAACCGGTTCCACTACGTCGCAGCCAATCGGCACTTTTTATAGTTATTCCGCATCTGAAATGATTTACCTCAGTTCGGAGATGGGTACTACGATGAACATTACAACACTGGCTTTCGATAAGGCATCGGGTACAAGCACTCAGGAAATCAATGATGTGAAGATCTACATGAAGAAAACAACGCTCGCCAATTATGGTACGGGGGTGGTAAAGTTCAATACAAGTCTTGATGGCTATACGTTGGTGTGGGCGGGCAATTTTCCCAATTCCGGAACCGGGTGGCAACAGGTAACATTGAATACGCCGTTTCAATACGACGACCTTACGAAAAATTTAGCTGTACTCGTATTAAATAACAGCGGCGCGGCAATTGCATCAGGACGGCCCCAATACCGGTACACTACTACAAGTCCCGCAAAAGAGAACGGCAACTTTGGCGACCTTAACACAGTTGCGCCATGGACACCGGCCGATCAGCTTACACCTGTTTGGGAACGTGCCAATGTGAGATTCGGATCAACGCCGTTGGCTAGTTGCATCAATCCTTCGGCTTTATCGGCAGGCAATATCACCACCACAAGCGCTACCGTTTCATGGACAGGATTTCCTGCCAATAGTCCAAACGGGTTTGATTGGGAAGTGCGAACCACTGGTGCAGGTGGCAGTGGCACAGCAGGTTTGATCACCAACGGAAGCACTGCCGGAAGTATCAGCACTGCTAACGTAACAGGCTTGAGTGCGGGCGTAAATTATAAATTATATGTTCGGGCAAAATGCACCAGCGGCACAAGTCCATGGACCGGTCCATATGATTTTACAACACTTTGTGAAACTTATCCGCTGCCTTTTACAGAAGGCTTTAATTCTAATATACGCCCTTCGTGTTGGTCGCAGAATTTTGTTGCGGGACCTTTGTCTATCGACTTTACCTATCCGCCTACCGGTACTACGCCTTCGGCAAATGCCTTTGAAGGAAGCAATATGCTACTGTTTAGCTCGAATACCATTGCTGCCAACACGCAAATGCGCCTCGTGAGTCCCGCGTTAAACACGAGTGGTGTAAACAGCGTGGATGTTGAGTTTGAATGGTTCCATTCGCAGGAACTTCCGAACTACCCGGATAAATTATCATTACAATATTCTTTGGACGGAACAATATGGCTGGCCGTACCCGATGGTACCATAGATCGGTGGAGCAACACGGTGGGCTGGAGCCATAAAACAATAACGCTGCCTGCCGGTGCCGCCAACAAGGCGAAAGTGTATGTGGGCCTCCTGTTCATTTCAGGTTTTGGATATAATTGTTACGTAGATAATATCCAGATAAAAAAATCCGGTATTACATGCCGTGAACCAATGAATGTTTCTGTTGCTGATATTACGGAACGTGCAGTGAAAATTTCGTGGACGGCACCACCGATCGCGCCTGCAAACGGTTATGAGTGGAAGATCGTAAATGCCGGTGCAGGAAGTGGTGGAACAGCAGTAAAGTCGGGCCTTACAGCCAATACAACAGTAACCGTTTCTGACCTGCCTTCTGCCAGCCATTCGTATTCCATCTTTGTAAGATCGGTGTGTGATGATGCAAACAGTGTGTGGACATCACCGGCAGATTTTACCACTGCGTGCGCCGTTTTTGATTTGCCATTCAAAGAAGATTTTAAAAATAACACTGTGTCGTTCCCGCCACCTTGCTGGGCGATCAGCAATACGCAATTCATCAAACCCAGTGATATCAGTGCTTACAACGCCGGTACGGGTTCATTGCTGTTCTATAATTTTGCGGCTACGCATGGCAATTACGAAGTGGTGCTTCCTGTTACGCAGCCTGTCACCGACGGTTATTATCTGTTGTTCAACTATGCACATGCCGGTTATTCTCTCGGTGATTATTCTGATGGCTTAACTGTTGCATATTCTACCAATGGCGGTAGCAGCTACACAACATTGCAAAGTTATACTTCGGCCATATTGAGTACTGCTGCAGCTGTCGCACAACCTTATTCACCCCGGGCCGCTTCCTGGAACAAGGCCGCAATAGCGCTGCCTGCCGGGACAAACCGCGTGAAGCTTACCGACGTTTGTAACGGCGGCAACAACATTTTCATCGATAACATAGAGATCAAAATCCCTGAAAAACGCGTGAGCATTTATCCGAACCCGGCCAGCAGTTTTGTGGTGGTAGATGGCGTTGATATGTCGGCAGCATCGTTGGTGGTGCGCGATGTACTTGGTCGCAAACTCATTACAGTGAAGGGACGTAATGCAATCGATATTTCTGCATTGCCGGCAGCCGTATATCTTGTAACGATCTATGCAGGTAGCGAAACGTTTACGCAAAAACTTGTAGTGAACAGGTAAACTGTTTGCATAAAAAATATTTGACATGATTAAGATACTGATCACAGCGATGCTTTTTTTGAGCCTTCCCGAAACGCCGGCATCACTGCAAAGAAAGGCAATTGAGGAACATAAAAATATCGTAGTATATTTCTGTGGCTCCGACTGGTGTACCATCTGTCATCATTTTAAAAACAGGGTATTGAACGATACCGCTGTGGATGCCCTGCTGCAAAAGAATTTTATTTTTTATACTGCTGATTTTCCGCAGCGTAAAAAACTGCCAGGCGACGTTGTGAAGACGAATGAAGCATTGGCAGAAAAATTAAATGGTGAAGGAACCTTCCCCAAACTGGTGGTTACCGACGAAAATTATTCGATTAAAGCGGTGGTGCCCACAGATGCAAGCGCAGAAAAAGCCTTGGAAATATTAAACAACAGTATAAAATAATGTCGTTGTTAAAAACATATTCGCAGAGCATTCCATCCATGAGTACAAAACTGGAACTTACCATTTTGTACGCGGAGGATAAAGAGGAGGAAGCCAGTGCCATCATTCAAAAAGGATTTGATGAAGCCAACAGGCTCATAAAAATCATTTCTGCATGGGAAGCGGGAACAGAGTTGTATGCGGTGAACCAGCAAGCGGGCATTGCACCTGTGGCGGTGGGAGATGAATTATTTTTTCTGGTAAAAAGAAGCATAAAGATTTCTGATCTCACGGAAGGTTTGTTTGACGTTACTTTTGCGTCGATCGATAAAGTTTGGTTCTTTGACCGCCCGATGACGATGAAACCGGCGGAAGAAGAAATCATCAATTCTATTCGCAACATCAATTACAAATACATCCGGCTTGATGAGGCCAACAAAACTATTTTCATTACCAATAAAGGCACGAAAATAGAACTGGGCGCGATTGGTAAAGGATATATTGCCAACAAAATTAAATTGTGCCTTCAACAACAAGGCGTCACTTCCGGTCTGGTAAACGCCGGTGGAGATCTTGTTTGCTGGGGACCGAATGCATATGGCGAACCCTGGAAGATTGGTGTAGCCGATCCGCATAAGGAAGAAAACTATATTGCATGGATCCCGGTACAAGACAAGGCTATCGCCACTTCCGGCAGCTATGAACGTTTTGCGTTGATCGACGGGATCAGGTATTCGCATATTATTCACCCGCGCACCGGCTATCCTGTAGAAGGGTTGCACAGCGTTACGGTAATGTCGCCTGATGTGGAACTGTGCGACGCCATCGCCACATCTGTCTTTTTGATGGGCCTCGAAAAGGGCCTGGAGTTCGTAAACCAGTTCCACGACATCGAATGTTTTATAATCGACAACAATAATAATTTTTATTACTCAGATAATTTAATTCAAAAAAAATATGTGGAAGTATCTTCTTAAAATAACGACTGCCTGCTGCGTGGTGCTGCTGATAGTTTCCGGTTGCCGCTCCGTAAAGCCATACCAGCGACAGTACCTCAACGATCATGCTATGCAGCAAGGTTCGTTCCCGATAGAAAAAGCGGAGAACGAAGCCACTACTTATCGGGAGGGCGCATCGGGCGGAGAATCTGGTAAAACGGGTGGTGGTTGCGGATGTAACTGATCAATTTAAAAACTAACTCACATGGAAATAATTCTTACGGTCTTATTGGTATTCTTCTCGGGCCTGTTCGCTTTTGGACAGGCAAAAAAAAGTGCGGTGGCGGATGCGGCAAAAATACAGCGCCCGGTAACGGTGAGCCTGCTCAGCAGCTATTATGAACAGGATGGCGACAGAAGCGCCGTGAATGGCGGCCTTGGCGACCAGCATCTGAAAAGCTTCACGCAGGAAGCCGTGATATACGTTCCGGTAAAAGATTCTTCCGGGCTGCGGATCGGCGGTGGCATTGATCATTATACATCGGCATCTTTACTGCAGATCGATAAATATCAAACAGCTGCAAGCACAGGCACAAGCAATGTAAGCGGCGATGAAACGCGTATATACAGCTCACTTGGTTTTGATTTTGCAAACAAGAAAAAACGTTCGATCCTTACGCCTACCGTAGGTTTTTCGAAAGAATACGATATTTTGTCATTAAGCGCGGGACTGGCTTACAGCAAACATTTTTATAAACAGGGGTCTACATTTTCCACTGCATTTAATTTTATTGATGATCGCTGGATGGTGATCTATCCAGGCGAGTTTCGTGCCGGATCTGTGGTGGCAGATACAACTACCAGTGCATCAGGTTCCGGAGGAAGCACCGGAGGTTCCGGAACGGGTGGTAGCGGTGGTGGAAGCGGTAGCGGTGGGGGAAGTGGCAGCGGCGGTGGATCGGGCAGCGGTAGTGGATCTGGTGGTGGCAGCGGATCAGGCGGAGGCAGTGGATCAGGGGGCGGTACCGGCACCGGCGGTGGCACGGGAACCGGCGGTTCTGGCAGCGGAACCGGAACCGGAGGCTATGCAACACCTATTCCGGTAACAGGTGAAACGATCACCCGGGATGGGAAAGTTTATCCGGTTGATCATCGCTATTCTTATAGTCTTTCCAATTCTTACGCGTTTCCGATCAACCGGAAAATGAACGCCCTGCTTGGGCTTGATCTGGTGGGGCAGTTTGGGCTGTTGTCAACGCCATTTCATCGCGTGTATTTTGATGACGGTATCGCAGATGAATACAATAAGGAAGTTCGTGTAGAAAAATTGCCGCGGGAAAGATTTAAAGGTGCTTTGTATGGACGATACAATTATTTCGCTACACCGAAAACGGTAATCAGGACCCAGGTGCGTTTTTATGCCGATACATGGGATGTGCGTGCATTTTCGTTCAATGTGGATGTGCCGCTGAAGCTTACAAAATGGCTGACTGCAGATCCGTTCTATCGTTTCCATAGTCAGCAGGAATCGAAATATTACAACGGCTACGGCAGGCATTTGTCTGCTGATAAATATTATACCAGCGATATTGATCTTGCAAATATCTCATCTAATAAATATGGCCTCGGTCTGCGCGTGGTGCCGTTTACAAACATCGGTTTGTCAAATGAGGAAAGTACACGCAACGTATTTTCCATCAAAGCTATAGACGTACGATATACGATCTATGATCGTAGCGACGGACTTACTGCAAAGATCCTGAGCCTGGGTATAGACTTCGATTTTTAATTTTTAAAATATGATCATGTTTTTTAAAAAACAGTATTTTATACCATTGCTCATTGTATCGCTCGCAGTTTTTTTATCGTGTAAAAAAGACGACAGCAATGAAGAGCCGCTTATCGCAGGCGGTCCGCTCAGCTACACGCTGCAATCTACCGGCGTCTCCAATACCTTGTATAGCATTCATTTTGCAGATACAAGTTATGGTTGGGCGGCGGGCAGTAGCGGCAAAGTGATCCGCACGGTCAACGGTGGCAGCAGCTGGGCGAGCATCAGCAGCGGAACCACCGCTACCATTTATGCTATTCATTTTGCATCGAAAGAGATCGGCTGGATAGCAGGAAATAATGGTTTACTTAAGAAAACGATCGATGGTGGCGATAGCTGGACGAGCCAGTTCACAAACACAGGCGTGAGTTTTTATGCAATAGATTTTTTGGATAAGAATACCGGATGGGCCGTAGGTTCACGGGGCAATGTTTACAAAACAATAAATGCCGGAGCCAACTGGATCGCCCAGCCAACGGGTATTACAAACGATCTTTATACCGTAAAAGCCGTAGATTACAATACTTTGTACATTGGTGCCACCAATGGTGTGGTACTAAAATCTGTTGATGGCGGGGTAAACTTTATCAAGCTCACTACCGGAAATTCAGGTAACAATAACGGCATTTTTTTTACCGGCGTTGATTACGGATATGTATGCGGTGAAAGCGGAAAAGTATTTGCCGCCGATGGAGCGGAAACCTTTTCCGATGTCAGTCTTCCGAGTAATTCGATAGACGGAAACAGTATTTTCTTTACGTCACCTAATACCGGTTACGTGGTGGGTTCGTCGGCAAGGATTTATTACACAGGCAATGGCGGCAAAAGCTGGAGCCGAGCCACTTCCCCGGTTACTTCGCCAACATTGAACGCGGTTTATTTCCCGGCAAAAAATATTGGTTTCATCGCAGGAAGTGGGGGAACAGTCATCAAGGCACATCAATAAAATTCACGAGGTGAAACTTTTTTTTGCAGCAGTCATTTTTTTTGGAAGTGCATTTTTAAGCAGCCAGTCTGCGAATGGACAGGATATTTTTGATGCAACTATTTTGCACGAGATCCGCATCAGTTTTACGGAGCGCAACTGGTACGATACGCTGACGCAATATTATACTGATGCGCTTGATGGCAGCAGTAAAAAATTTTTACCGGTCACTATTAAAATTGACGGACATGCGCTGGCTCAAAATTCGGGGATCCGTTTTAAAGGTGAATATTCGTATACCGGTTTCGCCGGAAAGAAAAAACCTTTCCGCATTCATTTCAATAAATTCAGCAGCGGACAAAGTTATCAGAACATCAAAAAGATCAACCTGCACAATCTTGCCGGGGATCCTTCCTTTTTGCGGGAGTATATTTCTTATGATCTGCTGCGTACTATTGGCATTCCTGCCAGCAAAACGTCGTATGCTAAGTTGTACATAAATGATGAGTACTGGGGTTGCTACCTGGCGGTGGAAGAGCCCGAAGACAAACAGTTTCTCAAGAATAATTTTGGTAATTCTTCCGGAAACTTATTCGATGCTGATGGCACCACGCGGCTCAATTGGAAGGGCAATGATCCGGATTCTTATCCGGAATTGAAATTGCAAACCGATGCAAACGATAGTTCATGGAAGAATATTCTTTCATGGATGGACCTTTTTAACAACGATTGGTCCTACAATTTTCAACAGAAATTATACAGGGTCTTCAATGCCGAACAGTTTCTAAAAGTATTGGCCACTGATGTGTTTCTCAACAACTGGGATTCTTATTCGGCCAACGGCCGTAATTTTTTCATTTACGATGATGTTGTGGCAACGAAGCAGTTGCAGTGGGTTCCGTGGGATTACAATCTTGCAATGTGGAACAATGATCTTCCGTTGTTCCCAAAAGACATCAATTCTTCTTATCAATACAAACCGCTCATCTGGCGCATTAACGGTAATGAAGTGCTGAAACAGCAATATTATAACAGTTTCTGTAAATTGCTGAACGGGCAGTTTTTACTTTATCCTGTTGCGGCCAAGGTACAGGCTGCTGCTGATCTGATTCGCGATGCTGTGACTACCGACACAAACAAATTTTACAGTACCGAAAACTTTGAGAATAATCTTCACGATGAAGTGCGCGTGCAAATGCTACGCGACAATGTGATGAAGGAAGTACGGCTTCCGGGTATTACCTCAATATTTTCGCGTCGCCGCGAATCACTGAAGAAAGAACTGTCTGTAGCGGGGTGTGATTGCGATAAAGGTATTGCGCCAGCAATTCCTTTGCTGGTAACCGTGTTTCCAAATCCATCGCATGGATATTTTTCGATTTACATCGATGAACATAATACGAGCTATGCCGATGTTGGCATCAGGGTATTTTCTATAAAAGGTGAGCTGGTATTGAAAACTTCTTCTAGAAACGTAAATGGCAGATCAGACGTAGACGTGCATAATTTGCCACCGGGAGCGTACATCGTTTCCATTAATTATGGCGGGAAAACTAAAATGGAACAGATCGTAAAGCTGTAATTATTTTTATCTGTATCTCTTCTGCTTGTGTAGCGTCTTCCACAAACCGGAGACAATAATTTTAAACTTCATACCCTAAAATATATATCTCCGGTCATTTGTTCGATAAAAGTCAATTTAGTGCCTTTACTGACTTTGATTTACTTATAAGATTTTTACTACACAGGTTTCAATAAAAAATGATATTCATTGGCACGTTAGTAGCGTATAGGTATATGGAACTATCCAATATTATATAGAAAGATCAATCTTACCTAATGAAGTCGGGAGTTCATTTCTATCTACTCCCTTTCTTTTATTTGCCGGGTGCGCAACCTCCATATCATCTGATCCAGGTAGAGATCACTTTATTATACATTATTCGTTACAAAATTCTCAAAAGACAAGAGATCGGGGGTAAAATATTGATATATGTCAAATGGAAGATGGATGAATGTGGTGGGAGAATGTGAACGGCGAATGACTTTGCCGTCTAAACATTCAAAAACCTAAACCATGGAGCCTAAACTTCTTATATTTGAAACTGCTTATGCAATTATTCTTTGCGCCATATCGCCGTGTTTTGTTTGCGGGGTTGTTGTGCATTTTGCTGTTCGTAACAGAGAATATCTTTGCTAATCCATTTATTAAAATGGACAAAAAGCCCGGTATTTCCGGAATTTATTTTCCGGAATTGCATATGGCCAATGCTGCACGTGATTCGATGTCTTTCGTTTTACCTTTCAGTCGTGCAGGAAACCTCTTGCTGATAAAGGCGCAGGCGGATTCTACCGTTGGCAATTTTATATTAGATACAGGTTGTCCCGGACTCGTGCTGAACATCACTTACTTTCGTAATTATGTAAGTGTGTTGGAAACCGATAATGAGAGCATGGGAATGTCGGGTACTTCGGAAGCCACGGAACATGTGGTGGTAAAAGATTTTATTTTCGGCAGTATCCGCGATCATAATGTAAAAGCCAACCTGGCCAACCTTGGTAATATAGAAAATGCGAAAGGCGTTAAAATACTCGGATTGGTAGGATTGCAGTTTCTCGCGGATTGTGAGATCATTATAGATTATCAATCAAACCTCATATATTTTCATGTGATCGCAAAAAAAGAATCTGCCATATATCAAAGTCCGCAACTGGCAGATACTTCCGCTTTTCACACCATCCCGTTTGAAATTGCCAACAGCAAAATAATCGTGCGAAATATAATTGCCGGCAAAAAACTTCGGTTTGTGATCGATTGTGCAGCGGAAACAAATATCCTTGATAGTCGTTTGCCTGATAAGATATTCGATGAGCTTGCAATTACCGGAAAAGTAATGCTGAATGGCGTAGGCACCAAAAAAGTAGAAGCGGTGAAGGGCAATCTTGGAAGTTTTTCCATTGGCAAACGGATCATAAAAGACATGCCGGTGATTGTCACTAATCTTGAAAAAACCTGTCTTTCCTATGGGGGTTGCGTAGACGGTGTTCTCGGACTGGAAAACCTTTCTGCGAGAAAAATAGGATTTAATTTTACTACGTTTAAAATGTATATATGGAAATGAGCGCGTGCATAAAAAAGATATCGCGGTGTTTTGTACTGTGCTGTGCATTGGTGTTATGGAATGCGGATGGATTTGCGCAGCTCGCAAAAAAATATTCCATCAGCAAGGGCGCGATGCAGATCGTGTTAAGCAAGGAACTGAAAGAAACGGAACTGGATGCTTTCATCAAACAATACGATCTTTCTGATCTTGCATTGAAAAAATTCATTAAAACAAATTTTGAGGATTCTTTGAAAAGTCAGGGCTGGAAGGTGGAGGTAAACAATAAGGAAATGATCGTTATTACGAAGCCCCTTTTTTCTGCAGAAACTATAAACGATCCTGCAGAACGGATTACTTTCGCCGGCATTGGAAATTTTTCAAGTAATTATCCTGCGCCAATGAATAACCAGGTTTTCGGCTTCAACGTTTTGCGGAGCAACCGTTCGTTTGTTATAAAAGATTCAACGATCACTTTCCGTGTACGGGCGGATAAAAACACCCGGCAAATGCTGCTGGCAGGAAATTTTACCAATTGGTACGAACATAATATTCCAATGAAGCGAACGGATTCTGGCTGGGTGGTTACGCTAAGTCTTCCGCCCGGAAAATATCTTTAC
Source organism: Chitinophagales bacterium (assembly GCA_015655125.1). Classification (GTDB taxonomy): domain Bacteria; phylum Bacteroidota; class Bacteroidia; order Chitinophagales; family Chitinophagaceae; genus Ferruginibacter. Next base: position 13,833 of record JAATFP010000078.1, on the reverse strand, counting down.
AAATATATTGCAGATGGCAATTGGTTTACAGATCCCGAAAACGTACTGGCCGAAAATGACGGCGAAGGAAATACGAACTCCGTTTTCTATATGCCGAATACGAACTTCAGACTGGACGGTTTTACAAATGCAAAGCGGGTTTTCATTTCCGGAAGTTTTAACGAATGGAAGGAAAATAAAACACGTTTAAACAAAACGGCATCCGGCTGGGAACTTGATGTGTATCTCATGCCGGGAACCTACACGTACCGTTACCTGGCGGATAAAAACTGGATGATCGATCCCGGTAACAGCCGGAAGCTTCCCAACGAATTCGGAGAATATAATTCGGTCGTAAGTGTGGGCAAACCGATGTTGTTCAAACTTAGCGGGCACCAGGATGCGAAGAATGTTTTTCTTGCCGGCTCATTTAATAAATGGCGGAATTTTGAAATTGTTATGTCACGGACCGACAGCGGCTGGCAGGTGCCTTACACGTTGGGTGAAGGAAATTACGAATTTAAATATTTTGCAGATGGCCAGTGGCTGGACGGGGAAGGAAGGCCGAGTAAACCGAACCTGCCGGGATCTATATTGGTAACAAATGCCAATTATACTTTCCGGCTGAAAAATTTCCAGGAGGCCAAAAATGTATTTGTTGCCGGTGATTTTAATGGCTGGTCGCCAAACGGCTACCGGATGCGGAAAGAAGGAGACGAATGGGTAATATCCCTGCATCTTGCCAAAGGGAAGCATTTGTATAAATTTGTGATAGATGATAAATGGATCAAAGACCCCGGAAATGAATTGTGGGAAGAGAATGAATACGGAACGGGAAACTCAGTGATGTGGATAGGAAACTGATTAAGGGATAATTTCAGGCAAAGCAAAAGCGCCAAAGGCGCTTTCTTACATGCCGTCTTTCTTCTTCTTATCAGCTTCTTCTTTCGATTCACCCTTGTCTTCAAAATCTTCTTTTAAACCTTGCATGAGAGAAGATACAGGACCTTTCATTTCTTCCTGTGGATCGGTGGTGTGCAAAGTTTCCGGTTCTGGTTGAATGGTGGGGCGATCGTCTTTTTTCTGATCGGTTTTGTTGTCTTGTTCGGTTGCCATAAAATTTGTTTTAAGATGATAATCAATCTTATGCAAATCTGTGACCAACTTTCCTGACCCGCTATAAAAAGATATCCCGCATTAAGCGGGATATTGATATATTAAATTGCGTGTAATGTTAAAAGCTAACATAACATGCTTAAAAAACAAAAAGAGTTGATTGATATCGGATAGGTGCTCTACAAGGTAGAACGGTAGTCATTGATTTTTTACAGGTATTGGGGATTGTTTTACCAATCAACTCATCGGCATAAAACCAATTTTTGTGCCAGTTTTCCTTCTAATCAGGATTCAGGCAATAGCCAAAAGCCGGCGATATCCCGCCGGCCCTTAACCGCTTATTGTTTGTTTCCTTAAAAAAACGGTCTTACATAAAATGAATACCGGATATAAATTTTATTCTTCCTGATTCCCGTGATCCTGTATATTAAATCTTGTCAAACCTGGTCAATTCTTCAACACTTTGTATTCGTATGCGCCCAGCTCCACCTGCGTTCCCACCGTCACTGTCTGGGTATCAAACGCATTTGTCCAACTAGTATTTGCAATGGCTGATGGTGCAGGATAATTTACAGCGCTGTTGCGTAAATTAGCCAGTACCAATACTTTTTCGCTGCCTGATGTTTTTACAAATGCGCACACATCATTGCTGCTGTAAGACACGAGTGTACCGGTTTTAATGGCAGTACTGTTTTTTCTAAATGCGAGAATTTTTTTATACGCATCTGTGAGCATGGTATTGGGCGTCCAGGCGATCGGTGTGCTGTTGTTGAAATAATTAAGGCGAACGGGGTAACCGATCTCCTGTCCGTTATAGATCATCGGAACACCTTTCATATAGCAAGCTATGACAAATGAAGTGAGGGCACCTGCATCGCCGTCAAACAGTTCTTCGGGCGTGCCGTCCGTAAGATTCACATCATGATTTGTAATATACCGAACCACCTGCGCCTGCATTGTAGCGTTCATATATTCCACATTGTTTACAGAATCGATGGATTGTGCAGGTCCGCCCTGAGTGAATATGCGATTCTTCAGGGTATAAAAAAATCCCATCCCATACTCCAGTTGAAATCCTGCAGTAAAATGATCGCTACGCGTTCCTTCAGCAAACAACAACAATTGATGTGTGTTTATCTTGCGGAGCGAATCAATGGCCTGTTTCCAGAAATCTGCCGGCACAAAATCTGCGGCATCGCAGCGATAACCATCGATGTTGGCATTGTAAACCCAGTACTTCATTGCCTTGATGAGTTCGAGCCGCATGTCTGCACTGGTAAAATTTAACTGCGCCACATCGTTCCAGCCGGTATTTGGCGGCGGAATGATCTGGCCTGCTCCGTTTTGCTGGTACCAGTTTTTGTGTGCGCTGATCCACGGATGATCCCAGCTGGTGTGATTGGCCACAAAATCCATAATCACCGCCATGTTTCGGTCATGCGCGCTGCTTACAAGATTACGCAGGTCTGAAAAAGAACCAAATTCTGCCGCAACGCTGTTGAAATCTTTGATACAATAAGGCGAATTCACAGCATTGGTGGTGCCAACGGGATAGACCGGCATCAGGTAGATCACATTTACGCCCAGTGCCTTGATGGAATCGAGCCTGTCAGTAACACCCTGTAATTTTCCACTTGTACTGAAGGCCCGCGTATTGACCTGGTAAATTACCGCATCGGCAGGTGCCGGAACCTGCGAAAACGGCGTTCCATATTGTGTATACGTTTCAGTAACGGGCGGCGTCACAGGCGTTGTGCCATGATCGGGCAAAGGGCCGCTTTTACTACAGGATAGGATCAACGAAGTGATCAGTATGGTAAGTAGGCTCATTTTCATTTGTTGGTTGTGTTAGTTAAACCTTTTAAGATTGTGAACTGAATTTTTCTCGTTGCATATTTTACCGGTCATCGCGAGGTACGGGCAGTTTTATCATCGGTTACCGCACTTATTCTGGAGGCTGCTTCGTACCCCTTGATGACTGGAAATAATCCATACCGCGATTTTAAAAAGGTTACAATTTTTGTAAAACATATTTATAATTCTGCGATTCATGGAGATCCAACGTAATGTTATACGTGCCATCTTCAGGAACTGTGAGGTTATTGAGATTCGGCGTATAGCCAAGGAATGGATTATCTGCATAAATCAGTTTTCCATTGTTGTCGATTCCGAAATCAATCGCCCATGCATTGTTTGCCCGGAATTTGAAAGAGCCGTTGTGTTTCATCAGCAAGGTGATCTTCCATGTTTGGGAAGCTGCATCGAATGTCATCTGCGTTTCATTGTCCCAGCCATTTGGCGTGGCATCGCCAATAATTGCCCAGACAGTTTTTGTTACGGTCCACCTGTTTGTATTCAGATCTGCCGTAAGCATATAATATCCCGGTCCGGGAACATATAATCCACCCGCAGCTCCATCTGTACTGAAAGTGCCATTACCACCATCACCATAGTTTGTATGGTCCCAGTCTGGTGCATTGGTGAATTTGAAATACTGCGTCCCGCCTCCGGTGAAATTTGCATAGCCTTCAAACAAACCTGTTTTGCCGGTGATCGGCGGAAAGATTTGCGCTTCCCAGGGCGCCCATTGATTTGGGATCTGGTATTCGCCCGGAACGCGCAATGTGATGCCATAACTTGTAAGCGAGATTCCCAAGGAGTTGCTATATGCAGGGGGTACAATGGAAGTGCCGCCGCCAACAGGATTTACATCAGCTTTGATCCGGAATACGATCGGCTGCTCAACGTCGTTTGGCAAATGCATTTCATTCAATACTGCATTGAGATCTTTGTTCCTGAATGCATATTTATTGATATTGCTTCCCAATGGATAATTTTTTGCATTCGCCCAACTGCCTGGTGCCGCTGTATCTGACGCAATATCCAATTGCAGCGAATAACTGATCTGCGGATTTTCGCCGAAGCTGGCATTTGCCCACGTGAGCCGCAAACCCGAATCGTTTTCCGCACTTTGCATCAGCACAAGCGAATTGATGTTGGCCGTAAGAGCAGGCGCGGACAAAAATTTTCCATCCTGCAATTCAAGATCATTGCCATCTTTTGTGCAGGCTGTGAATGTTAGCATGGATAGCAGGATGAATATCGGAAGTTTAAATATTTTATACATGATGTCAGTTTAAGTTGATAATTGGTTTTTTTGTTTTTACAATTAATCCGGAGTTTTTGTCAACCTGTCTCCGACAAGCTCAGACTGACAACAACCTTTTTGTTACCGTCTCCGACAAGCTCAGACTGACAACAATCTGTCATTTTGAGCTTGTCGAAACATAAGAATGATCCTTTAATAACCCGGATTTTGTGTAAGATTTGGATTTACAATCAGGTCCGACAGTGGAATAGGATACAGGTCGAAATGTGAATCAACGGCTACACCATCTTTTGCACCGCCTTTCCATGGCCACAGATACGTGCCGCCGGTGAACTGCCCGAAGCGAATAAGATCGGTGCGGCGACTTACTTCCCAATACAATTCACGTTGCCTTTCATTCAAAATATCGTTGAGCATGATAGTGGTGAAATTGTTGGCAGTATTCTCAAAACCCCTTTCGCGTAATTTATTCACGTAGGCGATGGCTTGCGTGGTTGATCCGCCGGAACCGCCACGCAGTACGGCTTCTGCATAAATAAGATATTGCTCCGCCAATCTGAAGAGTGGAAAATCGATGCTGCACAAAACGCCGTTCGGCGAGGGTGGTGTTGTTCCATCGGATGTTTTGTTGTTGAATTTATATACACCCGCACCATCGTTAAAAACCCCGATGTCGTTGATGTCAAGTCCGCCCGGACCAAACAAGGCACGCTTGTCGTTGTTGCCACTGTAGTCGCCGAAAGCGAGTGGAAGATTTTTTGTGCTGCGGTTTCCCGACCAGCCGCCGCCCGGGATTCCCCAGGCCTGGTTGTCGGCAGGAATCGTTCCGTGTGTGGAGCAGGTAAGAAAAGTAGTGCCGCCATAATTTTGCGACTGCACCGCATCATAAGCAATCGGTAAAATAACTTCCGGATTGTTCAGATTGTTATCGCTCATGAACAATGTCTTGTAATTTGTTTTGAGCGTATATCCGGCATTGATCACTTTCAAAGAATTGGTGATCGCGTCGGTATACCTGTCTGTTCCGTTATATGTTTTGGCATTGAGATACATTCTTGCAAGCAATGCCCAGGCGGCGGCTTTGTCGGCCCGTGCGTATTCATTTGTACGCGGATCCATCAAGTCGGGTTGGATTTCAGTTAATTCGGTTTCTATGTAGTTGAAAAGATCTGCTCTTTTGATCTGCGGCGGAATGAATTTTCCGATAGGATCGTTTTCCGTGATAAAAGGTGGATTGCCAAAGGCATCCATTAGCACCCAATACTGAAAAGCCCGGAGGAAGCGCACTTCAGCGCGATAATGACGAATGTCTTCCAGGTCTGAAGCAGGGAATCCGGTTGAATTCAACTTGTCATCAGTTGAATTTCTGATGAATTCGTTGCAGACCGTTATCTGGAACAAACTGCGCGCATAGAGCGCGTTGATGTATTTGTTATTCGACGTCCAACTGATTGTATGAAAGCTTTGCAATACGGCATCGTTCCAGGCGCAGATGGCGTTGTCGGTGGTAAGTTCCTGCATGTTCCACCAGGCGCGCACAAAATCTGTGGTGCCTGCATCGTCGATGCCGGGAACATTCACATCGGAAGTTCCCACGCCCACACTGCTTACCAGCGAGTAGCTGCCGTATACTTTGGCGAGTACTTGCTTGTAACCTGCCGGAGTACTGTATTGGATGTCGGAAAAGTTGGTGTTCATCGGCTGCAGATCGAGATCTTTTTTACAGCTTATCAGCAGTGCAGCAGAGCCGAACATCGTTATCAATTGTATAAAGAGTTTCTTTTTCATATTGCTTTTTTATCGCTGAATTAAAATTGAATGTTTACACCAAGTGAGTAAGTTCTTGGTCTTGGATAAATCGTATTGTCAATACCGCTTTCAATTTCCGGATCAACTCCTTTATATTTCGTAACGGTAAAAACATTTTGCAATCCTGCGCTCACCTGCATGTTCACTTTATTTCTCAAAATATTTCCTAGGAGATAAGTGAGTCCGATGTTGTCCATTTTAAGAAAAGATGCATTTTCGAGATAGTAGTCAGATCGTGTTTGACCAAGACCGGTAATGAAACCGGTGTTATAGATATCGTTCACAGAATTGGCGAGATAGCCCAATGTATTCAACACATTCGAACTCGACGATCCGGCATAGATCTGGTTGTAAACATACTGGCCGATGTTTGCACGTAGTACTGTACTCACTGTCCATTTCTGATAATTGAATTGGGTAGAAAAACCGAAGATATATTTCGGATACGGAGATTTAGTACGATACTGATCTTCCGGCGTGATCACACCGTCGCCATTAAGATCTGCATACACATTTTCTACCGGACGGCCATTCAGGTATTCCTGTTTGTAGATGTAATAGGATCTTACCGGGTAGCCAACAGAATTGATCTGCGTTCCGTTAGACAAGGGCGTTCCCGCATAGCCCGGGTCTTTTGTGGCCGTAAGATTTTTTACCTCATTTTCGTTGTAGGCCGCATTGAAACTGGCGGACCAATTGATGTTTTTGGAGCGGATGATATCAGCGCTGATCAGAAATTCGACACCGGTATTTTCGATGTTACCGATGTTCGTGAGCAGCAACGTTGTGAAGTTGGAACCTGCCGGTATCGGACTGATGTTCAGCAGATCCTTTGTCTTTTTAAAATATACATCGATGCTACCGGTGATCCTGTTTCCAAGAAAACCATAGTCAACACCGCCGTTGTAAGAAGTGGTTTCTTCCCACTTGATGTCCTTGTCGTATGCCGCAGGCGTTCCCATCGAATAGAACTGGCCGCCAAATTGTACGAGTGAGCCTTCGCCGCTGGCGGAATACACCGCCTGGTAAGGATAATCGTTGATGCCATCCTGGTTGGAAGTTTTCCCTACACTCGCCCGCAGATTGAACGTTGAGAATAGTTTCGACGAAGCCATGAAAGGCTCGCTCCTCATCCGCCAGGTAAGGGCCACAGCCGGAGATTTTGCCCAACGATTATCTTTAGAAAATTTTGATGATTCATCGGTGCGGTAAGATGCGGACAAGATATATTTCTGATTGTAAGTATAGATCATCCTCCCGTAAAAGGAAAGGATCGTATTTTCATAATATGCGTACGGATACTTTGGCGCACTACCCGCGGCCGTATCGCCATTTGCTTTTATGAACGGATAATTGTAATTGGTGGTCTTGTTGTTGTAATAACCATAACCGGCCACTGCATTGATATTGCTTTTGATATTTTTAAGTTCTTTGTTATAGTTAAAATAGAACTCACTCACTTTGTTATTGATCTTGTTGGAATATTGATTTTTTTGTCCGCCATCTAAAAAGTTTTGCGCCGCATAAGCCGGTACATCAATATTGCCGGAACCTTTTGCTACATCATAACCGAGGTTTAAAATAGCATGCAATTCCGGAAGGAAATGGAAAGAATAATCCAGCTGGATATTACCAAAACTCCGTTTCACATCGCTCTTGTTATTGAAAAGATCCAGCAATGCCACAGGATTGCGCGGAGCCAGTTTATTCAAAGTGCCGGAACTTGCCCACTCGAAATAATTGCCGTAATCTGATGGCGCGTGCACAGGCTGTGTAGGATCAAAATAAGCGGCGCTGCTGATTGCTGCACCATTTGCGAAACGTGCATTGCTTTGTGATCCTTTAATGTTCAGGTCCACCTTCAGGTGATTATCGAGGAAGCGTGGATTCAGGGTGATGCCGCCGGAAACGCGCTCAAGGTTGTCGGTATTTAAAATACCATTTTGATTCAGATATCCGACAGAAACGCGGTACGGCAATTTTTTTACCGTACCGGAAACGGAAAGGTTGTTGTCGGTGCCGATCGCATTGCGGTAAATTTCATCCTGCCAATCCGTATTGGCAGCGCCAAGCAGGGAAGCATAAGTATGCGTTCCATCGTAACTGCCTGTGCCCAAAGAATCAACATAAGAGCGGAACTGCGCTGCAGATTGTACATCCACTTTTTTTGCGATCTGCGCAAGCGAAACCTGGCTGCTGAAAGTAAACTTCGGTTTGCCGCTGGTGCCTTTTTTGGTTGTGATCATGATCACGCCATTGGAGGCGCGCGAACCATAGATGGCCGTGGCGGATGCATCTTTCAGTACATCGTATGATAAGATATCATTTGGATTGATTGTACTCAGCGGATTTGCTGCACCGTAAATATTTGTGCCGCTCAGCGGAACGCCATCGATCACGATAAGTGGGTCGCTGCTCGCATTGAGTGAGGCGCCCTGGCGGATGCGGATCACGCTTCCTGCACCCGGCGAGCCGCCATTGGAAGTGACCAGCACACCCGCAATTTTACCGGCGATCTGTTGTTCCGGTGTAGTGATCACGCCTTTCTGGAAATCTTTTGACGTGACAGAAGCTACCGAACCGGTGAGGTTTTGTTTGCGAACGGAACCATAACCGATTACCACGACGTCGGCGAGTGTATTGTCTGATTTTTTTAAAGAGACCTGTATTTCGGCCGCCGCTTTTACCGATACTGTTTCATAGCCTACGAGGCTGATGATCAAAGAAGAATTGGCGGGAGCTGTGAGCGAAAAATTTCCGTTGTCATCGGTGGAGGTACCCGATTTGCTCCCTTTTACAACAACGGACACTTTTGAGAGCGCCACACCTTTGTCGTCGGTGATCTTTCCGCCGATTGTTTGTGCCGATGCAATGCCGGAAAACAGCAAGGCGGTCAACATCAGCAAAAATGGTTTGAATTTGAATAGTTGCATAAACGTTTGTTAGGTTTGATAATCAATGGCAAAATAATAGCTGATTGCAGGCGCTCAGATTGGTCGCTCACGATCGGAATTAACTGTGTAAGAATTTAATTTCAGGAATGGTCATTATGGCAATAGCAAGTGATGGAAGCAATGACTTTATCAGGCATAAAATAAAATATTGTAAAAAAGATGTCCAATTTATATCAACCTGATAAAGAAAATACAGTTGATATTAGCGATGATAGAAAAAAATGCTGTTGATATACAATAACTTGTATTGTATTAAAAAAATATTGTATGGAATAAAAAAGAAGGGGAAAAGTAGTGAACCCGTATAAAAAGATCGGCATTTTTGCGACAAATACCGACCTGCAGGTCTAGAATGTCACAAACAAATTATGATGTATCGGTCAAAAGTTCTGTGACCGATAGTCGGTTGTTGATCGCCGGTCGTCCAACTTACAGCGTTTTGATCTTCATAATCATCGCTTCAAATTCTTCGTTGGGAACAATGGAGCGGTTCTTCATTTTGGTTTTGTAGGCATAAATTGTCTTCACAGAATAATCGAGGATCTGTGCGATCTTGTCGGTATCGGTCACGCCCATGCGGATCAGCGCGAAGATCCGCAGGTCGGTATTGAGCAGTTCATTTTCCCGAAGGCGGATCGGATCGGAAGGATGCAATAGTTTGTTGACCTCTTCAGAAAAGTGGGGAAACAATTTTAAGAACAGTTTATCGAAATTTTCCAGCAGTTCTTCTTTTTCTTTTTTCGGATCGATTTTATCTACAAAAAAGCGGGCCTCTTCATATTTACGTTCCGAAATTTTCTGTAAAAGCGTATTCTTAATTTTTTCCAGTTTAGCATACAGCTGCGAATCGGTATTGAAGAAATAGCCGATATATTCTTCCTTTATTTTATTTGCTTCCTCTAGTTTTTCATTGGATTCTTCCAGGCGGCGGTTGGTTTCTTCCAGTTGCTTGTTCACTTCCTGTTGGCGGTGATGTGCCTGGGTGAGCAACAACTGCGCATGCTTAAGTTTACTAACTTGTTTAAATACAATATATATAAGTATCACCAGCAAGAGCAGCAGTATGGAAACCACCGTTGCATATTGTACCAGCAAATGCTTTTGTGCCTCAATGCCATTTACCCTTTCGCCTTCGATGAGGGGTAAAATCGAACTAGCCTGCAATTTTCTTTGGCGTGCGCCATACGATTCTGCGTTGGCGATGGCACTTTCGATGCAGATGACCGCCTGTTTCAAATGACCGGTTTTATACAATAGTTCTGCGAGATGAAAAATGGCCACCGTTTCTTTTGTAGAAGAGCGGATATCTGCTTCCGTTGCTTTTACCAGCAATTCGATGGCTTTGTTGATATTTCCCCTTTGCTGGTAAATGCCACTTAGGGTAGAAGCGGTCAATGCATATTGGTGTGGCGTCATCACCGCTTTGTCCATCAATGAAATAAAAAAAGAACTGGCGGAGTCGATCTTTCCCTGTTTAAAATAACGTAACCCGGAATAATAGGTCTGCTCGAAAGTTCCTGCAGGATAATATTTCAATGCAGTATCAAGATACCGGGAACCGACGATATCATAATCCACAGAATGGTAATTGTCATTGGCGTAGCCGGCCACATCATAATAATAGCGGGCCCATAAAGTGTAATATTCTGCTTTTTGCAGCGCCGTGCCGTTCTTTACCGAAGTGGCTTTGAGAGAATCGAATGTTTCTTTGTATAAGCCGGTAGACAATAAAATGAAGATCGTCTTCATCTGCGCTGTGGCAAGATGATCGGAATCTCCCAACTGTCTTGCGATGTTGAGTAATTTGCGGGAATAGGTATAAGCAGAATCATAATTGAATACCTTATATTCCTCAAATATCATTTCGGTGAGCCGGAAATTATTTTGAAGATCATTCACATTCGTGGACTGCAGTGACTTTTGCAGCCTGTGGATACCTTCCACCTTTTCCTGGTCAAATTCAGCCGTACGATGAATGGAATTTGTAAGGTTCGTGAGCAAGGTATCCTGGTCGCCGGATTGCGCATAGCAAAATCCTGGGGAAATTAACAATATTGCAAAAAACAAGTACTTCATTATGGAGTTTAGAGATGAGGGTTAGGATCATCGTCGGAGAGCCTTCAGGTAGCATGTTTTATCTAACCGTTCATCTCCGGATCCTTACTTGTATTTTTATTAAACAATTTGTAACTTACGAAAATATTACTATTTGTTTATTGAGTTGTAACATATATATGTCATTATCGTCTTAATATAGAAAAATCGCATTTACATCGAAAAAGCACTAACATGAAAAATGTTTTTAAATTATCGGCCGTAGCGTCTTTTATGATGATGCTGTTCTTATTTCCGGTGAAAAATAGTTTCGGTGAAATTACAGCCGTTGCGAGGCAGGATTCTTCCGCGCGCAAAGCAGCGCCGAAAAAGAATATCGCGCGGCGTAAAACGTCGGCGAGTAACAACGATATCTATTACAAAGGCGGTCCGCTTTACCTGATCGATGTACCGGATTCTTCTTCTAATCGTTGATCATCATTTTTCTGAATAAGGCCGGTCGCCCGGCAATGTTCCCCACGCCGAAGGTTCGTCGCCTAAGTAGATCACCAGTTCACCACCTGCCATGATCGTAGTATGTTGCAGGTAAGCATGTGTGTATGGTGTACCATTCAACGTCATTCGTTGAATAAAAATGTTCCCTTTTTTATTTCCTTTTACAACAATATTGAAATGCCTGTTTCCCGGTATGTCAATGCTGGCGCTATTTACAAGCGGTGACCCGAAAACATATATTCCGTTTGCAGGATTTACAGGATAAAATCCAAGCGAAGAAAAAACATACCAGGCCGACATTTCGCCCACATCATCATTTCCCGTCAGGCCATCCGGCTTTGCCGTATAAAATGTATCGGTGATCTTTCTGATCAATGAAGCGGTCTTCCAGGGCTGGCCGGCAAAAGGATACAGATAGGCGATATGATGATCCGGCTCATTTCCATGCGCATACTGGCCTATCATGCCCGAAATATCCGGAGATGTATTTCCCGGCAGGGTGGATGGAACAATAAACAACGAATCAAGTTTTTTTACAAAGGGTGCATCACCACCAAAGAGGCTGATCAATCCTTCCACATCCTGCGGTACAAGCCAGGTATATTGCCAGCTGTTGCCTTCGCAGTAATCGTTTGCCCGGTGTTCGGCGCTAAACGGGTTGAATGGCGTGCGCCAGCTTCCATCGGCCATTCGTCCGCGCATATATTGTGTGGCGCTGTCAAAATATTGTTTGTATTCTTTCGCTCTGCGGCTGAAATAGTAAAAGTCATTTTTCTTGCCCATTGCCTTTGCCATTTGCGCAATGCACCAGTCGCTGATAGCATATTCCTGCGCCTTTGCCACAGATTCCGGGACGCTATCCGCGGCAATAGGTTGTAGCTTCTGTACATAGTTCAGGCCATTCGTTTGTTGCATTGCCGATTGTTTTACGGCTTCAAAAGCAAGTTCAGTATCGTAATCGCGAAAGCCCTTCAGATATGCGTCAACAATCACCGGCACGGCCGGATAGCCGATCATAGTATTGGTTTCATTTCCCTGCAGGTGCCACACGGGCAGCCTGCCTTGCTGCTTGTAAATGGCGAGCATGGTTTGCACGTAGTCGTTCACTTTCCCGGGTTCGATGATGGTACGCAATGGATGGAGGCCCCGATATGTGTCCCACAACGATAACACAGTGTAATTGGTAAAGCCTGGCGATGTATAATTTTTTTTATCCGCACCCCAGTAGCTTCCATCATGATCGTTGAAGATAGCCGGTGCAAAACTGGTATGATACAAAGCGGTGTAGAATATTTTTTTTATGTGATCGCCGGCATCTATTTTTATTTTCCCCAATGTTGCGTTCCATTTTGCATTTGCTTCTTTCACGGTTTGAGTAAAGTTCCAATGCGGAATTTCTGTGTTGATATTCGCCAGTGCATTTTCGCTGCTTACGGGCGAGAGGCCCACTTTAATTTTGATGACCGGATTTTTAACGGCATCAAAAAAGAAACAGGCCTTGATTTCTTTGCCGCGTGCGATGCTGTTGGAAACTGCGGTGGTAGTGTCATACATCACAACCCGCTCTATTGGTTGAGACAACAGCATTGCAAAATAAATACGCTGATCATTGGCCCATCCGGTAGAGAAACGATAACCCAGAAAAGTACTGTCGTTTATTTTGTGGAGATAAGTTTCTACGGGACCGTCCCAACCCATACCAAATCCAAGATCCAGCAGGATGTGAGCGCCGGATGTGGGTGGAAATGTGTACTGATGAAAACCCACGCGTTCCGTAGCCGTAAGTTCTGCCGTAATATGATATTTATCGAGCAATACTTTGTAATATCCAGGTTGCGCAATCTCGTTTTTATGCGAAAAGAAAGAACCGTAACCAGAATTTTCATCGCCAAAGTTCATGTGTTTTAATGCTGTTTTTCCGTTTGCCGGAAGAATCAAAATATCATTAAGATCGCCGATGCCGGTGCCGCTGAGATGTGTATGTGTAAACCCGAGGATTTCTTTGCTTACATAATTGTAGCCGCTGCACCAATCCCAGCCACCGAATTTGTCCCAACCGCGAATGATGTTTGATGGGCCGAGTTGCACCGCACCCGATGGAACGTTGGCACCCACAAACACGTGTCCGTGGCCCTCGCTGCCGATAAGCGGATCAACGTATTTGGTGAGATCAGCTTTTTGTGCATTGGCAGCAAAACTCGCCACGATGAACAGAGTGATCATTATTTTGAAACGGACCTTCGAAAACATAAAGACATGTTTAGTGATGAACGGTTTGTTGAATGGATAATTTTTAAATGGATATGGATGATTTCT
>JAATFP010000103.1 GCA_015655125.1 Chitinophagales bacterium | reverse complement strand
GCCTATCGGCCCGCCGCCGATAATAATGATGGGGAAATGTTCTTCGTTTGCCAATATGATTTTTTGCAAAGGTAGTTTTAATTGATAATAGCAGAATGAATAATGGTAACGAATAACATTCCGGCTGAAAATTTACTGCTTAAAGAAGCCGGCTTGTCATTAATTTTGCAGCACCGATGATCAAGAATATTTCCTCCTTTATCCAAAACAAGGCAATCCTGGCGCTTGGATTTTTGTATGCAACAAACGGACTCCTTTTAGGAATATTTTTCGCTTCGTTGCCTGGAATAAAGCAACGTCTCGGATTTAACGACGGCAGTCTTGGCTTATCGCTTTTCCTGTCACCGGTTGGTGCAATTACAGGCATGTTACTTTCCACGCGTATCTTCAGTAAGATTCCTGCGGGTAAATGGATGTCGGCAGGTTATATTTCGCTGTGCTTTCTGATGATGATACAGGTAAACTCGGTTAACAGGCCGATGCTTTGGGTATGCCTTTACCTGTATGGGCTGATTAGTTTTTTAAATGGCGTTTCTGTAAATACAACCATCAACAAAATGGAAAAGTCGCAAGGCAAACTCTTTATGAGTACCTGCCATGGAATGTACAGCCTCGGCGGTGCAGTAAGTACGGGGCTGGCGGCTTTATTCTTTTCACTTCATCTTGTTTCCGGTTGGCAAATCGTTGTTGTGGCCATCCTTATCGTTTTTGTTTTAATGGAAAACAGGAAATACCTGCTCGTTCACCGCGAACTCATCCATTCGCGGTCAGGGATAAAATTGCCGTCATTCACCATTCTTGGTATTTCATTTATCTGCCTGGTAACTTTTATGGCGGAAGGATGTGTGGCAGACTGGAGCGCCATTTACTTCAAAGAAGTATTGCATTCACCGGCTGCGTTCATGGGGTTGGGATATACAGGATTTGCGATAGCAATGACATTTGGGCGGCTGAATGGAGACAATATCATCGCGCGTGCAGGAGGCAAAAGGATCGTAATCTTTGGCAGCCTGCTGGCCGCGGCGGGCTTTACCCTGGTGGTTTTTGTTCCATATATTTCTGCTGCAATCATCGGATATATCCTGGTGGGGTTGGGTTGTTCCTGTATCGTTCCGGTGTTGTTCACCGCTTCGGCAAACATCCCCGGAGTAAGCATGGTTGAAGGTTATGCAATGGTAACTACCGGTGGATTGATTGGTTTTCTGACGGGACCATCGGTAATTGGATTTGTTTCACAAAATTCAGGCTTGCCAAAAGCGCTTTCATTACTCATCCTTATGGCACTGTTGGCCGCAGTAGCAGCTTGGAGGAACAAGTTTCTTGTGAACATAAAAAATGCGGAACCGGCTTTGGAATATGATGAGCAGATCTACTAGTTTAAAGTTCAAGGTTAAAAGTTGAATTTGAACCTTAACCTCAACTTTTCGCTAAATTGCAACCATGAAAAAGCTATTCATTCCATTTTTAGCAGTTTGTTTTCCAACTTTACTTTTTTCGCAATCGGACACTTCCGGCACGCAAAAACTAATCATCGGCACTTATACAAGTGGTAAAAGTGAAGGTGTGTATGTTTACAACTTTGATCTGAATACCGGCAAGGCGGGATTCGTGTCGAGCGTCTTCAGCGCCGATCCGTCATACGTAGCTGTCTCCGCCGATAGCAAATTCGTATACGCCGTGAACGAGGAAGGTGCTGCAAAAGGTTCGGGAAAGGTGACGGCTTTTTCTTACAGCAACGGGAGGCTCACGACAATAAATACAGTTGCATCCGGCGGTGATGACCCATGTTATATCACCACGGATCATACCGGAAAATGGCTCGTAACGGGTAATTACAGCGGGGGTAATTTTTCTGTTTTTCCGCTGAATGCAGATGGTTCAGTTGGCAATGCAGCAACAACCATTAATCATGCCGGCAGCAGCCTGAACAAGGAACGGCAAACAAAGCCGCACGTGCATTGTACCATGTTTTCACCGGATAATAAATACCTGCTTGTTGCCGACCTTGGAACGGACAAGATCGTTTCCTATAGTTTCAATTCAAAAAACGGTTCTGTAAAAAACAAGCGTGAAGTAAGCGTACAAGCGGGTGCGGGTCCGCGTCACCTGGCATTTTCCCCGGATGGAAAACATGTTTACCTCACAGAAGAAATGTTTGGAAACGTAGACGTGTATCAATACAAAAAGGGAAAACTGAAATGGCAGCAAACGATCAGCATGGTACCGCCGAAATTTATGGGCCGGATCGGCGCCGCAGATATTCATATTTCCGGGGACGGGAAATTTTTATATACTTCCAATCGCGGCGAGTCCGATATGCTCACCATATTTTCAATTGCTGGTGATGGCAAATTAAAGGTTTCCGGATATCAGGAAGCAATGGGCATTAATCCCCGGAACTTCGTGATCGATCCTTCCGGGAAATTTTTATTAGTGGCCAATCAAAGCAGCGATGAAGTGGTGATCTTCCGGCGTGATAAAAATACAGGTTTACTTACAGACACCAATGAACGTATTAAATTGCCAAACCCTGTTTGCCTGAAATGGATAAATTAATTTTTTGTTTAAATAATTTTTGCCGGGAAGGCCGGAAAAGCAAATTTTATATGCTTTCATCTTCCCGGCAAATCGGATTCCTATCTGTTAATAAGTATAAATAACATACCCCCACGGATCAATCTTCCATCCGGTATCTTTCAGTGGTTCTTTGTTACCCATAAATACATTGTACGGATTTCCCTGCAGCGATGCGTCTGTTACTCTGATCGTTTGTTCTTTACCGGAAAGATTCAAAATAACGAAAACCTTGCTGGAACCGGCTTCACGTACATAAGCATATACAGCTTTTTCATCACCCACCACCACTTTCCTGAAAGAAGCATTGGCTGCTAGTGCCGCATTGTTTTTCCGTAGCTCCAACAATGTTTTGTAAAATTTAGCGCGGCTGTATTTTCCAAATTTGATCGCATCCTTATAAAAGAAGCTGATGCTGTCCAGCACCGGTTCTTCCTGCCCGCTGTAAATGAGCGGAACGGCGCGGCCGGAAGTTTGTGTAAATACGGCAAACGGTGCGTGAATAATGCCAGGCATCGTACCATAGTCTGCCTTGTTCCAGCTGTTTTCGTCATGGTTGCAGGTGAACATCAATTTCAATGCATTAGAAGGGTAGGTGCTGTCAATCTTGTTTCGGACACTGTCCAATGAAAAGGCTGGGCGCTTGCCCGATGCAATGTTCTTCATCATCGAAAACATTTCCCATGGATAAGTAGCATCGAAACCGTCCTTGTTCAAGGCCGGCTTGTCTGCTTCGGCCAGGAGAAAAATATCCCCGTTCACTTTTTTTAGCTCAGCTATGCATCTTGTCCAAAACGAATCAGGCACTTCTCCTGCAACGTCGCAGCGGAACCCGTCGATATGAGACGTGTTGAGCCAATATTTCATGCAGTTGATCATGCTGTCCTGGAGAACTACATTCTTATAATTAAGTTTGCGTGTATCCGTCCAATCGAATGGCGACAAGGGTTTGCCTGTAATACTATCTTTTTCATAAAAATCGGGGTGCGATGTGAGCCAGTAATGATCGGCGCTTGTATGATTGGGAACCCAGTCGATGATCACTTTAAAGCCCATATCATGTGCATGTTTTACAAGTGAATTAAAATCATCGAGTGTTCCGAATTCCGGGTTGATGGCCGTATAATTTGAAACGGCATAATAACTTCCCATCACGCCTTTGCGGTCCACTTTTCCTATTGGATTAACCGGCATAAACCACAGGGTTTGTACGCCCATCTCTTTTAACCGGTCAAGATTTTTTTCGAAAGCTTTGAAAGTTCCTTCAGGCGTGTATTGCCTGATGTTCACCTCGTAGATGTTTCCCTGCATGATCCACGACGGATGGCCGTCGATCAATTTGACATCAGCCGTTACGCTGTTGTCCTCTGGCAGTTTGTCTTTTGTTGCGGAAGATTTGCAGGAGGCAAAAGCCACACATGCCGCAATCAATGTTGCTGGTAATAAGCGAATCATATGGAAGAAATTTAGGCCGTAAATATAGTGTAAAATATACACAATAAAGAAGATATATCCCTATCTGGTTTTTGCCCGTCAGAAGGATGGGTGTATTAATTTTTTACTGATGAAATAAATAACCGTTTACGTTAATCCGAAATTATTTTATGTAACATGTCTTTAACAATTCGGTACCCGTTTTGTTCATTTTTAAAACAGCATTAAAATAACTTTGCATCGAACAAAAATAAAGGGACATGAATATCAGGAACATTACATTATCAGCTGTCGCGGCAATGCTGCTTATGAGTGCATGCGTGAGTAAAAAAGTGTTGAAGGGTGAACAATTGAAATACACAGGGTTACAAACGGAATACAACAGGTTACAAAGTCTATTAAAAGATTGCAATGATCAGAGCGCAGAAAGTGCAAGAAGAAAGGCTGAGTTGGAAAGTGAAGTTGCATCGCTTAAAAAGCAGGTGGATTATTTAAATGCAAACAATTCCCAGGCGTTGAAACAACTGGAAAATTTGTCTGTCATCAGCTCTTCGCAGGCTGAAAGCATCAAAAAATCTCTTGATAATATTGGCGCAAAAGACGCCTATATACAGGGTTTGCAGGCTGCGATCAATCAGAAAGATTCGTTAAACCTCGCATTGGTGACGAATCTGAAAGGAGCGATCGGAAATCTCGATGACAAGGACATCAATATCAAAGTAGATAAAGGGGTGGTATATATCGATATTTCCGACAAGCTGCTTTTCAAAAGCGGCAGCTTTGATGTGTCGGACCGCGCAAAAGAAGTGTTGGGTAAGGTGGCGATAGTGCTTAAAAATCAGCCCGACATCGAATTCATGGTGGAAGGTCATACCGATAATGTTCCGTTCAAAGGAAATGGGGTGTTGGTCGACAACTGGGATCTGAGCGTTAAACGCGCGACGTCCGTAGTAAGAATTCTGCAGGCTCAATATGGATTGAATCCTGCGAAGATGGCCGCCGCTGGTCGCAGTGAATATTTACCTGTAGCAGATAACAGCACCGCTGATGGTAAGTCGGCTAACCGCAGAACCAGGATAGTCATTCTGCCACAACTGGATCAATTCTTCAAATTGCTGGAGAAGAAATAGGTGAAAGTTCAAGGTTTAAGGTTCAAGGTGTAGGTAGCTAACAAACTTTGAACTTTGAACCTTGAACCTTGAACCTTGAACTTTACATCTTACACCTTCTTCAACGCTTCCAGCAGAAGTTTCCAATACTTCTGAACCGAACTGATCTGCACCCTTTCATCAGGAGAATGCGCTCCGTAGATATTAGGACCGAAGGATATCATCTGCACATCCGGATAATTTTTACCAATGATGCCGCATTCAAGCCCGGCGTGTACGGCTGCTACATGTGCTGATGCTCCATGGAGTTCTTTGTACAAATCACGCATCATTTTCACGATCTGCGCTTCAGGCTTCGGTGCCCAACCAGGATAATCGCCACTATATACAACCGCTGCGCCGGCAAGTTCAAACGCAGCCGTGATCGCATTGGCGAGATCTGTTTTTTCTGAATCAACAGAACCCCTGGTTAAACATTGCACGGACCAGCTTCCGTCTTTCACCCAAACTTTAGCAATGTTATTGGAACTCTGCACAAGGCCGGCGATATCAGGACTCATGCGGTATATTCCGTTTGGACAACTGTAAATTACCCGGAGCAATTTGTATTGAAGTGCTTCCGGTAGTATACCGGATGGTACCGCAGCTTCTTCGATAGTCAATGACAGCGCAGGATCTGTGTAGCAGTATTCATTTTTGATGATAATATCAAAATCCGAAATTGCTTTTTTGAGCGCAGGTATATGTTGATCGGCCACAACTATATGAGCGGTTGATTCACGGGGAATTGCGTTGCGCAAACTTCCGCCATCGATTGCTGCAATGCCGATGGCAAAGCGATTGCTGAATTCCAGCAAAATGCGGTTCATCAGTTTATTAGCATTTGCCCGCCCTTTATGGATATCAACACCAGAATGCCCGCCCGTAAGACCTTTCAGCGAAATATTAAAGCCGTTCTCATATCCTGTAACTTTACCGGCTGTATAATTTCCGCTGGCTGTTACATCGATGCCCCCGGCGCAGCCGATGATTAATTCATCGTCTTCTTCCGTATCGAGATTCAACAAAATCTTTCCATTCAATAAACCGCCCTTTAGTTCCAAAGCGCCGGTCATTCCGGTCTCTTCATCTATTGTAAATAATGCTTCGATTGCCGGATGTTCCATATCGGAAGACGCGAGCAGGGTCATGATAGAAGCAACGCCGATGCCATTATCCGCGCCTAACGTGGTTCCTCGTGCTTTCACCCAGTCGCCGTCAACATACATATCGATGCCTTGCGTATTGAAATCAAAATCAGTGTCTGCATTTTTTTGATGCACCATATCCAGGTGACTTTGGATAATAACAGTACCCCGGTCCTCCATTCCTTTGCTTGCAGGCTTTTTTATGATGATATTTCCGGCCTCATCGACTAAAGTTGGCAATTGCAATTTTTCCCCAAATGCCTTTATGAATTCAATTACTCTTTCCTCTTTTTTAGACGGCCTGGGAACGGCATTCAGATCTGCAAAATTATTCCAGAGAGCTTTGGGTTCAAGGACTCTTATTTGTTCACTCATATAAATTTTTTACTTAGTAAAAGTAGTGGAAACTAAAGAATTTTGAATTACAGCCGTTCGGATTTTTACTCGTTCGCGAAGATTCGCGCTTCTCTGCGGTAAAAAATTACTCATTCTGCAAACGGTCTGAAACCTCTGGCCGTGTACAGTTTTTTTTAACGAAAAGCAACCTTTCATTGCTGAAACGCATTTATATATTTGTACGCAACATTAATCATGAACATAGCCGAACTAATTACAGAAGTACGTGGGGGAAGTACAGCAGCAGAAAAATGCCTGTTCGACCTCTATGCTGCAAAAATGCTGATGATCTGCCGGCGATACGTAAAAAACACGGAAGATGCCGAAGAAGTAATGCTGGACGGGTTCTGCAATTTTTTCAAAAACCTACATTCATTCAATTATCAGCACGATGCAGCTTTGCTTGCATGGATAAAAAGGATCATGATCAATCAGTGCCTGATGTTTTTAAGAAAAAAAAATGTTTTCACAATCGTCACTGAAGCAGCCGCAGAAAAGCTTTCGCTTGAAGAAGATCTGCTCGACAGACTTTCAGCTGCAGAGATCTTTCAGCATATCCTTCAATTACCTGTCGGTTATCGTACCGTTTTTAATTTACATGTAATAGAAGGGTTCGGACACAAAGAGATTGCTGAACTTTTAGCCGTTTCGGAGGGAACTTCAAAATCACAGTTGAGCAAAGCAAAAGTATTATTACAAAAAATGTTATTAAACAAAGGAGGTAATTATGCAAGGTTACAACAAAAATAATGCAGGTTGGAAACATCGTTTGGAAGAATTAGATGCGTTGCCAGGCGAACAGCGGGATATGAATGCAATATGGGAAAAGTTGCATTCCCGTCGCCAACAGCCGGTAGTGCGTAGAAAAGCAGGCTGGTATTGGATCGCAGCCGCTTGCTTATTAGTATTGTTTCCGTTTGCATGGCTGTTTTCGGGTAAAAGAACAATGTCTGCCGCAATGGACCTTGCAAGCAATGCAATTGCCCCGTCTAACAAGATCAATAATGCCCCCGCCAGGAAGACGCAAATTATATCACTTCGACAGGAACCGTCGGCGATTACCATTCCTGTAAAGCCGTCTTTGCCATATAAAAAAGAAACCGACCAGGCAAACGGAAAAGAAAACACCGGGGTAAACGACCAGGCGCTCAGTAACAGTAATATTCAGCTATCTCAGTCGTTTGATTCGCTTTCTATCACTACGGCAATGCCTGTCACCAGGGAAAAAATGGCGGTAGTGCATCTCAACGAGATCAATGGCAACCAAAATGAAAATGCTTCTATAAGTGAATCGGGGAGGCCCTACTTCCCGGTAAAATATAAGACAAGGGAAACGCTTACCAGCAATTCGGCCACTCGCGGTGATGGCCGCGACAATATTATACGCATAAAACTTTCCTCTCAAAATTAAATAAACATGAAAAAAATCATGGCTGTGCTGATGCTCCTGACGGGTGTCACAGGAAATCTATTGGCCCAACAAACGCAAACGAATGAAGAAAAAACCTTCGAGATTCCGCTGCCCACGAGTCGCAGGTTTTACATAGACCTGGATAAAGGTAACAGGCTACAGATAGATGTAAGCAATCTTGAGGACCTTGACCGCTTCAAAAATATGGATTCCGTTATTTATGGTTTGTTGCAGGACCTTAAATTACTGAAAGATTCTTTGAGCGATGAAACCACCACCAAACGCATCGATTACGTGATGGATGATACTGAAAAAAGGAAAGTCAGGGTGATACAATACAGGTCAAAAGGTGCCGGATTTTTAATAACGGACAATGGCGTTTCAGGGTTGAAAACCGAGCAGGATACCGTCAACTTTATTGGCAAAGTGGTGTATGAAGCAAAGTATACATTAAGGCCCAGGTTCACAGATACGCGGTATTATAAGATAAGTCTTTTTGTAAACAACTTGACTGATCTTGCAGCTTACATGAATGGAACATTGAATGAAAAAATAATTTCTGTCCAGAAAAATGCCAATACGAAATGGGAATCCATCGGGCGGCAGAAAAAGTTTTCCCCGATCGCTGATCCATCGATTCATGCAAATGCGGTACGAGGTTATATGAGTGGTGGCGATTTCCTTGAGTTAAAGCTGAGTGTAGATGTGCAGAATTATAAAAATTATTTTGTACCATCCGCAACTATTGGTTTGAATTTGGTTTTAGCAAATAAAAATTTTAAACACGAAATAGGCGTCGCGTCTGAAAGTCATTTTTCATTTGCCAGAAACAATGGCGGCGAGTTGAAAACATTCCATAGCCAGTTTCTGACATTGAGCCTTGCTCACGGCCCTATAAGGGACAACGACCCCGGCAAAGAATCCTATCAACTATTCAATATGACCTTCGGTTACCTGATCAGGAGCCGCGGAAGCGTTTACGAAAAAAATACGATGCGTTTGGGTGTCGGAACTTTATCATTATTTGAAGGTAAAACGAAGATTCAACCGATGATCTATTATACCAACCTGTTTAGAGGAGTAACGCCGGGAATACGTTGGGTGCAGAGCTTTTAGTTTGTATAAAGGTTCAAGGTCCAAAGTTGAACCTTGAACCTTTAAACCTTTCCTCTATCTTTGCCTGTAAACCGGCGCAAATGAAATTTTACAAGGAAGATATTTCTTTTGACATCGATAAAAATAAGGTTGAAGTTTCAGAAGAACTGAAGACTGTTGCAAAAAATGCCGACATTTCCGGTGACGACGTGGAGATCAGGCGGCACAATTCATTTTTACATTTATTAGCGCCCACGGGCAAGATCAACATTCATCTAAGCGAACATTCTCCCGATACAACCTTGATGACATGCGAGGTCAGGCCGTCTATTTTCACTTTCCGGTCGGCGCTGGGATTTACGCTTTTGTCCATTACATTGTGGTCGCTCCTATTCTGGTTCTTTGAACTCAACGTTTACATGGCCGTATTCTTCGTGCTTCACTGGATCATCATGTGTTTTGTTGCTTTGTATCTGTTGGTCGGTTTTATGGCGGTACTCACAATACTGTTGCTCGTTTATAATTTCAATGATTTCCCGCTCCAGTACGTTATTGTTGCGTGGATCGTTACTTTGCTCATTACGCACCTTTCACTGCGGTACAACAGATCTACGCTCCGGCAATATCTTTTTGCAATTGTTGCAAAAATAAAAGCGAATCAAAATAATATAAATATCGAATAGTTATAAATCAACCTATGTTTTATAAACCCTCACGTTACGCGCTTTTCGTTATTCTGTTTTTTACTGTGCTACGTTCCGGCGCGCAGGAACGTGGTGGAGGCAATGATTCGGGCTTTCGCAATCGCCCGATCGATACAACGTTGACTCCAAATGCACAGGCGCTCGCAAAAATTGAACGGATGTATTTTGTACTCAACCGGATTACAAATTCTGTTGAACAGGGGATGGATACCAAAGAAATAGAAGATAAACTACCCGAAATCGCCTCCAATCTAAGCATCATCAAAGAAAGCCTTGCTGCTCCCGGATCTGCCAATCTCAAAAACCTTCAGCTCTTCCAGGTTTCCGTGCAGGATATGCTGGAGTACCTGCGCAACTGGCGAAAAGATGTTGCTGAATATAATAAGCAGCTTGCGTCCATGAACACCAATGTAAATAATATTACGAATGATAGCACTCTGAAAAGCGATAGTTCGAAGTCGCAGATAAGCATCGTGTATGCCCGGCAGTTGAAAGAGGTCAAACAACGCCTGGTAGTGGCCGATAGTATTACTTCGGCCAACCAGTCAAAAATCGAAAAACTCCAGAACCAGATATCGGATAATTTTTTAACAGCAATTGAGCTCCGCGGAAAGCTGCGCCAGCAATTAAAAAAATACAGCACGCAGTCTTTTTCAAAAGAAGCGCCTTTCCTGTGGGAAGGAAAGCAAGACAGTTCATCTACCACGATTTCAAAACGCGTACTTGGCTCCGAGCAAAAAATAATGAACTATTATTTCCGCAATAGCTCCGCCAATCGTTATTGGATGCTGCTTTTAGGAGTGGTATTCTTTTTATGGGTATTTCTCAACTTTCAAAAGATCAGGCGAAAAGATCCGGCCTCTGTTAACAACGAATTCAGGATACATTTCCTTAGTCGTGTTTCCATTCTGTGTTCGATCGTGGTGATGCTCACGGTTGCGCCCTTCTTCGATTTTAATCCGCCCGCCATTTATGTTACCATCCTTCAGTTCTGGTTACTCATTACACTTACTTTCCTGTTGGGAAAAAACTGGCCCAGAAAGCTTTTCTATTATTGGCTGATCATTGTGTTTTTATATTTTTTGTTTGCATTTACAAAATTCATTTTTAAAACTGAATTGCCGCAACGCTGGTGGATGTTGATCCTGAATATTGCCGGTATTGTTCTTAGTCTGCTTTTCTTACCAAAAATCGGTAAAAACTGGTCGCTTCGATGGCTCATCGTTCCAGTGATCTTTATTGTGATCGCTCTTAATACAGGCGCCATATTTACCAACGTTTTCGGAAGGGTGACGCTGACGGAAACCCTCAGTCTTGCTGCAATTACAGGTCTTACGCAGATCATCGCGCTTGCTGTATTCATGCAGATTATCGTGGAGGCTTTTTATCTGCAGATACTTAGAATGCGCATTGGCGGCGGGCTTGGGGTAACTTTCGAATTCACTAAGATCCAGGTAAAGCTGAAACAGGTGCTGTCGGTATTGTGCCTTTTACTCTGGTTGATCGTGTTCACTACCAATTTGAATATCTATGATTCGGTTTATAGCGCCATCATGCATTTCCTAACCGATAAAAGAAAATTAGGAAGCACCAATTTTACCTTTGGAAGTATCCTTTTATTCTTTATCATCATTTATGTGGCCAATCTTTTGCAAAAGTATATCAGCTATTTTTATGGCAGCACCGGCGATTCGCTGGTTCCGGCAAAGCGGGGCATGGGCTCGCGACTGCTATTTACGAGGTTGATATTGCTTACGCTAGGATTTCTGCTGGCTGTCGCTGCTTCGGGTCTCCCGCTTGATAAGATTACCATCATCCTCGGCGCACTGGGTGTCGGCATCGGACTTGGTTTGCAGAATATCGTCAACAATCTTGTTTCGGGCATCGTATTGATATTCGAACGACCACTCGAAATAGGAGACTCCATCGAGGTTGGCGACAAGAAAGGTGTGGTAAAAGAAATCGGCCTGAGAAGCACAAGATTAATATCCGACGATGGCGCAGAGATCATTATTCCCAATGGAGACTTTTTATCCCAACACGTAGTAAACCGCACGTTGAGCGACAATCTTATCAGGCTTGCAATACCGGTATATGTCATGTCTGATGCCGATCTGGTGGTGATCAATAAAATAATCAGTGATGTGATCGCCGCCAGTGAAAACGTTTACAAGGGGCGCCCGGCTTCGATTATCATAGACAATATCGCAGCCAAACGCATTAGGCTTAAAATATATTTCTGGATAACCGATGTAGAAAACGAAGATGAAATAAGAAGCGAGGTTCAGGCAGCGATCCGCACCGAGTTTATAAAAAAAGAAATTGCCCTTGGATAAATAGTATTGTCATTGAAATCGTGTTAACATCCTGAAATATATTACGGTTAGCGTTGAAATTTTTCGGACAACCGAATGCACTTCTTCAAGCAGGTTGGCTTTTGCTACGAAGAAATCACAATTATCCGTTTATACTATGGCGTCAACGTACCATTCTCAATAAACTTAATTTCTACAGGCGTCGTACTATTACCTGCGTTTCCCATCAAAAGGATAGTATACACTTTACTGTCGGACAACGTTATTGTTCTGCTCGCATTAATCGTTGACAATTCATTTGAAACAGCTATATTGACATCACCGGCATTAACTGCCTTGAACACGGATACGGTTTTAAATGCCGCAGGCGCCGTGAAAATATCTGCGCCGCCGCCCGAAACTTTAACTACGGGCGAACTACTGTCTGCTATAGCGTTGATGTAACGAACGTATGCTTTTCCGCTCGTGTATGCGAGGCTGTCGAGATGATCTTCTACTACGACATTGCTGTAGGAACTATCGCGACCAACAAAAAATACCGAATAATATTTGTCAACGCCGAAATTATTGTTTGCAGAAGCCAGCTTTAACTGCGTATTGTGGTCGTATGTGTCGATCGGGCCGGAACCTGAATATACGTTCAGATACGCGCCGGTAAAATTTGAATATTCAACCGGAATATTAGTGAGCGTTGTATTCGCCGTCACAAAATCCACCGCAGATCTATCAGTGGCCAGATTAAATGCCATTACGCCACTGACCGGGTTGACCGGCAAATCCTTGTCATTTTTCAGACAAGATGAAAAAGAAAAGGAAACAAGGATTATAGCAAGCAGAGGAGTAAAATTAGCTTTCATCCAACAGGCTGATTTTTTCATGATAAGGTAAGTTTGATGAACAACATTAAACATCCCTGTCAGAAGAGAAAATAGTGCCACACATTGCTATTTCCAGGTTAAAAAAACCGGGAACTGCCAATTAACATTTTATTTTAAGCGTCGTCAAAATCTGCAAGTTTAAAATATCCGAGATGTATACCATCTTTTAATGTTGATCCTGTTTTATCCAGCTGTATAAAATAAGTTCGTTTGTCGGTTGCGCTTAATATATCCTTAACCGCGAAAATATCGTCTACATCGATTCCGTATTTGTCGTCGATATGTGCCGATGCCTTAAAGTGAAGTTCTGTTTTGGGTAAGCTGGTATGTTTAAAGAAAGCTGAATCCATCGCCATGCGCTGTGCGGTTTTCATGTCCGGAGCCGCAACGACGGTTTTGTAATGAAATTCATCAAATTCATTTTCTTTATATCCGCCAAGATTTACAAAGAAAAGTTTGATTTCCGTTTTTCCCGAAGAATTGCCGGCGCCTCTTTCATGTACGCTTACCTCATATCCGTCGACGTAGTTAACCTGCCGCCAGGCATCAATATGAATGTTGCCATTTGCTTCGGGCCAATAATTTACAATCGCAGGAACAAGGTCTTTTATTTGTTCCCCAATGCCGAAAAAAATATCGTGTTGTTCGGTAAAGCGCCCTTTGGGCCTGCAGCCTAGCAGTATCATAAATAGCTTCATGGTAGCGAATAATTAACAGGTAATGACGGATAATGCTAAAATATTATGCCAATAAAGGTCTGCGTTTTTTATGATGTCTGCAATCGGAATAAAACATTTATCATGTTTTGAAAAAAAATATTAGTTAACGTGTTTCGGCAAGCTCAACATGACAGGAAGTGGGGTTACAGAATGCGGTCAGTCTGTGAGCTTGTCGAAGACGGATTGCAGGCCAAAATTTGCGATCTGAATAGCACAACAAGTTATTAATTACCAATTATTGATTATTAATTATCGCTTCTCCCTACATTCGCAGTAAATACACTTGCCAGGCATGATCATATTAGAACCATTCACTTCCGAAGATTTCGCGCAATTGATAGATTGGATCAGTAATGAGCGGTTGTTGACCAATTGGTCGGGCGCCCTTTTTTCATTTCCCCTTACGGAAAGAAGCCTTCAATGGTATATAGAAGATACCAATCTAAAAGGCGATTCGGATGCATTCGTTTACAAAGCGATAGAAACGGATACTAACCGGATAGTGGGCCATATCTCCATCGGCGGTATCAGCTGGAAAAACAAATCGGCCCGCATCAGTCGTGTTTTTGTAAGTGAAAAAGGTAAAGGCTATTGCATAGAAATGGTGAGATCGGCATTACGCATCGGTTTTGAGGAACTTGAGCTTCACCGTATCGGGCTGGGGGTTTACAGCGATAATATTTCAGCGGTAAAATGTTATGAAAAGGCGGGATTTATACAGGAAGGCACGCAACGCGATGTTTTACGTTTTGAAAACGAATACTGGAGCATGATTGAAATGGGCATCCTCGAAGAGGACTGGCGGAACCTGAATAAAAAATAAAACAGCAGAAATAACAAACAGGAAAGCCGGCCTTACCAATTAAATACTTTCCTGTTGATGGTTTGATGTTCCTTATTTCTTATTTTATAATCCTTATTTTAAGGATATCTTTGCGCCAAACACTTATCGCGCATGACTTTCACGGATCTCAATCTTAACTCCGCCTTATTAAATGCATTGGACGATCTCGGGTACACACGCCCTACGACCATCCAGGAAAAAGTATTTTCCGTGGTAATGTCGGGCATTGACGTTTGCGGGATCGCGCAAACAGGAACCGGAAAGACGATCGGCTATTTATTGCCGTGCCTCCGTCAATGGAAATTTACAAAAGACAAAGCCCCTTCCATATTAATTGTAGTACCAACACGCGAACTTGTTGCACAGGTAGTGGAAACCGTTGGCAAACTTACGAAATATATGAATGTTGTGACCGTTGGTGTATATGGCGGCGTAAATATCAATACACAGAGATTATCCGTAGAACAAAAGGTAGATGTGCTTGTAGCAACGCCCGGCCGTCTATTTGATCTTGCGATGAACGGCTCGCTTAAACTTAAACTTATAAAAAAGCTGATCATTGATGAAGTTGATGAAATGCTTAACCTTGGGTTTCGCACGCAACTGAAAAATATTCTCGATCTGATCCCGCAAAAGCGGCAAAACCTCTTGTTTTCCGCCACACTTACCGAAGAGGTGGAAGAATTGGTGCAGACTTTTTTCAACAATCCGGTGAAGATAGAAGCCGCGCCTTCCGGAACACCTTTGGAAAATATTGATCAGAAATTGTATGAGGTACCAAATTTTTACACTAAGGTAAATCTTCTGAAGCTGCTCCTGACGAAGGACACAAACATGACGAAGGTATTGGTATTTGTTGCCACAAAAAAGCTCGCAGATGAATTGTTCGGGCAAATGGAAGAGAAGTTTCCCGGAACTGCAGGTGTTATTCATAGCAATAAAGAACAAAACCACCGGTTCAATACGGTGAAGCAATTCCAGGAAGGGAACTACCGTTTCATCATTGCAACGGATATCGTTGCACGTGGGATAGATATAACAGATGTGACACACGTCATCAATTTCGATACCCCTGCAGTTCCGGAAAATTATATGCACCGCATCGGCCGCACGGGAAGGGCCCAAAAAAGAGGAATCGCCATTACTTTTACAACCGAAAAGGAAGGCCCGCTGCGCCGGAACATAGAAGAACTGATGCAGATCGGAATACCGGTGCTGCCATTGCCGGATGACCTGGAAATATCTTCAGAACTCACGGAAGACGAGGTTCCAAAGATTTTTGTGAAAGAGATTCAGTTGAAGGTGCCCAAAAAAGAGGATGTGGGCCCTGCATTTCATTCAAAATCTGCAAAAAACAGTAAAGTGAATTTTGTCATGAGCCGCAAGGACAGGATGATGAAGAAATATGGCAAGCCAAAAACACGCGGGCAAAAGAAAAAAGGAAGAAAATAAAATTGGCATAACCGCTGATTCCGATTTAAATATTCGTGTTTAAAAATCTTAACTTCCGTTTCGAAAAAAACAGTTTTATGAAAAAAAATCCGTTGCTCGTAATTCTTTGTCTGTTGTTTCCGGTCATTTTACATGCGCAGGATAGTTCCCGTTATTTAAAAACCGAAATTATCTACGGCCGTAAGGACGGAATGGCGCTTACAATGCTGGAGGTTGTTCCAAACATAAAACCCAATGGCAAAGCCATCATCAGCGTTGCCAGCGGTAACTGGATGTCATCCTACAAATGGGCCTTGCGGCAGGCCGAAAATTCGAACGTATACCTGGATGCGGGTTATACTGTTTTTGTGGTGATGCACGGATCCCAGCCAATGTATGCCATAGATGAAGAAGTGAGCGATTTGAAAAGGGCCGTTCGTTTTATCCGTTACAATGCTGCCCAGTATAAAATAGATCCTGCCCGCATCGGCATCACAGGCTATTCATCAGGCGGGCACCTGTCGCTGGAAGTAGCGCTTACAGATGATGTGCCGGTAAAAGACAGCGATGACCCGGTTGACAAAGTATCCTCGAGAGTACAAGCCGTAGCGGAATTTTTCGGTCCGGCAGATTTTTTAAATTGGGGCCGCCAGGGTTTGAATGCCGCTATCTTTGAACCGATGTTACGGCAGGCGAGAGTGGCCGCAGCATTCGATTTCAAAGACTGGAACGATTCCTTACAGCTTATCGTTCCCGTTTCACATGCCCGTAGAATTGAAATGGCAAAAGAACTTTCACCCATTTATGCCGTGAGTAAGGATGATCCACCCGTATTCATCGTTCATGGCGACGCGGACCTGCTGGTGCCATTGCAGCAATCAACATCTTTATTACAAAAATTAAAAGATGCCGGTGTGCCAGCTGATATCATGATAAAAAAAGGCGGGGCGCACGGTTGGAAAAATGCAGAAGAAGAGGAAAAGCTTTGCCTGGCCTGGTTTGATAAATATCTTAAGTAAGAAAATTAAAAAAAAATGTATGAAAAAGATCATTTCATTTGCAGCATTTTTAGTTATAGGTTCAATAGCGGCCCGCGCACAGGAAAAAATTGATACGGCTGCCATCGGTAAAATCAGGAGAGAAGGATTGGAAAATTCTAAAGTAATGGATATCGCTTTTCAACTTACAGACGTGAGTGGTGCAAGGCTGACCAATTCACCGGGGTTTTTCAGGGCCGCAAATTGGGCAAAAAGCGAATTGACAAAATGGGGATTAACTGATGTGGCTTTAGAACCATGGGGAGATTTTGGCAAAGGCTGGGAACTAAAAAAATCATACGTGGCAATGACCGCACCGTATTATCACCCACTCATTGCTTTTCCAAAAACCTGGACAAAAGGAACGGATGGTTTAAAGAATGCACAGGTGATAGTGATTAAAGCGAAAGATTCTGCGGAACTGGAACAATATCGTGGGAAGCTAAAAGGAAAGATCGTTTTGCTTGAGAGGAATGATACGTTAAAGCCAACTTATAAAGCAGATGCAAGCCGCTACGATGATGAGCGGCTGGATAAGATGGCAGCAGCAAAACCGGTGCCAGCACGCGCTCCCGGCGATACCACTGCAGAAAGAAGGCGCATGCAAAACAATGGCGGGAGATTCGTTCCTTTGAGTACGCATCTACGGAACCTGGCCACAAGTGAAGGAGCCGTGGCAATTATTAGCACTTCACCTAACGGGCGCGATGGAACGTTGTTCGTTTCCGGTGGGGGTTTGTATGGCATTTCAGATCCGGAAAATTTGCTGGATGTGATGATCTCCTTCGAAGAATATATGAGCATCGTAAGGCTGGTGAAAAGTGGCTACCCTGTATTGTTAGACATCGATGTAAAAACTTCTTTTTCAAATAAAGACCCCAAAGGGTACAATGTTATTGCAGAAATAAAAGGCAGCGATCCTATATTAAAGAATGAATGGGTGATGCTCGGCGGTCATCTCGACAGTTGGCAGGCTTCTACCGGCGCCACTGATAACGCAGCCGGCTCGGCGGTAATGCTGGAAGCGATCCGGATCTTGAAAACTTCCGGCTTACCACTTCGTCGCAGCATAAGGATCGCCTTGTGGAGTGGGGAAGAGCAGGGATTGCTCGGTTCGCGAGGATATGTAAAAAATCATTTTGGCGATCCGGCAACAATGGAACTGAAGCCTGACCAGGCAAAGATTTCCGCATACTTTAATCTCGATAACGGTTCCGGAAAGATCCGTGGAATTTATACCCAGGGAAACGAAGCCGTGGTGCCTGTCTTTACCGAATGGCTCGCGCCGTTTGCAGATCTGGATGCAAAAACTGTAACCGTTTCAAATACCGGTGGCACCGATCATTTGTCTTTCAACGCCATTGGTATCCCCGGCTTTCAATTTATCCAGGACGAACTGGAATACAATACACGTACGCATCATACGAATATGGACAGTTATGATCATCTGTCTGCATCCGACCTCAGACAAGCTGCCACTATTGTTGCAGCATTCGTATATAACGCGGCAAACCGGGAAGAGAAGTTGCCAAGGAAAGATTTACCAAAACCACGTCCCTGATAAGAAATGAAGCAACCATTGCAACAATTTTTACATTCCGGAATTATTGAATTATGGGTTCTTGTGCTGGCAACTCGCCGGGATGAGCAGAAGTTTTGTGAGATGAAGAGTATTCATCCAGGTGTACAACAAGCTGTTCGGCTTTTTGAAAAAAATATGGAACAGCGGATCGCAGCATAAGGAACTTATTTGTGCGATTTGTTTACTTAAAAAATAAATATGAAATTCTTTTCTTCCTGTTGCTTTGCAGCAATAATTTTTTCCTTCACATGCGTTAAACAAACGGATATTGCCCGGTTACAGCCGTGTGTAAACGATTCAATTCCGGCTGTACTTTTGGGAGATTTTAAAGATGACTATGGAATTCAATATACCGTTACCAAAACTTTATTTACCCAACATCCGAATGTTCAATACCATATTATAAAATGGAACCCGAAGGAACAATATTTTATCGCAAAAAATGATGATGCTAATCCGGGTGAGCAGGGATTATACAGCCGGATCGACTTCATGGAGTTTACGGATATGGAACCTTTCAAATGGGGATTTTGTCTAACATCTTACAATGCGATTTCTGATTCACTTGCTGAAGCAGCGATGCCGGCCGACAGGAAAAATCCAAAAACAGGTTGTGGCGGTTTTCCATTTTCCAGGATGAAAAGAACAAATTAGTATTTTCTGAAAATCTGCATTTTTATGAAACCTTACCTGGTTGCATTTTTACTCGTAGCAGTTGTCGCTTGTTCCGTTTCAAAAGTGGCAAAAGATCCCGTTTTGAAGATTCCCGCAGGTACGTATGAAGATACGCTTCGTTACTTGTACAGTAGGCCCGCAAAATACTGGCCGCCGCCCTGTATTGATTCGGGAACCAATTTTTCTGAGCTGGCCGTCCTTCCCGAAAGTCCGATAGAACCATACAAAGATTCTCTAAAGCACAAGATTGCATTGGGTAAAATGTTGTTTTTTGACCCTCGGCTAAGCAAAAGCAATATGATCGCATGTGCAACATGCCATAAACCCGAACTTTCCTGGACAGATGGCAGATCAAGATCCATTGGCCACGATAGCGCAATCAACAAACGCAATTCACCGTCGATCCAGAATGTATGGTTCTATCACAAATTGTTTTGGGATGGCCGCAGCAGTAGCCTGGAGGACCAGGCTTTTTCCCCCATTAACAGTGAAACGGAAATGAGCAGCGATATGCCGCAGGCAACCGGAAAACTTCGGAGAATAAAAGGTTACCAATCATATTTTGAAGCAGCATTTGGAGATCATGAAATTACACCGGAAGAAATTACCGAAGCATTGGCGGTCTTTCAGCGAACCATCATCAGCAACAAAAGTTCCTTCGACATTTTTATGCAAGGAAATTCCAAAGCGCTTACAGATGCTCAATTACGCGGCCTCCAGCTTTTTCGGACCAAAGCGCGCTGTATCAATTGCCATAACGGGGCATTGTTCAGCGACAACAGTTTTCACAATACCGGTCTTGCGGGAAATGATGATGGCTTGTTTTTTAAAACTAAGATAACGAACGACAAGGGCAAATTTAAAACGCCCTCACTGCGCGATGTAATGAAGACAGGCCCCTGGTTACATGATGGTTCCATTACACAGGTAGCCGATCTTATCGAACATTACAACAGGATCACTCAACGTAGCCGGACGGACAAACTATTGGTTCCATTACATTTGTCATCGGTTGAAAAAGCAGATATATTGGCATTTTTACAATCAATTTCCTCAGATCCGGTTCCCTTTAACGTTCCACAATTACCGGAATAAACAATTTTTATCATTTTTTTACTGTTTGCGGACAAGTTTTCGCAATAGAAAAGATACTTTTGTAAAAAATTAAAACGACCAGGTATGAAAAAAATATTCCTCATTGCCCTCTTATTTTTAGGCGGCAAAGTAATGATGGCCCAGCCACCGGCGGGGCCTGTTAACCCGGGTGACACCTATGGTGAAAAAATTCAACCCGATGGTGCGATTGCAGTGGACGCGTTACCAAAAGCATTGGCGGTGAACAATACAATGGATACAAAGATCACCGGTAAAGTAACCGACGTATGTTCAAAAAAAGGTTGCTGGTTGACATTGGAAACTTCAGACAAGACAAAGGTTTTTGTAAAAATGAAGGATTATGCATTTTTTGTTCCCACAGAAATGATTGGCAAAACAGTAGTGTTGGATGGCCAGGCAAAATTGAAGACAACTTCCGTGGAAGAACTTCAGCATTATGCAGAAGATGCTAAAAAATCCAAAGAAGAAATCGCTGCTATCACAAAGCCGGAGACCGAAGTTCGCTTTGTAGCAAAAGGAATTTTAGTGGTAAATTAATAACGATAAATTTATTTATCAGCCCTGCAGATGCAGGGTTTTTTTATACCTTAATTTTTCAATCAGATGTTGATTTACTTTAAAAATCATTCAACTTGAAATATTTCCTCTTATTTATTTTTTACGCTTTAGTTATCGGTTCAACTTCCTGCAGTTCTTCAATAAAGATTTCGGGTTCAGTTCAGCAACCTTATAATCAAACTATCAACGCTATAAAGCTTCTTGGAAAATATGTGATCCCGCACAATCTTTCATTTCAGGAAACGACGGTCGGTGGGCTATCGGGTATTGACTATGATGCGGCCAATGACTTGTATTATTTGATCTGCGATGATCGCAGCGACATCAACCCGGCCCGTTATTATAGCGCAAAGATTGCTGTTACACCGCACGGTATTGACACCGTTATCTTTCAATCAACTCATCCGCTGTTTCAACCTAACGGCGAGGTATATCCCAATTCGAAACAAGATCCGTTGAATACCCCCGATCCCGAAGCGATGCGGTACAATCCGCGTACAAAAACACTTGTGTGGAGCAGCGAAGGCGAGCGTATTGTAAATACAAAGGATACAATTTTGGAAAACCCGGCCATCAACACGATTAAATTATCAGGTAAAAATATATTTCAATACCCGCTACCACAAAATCTATATATGCATGCCGAAAAGCTTGGTCCAAGAAGAAACGGCGTATTGGAAGGACTGACGTTTGCCGATAACTATCAGTCGCTTTTTGTAAATGTAGAGGAACCGCTCTACGAAGACGGTCCGCGCGCGGACCTCACTGAAAACAAGGCCTACATACGAATTTTAAAATTTAACATGCGGGGTTTAAACACCAATCAATATGCATATAAATTAGAACCCGTTGCTCATCCTTCCATACATCCGGATTCTTTCAGGATAAATGGGGTTTCAGACATCCTTTCGATCAGCGAAAATAAATTGTTGACGGTGGAGCGGTCTTTTTCAGTTGGGCATAGGTCAAATACGATCCGCATTTTCATCGCTGATTTGTCGAATGCAACAGACTTATATAAAACAAGGTCATTGATTGCGGATACTTCGTTTGTTCCTGCAGCAAAAAAACTGTTGCTTAACATGGATGAACTCGGTTTTTACATCGACAATGTAGAGGGTGTTACCTTCGGGCCCAAACTTCCGAACGGTCATCAAACACTGGTTTTTATCGTAGACAACAATTTTAATGTGAATGAAGAGGCACAGGTTTTTTTATTTGAAATTGAATGAAAGAACAATTAAAGATTTTAATCAGATCCCGTATCACACTTCAATATTTGCCTTCCGGAAATATCGTTCCGGTTCAATATGAGAAACAACTTTCTTTATTTAAACATGTATGATCGTTTTCGATGAATTCTTTTACCGGATGAGCGAAATTTGTAAAAAAAATACCAGCTTCCCCAAAAATGCAGCAGTTATAAAACCTGTATTTTAAAATATTCACTGCCGGTATTTCCGCGTTAAATTTTTTTGGGTAAAAAGATTAAATTACGCCATGAAAAAATTGTTGCTCCCCATTACCTTTATTTTTATTTATGGCAATATAACAGCCCAGTTTGCAAATAGGATCCAGGATCCGGTAGAATGGATAGATCCCCTGATGGGTACGGATTCCAAGCCTGATCTTTCCAATGGAAACACTTATCCCGCTATCGCCGTTCCATGGGCGATGAATATGTGGACGCCGCAAACCGGAAAAATGGGCGATGGTTGGCAGTACCAATATTCCGCCGACAAGATCCGGGGATTCAAACAAACACACCAGCCTTCGCCGTGGATGAATGATTATGGACAATTTGCGATTATGCCGGTAACCGGCAAAATGCGTTTTGCGCAAGATGACCGCGCGAGTTGGTTCAGTCATAAATCAGAGATTTCAAAAGCATATTATTACAGTGTTTACCTCGCAGATCATGATGTGACGGCAGAGATCGCCCCCACTGAAAGAGCGGCTATTTTCAGATTTACTTATCCCAAAAGTGACAGTGCATTTGTAGTGTTGGATGCGTTCAATCGTGGGTCCTATGTAAAAATAATTCCTGCTGAAAAAAAAATAGTAGGGTATAGCAGCCGCTACAGTCGCGGCAAAATGCCCGGATTCAAAAATTATTTCGTATTGCAGTTCGACAAGGCATTCACCTTTTCAAATACCTGGCACGGAAGTGATATCGCGAAGGATACACTTGAATACAAGGCTGATCATGTTGGCGCGATCATCGGTTTTTCCACCGCAAAAGGAGAGCAGGTAAATGTAAAAGTAGCTTCATCCTTTATCAGCATCGAACAGGCTGAGATCAATTTAAGCGAAATCGGCAACGACGGATTTGATATGGTTAAAACAAAAGCCAAAAATACCTGGAATAAAACATTGAGTCGCATTCAGCCCGAAGGCGGAAGCACTGACCAGTTCCGTACTTTTTATTCGTGCTTATACCGCACTCTGTTTTTCCCAAACAAATTATATGAAAAAGATGCAGAAGGAAAAATTGTTCATTATAGTCCATATAACGATAAAATAATGCCAGGCTATCTCTTTGGAGGCACAGGCTTTTGGGATACATTCCGGGCGCTGTATCCGTTCCTGAACCTGATGTACCCGGAAATAAACAAGGAGATGCAGGAGGGCCTGGTTAATGATTATAAGGAAGGTGGCTGGCTACCTGAATGGAGCAGCCCGGGTTATGCCGACATTATGATCGGGAACAATTCCGCCTCTGTGGTGAGCGATGCTTACATGAAAGGATTGCGTGGCTACGACATCAACACTTTGTATGAAGCCTTGCTTCACGGCGCCAACAACGAAGGGCCTATCGAAGCGGTGGGGCGCAAAGGCGTGG
>JAATFP010000024.1 GCA_015655125.1 Chitinophagales bacterium | reverse complement strand
GTCGGCAAGGATGGTAAGTTTTTCAGTTATGCGGTCAGAATTCATGACACAAAAATACTAATTTATTTAGCATTTTGCAAAAAACAACTAAGTTGTTATACCCTATTTCGGGTAATATAAGGAAGCTAATATTTGCGGTCCGGTTATTGAATTACAGGAGTACACTAAAAAAATCAATCATGAGTAACCGAAAGCAATTTGGAATTTGGATGAATAAAAATAAAGCCACGGTAGTGGGACGAGAAAATGCAGACACAGGAAATTTTATTATCCTGGCCCACGTAACCGGCGAACATACTTCCGGTAACTCCAGCGAAAAAAACGAACACAACCAGGAAAAGACACTACAGGCAAAATTTTTCAAAGAAATCGCTTCGCACATGCAAAATGCAGACGTGGTACATGTTACCGGAATTGGGGAAGCGCAGGAACAGTTCAACCATTTTTTGGCAGACACTGCCCAATTTAAAAATACTAAAACGTCTGATTCTACTTCGGAAGAGATGAGTGATGAAAAGCTTGTGGAGTTTTTTACGGAAAACTTTGGATAGATATCAGGGATTAAATTTAAACACCACCTGCTGATCTGCGCATTTTTATCCGACTTCCTCATTTTCGTTGTGGCTCGGTGGCCACGACTCAGTCTGCCGCAGTTAGATGACGGCCAATGCCATTAATAGGGCAGCGATAAAAATAAAATATTCTTTTTAATGCTATTGATATGCGCATCGCTCAAATAAAAATCATCGCCGTGCAGCCATTCAAAGCTTTCGGCCCATTGCTGTGTCTTTTTCAAAAATTCTATTTCCCAGTTCTGGCTCACAATGATGGACTGCGTAGGAAGGTTGCCCAGGAGAAAGTTTTTAATGCTCACATCAAAGTAGGGAATTGTTTGTATAAAATCGAGCAGTTCAGCATCGGTGGCACATGGGAAATTTTGATGCGTTAAAAAATTATTTTTCGATGCCCGGTGTACCAATATGTCTTTGTTTACGTAACGAAGTATGATTTCTGCGAGGTAGTCGTTTGTGATTGCTTTCATAAATTCCGGTTTAGAAATAATATTCTCAGATCTTTATCCATTTGCGGTATTATATTCTTAAACGTCTGTGAGGCTCACAGAAAGTTGCTCAATCAGATTTTAAAATAATATCCCCTGGGCGCCCGGCCGTTTAAATTGAGATGTATCCAGGCTCCATTCTTCTGCATTCATATTATACAGCCTGCCATATTTCCGATACGTTTGTGCTACCATATCTGCAATGCCACCTTCGCCGCGCATGCGTACGCCCCAACGGGTATCGTTTACTTTACCATCATGACTTTGCTCTATCAGGTGCCATACTTTGTCGGCATGATTGGGGAAATTTTTATAGAGCCAGTCGTGAAACAAAAACTTGATCGCGCCATTGAGCCGGATGAAGGTGTAGGCGGTAAACGTGGCACCGTGATCTGCGGCCGCCTTCATGATCCGCTGCATTTCATGCTCGTTGAGCCCCGGTATCATCGGCCCCATCATAATGCCCATGCGCACGCCGGCTTTGCTCAGTTCCTCAATCACTTTTAGCTTTTGTCTGGCCGTGGTAGTGCGCGGCTCCATGATGCGCCGCAGGTCTTCATTAAAAGAGGTAATGCTTACCATGGCCGACACAATGTTTTTGCGTGCCATGTCCTGCAGCACATCTTTATCTTTCAGTATCCACGAGTTTTTGGTAAGGATACCCACCGGTTGGTTGAATTCGTTGCACACTTCCAGCAAACCGCGTGTGAGACGGTATCGCTGTTCGGCGGGTTGGTAACAGTCCGTGTTGCCGCTGAGCATGATGGGTGCGCACTCCCACTTCGGATGCATCAGAAATTTGCGTAGCAGTTGCGGCGCATTTTTTTTGATAAGTATCTTTTGTTCAAAATCCAGTCCCGCGCTGTAGCCCCAATATTCATGCACATTACGGGCATAGCAATAAATACAGCCATGCTCGCAGCCCGCATAGGGATTCATGCTATAGCCCATACCCACATCTTTGCTCTCCACTTTGTTTACAATGGTTTTGGATTGCATTTCTATGTATTGCGTCTTTACATTCGCTTCTTCCCAGTCGTCTATTCCTTCAATGTGTTCTTTGGTAGTTTCATTTTTTAAAAACCTGTTTTTTGTATTGAACTGAGCGCCGCGCCCGGCCTTGTATTGTGTTTCTTCGGCCTGGCCAGCAGCAGTAACCTTATGATGATCTTGTTTGAGTTTATCGTCCATGGTTTGTTTATTGATAATGGTTTGTTTAGAACGCCTGCGGCATTTGCTGCACGCAGATGATACTGAATTCGAAGATTTTTTCCTCAGCAGGGAAGGCCGGGCCCGATGAGACAAATCACCGATGAAGTTTAAAGTCATATTCATGGGGTACGGACCAACTTTCAATTCCTATTGTCTCTAAAGCCTGCGGATATACATATTCTAAGATCTCCTAAATCCGCATCGGCTGAGTGCAAAAACTCTGCGGGATCTCAACCAAAAAGCGCACCCTGCGTAGTGTTTACCGGTAGATTTTGAAATTCAAATCTACCCGCTATCTGGTACCGCAGTTCACCCACCGGCCTTTTGAGCAGCAACATGGCATCGGCTATAAAGCGGCCGGTAAAATGCTTGTTACTATATTCCAGCCAGCCTTTTTCATACTGCCAGGGCTGCAGCTTGCGTGCAATAGTGATATGCGGCTCCATAATGAAATACGGCTTGTTATCATTGTTGAGCTTCATCAGCTGCTGCGCTTCCGTGCGGATTGTTTTTACCAGTCCATGTATCGGCACTTTGCTCGTTACATTTATATATATAGTATGCGCCGGAAAACTGCCGTAATCTTTTAGCTCTATCCTTATCGGGTGATAGCCCATACCAATTGCTTTGAGGCGGTTGAGGATACGCTCTTCGGCCATTTCGTATTGAACAAAATTGACCAATGTAAGATGCGGCTTACCATACACCGCAGAGGATGCTTTATATTTTTCAAAAAAATCCTGCCTTACCTTCATTATCTTTTCCCGCAGATCCTCGTGAGGATTAAGAATTACCAGGTATTCATACATCTTATAACCGGGAACATTGTTGACGATCGCTTTCATAATAAACAATATTTTGACAGGCCAAATTATTTAGCATAAATTTACTAAATATTTTAGTATTTCAAAATAATATTTATTCACATGGAAACTTTTCTTGAAAGCAGCTATAAAGGAACCAGCGATTACACGGTGTGATAATACATCATGCAATGATAACGGCATTGTGACCCGTACTTCATGGAACGGCCAATACATTACGTGATGAATTGATTAAAAACCAGCTACATTTTTCTGAAGGTTGGGCGATAAAAACTGGGGGATTGTAAAAAAGGACGGCCCGATTATAGATAGCTTGGAATATGTTTTATTATCGGTTAAATCTCAAGCCGAATAGACCAATGCTGGAAAATAATTAAATATTACTTATCAACGTTTATTCTTTTAGCAGGAATGTTTTTTATTAAACCGATATGCCGCAAATGACTCATTTCCTTTTTAATAAGATCAGTATTTACAACCTCGCTCTTTTTATGAAGAGGTAATAAGATGTTCACAGCAGACAATCTTGTCTTCGTAAGTGATAAGTTCCACGAATAAGCAACAACAGCTTTCTTTATTGTTGTGATCAGGAATATTGCAATTTCAGGATCAAATTCCTTAAAGTATTCTTCCCGGGGTTCGAGAATCCAAATATTTTGCCCGGAACTATACTCATGATGCTGGTAAAATGTGGCGCCGGTACTTCCATCTAATGCAATAGTAATGGTACCGCCTTTATTTACATATCCAACCCGTGGCTCAACATAGTCAACAATCCCATTGTTGGATGCAGATCTTCCTAAAAAAGGAATAGCCTTACCATCTTCCTTTGACGACAGATTGAAATTTATTTTGTCGCTTTGAATAACGGACACAATGTTAAAATATTTAAGCAAATTTACTTTTGTATACATACATTATAAATAGTTGTTTAAAAACAGGTAGGATATATACTCATTTACCGTATTCTGAAAGTCTTGTGTTGAAAGAGTATATTCCGTATCAGAATGTACCGTATAAACCCATTGCTCCCCGGGTGTTACTGCCTTTGAAAATGAAAATGAAGAATCAGACTTATCGTAATAAGCATTCATAAATTCTTTATACCTGATTGGCGCATTTTCGGTAGGTGTCCGGGTTTTTTGATGTTTAATTAATGTGTATCCGTCATCTAATTTGGCAAACCAGGTATCACCGCTGTTTTGAACACCTGTTTCAAAAACCAGGATCACAGTTTCCGTTCCTTTGGGATAGAACAGTTGCCCCGGCATTTGAATGGACGCGACCAACTTATTTTTATTCAGAAGACGCTCTTTTATTTCCACCAGCCCGGAATGCTTTTTTGTTCTCGACGAAACAGAATTAACAGGTAATATCACAACACCGGTAGAACCTGGTAATAAGCTATCTAATAGTAATTCCACAAAACTTATCTCGGCATATACCGTATCGGAAAAAGGTGGATTTAAAAACCCTACATTACAATTGAATTTTCTTAAATTATTTTTCAGGTTAAAAGCATCCCCGTAAAACAAATTGGATCTGCCGTCTTTATTAATGAACATATTAAGAGCAATAATTGTGTAAATGCTCTTTTCCTTCTCAACTCCAAAAATATTATTCTTTCTGAATTTTTCTTTATCGGAATATGAAATGCCGGGGTCAAGCGAAATTCTTTTCCATGCACTCGTAAGAAAACCACCTGTGCCGGCGCAGATATCTAAAACTTTTGATTTTAAATTTACGCCTGCCAAATCAGAGAATAATGAGGTAATGTGCGAGGGTGTTAACACAATTCCCAGATCACTTCCCCCCGATGTTGAATAAGATAAAAACACATTGAAAAACGTTGACATCATGTCTAACTCACTGTTTTTATACAAATCAAAAAGTATATTATCTACTCTTTTTACCAATTCTAAAATAGCGCCATTAGGAAATATCTCCTTTACCTTTTCTTTGCCGGAATCCTTAAGGCCGATTAACACCGATTTTAATTCATTTATTACTATATCTTTTTGATCTAACTGCGACCCTTTAATTTTGCGCTCTACGGTCTGAAATACGAATTCGGATAAATCATTATCATTATTTATTTGTGCATAAGCCATTTTAAATATCGGGTCTTCGAGCGCAAATAAAATAGATCCCAGCAAGTATAAACGTTCATGCTCAATTACACCAATATAGTCCCGCAAAAAAACATTTATTTCATTGGCTTTTTCAGTGAGTTTACTGAGAGAGTTTTTATTTACCTGGGATTTCTTTGATTGTAATAATATATCGCGATATTTAGCAATTTCTAAAAGTTCGTGGATGTTTAAATTGGTAAATGTTTCATACATTTTTCTCCAGGCGTAAGTATCAATCTTGAGGTTCCCTATTGAATTTCCGGAAATTGCAATTGCAATTACGTCAAAAGATTCTTTCAAAAATTTTGCATACCATAAAGCTCCATTAACAGCATAAGTATCCACATTTTTATCTATTTCGGGATAGAGGTGTTTTGTGACGCTTTTTTTATTCTCAATTATTAAAACAATATTATTTTTCTCATCTAAAATGATATATTCAGGAAAGCCGATCTTCCCTGTTTGCTTTTTAGAGGCTTTTTTGAGTATTTCATTTATCTCTGTATGGGAAGATTTTTTTGCCCAGGTTTTGACTCCCTCCCGGAGGTCGTCAAAATTCCCGTCAACAAATCCTTTAACCCTAAGCATGTTAAATACTATAAGGTCCGTTGTCTTTTCTAACCTTGCCATCTTTGTAGTAATATTTCTTTGAAAATCAGGCAAGTATTACCTTTCCCATATTGAAAAATTTGTGCATTTCTATTGTAATACTCCCGATACAGCCGGATTGAAAAAGTAAGCTGAGCACTACTTTTCAAAAATACTTTATTTTCCTGCATTTAACCGTCATTTTTAGCGGAAGATTCACCTGCTATTATCGTGGTTAATTATTAACAGCCTCCTTCGGCGTTTCAAACAACTCCTTCTTTTCTTCCTTCGGTTTTATTCCAAAGTTATATCGCAGCGTAAGCCCCACGCGTCGGCTGTCATTCAGCCGGGTGCCGTTTGCCAGCACGCCGGCCTGATCCAGTGCAAAGGAATATTTGTTGGTACGCAACAGATCGTTTACAGAAAGAATGATGTTCATTTTCTTTTGGAGGATGGCCTGGTTGGCCGTAATGTTTAGCTGGCCGAAAGATTTAAGTTCGTAAAAATTTTGCAGCCCGCGGAGGCGCATGAAGGC
The DNA here is from genome assembly GCA_015655125.1 of Chitinophagales bacterium. Classification (GTDB taxonomy): domain Bacteria; phylum Bacteroidota; class Bacteroidia; order Chitinophagales; family Chitinophagaceae; genus Ferruginibacter. The sequence goes on along the minus strand of JAATFP010000024.1, from coordinate 39,925 downwards.
ATTAACACCGATGTTGAAAGTGGGCGCGGGCTTGTAATTGTGATACATAAAAAAGGTCCAGGTGCCGCGCTTATACTGCAGGGTCGCGCCCTGGTAGTAGCCGCTGTAGTTTACGTGGTTGTATTGCGCACCGGCATAAAAGAAATATTTTTTGCCGGGCGGTATGCCACCCACGGCGCGGAGGTATACCTCTTTGTTTCGGCCCAGGTTATCGTAGGTACGATAGGCTATTTTGGTGGTACTGTCTTGATAGGTAACGTTGGTAAAAATGTCTTTAATATCATTTAGCCCAACGGAAAAAACAGGGAACTGGTCGGCCGAGATGTTGAACTCATAGTTGGTGGTAAACTGTGGCTGCAGGCGCGGGTTGCCTACATTGTACAGGTATTGATCCACATATTGCGGATATGGATTGAGCGCTTCGTAATAGGGCCGTGTAATAGAACGGCGGTAAATGGCATTGCCGCTAAGGGTAAAACCAAACATCTTTGCCAGCGTCTGCCGCAGGTATACGTATGGGAAAAAATCGGTGCGGCGGATGGCCAGCGTGGTATCTGTGGGGTAAAGCTGGTGGCCATCTATATCGGTGCGCTCCACGCGCAGGCCGGGCTTGAGGGTGAAGCCTGAAAAAGTTTTGGAAATTTGAAGGTAGGCAGAAGCTATGTGTTCGCGGTACTTAAAGCGGTTGGTTTGCACAGGGTCCGCTTTCCTGTTGATTCCCGTGTCTAAAAAATACTGTGCATTGTTGCTGCTGTTGCTACCGATGTATTTGGCGCCGGTTTCAATGTTGTAGCCCGGTTTTATTTTTAGAAGCAGGTCGGCTTCAGCCACAAAAATATTTTTATTGTTGTGTACCGTGCCATCGCCGCCGTTGAAAAATAAAACCGGTGTGGTATATTGGTTGTTGTATGCCTGGAGGTTGTTGTTTTTAAAAACATCGTAGTCAACACTCGCAGTAAATTCGCTGCCGGCACTATCGATTCTGTACTTTGTATTTACAGAATTGCCAAGGTATGTAGCACGGCCATTGTTGGTGATGGTAGAATTAGTTTGCTGCGTAAGCAGCTGCGTAGGAACGGTAATAAAATTTACTGCGTTTATGGCCCTGGTATTGTTGCTGGTATTGGTATAGCGAACATCGTAGCCGATGCTCCATTTTTTAGAAAGTTCGTATTCCGTACCGCCACCGATGTAATGATTGGTTGCCGGGTACCTGGTATAAGCTTTTTGGGCAATGAGCGTGTCGGCAAAAAAGCGGTTGGAACCAAGTTCTTCAAAATTATTTCTATCCGTAAACTGATAACTAAAATAGCTGCTGCGCCTGCCGTCGCTGTTGTTTAAATTAAAGCCCGCACTTTTTGTGTTGAACCTTCCCTGGAACCAGCTCACATTTGCCGAGCCGCTGGCACCTATTTTAATGCCTTTTTTCAGCACAATGTTGATGATACCGCCGCTGCTGCCGGCATCGTATTTTGCAGATGGATTTCGAAGTACTTCTATCTTCACCACACTATTCGCGGGCAGGCTCTTGAGCAGCGAAGCCACATCGGCCGTACTCAACTTCACTTCCTTACCGTTGATCTGTATCTGCGCGGGATTGGCACTGTTGAGGTATACATTTCCGTCCTGGTCCACCACTGCGCCGGGCGTTTTTTCAAGTACTTCGTAAGCGTTGCTACTACTGTTTGCCAGCAATTCGGCATCTACGATCATTTTATCGTCTTCCTGCTTTATCAATGGCTTACGGGCCGTTATCACTACATTGTTAAGTTCCTTCGACTGTGGCTTCACAGTTATTACAACAGCAGTATCATTACCTCCAAGCATCAGTATCTTATTTTCCGGCGAAATACCGGCCCCACTCAGCTGCAAGGTATAGCCGTGATGAGGTGCCAGCGAAAATGAAGTGCCGCCGCTTGCAATTACTTTACTTATTAATACAGAATCTTCAATGCCGTATACCTGCAGCGTAATGTTGGCTGATGCTCCGCCTTGCGCATCGCGAACCTGTAAGGATACTTTTACCTGCTGTGCAATGGATGTGGCGGCTGCAATGCAGCAGCAAATAAATATTATAAATATTTTTTTCAAGATGCTATTGATCTAATCATAAAGGCACAGTTTAATGTGCCTTTATGTTGTGTTTGTATTAATGTGTATGCTATTAAAAAAATCCGGATGAAAATTCGCTTTCTGTATATGTTTTGACAAGCTCAACATGACAGAAAGCTGTCGGTCTGAGCTTGTCGAAGACGACTGTTAGTATAGATTGATCGCATCACGTCCTCGTCGAACGACTGCATCCGACAAGTCCGGACGGTACGATCCTGATGGCTTAGTCTTTTTTCTTTTCGAACAGCTCTTTCTTATCTACCACCTTCACCTTGTCTTTTTCTTTGAGTGTTTTACTCACTACGTCGTATGGACCACTGATTACTTCTTCGCCGGGCCTGAGGCCGCTGGTAATCTCAATGTAATTGATATCCTGTATGCCCGTTTTCACGTTCACTTTTTTTACGGTGTTGTCGGCCTGTTTTACAAACACGAGTACATCGAGGTCGTCGTTTCCATTGGCATTGCCGGTGTTTACTTTTGGTTTAAGGCTGTCGGGCTTTTCACGCGTGGTAACAGCGTTGATCGGCACGCTTACCACGTTCACCTGTGTGCGCGTTTGTATATCCGCGTTGGCGCTCATACCAGGGCGGAAGGGAAAGCTCCCTTTACCCAGCAGGTCCGTATAACTTTCGGGTAGCAGACGGATGTATACCTTGTATTGGGTTACATCGGTGCTGGTGGTGGCCAGTGCGCTGGAAGTTGCTGCACCATTGTTGCTGCTGGCGATCTGCGTTACGATGCCTTTAAATTTACGATCGTTGTAAGCATCAATGCTGATCAATGCACTGTCACCCAGCTTCACTTTCGGGATATCGTTCTCGCCCACATCTACGCGGATCTCAATCTTATCCATATCCGCAATGCGAAGCATTTCCGTACCCACGTTAAAACTGTTACCTGCCACTTTTTCTCCTTTTTTCACGCTCAGCAGGCTCACCACTCCATCCATCGGCGCCACAATGGACGTACGGCCAAGGTCGGTATTTGCTTTTGCAAGGTTGGCCTGCGCGCTCTGGATGGCGGCGCTGTTTCCCCTGAGGCCGGCGCTGGCGGCATTGTAATTGGCCTGCGCACTTTTATAATTGGCATCGGCAACATTAAATTCACTGAGGCTGATTACTTTGTCGTTGTACAGGCTCTTTTGCATATCGTATGTACGTTTTGCCTGTTCCAGCGCAGCTTTCAAAGCACCGAGCGCGGCCACAGAATTAGCCGATTGTGCCTCGCTCTGTACCACGCCACTTGCCGCCTGGTTCTTTTGAATATTGTATACATCGGCATAGATGCGCGCCAGCAACTGACCTTTCTTTACGGTGTCGCCTTCGGCAACATTAAGCTCGGTGATCTCGCCGCTGATATCCGGGCTGATCTTCACTTCTATTTCCGGGTATATTTTTCCGGTGGCGTTTACCACTTCAATGATGGTGCGTTGCGCAGCTTTTTCGGCGGTCACTTTTGTGCCTTCGTCTTTTCCAAAAGCGCCTACCTTACTAAGTACCACCAGCAGTACTACCAAAGCTACAAGGCTGATGAGGATCCATTTTGTTGATTTCTTCATAATTTTTTGTTTTCCTGCTGATGACGCCGATTTTGCAGAAATATTTTTTTCCTTTGAAAATCTTTGTAACCGGTTTCATAAGTTTTTTAAAGCTTCAGGCCCAAACCCCGGTAAAACTCCAGCACTTTCATTTTAAATACATAATCAAACTGGTTGAGTGTGTATTCGAGTTTTGCGCGAAGCAAATTATTTTGTGTTGTTATCAGGTCGAACGTCCCGAGCATGCCAACATTGAAACGTTTTTGAGCAAAGTCGAATGTCTTCTGGTTCATGGCTACGGATTTGGCGCTGGCGTTAAATTTTTCCAAAGCTATCAGCACAGAATTGTATGCCGAATAAATATCCTGTTTCAACTTCTGATCATCAAGGTCTTTTTGCAGTTCGAGGCTGCGGATATTCAGCTTGCTTTTTTCGTAATTCGTCCGCAGGCTACCGCCGCTAAAGATGGGTACGCTTATACTCAGACCGATCGACTGGCGGAAGTTATCTGATAACTGATTGGGAAAATTTGTTTTTGCATAGCTGTACTGCGGGAAAGGCGCAAACACCTGGTAAGGAGTGCCGCCTACCGTTACACTACCGATCTGCTGGTTCACAACTGTAGAGTTTACGACGCTCAGCGCCTGATTATTGTAACTACTGCCAAGACTTCCGTAAGCCGACAAGGTAGGATACATTTGTCCTCGCGCAGACTCCTTGAATTTGTCGGCCGCATTTATCTTAAGCGCATTGTATTTCTGCAAAGGCTGATTTATGAGCGCCATAGCATACACAGTTTCCGGCAGCAGCGAAGCGATCGGTTCCAATGGAATGTTTTCTACCGGTGGTGCCTCCACTTCAAAATCGGCAGCCGCATCTATATTCATGTAAGATTTGAGGTTAAGTATGTTCTGTACCACTGTTCCTTTTGCCGTAATGTAGTTTACGCTGTCGAGTGCAAGTTGCGCTTCCAACTGTGTGGCATTGAGTTCGGGCAGCGCCCCGGCTTTTACCTGTTTAAGCGTATTGGTCAACTGCGCCTGTGTTTGCTGAATCTGTACCTCGGTGATCTTTTGCTGCTCCAGCGAAAGTAATATCTGCAGATAAGCATTGGCTGCCGTAAGCGCGATATCGTTGCGCAGTTTGTCTACATTCGCTCTTGCCGCCTGCATTTCCCAATCGTTGGCGGCTATCAGGTTTCTCTTGCTGTAAAAATTGAAAATATCGGCGCTGGATTGCAATTGAAGCCCGGCCGATAAATAGGTTTGTGTGATTCTGCTGAAAGTTGTCGGATCCTGGTTGCTACCACTGTTAAGACCACCGTTACCGGTAAAATTAAGATTAGGGTATCGCGAAAGTTTGCTTTGCCTGTAAGTGAGTTCTGCATTCTTAGCCTGAATGTCGGACATCTTTACGGTAATGTTATTCTGCATGGCATAATCTACCACGGTACGGAGGTTCCATTTTTGCTGGGCGACCACATTTGTACATATGAACGCCAATGTTATGAACAGGATTACAATACGCATAAGCAAATGTATTATTTGTATTGGTATGTTGGAATACAAAGTTATGAATGGCAAAGATAAGTTTAGAGTTTGGATGCCCGGAGCGGGGTTCGGATGGCGGGTTGCAGGGTTCGACTGTTTACCCGACCAGCAACAACGTTTTGAACTTTTAAATCATCCGTATAACCACCTGCTTTTATGGTTTAAGTGTCCGTTAAATTGACAGTTCGCACTATTTCCTATATCTTGGTGTTCCTAAATGACCCTAAACTTATGAGAAAGATTCTTCTGGGTACCGTTGCTATCCTGATTGCGCAATTGCTGCAGGCGCAGAATAAGATCGAACCTTATGGAAAAATTTCCAAAGAAGATCTTGAAATGAAAACCTGCGATTTTGACCCCGACGCTTCTGCCTATTGTCTCATAGATGCAGGCGAGGTACATTACGAGGTCAACAGATTTTCAATAAATATCGTAACCAGGTTCCGCAGGCGCATTAAAATTCTGAAGGAAGAAGGCAACAAAAGGGCCGACATCAAAATACATTATTACAGTAAGGACAACTATGAACAGGTGAGCAATATAAGCGGCATCGTATACAACCTGGATGCATCCGGCAATATCATTACTACCAAACTGGAAAAATCGCTGATCTACGACAAAAAGGTAGATGATAAATATTCCGAGATATCCTTCGCCATGCCTGATGTAAAACCGGGAAGCGTGATAGAATACAAATATGAAACTTCGAAGAAGAATTATTCGGATATAGACGACTGGTATTTCCAGGAAGACATCCCGGTGCGATACAGTGGCTATAACCTCATTATACCGGAGTACTTCGTTTTTTCTTACAAGGTCATCCGCCGCCAACCCATGGAAAAGTTTTCGGGCAAGCGAACCGAAGACGGCGACTGGTTTGTGATGCGCAATATTCCTTCCCTGAAAGATGAACCTTATATGTCGGGCTACCGCGACTACCTGCAGCGCGTGGATTTTCAACTGGCCGCCATCAATGTGCCTGGAGAATCCACTATCAGCTATACTACTACCTGGGACAAGTTGTCTGAAGAATTGACCGAATCAGAAGCTTTCGGCAAGCAACTTCGCAGAAACGTGTCCGGCACTTCGGCACTTAAAACGTTGCTGAAGGATGAGAAGGACGACCGCAAAAAAATGGACATCATTTACAAATTTGTGCAAAGCAATATGTCGTGGAACGGCAATTATGCCCGCGCATCTTACGACGGCGTCAAGGAAGCATGGGACAAAAAAAGCGGTAGCGTGGCAGATATTAACCTGTTGCTCGTAAACCTCCTGAAAGACAATGACGTAAAGGCCGCACCACTTCTGGTGAGTACGCGTGATAACGGAAGAGTGAACACACTTCTGCCCTTCCTTGGCCAGTTTAACGCTACTTATGCCTGCGCAGAAGCAAACGGACAAACGTTTATCCTCAATGCTGCCGATAAATACAATCCTTCCAGCCTCATTCCGTACGAAGTTCAATTTACAGATGCATTTTTGGTGGATCGGAAAAACAGCCGCGTGATAAATATAGAAGATCTCGACAAGAAATTACAGCACAACGTGTCGCTATTCATGAATATAGAAAAAAATGGCAACGTATCAGGTTGGGCATCCGTGGCAAGTTCTGATTACGGACGAAATATCCGGCTCAAAACCTACAGGGACAAGGATATGAAAAAATTCTTTTCCGAAAACGAGGGCATCAAACTCAATGTGGACTCGTTCAACGTTACCAACGATGCCGTGGATACGCTTCCGCTGATGCAGAAAATATATTTTAATGGAACGATGCAGAATTCCGACGATTATTCATTTTTGCCTTACAACCTGTTTTCTGGTATCGCAAAAAATCCTTTCATCGCGGAAAAAAGAGAATCCGATATCGATTTCGGATTTAAGCAGTCGTACTCTATCACCGGCACATACATGGTTCCTGAAGAATTTACGGTAGAGGAACTGCCCAAAAATATCCGGATGATACTGCCCGATACGAGCATCGCAGTTTCACGCATGTCCCAATACCAGAATGGAGTGATCAATTTCCGCGTAAGCGTAGACTTTATGCGGCCGCAATACCTCGTGGAAGAATACCCGGGCGTGAAAGAAGTATACAAAAAAATATTTGCGCTGCTCAATGAGCAGATCGTTCTTAAAAAGAAAAAAGTATAGCCCGCCATGGGCCAATCGTTATGAAAAGATACCTGTTGCCGATTGCTGTTTTATTAGTTCCTTTAATGCTAAAGTCCCAGTTTACGGGTAAATACAGCATTACCGGCATAACGGATTCCCTGCTCCGGAATGCTAATGCCGTGATGCGGGAAGACTACATGAAGTTTAAAATAAACAGCACCGACAATGCCATGATGGAAGTACACGAAGTGGTGACGGTTCTTAATGAAAGCGGCGCCGATTACCTGCGCTTTTCCAAATACTCCGATAAGTTTCAAACGCTGGATGATGCTGAAATACGCGTTTACAATGCATTTGGCAAAGAACTCAATAAATATAACAAGCGCGACATGCAAAATTTCGGTTATGGCGACGGACTAGTGGAAGACGGAAAAATGACCTTCTTCCAGGTAACCGCCGCCAGCTATCCTGTCACCGTAGAATATACTTACATGGTTAAATTTAAGGGGCTGCTCGACTATCCCGATAATTACATCACATCGCCGGATGTTTCGAAGGAACATTTTTTATACGAAGTAGAAGTTCCATCCGACCTCGGCCTTCGATACAAGATGGTGAACACTGATCTGAAACCTGCCGTGAGCAGGAATGACAAGACAACCATTTACAAATGGGAAACTCAAAATTTGGTGGCGCAAAAAAAAGAAAACAACAGCGGGCCGGCCGAAAGATATTTTGCACGAATTGCCTTATCGCCCAATAAATTTAAGATCGCAGGCTATGAGGGTGATATGACCACCTGGAAAAATTTCGGACAATTTTTTTACACCCTCATTGGAAAAGATAACACACTTTCAGAAAAAGGTCAGCTGCTGATCCGCGACATGGTAAAAAATGCGGCCGATGATAATGAAAAGGCGCGGATCGTATATAGTTACCTGCAGCACAATATGCGCTATGTAAGCGTTCAGCTGGGTATTGGCGGCTGGAAGCCGTTCCAGGCAGATTTTGTTCAGGAAAAAAAATACGGCTACTGCAAGGCGCTCAGCAATTATATGCAGGCCGCCCTAAGCGCCGCAGGTATAAAGAGCTATTATGCCATTGTAAACGCACACGGAAACGCAGTGCCTGCCTGGGATGATTTTGCCACCAACATTTTCAACCACGTGATTCTTTGCATTCCGCATCAAAAAGATTCTACGTGGCTGGAATGCACAAGCGCCACGGCTGATTTTGGGGTGCTGGGCGATTTTACAGAAAACAGGAAAGCCTTACTGGTAACCGAAAACGGCGGCGTGCTTGTTTCCACGCCACGCAGCCGTGCATCGGAAAATAAATTCACCTGCAACTCTGTCATCAAACTGGAAGAAGACGGGTCCGGGAAAGTTTCATCCGTGATGAACAGCAGCGGCGAATTCCGGCAGGAACAATTGTATTTCCTGGCACAGCACAGTTCCGATGATCAGCTGAAATACCTGGTAAGAGACATGAAATGGAAACATCCCGAACAGTTTGCCATAAAAACGGGCGATAAATACCAGCATGATTTTACATCATCCCTCACCATGACCTATGAACAGTTGTATGCTTTTAAAACAGGCAGCAAAATGTTTCTTCCATCAAGGTTGTACGCTTTCTTTGATGAAAACATCATCGACAATAAAGAACGAAAGCAAGACTATTTTTTTGATTACCCTTACCAGAAAAAAGACACTGCTTCATTTGAATTACCGCAAGGTTTTTCACCGGAAAGTTTGCCGCAGGAAAAGACCATCACCAAACCTTTTGGCCAGTATTCCTGCAAATATTCATGGGATGAAAATGCGCGTAAAGTAACCGTCTTTTCCTCTCTCGAAATAAACCAGCACCAGGTAAATGCTGCAGATTACCTGCAGTTGATGAACTTTAAAAAAGAGGTAGACAGTGATCTGAACCAGAAACTGGTCGTTAAAAAGGATTAGGGTTTAGAGATTAGAGGTATGAACGATGCTGGACTCTAATCTCCAATCCCTAAACTTAAAAACCCTCTTTCCAGGTCTGCAATAATATATTCTGCATCTTCCAAACCCACATACAATCGCAGCATGCGGTGGTCGGGATTTTCGGATTTAAAAAAAGATCGTTTCATGCCCGAGCATTTTGGAATGATAAGACTTTCGTGGCCGCCCCAGCTTACTGCCATTAAAATATGCTGCAGGTTCTCGCAAAATTTTTCTATTTGTAAAATATCAGTTGCTTTGATGATGAACGTGAGCAATCCGCACGCGCCGCTCATTTGTTTTTTGACGAGTTCGAGTTGAGGGAAACTTTCTTCAAAAGGAAAGATTACCGATTCCACCATCGGATGTCGCTTTAGATATTCCACTACCCGATGCGTGGTTTTGGTAATATGTTCCAATCGCACCGGCAAAGTGCGCAGCCCGCGAATGAGCAGCCACGCGTTGAACGGCTGTATCCCGCTGCCAACGGTCATAAATTCGCTGTTGAATATTCTTGTCATCATAGCCTTATTGCCGCAAAGCACGCCTGCCACCACATCGCTGTGGCCGCTGATGTATTTGGTGGCCGACTGCAACACCAGATCGATGCCCATTTCTATCGGTCGTTGGTAGATGGGCGTGCAGTAACTATTGTCGCACACGGTTACGATGCCTTCTGCTTTCGCAAGCTCCGCAATGGCCCGCAGATCCTGGATGGCATAGTCCCAGCTATTCGGACTTTCGAGATAAATCAACGCGGTGTTGGGTAAAATGGCCCGTTCAAAATTTTCGATCTCCCGCCCGTTGATATAGGTGGTGGTAACGCCCAAACGGGGCAGGATAACATTGAACATTTTTTGCGCCCAGGCGTAAGGCTTATCAACGCTCACGATATGATCGCCCGATTTTACATTTGATAATACGGCAGCAAAGATAGCAGCAGCGCCGCTGTTAAAAACCAGGCAATCTTCAGCGCCATCAAGCGCGGCCAGCTTGGCGCGAAGAATATCTACTGTCGGGTTTCGCCCGCGGCTGTATACGAGCGCGGAATATTCGTCGGCAAATGCTTCCCGCATTTCATCCACCGTTTTAAAAGCAAAGTTGCTTGACTGCACGATGGGCGGCGCGACAGCGTTGAAATAATTCTCGCGGTCCTCGGCGAGTTCGTTGATGATGTAGGAAATATCCATATGTAAAAAAACTTTTTTAATATCAATACATTGCCGCTGATGCGCAGATATGCCGGTTTAATGTTACCCTCTGTTTCCGGTCATTGCAAAAAGCGCGGTGCAGACAATGAAATGGTGCAGACAATCATGAACATAACACAACCCGAAGCCCCAAACCCGCAAACCCGCAACTTCTCTCTACGCCCCGGCTATCAACCCGATAAAATTCCCAAAAGGATCTGCAACGATCGCTACTTCTATTTGTCCGCCTACATTTGTTACCGGCGATGCAACCTTTCCGCCGAGTGCCAGCGCTTTTTACACCGCCGCACCGATATCGGCCACCGCCCAATATGCGGTGCTTTGATTGCCCGGTTTGGTGTTATCCATATCAGGATCAAGGCCTAGTTCGCAGCCACCGATTTCAAAGCCCACATAAAAAGGTTCATCGAAATATGGCTTGGTTCCGGCGAGTGACGTGTACCATTCCTTTGCCTTTTGAAGATCAGCAACCTTATAGATGACCGTTCTCAGTTTTTGTAACATGTATTTTATTTTTATCGTAATGAAATGAAAAATAGATGATCACAAATGCCCCCAGCACACCAACGCCCGTGATGGCCGCTACAGGATCTGCGGCCGCAATGCTAACACCTACAAAAAGATAAGCGAGCATAAAAATGACGGGCAGCAACGGATACAATTTCATTTTATAAATACCGGTGTTGTCGAGAAATTTTGTGCGCTTTCGGAACCAGAAAATGGTGGCGCAACTAAGCACCATTCCAAAGCAATCGAGAAAAATGCTGAAGGTCAATATCCTTTCAAATTCCTGCGAAAAAAATAATATCACGATGCAAATCGCTGCAAAAGCAGTGAGGGAAAAAGTAAGTACATCTGTTTTTTTATTTTGCGTTGCAAATACTTTTGGCAAACTTCCATCGTCGCCCATGGCATACATCACGCGCGGGTTACTGAGCAGCAATCCGTTCACATAAGCCAGCACGCCTAAAAACAAAAAGCCTGAAAACACCGTTGCGCCTGTCGTTCCGAAGATCTTATCGATCACTACGTAAGCAATTTCGCGCTCGCCCTTCATTTGGTTAAAACCGATGAGCTTGTAATAACTCATGTTTACCAAAAGATAAATAACAATGATAATGATGATGCCAATAAAAATACCACGTGGAATATTCTTCGCCGGTTGCTTCACTTCATTTCCAAAATTGATTGTTTGCTGGTAGCCGCCGTAGGTGAATGAAACAGCGATGAGACTTACACCCAAACTCTTCACCCAATCCAGCCATGTAAAAGGATGTTGCATTGCTACCACATTTGTTTGCTCTGCATATTTACCCGGGAAAAACAATGCCGCGATCAGTACCAGCAACATCCCGATCTTGATGATCATCAAAAAATTCTGTGTTTTGGAACTCATTTTAAGTCCCATCAGGTTTACGATATAAAACAACACGATGGCGGCACAGCTCACCAATGCCTTGTGTGTATCCGTAAAAGTTCCGGGAAATAATCTGAGGAGATAACCGCTACCAATCAATGCAACACCGCTAAGGCTGGCAGCATTGCTTACCAGGATGATGCAGTTGATCGCAAAGGCGATACTCGGATGATATGCTTTTGCAAATACCTTGTAGTAACCGCCGGTAGCCGGGTAGCGGCTGCCGATCTCTGCATACGTGAGCGCTCCGCAAAGCGCCACCAACCCGCCGATGATCCATGCACTGAAATATACGGATGGAACGATGGCATCTTTGGCGCTCGTGGCCGCCGTACGAAAAATTCCCATGCCGATTACCAGCCCCACCACGATCATGGTGAAGGAGAAGAGATTGAGGCGGTTTTTTGTCTGCATGAAGCTATCTTGTATTAAAGTATTGTACTATTTAGATTTTAAATTTTGCTCCGCAAACCGTCTTCGACAAGCTCAGACTGACAGTAGACGGTATTCTCTGTCATGTTGAGCTTGTCGAAACATAGGTAGAACGAAAATTTTCATTCAGTTTTATTTTTATAATAGCACAACACCTTAGGTATTAGCCGTTAAGTTTTAAGTGTAATATAAAAATTTTAGTCTAATAACTTACTCCTAAAACCTAACACTTTACACCTTATCTTTGCGCCCATGTTGAAGCGAATCATGGCCACGATGTTGTTACTCGCGTTTGTTATGCAAACGTTCAGTGCGCCGTTTATACGCCTTGACTATTTTTTCAATAGCGCCGACTATGCAAAGAACTGTATCAATAAAGCCAGGCCAATGTTGCATTGCAACGGTAAGTGCCAGATGATGAAAAAGATCCGCGCGGAAGAAAAAAAAGAGCAGGAAAGCCAGGAACGTAAGATGGGCAGCAAAGTAGAAGTGCTTTCTTCAAAATCCTTTTTCACCAGCACCTCAGAATTATTTTCGACCCTTATTTACAGTCATTATTTTACCGGCACCGAATGCAATGAAATGCATATGCCGAGGAGTATTTTTCATCCGCCGGGTGCCTAATATTTTTTATCCCTCCAAAATTTATTGCGGCTACCATATTTGCCGCAAACAGTATCATTTTAGCAGTAACTAATAATGAATAATTAGTAATTGTTCAGCCACAGATTGAGGCCGCAATTAACTGCGTGCATGTGTGCCAAACATTATTGGTTATTGGCTATTCATTATCACCACGTTTTCAAAAAAAGAGATTAAAATGAAAAATATTTTCCTGTTGTCTTTCACGGCAGTGCTTTTTACTGCCTGCAAAAAAGACGATCAACCACTTTATAACGCCACCATTAAAGCCCCGCTATCCATAGAATTCGACAACATCGCCGGAAGTGCCAATCTGCAACTGAATACCGCAACATACACAAACGTTGCGGGTGAAATTTTTAATGTGACCCTGCTTAAATATTATGTAAGCAACTTCAAACTCACCGATGTGAATGGCAACATATACACGGTTCCGCAAGACAGCAGCTATTTTTTAGTACAGGAAGGCGTAACGGATAATGTTCAACTTTCCGTTCCGGAAGCGGAATACAAAACGCTGAGTTTTGTGGTAGGCGTCGACAGTCTTCGCAACACCATGGACATCAGCCGACGCACAGGTACGCTAGATCCGGCGGGCCCTGCCGCAGATATGTATTGGGGCTGGAACAGTGGCTATATTTTCTTTAAACTCGAAGGAACTTCGCCGGCAAGCACTTCGGCGGATCATGTTTTTCAGTATCATGTCGGTGGATTTGGCGGTTATACGACGCCAACGCCAAACAATCTAAAAACGATTACGCTTGATCTTTCTGCACGCGGAACAGCAAAAGTGAAAGCGGGAAAAGAAACGAACATTCATTTGATGGTTGATATCCTGAAAGCGCTCAATGGCAATACAAATATGAGCTTTGCCACCACGTCGATGATACATTCTGCGGCACCGGCAATACCTGTAGCGAATAATTACATGGATATGTTTCGCCACGATCATACAGAAAACTGACGTCAATGAAACGTATCTATTACCTCATCAGCATCGTTTTTGTTGCGGGCCTGTGGGCCTGCAACAAAGATTTGCCGGAAATATTTATTGGCTTTCAGCAACCGGAAAATTTTACGCAACCTGCGTATCATTTTTCTACCAACAACATTTCTCAAAAAGGTTTTGAACTCGGCAGAAAATTATTTTACGATCCGATTCTTTCTGCGAATAATTCGATCAGTTGCGGCAGCTGCCATATTCAAACATCAGCCTTCACGCATCACGGACACAGCGTGAGTCATGGAATTAACGACCGGATGGGAACACGCAATTCGCCGCCCATTATGAACCTCGCATGGAACACATCCTTCATGTGGGACGGAGGCATTGCAGATCTCGATCTGCAGGCGATTGCGCCCATTACCAACCATGTGGAAATGGACGAAATGATGCCGGGTGTACTGGCAAAATTGCGCGGCTCATCGCAATACAGAACCTTATTTAAGAATGCCTTTGGCAGTGATGATATTTCTACGAATGATTTTCTGAAAGCCTTGTCGCAGTTCATGCTCATGTGCGTAAGCAGCAACAGTCGCTACGATAGCATCATGCGCCACGATGCCGGAAAAAATTTTACAGATGAAGAAACAAATGGCTACGCTGTGTTTAAACAAAAATGTTCCGCATGTCATAAAGAACCGTTGTTTACAGACAATACTTTTCGCAACAATGGGCTTTCCGTCAGTTCCGTAAATGACGAAGGGCGCTATCTTGTAACGCAACAGCAAACCGATCTGTACAAATTCAAAGTGCCGAGCCTGCGCAATCTTTCGTTTACCGCACCCTACATGCACGACGGCCGGTTTCTGACACTTGATGCAGTACTGGACCATTATACTTCGCACATCCAGCCAACGCCCAATCTTGATCCGTTATTTTTGCAAAACGTTCAGCCCGGTATTGCATTAAGCATGCCCGAGAGGCAATCACTTCTCAGCTTTTTAAAAACACTGGACGATCATCATTTTTTAACAGATGCAAGATTTTCCGAGCAATAAATAATTAGAATTCTCAGCTTGTCGAAGGCGCCTTCGACAAGCTCAGGCTGACAGAAACAGGTTCAGGCTGAAGAAACAAGTTCAGGCCAAAAAAAATTTCAACATCATCCAATCATAAAAAGATCATGAAAAAAATATTCTTTCTTTTATTACTTACTGTTTGTTTTACTCAAACAAAGGCCTGCGATATTTGCGGCTGCGGCGCAGGCAGTAATTACATCGGCATTTTGCCCGATTTTGGCAATCATATTTTTGGTATCCGGTATCGTTACAATGCTTTACAGACGCATATCGGGAGCGGTGGCGCCGTCACTTATCTTACTACAAAGGAAGTTTATAAAACGGCAGAATTGTGGGGCGGGTGGACAATTGGCAACTTTCGTATCATGGCATCGGTGCCTTACAGTTACAACGAACGAATCAACCAGGGAACCACCAACTCGAAAAACGGGCCGGGTGATATTTCAATAACCGGATATTACCAGCTGATCAACAAACGCTCGGCCTTGCGCGGTAATAAATTGCTGGTGCAAACCCTGTGGATCGGCGGCGGAATCAAACTTGCAACAGGAAAATACAATCCGGCCGATAAATCTTCCGGCACACAAAATACCAACCTGTTTCAGCTTGGTACCGGCAGCACCGACTTTTCACTCAACACTATGTACGATCTGCGTTTGCAGGATGCGGGCATCAACATTGCGGCAGCATATAAAATGAATACTGTCAACAAATACGAGTACCGTTACGGAAACAAGTTCACTTCTGCGGCGCAGCTATATTACAAATTTCGCATCAAAAACAAGCTGATGATCGCGCCTAATGCGGGTTTTCAATATGAGTACTCCGACAAAGATATTGACCATAAATTTTCAGTAGATATTTCCGGTGGTTATGTTTTATCGGGTACCGTGGGTGCAGAAGTTGGTTTTAAAAAGATAAGCATTGGCGCCAGTTTCCAAAAGCCTGTTTCACAACAACTGGCAAATGATATCGTACGTTCCGGCAACCGGGCGATGGTACATCTTTCGGTTAATTTATAATCGACAAATTCATCTTCTGCACGCTCACTCCTATAGTGTTCTGTTATGCTGAGCTTGTCGAAACATACACGGCTCACGTTCTATAAAAATTTATTGTGAAAATTTACTTTCTTTCCTTCGCGGCCCTGCTTTTTTCCTGTAATGCAAACAGGTCTTCCGGTATCGATCATACACATGCAGCAGATACGGCGATGAAAAGCAATCGCTCCGCAGAAAATAACCGGTTCGCCGGCGTACAATTTGCCGTAAAATACGATCTATCCTGCGGGATGCCTCTTTCGGCCGGCCTTTCGGACACGGCTCACTATAAAGGAAAAATATATGGATTTTGCAGCCCTGAGTGCATGGCGGATTTTAAAAAAAATGCAGAAAAATTGATTTCTACAAAAAACAAAAAATAATGCATTAATTTGCACCCTCAATTGAAGACTCCTTAGCTCAGCTGGTTAGAGCTACTGACTCTTAATCAGTAGGTCCAGGGTTCGAGTCCCTGAGGGGTCACAGGAAGCCCACGCCCGGCGTGGGTTTCCTTATTTTTACACTTGCAAAAATCCCAAAAGTGCCCATTTCATCCCATTGTTTCCAATTTTTGTTCTGCTAAAATAGCTGCTAAATGTTCTCCTAAATAAGCGCCCAATGGTTCTCCTAAAAACACCCATATCATATTCTATTATTCCTGTACCCGCCGATTATGAAGATAAAAAAGTGCTTCAAAAATCCGCATACAAATTATTCATAACTATACTTCAAAAACAAATTATTGATATTGAAACAAGACTTCTGTATGCATTTCCGAAAGGAGAGATAGATAATGAAAAATTAAGCATCTTGGTAAAAAATGAGAAGAAAATAAAATCGGGTTAAACAGTTAACAATTTTATTAGTGATCTGACTACACAATTAAAAGGCAAATAAGCGACCGTTGTCTAAAGTACTACGATGTAATATCCAACAAATTAGCTACCTATACCCCCTGAAGTATCAAATTTGCCGAGACTGCCATGACCATATTTTGAAAGATCTAATCTATTTTTTGCACCATCTTATAGAGTTTGGAATTGCTTGGTTAACTGGAAAAATCAAGCAAATTGACCCGCCATTATCATTTTACTTTGGCCCCAACGCTCATTGATAACCACTACTTAAATAGGTCAATTTCTTTTGACGCATAGGATTAAGTAAACTGATAATTCCACCATAAATATCCTTAATAGATTCATCTAATCGAGCATCATTAAATGTTTCCTGCCTGCAATTGACATAAACATTACCGATTAAATTTAAATATGCTGCTGACATTATATAACCGTCATTAAGTGAATTTAGTTTAGCCCACGAAAAGAGAGATCCGTCTAAATTAAGTGTTCGTAACCATTCTTTTTCCGTGTCACAAGGATAAACCAGATCCTGATGCCAGTCCAAACTCACCAATGCCGATGGAGAAGCCTTGGCATCTTTCTTTTCTATTACTTTTAACCATTTATTCCAAAAGAAAAGCATAGCTGTGCTCAAAATTAGCTTTTAAAGCCAAAATTAATAATTATTCAACTAATTAGTTGAATAATTGGTAAAGATAGTATATTTGCATTGTGAAACTATTTAAACAAATATGGCCACATCTGAAGAGGTATACTCATTCTTACAGGATTTTAAAGTTAAGCTTGGCATCTGGGGAGTTGTATTCCGTGATGATAGGGGGAAGAATGCACAAGCTCTTTTGAATCTTGAAATAACGCCTGTTTTTAGGGAGAAAATTTTAAAAGAATTACAGATTGCAGATTATTATGAGGGGCCAAAAAAGGAAAATTTGTATGGTGGAGCAGATATGTGGGTGTTTGGGAAAACAATTAAAGGACAGGAAGTATATATAAAGATTACGCTTGGATTTTCGGGGGCTCAGGTTATTTGTATTTCATTTCATGTAGCCGAACACTCTATGGATTACCCATTAAAAAATTAGTGTATGAAAAGTCCATTTACTGGCGGTGCCACAAAATTAGAAAGAGAACCCAGGGTTCTTGAGTATAGAAAGGATTCATTTGAAGTACTGTACCATTATTATGTGTGTGTTGATACTAATGAGCAATTTACTACAACGGAAATTGACACACTTAACCTGAACCAGGTACATAATAAATACAGAGAAAAATATGGTATTCCCTTTACGGATGAAATAAAAAACATCAGGGAAAAGTATGGTCTGAGTGCAGCCAAAATGAGTGAGGTACTTGGCCTTGGTGCAAATGTGTACAGAAATTATGAAGCAGGTGAAATGCCGAGTGTTGCAACAGGCCGTTTAATACGATTGGCTGAAGATGCTGAAGAATTTGGAAAGTTATTAGAAATGAGCCGAAAGTCGCTTGAGCAACATGAATATGATAAGGTAAAGAAGAAGGTTGATCATGCAAAGGGTGGCTGGGGAAAGGTGGAAGAGATGTGGAAAGGCTGGCTATTTGGTAACGATTACCCCAACATTAATAATGGTTACAGGGTTCCAACCTTGGAGAAGATTGGCAACATGGTTTGTTTTTTTGCCCAGCGCAATAAACCTTATACTACAGCATTGAATAAGCTAATGTTTTATGCTGATTTTGGACACTTTAAAAAATATGGACAGAGTATCAGTGGGATATATTATAAAGCAATACAAAAGGGTCCTGTTCCGGAAAATTATGGTGGTATTTACAACCATGTAGTAAATAGAGGATTTGCAAAAGTGGAAGAAATGGATTTTGGTGACTTTGTAGGTGAAAGGTTTGTAACAGAAACTGTCGTTATTTTTGATGGGACCGATGGACCATTTACTGATACAGAATTAACGGTATTGCAAAATGTTTCAGAAAGATTCAAGGGATTGAGTACAAAAAAAATTGTTGAAATCAGTCATGAAGAACCTGCCTGGCAAGACAATGTTGATGATTTTCACAGAATAAGTTTTGAATATGGATTTGAATTGAAAAACATAGACTAATAAAAAGGTCGTAGTTCTTTTATAGAAGGCGAAAGCCCTGATAGGTCTCAAGCTATCAAGGCTTTCTGGAAATGAGTTTTTTGATAAGCTCTCTCGTTTCCGTTGTTTTTAATTTCTTGCTGCAAAAGTAGGTGTTGTTTACTATATAAACAACACTGCTGTTGCGGCAACCAGCAGATATTATACAAAGTTCCTGCCACTAACTTCTCCTTCTTCTAAGCTTTCCGGCGACAATGCCCCTACTCCGATATAAGGTCGGGGCACTTATTATTACACCCAAAACAATTTAACAATGGGTAAAAATCAGCATGTAACCAAACATCCCGGTGGTGGATGGCAGGTTAAGGGCGCCGGTAACGAAAAAGCAACAAAAGTTACCGACACTCAAAAACAGTCAATCGATGCAGCTAAAGAAATAGCCAAACATCAAAAATCTGAAGTAGTAATTCATGGAACGGACGGCAGGATAAGAGATAAAGACTCTTATGGTAATGATCCTATGCCACCCAAAGACACCAAACATTAATTGTATAATGAGTTAAACAAACCGAATATGAAATTGACAAATTCGCAACTGCAGAATTTTATCGCCAGAATAAAATTGAAGAGAGAAAATATGGGTACCTACAGAACCCAGGTAACAAATCTACAAGAAGATTTGGAAAAGTATATTACCTCGGATACCAGCACCGGTATAAAGGTTACCAGAGTTATAATCGGAGGTTCCTGGAAAAAGGGTACTATTTTAAGAGCTACCGGCGAAAATCCAATTGACATCGATTTAATTCTTTATGTAGAAGGAGAAGCTAACCTTCAAGATGATCTTGAAAGGTTACATGACTTAATCGTGGATTATCTCAAAAAAATATATCCTAATAAAGATATTTTGAGAGATGTAGATGCCGAAGGAAAAACAAAGTCAATAAAGATTAAATTCATTGGTACAGGTCTGGAAGTGGATATTGTTCCGGTAGTTCCAATGGATAAGCCTGCTGATTATGTTTGGCAACCGCAACGTGGGGGTGGCGGAGGAAAATACGTTACCAGCGTAGTCAAACAACTTGAATTTGCAGCAGGATATAGAAAACAAAATACCTCGTATACATCTATTGTGAGGGCTTTAAAATGGTGGCGAAACTATAAGGAATTGGATCAACTATCATCTTTTGTTATTGAACTTATAGTTTCCTATTTGGAAACGAACAAAGGATATGAAACAAATATTGAAGAGGGAATTATCCGATTTTTCAAATTCGTAAGTGACCCGGTTTTCCCAACTATTAATTTCAAGAATGCTATTAATTCGTTGCCAGTGCCTATTTCTAAATTTTATGTGGCTGACCCTACAAACAATGAAAATAATGCTGCTAAGAAATTAAATGATATCAACTGGGAAGAAATTAAAAAAGAAGCGAATGATGCTTTTGAAGCATTAAATATTGCACAGTCAAAAAATTTCGAAGGCGACACCATTGAAGAGTGGAAGTATGTTTTCGGATCATCTTTTAACATTAAATCAGAAGACTAACATGAGTTATAATACCATTACAGCAACATCCACTTATACCGTGGTTGACATCAGAAAAACATTCGAAGGATTTGAAGCTGATTTAAGAATGATTGCCAGACGTACTGAAAAATGGGCAACAGATTATATTGATAAAGTATTTCATGATATCGTAAAATTGGCCGAAGCAAAATACTTAAAAACAGTAGACATTGTTTTATTAAGTACCGCAAACGTGCCGGTACGTGCTGCCAAATATACAGTTAATGAAGCAGGCACTTCCATTACAGGGGATAGGGCTGGAGGAAATGACTGGAACAATTTATCGGGAACATATCTTAGCGTTATTTTAAGTTATACTTCAGCGTGGCATTTATTAAGTCAACAACAGCAAGCCAATTTTCAACAATCTAAAAATTTTAAAATTGGATGGTCTGCATCTTCTATTGATAATAGCTTTCCCAATCTTTCAAAACAGGCTGCCCAAAATTTTGCAAGTAATGGATATGAGTTAAACAAGACTAACTATAAATAAACTTTACATGAACAATACAACAATATTTGACAACATTACTGAACTGCCTAATGCTGATGTAAAAAGAAGGGCGGATGTATTAATTGGCTTTAATAAAAGGTTTGAAAGAGTGCATAATAATTTGAAACTCCTAATTGATCAGGAAGGGTTAATAGAATGGAGCAATAAGCATCATAAAATAAAATTGCCTGTTCTCGAAACAATATTAGATAGGTACCCGCTTGTGTTATTAGCAGGTGATGCAGGAACGGGTAAAACTGTATCAGCAGAGGGAATCGCAGATAGAATGGTAAGAGAGTTAGGTAAAGACGGCTTTTTTCTTAAGTTGAGTACCAGGGTAAGGGGCGAAGGCTTACATGGACAAATGGGGAATTTAGTAAATAACGCATTCGATAGACTAAAACAAGAAGCTGGTAAAAAAAGGATTGCATTTTTATTTATTGATGAGGCTGATGCAATTGCAACCACTCGATCTACCCACCAAATGCACCAGGAAGAAAAGGCTGCTGTAAATACGTTGATTCAAAAAATTGATGAAATAAGGAGTTTAAATGGCCGTGCAATTATATTTATGTCAACTAATAGACTTCATTTTATTGACGAAGCTATTATTAGAAGGGCAGCAATAATTATGGAATTTGAAAGGCCAGATGAAAATGAAAGGAAAGAATTATTTACAAAAACACTGGATGGAACAGGAATTAAGGACAAAGAATTTGACAAACTTGTTGAATTAACCGGCCCAGATAAAAATAATGGGCTGGGATATTCTTTTTCAGACTTAACATTGAAAATTCTTCCAGAAGCGGTTGCCGAAAGTTTTCCTAATAAGCCCTTGTCATTTGAAGTTCTTGAAAACGTAATTAAACGAGTAAAACCAAGCCCTAAAATAATATGAGAAAAAATATTGCAGAAACATTGATTTTTTTATCCGGCATTGCACTTATTGCCTATATCCTTATATACAAGGATACCACAAAGCCTTTTCCGGCGCTATTAATAGCAATAGCAGTAAATATCATTACAACACCTTTATATGTTGGCGTTGTTGAAGGAATTTATAGTGTAAGAAAACTCCCATTAATATTCAAAACTCAAATATGGTATAGGAATAAAGACGTAAGATTATCTATTTCATATTTGTTTAGAATAAAAAGTAATGGGAAATACCTTTTGGTAAAAAATAGAAAAGGCAACTACTACCAATTAGTAGGCGGTGCTTATAAAACGCTCCCCGGAGTTGAAAAGGTATTTAAAGAGAATTCAATTAAGCCTGACAAAAGATTCGAAACTGAACATGGTATAGCTAAAAATGATTTGCGATTTCGATTACCAGGAAAAAGAGTGTTGAAAATTATTCGTTGGTTTAATTCGAGAGAAGATAGAGAAACTTCTCAGTGGAGGGAGTTTTGCGAAGAATTACTTACAACAAATATTATAACCGAAAAACACAGCTTCCGTTATATCGATTACAAATATGCGACTACTATTCAAACTCCAATGCAAAAAGCCAAAAATTTATCGTGCCAGGAGATCTTAATCTTTGAATTATTTGACCTAATTCCCAATGATGAACAGATAAAAGTTCTGGATGAATTATACAAAAATGGAGATACAGATAAAGTAAAGTGGGCAGATGAAACCCTTATTAATTCATTGGGATTTGACGAAAGAAAAAAAGAAATGGAATACGAAATTGGAGCCCATACAAAATGGGCCATAAATGAAAAATATTCAACCGAATAAATAATGAGAAGAAAAGAAAATTATATTGCTAAGGGTGCAGTAATAGGTTTTGTTGGAGTAGCTATTGGGGATATTCTACTTCAATGGTTTAAACATTGGCATAAAGACGTTCCTTTTACATGGGATAGCTATAATGGTAAACAGAATTTAAAACATGCTTTTATTGGAAGTGCTGTAGGAGCAGGAGTCGGTTATTTAATCTACGAATCAAAACTATCAGATGAAGCTAAGCATCCCTTTAATTCAGATGAACATTTACGAAAAATACTATCAGAAGAAAACCTCAAATCTAACCCTGTTCTTTTAAAAAAATACCTTTCTTATAAATCAGAGGTAAAAGAGTGGTTTAGCCAAAGGTTTGCCCAAAAGCTTGCCTATCAACCGGAAGACGCTGGTTCTTTTTTTAAGCGTACTGCAATTAAATCTAATTGTGACTTGGATATTATACTGCCATTTAAGAAAAGTAGCTACCTCACCCTTGAAGAGATGTATTATGATGTATACGACACAATTGAAAGAAATTTTGGTGATAAAGCTATTGTGAGTAACCAGACAAAAGCCATAGGCATAACTTTTGAACATAATGGTCTTCCAATACACTTTGATATTGTTCCGGGTAGAGAGATCACTGATTATAGATACACAAAAGACCTGAACTTATATGTAAGGCCTGACTGGGCTTGGCAACGAGGCTCTTCATTTAAAACGAATGTCGGCGTACAAAAAAGAGCTACCACAAATTTGCCAGCAGCCCGAAGAACAATTAAATTATTGAAATCATACAGAGATAAAAATAACCTTCCAATTTCAAGTGTAATTTTAGAGCAATGCGTTTGCGATGCTTTATCAGATAATAAATATGGTATCCGTTTTTCAGACACTGAGAATCTTCTTAATAGCATGATACATGTTGCAAGAAAAATTGAGCAGGAAAGCATAATAGACGTAGCTAATACAAACAATAATCTTCTAAATAAAATGGCACCTAGGGATAAGGTTTTTGTAGCCTCTTTCATAGAAAACGATGTTTATAAAATTGAAACGAACCCCAGATACATAAATGAAATTTTCTCAACAGAGGGTTAAACATATTTTTTTATTTTATTTAAGTATCACAGTGGAAAAAGCAAGCAAATTGACCCTCCTTTACCATTTTACGTTACCCCAACACCCATTGATAACCACCATCTAAATGGGTCAATGTCTTTGGCACACAGGGATTAAGTAAACTGATAATTCCAGTAATAAAGACCATGAAAAACTGACTTTAATTCTTGAAAATCTTTTAATAAATATGGATATTTATTTTTTGACCCTACTAATTTGTTCGGCTAATTAATAAACGCAGTTGTAATAAATTGATTTTCAAATAAGTATGAAAAAATATTGAATCCCTGAGGGGTCACAGAAAAATAAGGGTTTCAGGCGAATAAGCCTGAAGCCCTTTTTCAAATAAAGTAAAAGATGGGTTATACCCGCCCGGAACATTTCCCTTTATTTGAATCTCTTTGCAGGTAGCATTTAATTGATGTCCGGGAAAATACGCCCATTTAATGGACCAAGATAAAACAATAAAACTTTTCCGGCATTCCAACGTTTGACAAAAACTATGGTTTGTTCGTTGGCTTTGAAAGGTAAATGCAGCTACATCAACAGAATTATCCTTTACGGTTACTTGTTTCAATTAATTCTAAAAATAATTCTTTGTAAAATAGTCTACTTTTTTAGTAGACTATTAATTTTTTCGTTAGGTTTGCATTGTCATTTAAAATTTATCATCAGCAAAAGCTATCAAAAGCAAAGGTTATGAACATCAAAAAAGCGCTTTCCTATAATGTCATTTTATGTTGCTGCTGTTCTATCCGATGTTGATGAGGAGGACCACATTTATAATTTTTCAAATTTAATAGTAAGCCTTTTCGTTATCCGAAGAGGCTTTTTCATCCAGATAAACAACAATATGAGCATCACAACAGATAATAAAACCAAAACAAATCCTTACGAATCCATGCTGGCGCGCTTTGACAAGGCCGCAGGTATCATAGGATTGGACAATGATACGCGGCGCAAGCTTCAGCGCCCGGAAAAACAAATACTGATCAACTTTTCTATCCGTTTAGACAACGGTAATGAGCAGAGCTTTGAAGGCTACAGGATAATTCATTCTACAGTATTGGGACCATCAAAGGGTGGTATACGCTACGACAAAGATGTTAATCTGAATGAAGTGAAAGCGCTGGCAGCATGGATGACATGGAAATCAGCCGTAACAGGCATTCCATTTGGTGGCGCAAAGGGAGGTATCATCTGCGACCCTTCAAAACTTTCCAAAACAGAACTGGAGAGAATTACGCGGGCATATACAAAAGAACTCAGCGGCATTTTCGGCCCTGATAAAGATATTCCCGCGCCGGATCTGGGAACCGGTCCCGATGAAATGGGCTGGCTGCTGGACGAGTATTCTTTGCTGCATGGTAAAACTATCCAGGCCGTGGTAACAGGCAAACATATTCATTCGGGAGGATCGCTTGGGCGCGAAGAAGCCACAGGAAGAGGTGTAACGATTAATACATTGCTGGCGCTGAGGGAACTCGGTATCGAAGAAACAGGTGCAACCGTTTCCATACAAGGTTTTGGAAATGTGGGTTTGCATACAGCTTTGTTTTTGTATGAAAAAGGGGTGAAGATAGTAGCCGTAAGCGACGTTTCAGCTGCCCTTTACAATTCCGAAGGCATTAACATCAACTCGCTTATTAAATACTCCAAAGAAAATAATAAGAAGATAAAGGGTTACGCCGACGCGCAGGAAATTCATGCAGACGATCTGTTGCAATTGCCTGTCGATGTATTGATCCCGGCTGCAAAGGAAGATGTGATCACTGCCACCAATGCATCTTACATTAAGGCACGTATCATTGTAGAAGGAGCGAATGGCCCTACCTCTTCCGACGCAGATGATATTTTGCAAAATAAAAACATCCTTGTAGTACCTGATATACTGGCAAATGCGGGTGGTGTTACGGTTTCCTATTTTGAATGGCTGCAAAATTCACTCTTTGAACATTGGAAGATTGAGCAGGTAAATCAAAAGCTGGAAGAGATCCTCACAAAAAGTTTTTCCACTGTATTGCATGTTGCAAAAACATTCGACGTCAGTCTTCGGATTGCCGCTTACATCCTTGCTTTGAAAAAAGTTTCAGATGTTGATAAGGCAAAACGGGCCGCCGATACTTCACGTGATTTTAAAAAAAATTAATAAAAAAGGTTCGTGTAATATCACCATGGGTTGCCGCTTCAACGTAGCATAGTAGCGGCACCCATGCTTTTACCCGATCAGAAATTACTACCCCAATGATCATAAAATCTCTGCAATCACTTCACAACGAGGCCGCCGAAACCGGTGAAAATACTTTGAAAAGAACGCTGGGTGGCGGCAATCTTGTTGCCATCGGTATTGGCGTCATCATCGGCGCGGGTTTGTTTTCGCTTACAGGTATTGCAGCTGCCAACAATTCAGGTCCGGCTGTAATACTCTCGTTTATCATTGCTGCAGTCGGATGTGCCTTCAGTGCTTTGTGCTATGCAGAATTTGCTGCAATGGTACCGGTTTCGGGAAGTGCATATACGTATGCTTATGCTACACTCGGTGAACTTTTTGCATGGATCATCGGCTGGGATCTCATCCTTGAATATTCTGTTGGTGCTGCCACTGTTGCCATCAGCTGGTCGCAATACCTGGTAAAATTCCTTGCAAGGATCAACGTTTTTTTACCGCCCCAATTTGTTACTTCTCCTTTTGAGAAAAGTACGCTTTCCAACGGATCTCTTGTCCACGGCTTTCTAAACATTCCCGCAGTACTGATCGTTCTTCTTATCACATCCATCATCATCCGGGGGACAAAAAAATCTGCACTGTTCAACAGTGTGGTAGTAACCCTGAAAGTAGGAGTAGTGCTGGTGTTTATTGCGCTGGGATGGAGTTATATCAACCCGCAGAATTATCACCCTTTTATACCGGCCAACACCGGCCATTTCGGCGAGTTCGGATGGAGTGGCATCGTTCGCGGGACCGGCGTCGTATTTTTCGTATTTATCGGTTTTGATATCGTAGCCACCATGGCGCAGGAAACAAAAAATCCGCAGAAAAACATGCCGGTAGGAATATTGGGATCACTCGTTATCTGCACCATTCTGTTTGTGGCGTTCGGCTATGTTCTTACCGGGCTGGCCAACTATACCGAATTTAAAAACAGCGCGGCACCAATAGCGATCGCCATCGAAAAAATGCCTTATCAATGGCTCTTCGAAGCAGTTATCCTGGCGATATTGATAGGTTATATTTCTGTTATCATGGTGGATCTTCTCGGACAGTCACGTGTTTTTTATTCCATGAGCCGCGACGGATTGTTGCCTGAAGTTTTTTCAAAGCTCCATCCGAAATTCAATACTCCTTATAAATCGAACATTATACTCAGCATTTTCATAAGCCTGTTCGCAGGCTTCGTACCCATCAGCGTAGTGGGTGAAATGACCAGTATCGGCACATTGCTTGCCTTTGTGATGGTATGCATCGGCATTCTCATCCTTCGGAAGAAACAACCGAACGCTGCGCGGCCTTTTAAAACTCCGTTCGTGCCGTTGGTACCGATCCTCGGCATTCTCACCTGCGTGCTGATGATGATTTCCCTTCCTGCAGATACATGGATACGACTTGTGGTCTGGCTTGCCATCGGCTTTCTCATCTATTACGGATTTGGCATAAGGAACAGCAAACTCCGGAAAGAACTCAACCCTCAACGCGGGCACGCAATAAATGATGACAATAAGATACCCGGCACTCTGAACAAAAACAAATCTGCGGATGATCCCGACTGGCTTTGATGATTTCCCATGCGGACTTCCCACTACGAAAAAAATATCTGTCACTACAACCGTCTCTTTTCTTTTCTGATCAAAGGCAACGTACCGGTTGCGTCCACCTATTTCGGCGAACCGCTTTCTGTCATTACAGTATAAAACCTCATCGGTTCCACAGGCAATGCTGCTCTATATTTTAAAATCGCTTTATTTAAAACACCTTCTTATTTCTTTAAAAAAATGTAGGCTAAAATAATTTATTGAAAAATAGACTTTATTTATTGATAATTGATAAATATTTATCTATATTTGCAAATAAATTTATTCCGGATTTAAAATTAAAAACATGAATACAATAGAAAAAAATTACTCCAGAACGGAACAGATTCTTAAAGTTATGAATGTTCTCGCCTGGATTGCTTTTATCGGCATGTGCATTGAAGCAGGCGCCATCCTTGTTTCATATGGTGTGAGCTATATCAACCCTGCCGCTTCAAAAAAGCTTTACAAAGGCCTTAGCCTGTATCCCCTGCGTGAAACAGATTTTGTGTATTATTCGATCTCTGTTTTTTTCCTGGCGGCATTATCAATTTTAAAAGCATATATCCTGTTTTTAGTAATCAAGGCACTCACAAAAGTAAATATGACCAATCCGTTCAGCACTGCAATAACCCGTATTTTAGAAAACATCAGTTACACGCTGATCGTCATCTGGATGTTTGCTATTGTAAATAATATGAACAACCGAATAATATGGAACAAATTCAGTGTGCTGCAACCCGACTGGTCGGCGCAGGAATATATTTTCATCGCAGGTATCGTGTTTATTTTCTCGCAGGTATTTAAACGCGGATTAGAAATTCAATCAGAACACGAACTAACTGTATAATATGCCGATAATAGTAAATCTGGATGTGATGATGGCGAAGCGAAAAATGTCGCTCAATGAATTATCCGAAAAAGTGGGATTAACACTGGCAAATCTGTCGATACTTAAAACCGGCAAAGCAAAAGCGATCCGGTTCAGCACGTTGGAAGCAATTTGCAAAGTACTTGATTGCCAGCCGGCAGACATACTCGAGTACAGTGAATAGGAACGATCATTAATGAACCGATCAAAAAGTATCTCCAACATCGGCTTCGATATAATACTTTAAGGATTTGCTGCAGGCAGTAATGTTCCGTGAACCGTCTTCGGCAAATTCAGCCTAAAAGCTGGTCAGGATGAGCGTGTCGAAACATAGAAAATGCAATAGCCTATGGTTTGTTGACTGCTGACTTCCACATCGGTTTTGCCCTGAGTGCCTTCTTGTAAACAGGGCAGCTTTCGTCATGGCTCCCCGGTAAAAATCCCGTGCTCATCAAAAATTCATTTACAATCTCACCACCGGTAAAACGAAAAGTTTTTTTAAACAGCCTTACCCATTCCTCTTTTGTTTTAGGATGATTTACTATGAGCCATTTTTCAAATGAACCAAATTCCTTTTGCAAAGTAAGGATCGCATTTGCGTTTTCAATGGCTGCATTTATTTTCAGCCGGTTTCGAATGATACCGGCATCGTTCATCAATCGTTCACGATCGGCTTGTGTATACTTTGCAATTTTTTTTATGTTGAAATTGTTGTAGGCCTTCCGGAAAGTCTGTTCTTTTTTTAGAATTGTTTCCCAACTCAATCCTGCCTGATTGATTTCCATGATGAGGCGACCGAAGAGTTCGTCGTCATCATGAATTGGAAAACCGTAAAAGTTGTCATGATAGTTTTTGTGAAGATCTTTTTGTGATCCCGACATGTGATGAATAGCAGTGCAATACGACATGTGAGTGAGTGGTCAATGATGAATAATGAACCCTTCCGGGTTCCTCTTTATAAATTGCAGATAATTTATAAAAGTAAAGGAATAAAAAATTTCATCCCTTTACTTTTTAACGCGTTTTGCTACCGCCTTCATGTTGAACTTGCGAAAACACTAACAACAGCCTTCTGTTATGTTGAGCTTGCCGAAACATACACAAAATGCGAACTTCATCACTACAATGTTGCCATGTCAATCACGAACCTATACCTCACATCTCCTTTCAGCATTCTTTCGTAAGACTTCGTGATATCTTTTATGTCTATGACCTCGATGTCCGATACGATGTTGTGTTGCACACAAAAGTCAAGCATTTCCTGAGTTTCCCTGACACCGCCGATACCCGAACCGGCAACGCTTCTGCGACCGCCAAGCAAAGAGAAAGCCGCGATTGACATAGGTTCCGGCGGAACACCTACACATATATGTACACCATTCGTTTTCAGCAATGATAAATACATATTCATGTCGTGCGGCGCCGAAACGGTATCGAGAATAAAATCAAATGAACTTTTTACGGCTTTTACTTGTTCCGGGTCGCTGGTCACTACAAACTTATGTGCGCCCAGTTCTTTAGCCGCAGCTTCTTTGGAAGCGGATGTGCTGAGAACGGTAACTTCCGCCCCAAATGCAACGCCGAATTTGACGCCCATATGGCCCAACCCGCCTAAACCAAGTACGGCAAGTTTATGTCCCTTACCAACTTTCCAGTGGCGCAGTGGCGAATAAGTAGTGATGCCGGCGCAGAGCAAAGGCGCGGTAGCCGCGAGCGATAGTTTATCCGAAACATGCAACACAAATTCTTCGCGAACTACGATAGTATTAGAATAACCCCCATAAGTCGGAACACCGCTGCGATCAAGATTGTTGTAGGTCTGCGTATTACCTTCGAAACAATATTGCTCCAGGCCTTCCTTACAATTTTCGCAAACCTGGCAGGAATCAACCATGCAGCCAACACCGGCCAGTTCGCCTATTTTGAAATTCTTCACATGATCGCCGACTTTTATAATGCGGCCGACAATTTCATGACCGGGTACCATCGGGAAAACGCCCGGGAACCAGTCATTCTTTATCTGGTGAAGATCGGAGTGGCAAACACCGCAGAATAAAATTTCAATCTGCACATCGTGAGGTCCTACTTCGCGACGCTCAAAATCCCAGGGAGCAAGGTCCGTCTGCGAATCCTGCGCTGCGTATGCTTTTGCTTGTATCATAATTATTTCTATTTTAGGACACCAAAGTTACGGGCTGCAAGAATACAAAATCAAAGTTGTAACATTATCTGATATTTTCACCATTGAACATCGCCAGCATTTCTTTTAAGGCGTCTGCAGAATGCATTATGTCGGTTTGCGATAACGTTGTAGTTGCATTTTTGCCGGTTATACGCATCCGATCGGCACCCGGTCGGTAACTTTTAGGAAAGGCATCGATGAGGCCTGCTTCCTGTAAGGCTTTCAGACCACACTCTTTGTGTAGGTAGAGCGTGGCGCCTTGCACATGTACATGTTCACCCGCGTCGCGCTCGTATACCTTTACGTTAGCGCCTGGCATTTTCAATAAACGGCCGATCGTAAGTCCGCCCGGGCCGCCACCTACGATGGCTATATTTTTATGTTCAATCACTTTCATCCTATCTTAATTTGTTTTTAAATACGCAATCCTTTTATCACCGCTTCGCAACATTCTGTGATCAATTTTTGTGTGATGATCTGCTTCGGCCGATCAAGATGTTCAAAGTATTCATTCACCAGATCTGTTAAAGGCGAAAACAGTAGCGCCCGATGAACCTCCAAAGGCAAACTCTTGATGATACCCTTTTTAACCTGCATGCGCAGGAACCGGTGAAAAGGCATAAAAAATAATGCCCTTGCTCAATATTGCGTTCCCGGAAAGCTGTATTAAGCAGCGGCGATGATTTGCCGTACTGCATCAGTGCAAACGAATGCCTGTTTGAGCTTTAGGATTAAAAAAAATGCTTTTAAAAAAAGTAGTCAACCAAAAAAAACTGCTCCATTTTATGCAAAAATCCAATCAAACCGTATATTTGCAACCCGCCGAACGACTCTCGTTCGCGCTGCATTGCCCGATGGTGTAACGGTAGCACAACAGATTCTGATTCTGTTTGTCTTGGTTCGAATCCAGGTCGGGTAACGGAAGCCCGCTGCAAATGCAGCGGGCTTTGTTTTAGCTGCTGGCTTCTGCACGCGCTTACTGACTATAAACTTAACTATTTGTTCTGTCGTTGTAATGAAGAATGCGACCTTCTGATTAATCACGCCATTGCTTTGTCGACGGCATGCTAATTAATAACAAGAATCCATGAAAATCTGTGTCAAACCCCTACATTTGCATCGAAATCGGTTCCCGTGCCTCAGGCGCTGGATTAAAAGGGAAGCAGGTGTAAGTCCTGCACTATCCCCGTAGCTGTAAACTCCGTTTCAATTGTTCACTCTTAAGGCCACTGTCTTACAAAGATGGGAAGGCAGTGAACAAGGAGTAAGTCAGAAGACCTGCCAGTTTCATCATTCATCGCTACGCTTTCGGGTGAAAGGCAGGCGGGGTATCCTTGCTTTGTATATCCTGTTCCGCCTCCGCATGCGCCGCTGCATACAATTCTGATGTTTAAAAGGCAACACATATTTACCCGGTCATGTACAAAATCGTGCGCAATTGTGCTTGTACTGTTGTTGCGCATATGCTCCTCATTTGGACAAACAGCCGATACGCTTTCCGAAATAAAAGTGTCCGCTATCAGATACACCGATATTTCCACTTCAGTTGTGCCGGTACAACAACTGACAAAAGATAATCTTGGCCGCCTTAACAGTTTGTCTGTTGCCGATGCGGTAAAATATTTCAGTGGCGTACAGGTAAAAGATTATGGCGGCATTGGCGGGTTGAAAACGGTATCTGTACGAAGTCTCGGCGCCAGCAACACTGCCGTTTCTTATGATGGTATCCTGCTCTCGGACGTACAAGGGGGGCAGATCGATCTTGGAAAACTTTCCCTGGATAATATCGAGAATATCAGTCTTTATAATTCTCAACCCACTAACCTCCTGTTGCCCGCACGATCTTTTGCCGCTGCAAGCATATTGGAACTGCGCAGTTCGATTCCGGCATTTGACCCACAGAAAAAATGGCACCTTAAAACCGTTGGCAAAGCTGGTTCGTTCGGATATGTTGCCCCGGCTTTGAATGTCCAATATCAACCAGGCAAAAAATTCTTCACGGGTGCAAGCGCAGAGTGGCAGCGCGCCGACGGGCATTATCCATATAAAACATATGATACCGGCCACGCCATTGTTAAGCGACAAAATTCTGCCATCAACTCCATACGTGCCGAATACGATGCGGGCCTCAGGTTCAGCGACAGCAACCTGATCAAATTAAAAGCCTATTACTATTTTTCAAAAAGAGGTTTGCCCGGCGGCATCGTACAAGGAAATACCAGCAATCATCAGCAACTCAATGATGAGAACTTTTTCGTGCAGGCTTCCTGGAACAAAAAATTTGACAACAAGAACAGCTTGCTCTTCAGCAGCAAATATGCCTACAATTATAACAAGTATGTTGACCCCGATTATTTCAACACACAGCATTATCTCAAAAATGTATTTCATCAAAACGAATATTATTTCTCCGGTGTATTTGAACACGATTTTTGCAAAACCATTTCAGCCGCGCTCGCCAGCGACTACAGCAGCAACACATTAAATCGTACTGATACATTTGTAACCTCCTTTCCCGATCCAACACGGAACGCCTGGCTCAACAATATTTCTGCAAAAGCCTCTTTTGAGAAAATATCGCTGCAAGGAAATTTGCTGCACACCACATTGCGCGACAAAGTGGAGAGAGGAGCAAAAGGAAAAAACATTCATGCTTTTTCTCCTGCCCTAGCGGCGAGCTACCAACTGGCAACGGTGTGGCCGGTTCAATTTCGTGCATTTTACAAAAAAATTTTCCGCGCCCCTACTTTCAACGATCTCTACTACACCAACATCGGCAATACCAACTTGCGCCCGGAATATAATGAGCAATACAATGCCGGCGTGACTTTAAAAACAACGGGTACGCATTTGCTGCAATCGACCGTTTTTACTGCAGACGCATACTACAACAAAGTGAAGGATAAGATACTGGCCGTACCTCGCGCACAAAATCTCTTTCAATGGTCGATGGAAAACATCGGTAAAGTAGAAATTAAAGGGCTGGATGTGGCCATGCAATTTTATCTTAAGAAAACCGGGGCCGTAAATATTTCAGGGCGGCTCGCATATACTTATCAGCAAGCTTTGGATGTGTCGGACAAATCGTTGCCTACCTACAATAAACAAATTCCCTACACGCCCGAGCATTCGGGAAGCATTAATGTTAATGCCCTTTGGAACAGGTTTGCAGTAAGCTACAACGTTCTCTTGTCGGGCTATCGTTACCGGACGGGCGAACAGTTACCCATCAACCTGGTAGAAGAATGGGCAACACAGGATGTCGTCATCAGCTATCAAATGCGCACAATATCAAATCATCGTTGCAAGGCAATGATTGAACTCAATAATATTTTCAACAAACAATACGAAATGATCCGTTACTACCCGATGCCCAGATTCAATTATCGCGCAACTGTAATTGCGGAATTATAACCAAACTTTTAAACACAAAAAAAATGACAATGAAAAAAGGTTTATTTAAATGGCTCTTGCCGCTCGCAGTTATTTTGAACGCTTGTAGCAAAGACGACGACGTAGTAACGCCAGTAGCTCCAAAAGCAACAGGAGCCTATATTTTAAGCGAGGGTAACTTCGGGCAGAACAACAGCAAACTCGGCTTCTTTACGATCGCAACGGGCACATTTGCCGGCGACTTTCTGGTGCAGCAAAATCCTGGCAGCACCGGCCTCGGCGATACCGGCAATGATATGGTAGTGTACGGAAGCAAACTATATGTAATAGTTAATAACAGCAACAACGTAAAAGTATTGAACGCAGCGGACGGCAAATTTTTGAAAGATATATCGATTGATCAGCCAAGATTTGCAGCAGGTACTAATGGAAAAATATATGTTTCGTCGTACGATGGCACTGTAAAATCTATTGATACCACCGCATTATCCGTAAGCGGTTCCGTGGCCGTTGGTCCAAATCCTGAAGGAATTGCAGTAAGCAACAACAACTTGTATGTCGCCATTTCCGGAGGATTCAATCCTGTATTTGATTCAACCGTTTCGGTTGTAAGCCTCGCTACTTTTACAGAAGTAAAAAAGATCAAAGTCGGCTCTAATCCATATTGCGTGGCTGCCGACAACGCTGGAAATGTGTATGTCGGTTGCACAGGGAATTATTTTGACATCAATCCAAGCCTGGTAAAAATAAATGCCGGCACAAATACTGTTATAAAGTCGGCCGATACGACTGTTGGACGTTTTATCACTTACAACAACCAGTTGCTCGTAACCGGCGGTTACCTCGGTACAGCTAAAGTGCGACTGCTAAACACGACTGATTTTGCTGCTACTAATTTTGTAACCGACGGCACCGCAATCACAAATCCTTACAGTGTGAACGTAAATGAAGATAATGGCGACGTGTATGTAACAGATGCTAAAAATTATTCTATCAGCGGAGAAGTTTTCAGGTTTGACAAAACCGGCAAAAAGATCAGCTCGTTCACCACTTCACCGGGTGTAAGTCCAAATAAAGTAGTTTTTGTAAGATAAATAACTTGCGGTAATCATTTCTTTACTGAACTTCGCGTAGGTAAAGAAATGATTACCCAAATTTTTGACGGAAAAAACAAACCCGAAAATTGTCCTGCTAATAAAGACATAAATTTCACCACCTGCAAAAAGTGGCTCAACCGATACAAATGAACTTAGAAGAACAGATCAGGTTATCACAGACACATATTTTTAAAGCGGTATTTCCAAATACTACCAACCATTACGATACGCTATTTGGTGGAACGGCCATGCACCTGATGGATGAAGTAGCTTTCATAACGGCAACGAGATTTACCAGGAAAAGAGTGGTAACCGTTTCTTCCGACAGGATAGATTTCACGCAGCCCATCCCGGCGGGAACGATCATCGAACTGGTCGGGCGCGTTTCAAAAATCGGGAACACAAGTCTCGACGTAAAAGTAGAAGTATTCATTGAAGAAATGTACAGCAATGAGAGAAAGAAAGCGATCAGCGGTAATTTCACTTTTGTAGCGATAGATGAAAACAAGCGACCGACGAAAATATTTGAATTTTGATATTTTTATTGATTTTAAATTATTAATACTGGTCATTGAAATTGAACCTTGCCCCGCAATGGCCGGTTTTAAAAATGAATACAGCAAAACACGAACACAAATCCTGTCCGCGCTGCGGAAACGCTTTCACCTGCAAAACAGGCGATGTGGCCAACTGCCAATGCAATTCCATTAAATTGTCTCCTGAAGCCTATGAACTGGTAAGCAAAAAATATGACGATTGTTTATGCGGAAAATGTTTGCAGGAGCTAAACACAAAACAATTGCTGTTCAAAGAAAAATACGGGAACAGGTAAAAAACGTAACACAGATTTAAGACACCAAAATGATCCCACCGGTTGAATATAAAATCGCTTATTCTGCCAAACGTTGTTTTTATTAAATTGTGTTGAATTTTTTTTCATGAAAAAAATACACCTGCTTTTAATTCTTCGTTTGATTAACGTGCAGTTTCTTTTAGCACAGGATTCCCTTCAACACAATTTTATTAAAATTGAAGATCCCGTTATTGTCAACGCGTTTGAAAAAAACAGCAACATCAATCTTATTCCTGCGGCAATAAGCATTTTAACCAAATCATCGCTGGAACGCTTCAACGGAACATCTTTCGTACAATCGATCAATACGATTCCCGGTGTAAAAATGGATGAACGAAGTCCCGGCAGTTACCGCCTCAGCATACGCGGAAATTTATTGCGCAGCACTTTCGGCGTACGAAACGTAAAAGTTTACTGGAACGGGCTCCCGTTCACCGATGCAAGTGGGAATACTTATTTTAATGAACTCGCTGTAAATGATTTTAACCGCGTGGAGATCCTCAAGGGTCCTGCAGGTAGCATGTACGGCGCAGGAACAGGCGGTGTAGTGCTGCTTGGCAACAATCTTACTGAGAGTACCGGCAAAAGTATTTCGGCACAGGTAGGTGGTGGTAGTTATGGTATGTTCAATGCGGGTGCAGCTTTCACCGATGTTGGTCAATCACGTTATTCGCTCTCCTTCAATCATCAGCAGGCAGATGGTTACCGCGATCAGTCGGCCATGCGCCGTGATGTGGGCAATTTTACGGGGAAATTTTTTATTAATCAAAAGCAAAGAATCAGCGCCAATATATTTTACAGCGATCTCTATTATCAAACGCCGGGCGGACTCACTCAGGCGGAACTTTCAGCAAATCCACATCAGTCAAGGCCCGCAGCCGGCGCACTACCATCGGCCGCGAAACAAAAAGCTGCGATCTATCTGAAAACGATCTATGCGGGGGCATCACACGAATATAAATTCAGCGATAAATGGGTGAACACGACGGGCATCTATGGATCATATACCGATTTCCGCAACCCCACGATCCGAAATTATGAAGATAAATATGAAAAAGGCATCGGTGGTCGAACAGTGCTTCAATACAATGGAAAAATATTTACACATACATTTGGCGGCGAATACCAGTCTGGGTTCATCAATACCGGCGTATACGGCAACAGGCAAGGGAAAAAAGACACCTTACAATACAATGATGAGATAAAAAGCCGGCAATACAACTTGTTTGCGCAAACGGATATAAACGTAAGTAAACGGATAACATTTACTGCAGGATTGAGCTATAATAATTTTCACTACGGCTTTGACCGCATAAACCTACCGGTTGCTACAACCGATAAAAGTGACTTTACCCCACAACTGGCGCCGCGGGTAGCGGCTATTTTCAATGCTGCTAATCTGCACTTATATGCTGCTGTCAGTAAAGGGTATTCGCCGCCGGGCATAGACGAAGTACATGCGAGTGACGGGAACTTTAACTCAGGCTTAAAAGCAGAAACAGGCGTTAATTATGAAGTGGGACTAAAAGGAGACATCATTAAGCGCAAACTTTCGATAGACGGCTCCTACTATATTTTCGGCTTGCGGAATACTATTGTAAGCAGACGCGACAGCAGCGGGGCAGATTATTATGTGAACGCCGGCAAAACAAAACAGCGGGGGCTGGAAGTATCTGTCAATTTTATTGCACTTGATGACCGTAGTCAATTTATGAGTTTACTTAAAACCTGGATAAGCTACACTCATATTCATGCAAGGTTTAAAAATTACCAGCAGGGAACAGCGGACTATGACGGAAATAAATTAACAGGAACGCCACCAGACGTGATTGTTGCCGGAATTGATATTGAAACACAAGCAAATATTTACGCAACTGTT
Source organism: Chitinophagales bacterium (assembly GCA_015655125.1). Classification (GTDB taxonomy): domain Bacteria; phylum Bacteroidota; class Bacteroidia; order Chitinophagales; family Chitinophagaceae; genus Ferruginibacter. The sequence goes on along the minus strand of JAATFP010000024.1, from coordinate 1,950 downwards.
ACTTACAGCTATACCGGCCGCATTCCTTTAAATGATGCAAATACATTTTACAGCAATGCTTACAATATATTATTTGTAAAAGCCGGATATAAAATCTCTTTTGGTAAAAAGGGGGATGGCGGTTTTTGGATCGCTTATCAGAATTCTTTCAACACGCCATATAGTTTAGGCAACGATCTGAATGCCGCCGGAAACAGGTTTTACAATCCTTCCGCCCCAAATGATATTACAATCGGAATAAAGATCAATCACAAGTTCTGATTATCCCAGGTTCCAGCCATAGGTTCTGTATAATCAAAATTCAATTCTGTGTTTCTCTTTTCTTCCATTCACCCTATCTTTGCGAAAATCTTTCCATCATGTTTGATCTTGGTAAACTGGCCATAAAAGAAATCATCACGGTGTCTTTTACGCTTTTCGCCATCATCGATATGCTGGGATCGGCGCCGATATTGATTTCGCTCAAAGAAAAAATGGGTGGGCAGATAAAAAGCGGACAGGCTACATTTGCCTCTGGTGCTCTGATGATCTTGTTTTTGTTCTTCGGAGAAGAGTTCTTAAACCTTCTTGGGCTTGACGTAAAATCATTTGCAGTTGCGGGAAGCATCGTGATCTTCATTCTTGGGCTGGAAATGGTACTTGGCATGGAATTTTTCAAGCCGGATCAAACAGGAAAAGTTGGCAGCAGTGTGGTGCCGATCGCATTTCCGCTCATCGCCGGTTCGGGAACGCTTACCACGATCATGAGTTTGAAAGCAAACTTTTATGATGGAAATATCCTGTTGGGTATTTTAATAAATCTGGTGATCATTTATCTTGTATTGCGTTCTTTAAAATGGATAGAAAAAGCATTGGGGCCAAATGGATTGATGGTGGTGAGAAAATTCTTTGGTGTAATATTGCTGGCCATTGCCGTAAAAATATTCGGGACTAACATCCAGAATTTCGGGAGATAGTTTTTTGATTTCATTCAGTTCTTCTATATCGATCAGGGATCGAAAATCATATAGATGCCTGGCCTCGTAGTACAATGGATAGTATAAGAGTTTCCGAAGCTCCAGATCCAGGTTCGATTCCTGGCGAGGCCACATTTTCTTGTTTTGGATTTGTTTTGCTTTCTTTTAATTTGCTTGTAACCCAGTAACGGCGATAGTTTCAGGAAAACAAAGCAAATCAAAAACAAACCAAACAAAGAAAAACCAACCACCGGACCAACTACCAAATCTACTTTTGAATCTACATTTGATTTAGCTTTGTATCATAAAATTTGATGCAAAATGCTACACAATAAAATAAACGTAAACTTTAATCTTCGCAAGCCTAATTCAGATACTCCAACTCCCATTAATGTAGTGATCCGCTACAACGGGGACCAGTTTACATATCCAACTTCTGAAAAGATATTACCCGCCAACTGGCAAAGCGATAAAACAAAAAAGAATTATGGAAGAGCAAAGCTAATGCTGGGAGAAGACGTTACAGAATTCAATGCCCGTTTAGATAACATTAGCGCAACAGTAAAAGAAATTTTTCGCCGGTACAAAAACGACAATCAAAACAGTGTACTTACAAAAGACATATTCCGGCAGCAACTGGACATAGCCTTTAAAAGGGTTGAACAAAAATCTACAGATTTCTTAAAATTTATTAAAGATTTTATTGAAAAGTCAGCAACGAGAACTAATGTAAAAACTGGAAGGAAAATCAGCCCAGCAACCATAAAGAAATACCAGACCACCTATAATCACCTTAAAAATTATTCTGATAAAAGACGCATTGCACTGCACTTCGACAGTATTACGCTGGCTTTCTACGACGATTATAAGTCGTTTTTAGCGACAGAATATAACCACGCTGGAAAATCCACGCAAATTGACCCCCTTCGGCCAAAACAAACTAACCCCCCTCGGCCATTTCAAACTGACCCCCTGATACCGGCTTAAATTGACC
>JAATFP010000057.1 GCA_015655125.1 Chitinophagales bacterium | reverse complement strand
TCTATATTTTCGGCGCGCTGGCACTGTTCATATTGATCCTTGCGTGTGTTAATTTCACCAATCTTTCCACGGCAGTTTCTATAAAGCGTTCGAAGGAAGTGGGCATCCGGAAAGTGATGGGTTCTGCAAGAAAACAGCTCGTAGGACAATTTCTCGCCGAATCCGTTATGATCTCTCTTTTTTCCTTTGTGGCGGCACTCGTTTTTATATATTTTTTATTACCGGGCTTCAATCATCTTGCAGGAAAAAATATAGCTTTCCGCTTTTTCGTTGGCCCGTCAATGCTGGTAACGGAGCTTATATTTGTAACACTGGTAGGCATATTCGCAGGCCTCTACCCTGCCTTCTTCATGTCTTCATTCAATATCATCAGTATTCTTAAAGGCAACACCGGCAAGCATCCTGCAAAAGCCATAAGCCTACGGAGCGGCCTCGTGGTTTTTCAATTTGCTATCTCCATCGCATTGATAATTGCTACCATCGTTGTTTTCCAGCAGCTGCATTTTATGCAAAACAAAACACTGGGATTTGACACCGAGCAGGAATTGGTGATCAACGATACTTATTTGTTGCAACAAACCCAGCAGGTACTAAAGGAACAGTTGCTTTCTGATAGCCGCGTAATTTCTATTACGCTCACGCGCGATGTACCGGTTGCCAGCAAAACGCACGACGGCACTCAGGCCTTTGCAAAAGCCACTACGCAAAAGGAAAAAAGCGCCGAAATACACATCGATAAATTTCACGTGGATGAAGATTATGTAAAAACGCTTGGCTTAAAAATAATCAAAGGAAGAAATCTGTCGAGAGAATTTACAACAGATTCATCGGCTGTGGTGATCAATGAATCGGCTGTTGGGGCGTTCGGGTTAACCGATACCGACCCTATTGGTAAAACCATCGTAATGTCCGGGCAACATGAATACTCCATTATTGGAGTTGTAAAAGATTTTCACTATGCTTCTGTAAAAGAGAAGATCACCCCGATGGTGATGCTGCTGGGCGGCAACAACGGCTCTATTATCGCCAAGGTAAAAACGAGTGCTATCAATGGTTTGCTGGCCGATGTAAAAAATAAATGGAACGCGCTGAACCCGGGCGGCCCATTCTCCTATTCTTTTATAGACGAAAAATTTGCAAGCGTATATGCCGCAGAAGAAAAAACAGGAAAGATCTTTACATTGTTCGCCGCTATTTCCATCATCATCGCGTCGCTCGGTCTTTTCGGCTTATCGGCCTTTTCAACAGAGCAAAGAACCAAAGAAATCGGCGTGAGAAAAGTTTTGGGTGCAAGCATTCAGAATGTCGTGTTGTTGCTTTCCAAAGAATTTCTATACATGGTGTTGATAGCTTTTATTCTCGCCGTTCCGCTAACATGGTTCGCCATGCATAAATGGCTACAGGAATTCGCTTACCGTATTTCCATCAGCTGGTATACGTTTGTACTGGCGGGTATTTCAGCACTTCTGATAGCTTTTTTAACAGTGAGTTTCCAGGCTATCAGGGCGGCAGTTGTAAGCCCGGTAAAAAGTCTGCGAACAGAATAAAAAATCCCATCATTCATCCTTGTATTCCGGTTATATGTTTAAAAATTATTTAAAAATCGCCTTACGCCATCTCTGGAAAAACAAAACATTTTCCGCGATCAATATTTTCGGTCTCGCGATCGGGCTTGCATTTACGCTTTTGGTGGTGTCTTATATATCAGGAGAATTAAAGGTTAACAACAACATACAAGAAAATGACCGCCTGTTTCTTATTCAAAGCAAATGGAAAACGCCGGATATGGGTTATGATTTTGCAACGCTTGCTCCCCTGGCGAAAGCACTAAAAGATAATTATCCGGGGCTGATAGAGAACTATTACCGCCATGATGGAATCACTTCCATCGTTTCCAAAGATGATAAACATTTCAGTGAAGAATTGCAGGTTGGCGATGAAAGTTTTCTGCGCATAACAGGGCTGCCGCTATTGTACGGAAACGTAGCAACGGCGCTCGGCCAACCGGATGCCGTTGTGATTACAACGGCTGCGGCCCGGAAATATTTCGGCAAAACAAATGTTGTGGGCCAAACGCTTACGATCCAATCCTTCTCAGGCACTAAGCAAGACTTCATGGTCACCGGCGTTATGCAGAACCCGGCCATGAACACAATTACCAGTTGGGGAAACGGTATCAATAAAGGAACAAACGATTTTTTCCTTCCGGCATCCACTCTCAGATTTTTTGGAAGAGACAAAGGATTCGAAGCATGGCAAAACGCGTTTATCATTAACTATGTAAAACTAAGGCCGGGTGTTCGTCCTGAGCAACTACAGCAACCGGTGGAGCAATTAATGAAACAGAATGTGGCTGCCGATGTACGAAATAATCTTTCCATCTTTTTTACACCAGTAAAAGATTATTACCTGCAATCAAATAGCGGCTTAGCGAAACGAATGATTTATGCCCTCGGATTTGTGGCATTATTTATCCTGTTGATGGCTATTATCAATTTCATAAATATATCCGTAGGCAACTCCGTTTCGCGGTTGAAAGAGATCGGGGTAAGAAAAGTAATGGGTGGAAACAGGCAGCAATTAATTTTACAATTCCTGGTTGAATCAACCGTTCTCACCGCATTTTCTATGCTGATTGCATTGGTACTTTACATTTTTACAAGAAATTTCTTTAGTACAATGCTTGGAAAAGAGCTGATGCCTTTAACAGATTTCCCGGGTATTTATTGGGCATTTCCCATCATCCTCACACTGCTCATTGGCACCCTGGCCGGGCTTTATCCCGCTTTTATATTGTCTCGGCAACGATCCGTCGATTCATTAAAAGGCAAGCTGGAAACGGCGAAAGAAAAAATATGGTTTCGCCATTCATTGATCGGATTGCAATTCGTAACAGCCATCATTGTTTTCGTTAGCACGGTTTTTATCAACAGGCAAGTAAATTTTTTTCTTACAAAAGATCTGGGGTATAAGAAAGACCAGGTAATTACTGTGAAGGTACCGCGCGACTGGACACCTCAGGGCGTGCAGCACATGACAACCATACGAAATGAATTTGCAACATTGCGTGAAGTGGCTTCCGCGAGTTTCTCTTTCGAAATACCGGATGGTGCAAGTTCAAACACAAACAATACGCTGTACCGAGCTTCGCAGGATTCCGCTCACGGCATCATTGCAGAATCTTTGTTTACCGATGAAAGATTTGCATCAACTTACGTCATTCCAATGGCGGCCGGAAGGTTTTTTAACCCCGATGGTGGAATACAGGATTCTTCAGGCGTAATACTCAATGAAACTGCCGCAAAGGAACTGGGATGGAACATTCCCCAGGCTGCAATCGGCCAGCAACTCCGCTTCCAGGGAAACCCTAACGTGGCAACGATCGGCGGCGTAGTAAAGGATTTTCATTTTGGCCCTCTACAGGAAGCCATCCGGCCGATGTATTTTATTCATGTACAAAATGCGCCATTGTTCCGCTATATGTCTTTTAAAATAAATACTGACAATACCGCAGCGAGCCTTGCAGCCATCAAAAAAAAATGGACGACGCTCCTGCCCGATGCGCCGTTCGATTATAAATTTATGGATGATACGCTGGCAAAATTATATTCCACAGAAACGCAGATAAAAAAAGCATCTGAAGCCGCAACCGTCATTGCCCTGATCATAGTATTGCTTGGCGTGCTCAGCGTTGTAACACAAAGCATCACAAAACGAACAAAAGAAGTGGGCATCCGAAAAGTATTGGGCGCCTCCGTTTTGCAGATCCTCGGATTATTCGGAAAGGAGTTTTCCATAGTGATCATTCTGTCTAATGCAGTGGCGTGGCCGCTTTCATGGTTCCTCATCCATCGCTGGCTGATGAACTACGCCTATAAGGTGGAGGTTTCGCTGGTACCATTCATCTGCGTGGGTACAATGCTCGCCATCCTTACCGCACTGATCATTCTTTTTCGCACGATCAACATCGCTTTTTCAAACCCGGTCACGAGCCTGCGAACTGAATGAGCAATGATTTAATTACTTTTTAAACAATGACAATGATAAAGCTGGAACATGTTTCAAAGTGGGTTTCGCAAGGCGGCACAAGAATATTTTTATTGAAGGACATCAACCTCGAAATAAATGAAGGTGAGTTTGTTTCCGTGATGGGGCCGTCGGGCTCCGGTAAATCCACATTGCTCAATGTGATCGGCATGTTGGATGAAGCCGATGAGGGCAACTATACTTTTCTGGGCCGGGAAGTTTTTAAGCTGAAGGAAAAACAACGCGCCGGTCTTTACAAAAGCCACATCGGCTTTGTGTTCCAGGCCTACCACCTGATAGATGAATTGACGGTATATGAAAATATCGAAACGCCATTGCTTTACCAGGATATCAGATCCGGCGAACGTAAAGCGCTGGTTGCCGACATGCTCGACAAATTCAATATCGTTGGAAAAAAAGATCTGTTCCCTACTCAATTGTCGGGCGGCCAGCAACAGCTTGTGGGTATTGCACGCGCCCTGATCGCTTCGCCCAAACTGATACTCGCAGATGAACCCACGGGCAATCTCAATTCCAGGCAAGGAGAAGAGATCATGGAGATATTCAAAAAGTTAAATGAAGAAGGCGTCACGATCATCCAGGTAACACATTCTGAAAAAAATGCGGCACATGGATCAAGGATCATACAAATGCTCGACGCAAGAATAGAATCATAAACATTAACCAGCTAATGAAAAAGACATCCATCATATTAAGTTTTCTCTTGTTTACAACCCTGCCCGTATTCTCACAAAATGAAGATCATCCCTATACACTTAAAAAATGTGTAGACATCGCATTTTCAAACAATCTTCAGGTAAAGCAGGCCGACCTTGTAAAAGAGCGTTCCGCAATCGGATTAAACCAGGCAAAGTCAAACCTGCTACCCGACCTTGCCGCAAATATAGCGCAAGGACTCAACCAGGGCCGAAGCATCGATCCGTTTACGAATACGTATATCAACCAGCAAATATTTTTTGGAAACTACAGCCTGGGTACAAATGTGATCCTCTTCAATGGCGGCCAGTTGAAAAATCTTGTGAAACAAAATCACCAGAACCTTGAGGCTAATAAAATGGACCTGCAGCAATCAAAGGATAACCTGATGCTGAACGTACTGCTCGCTTATTTACAGGTGCTGAATAACAAGGAACAACTACACCAGGCCATGAACCAGCTTGAACTTACAAAAAAGCAAGTGGAAAGGCTCTCCACCCTTAATAATGAAGGAGCCATCGTTCCTGCCCAATTATATGAATTGAAGGGCCAGCAGGCAAACGACGAATTACAAATGATCGACAGCAAGAACGCCGTAGAATCTTCCAGGCTTTCTCTGTGCCAGTTGATGAATGTTCCTTATGATAAAGAAATGACGGTTCAGGAAATTTCTGCAGCAGATTATGCAGCAAAATATAAAGCTGATGCCGACAAAATATTCCTGGGGGCCATGAATTTTAATTCTTCCGTGAAGGCCGCTGACTTTCGCACCAAAAGCGCCGCATCGGCCATAAAGGTGGCCAGGAGCGGCTTCTACCCGGTGGTAAGCTTCGGGGCAAACATCTATACGAACTATTCGAATGCGGCGCTTACTCAGACTTTCGTGAATTCCGAACTCGTCGCATCCGGAGATTTTGTAACCATAGGCGCATCGAATGTTCCTGTAATTACCAAACGCGACAATTATACATCGCAGAAGATCGGCTATAGCGATCAGTTTAAAAATAACTACAGCACGTCCCTTGGAATAAATGTAAAGGTGCCGATCTTTAGCCAAAACAGGACGAAAAACAATATCGCGTTGGCAAAACTGGATTTAAAGAATATGCAATATGTTTTAGAAACCACGAAGATCCAGCTGAAACAATCCATTGAACAGGCAGTGATAAATATGGACGGTGCGTATGAAAAATATATGTTGCTGGTTCAACAGGTAAGCGATTTCGATTCCGCTTTCAAGATCGCTGATGTACGCTATAAAGCCGGCGTAACCACGCAGGTAGATTACCTGATCGCAAAGAACAATTCCGATCGCGCTGCCATTAATCTTATCATTGCAAAATATGATTATATCTTCCGGACGAAGATTTTGGATTATTATCAGAATAAGCTGCAGTTATAATAATTTATAACTAATAATTTCCGAAAAACATCTAGCCGTTTCTAAAGCGTTTGGACGAAAAAATTATTCATTTTATTAGTTGTTAATTATTCCCTCTTACGCTTCCTCCCGGAAATACACCTTGTAATAATTCATGTTCATTATTTCATCAAACCCTTTTTCAATAAGTTCGTTGTTGCCATGAATGTATATGTGAAAATTTTTATCAAGTTTTAAAACACTTTTATAAACACGCGCCTGTTTCTTTACTGCGGCGTTGTGAATCGTAAATGAATCTTCGATCACATTGCCGGACTCTTCTTCATACGTGGCTTTATAATTTTTAAAAGCTTCGATTCCCTGCTCGTTATTTATCACTTCGAATGCAAATTCGTCCAGGTCGAAGTTTTCTTTTTCCTTAAAATATTTCATCGACCTGTTGAGCAGGTCTATCTTATCGGTCCTTGTAAGATCAAAAGATTCTTCCAATTTATCTGTAATGAAATCCTTGTAAATACTGAGGGCGTTTGTGGTTTGATTGTAATTATCGTTCCTTACTTTCACTTTCAAAAAGTCATCCACCCAATATTGCGCGTCGCCGTTACGATTGGTTTGATCTACGATCGCAACTTTATATCCCTCATCTTTTTCTGTATCGAAAATGATACAGCCTTTATCGAGTTTTTTAATATTGATCGCTTCCTGTTCATACCCGAGCTGGAAGCTTTGCTTTTTAAGCGATACCTTTAAAAAAGTCTCTTTTGTTTCCGATTTAAAAATTCCGATGGCGCGATGCAATTCGCCTTCTACCTGTAATTTTTCAAAAAGGGTTATGTACAATTCACCGCCTTTTATTTTCGGATGATCCGACATCTCGTACAAATGTTTCGTCAGTTGACAACTATTTTCATGAAAACTTTCAGCCGAGTTAAAAATCGCAGTGGCAAAGTGCCATACTTCGTTTAAATCAAGGTCATCGTTCGGATGACATAAGCGATAGATCTCATTTGTTTTTTCAAAAGGCGCCACAAAATATTGCATCAGCAATTTCTCCAAAATATCATCCTGTATTTCGTAGGATTTTTCCGATAACACGATTTTTTCATCCAGCAATTTATTGCCGGCCCGGTGAATAGACAATTGAGCCAGGGAAGCTTCGGTAAAATAGATCATAGGCGCGAAAATAGGAAAAAGGCGTCAGGTAGCAGGTTTCAGTTATCTGCTTTCAGCTCCGTGTTTTTCGCCGGCAGCTGAAAACTGACACTTCAGGCGTTTTCCCCATTTTCCAACTCTAGTACAGTTATTGCTATTAGTCGGGTTTAATATTAATCTTATGAAATTCGACTTCGTGAAGAACATACAATTTACAAAATTAATTAAAGTGAACGGGCAGTTGAAGGAGTTCAACTTCAGAAAGGCCAATCCGAATAGTGAAGGTATTTTTTCGGTAGATGTAAGCGATGACCGTGGAAACAGGATCATGTTGCAAATGCAGAAAGATGATGGCACATGGAAGATCATTACGCCTGGCATACCAAAATGGGTGCAGGAAAAAGAAATTGAGTTCAATGAAACCATTCTCGGAGAACTGAAGTGAATGAGTCAATAAGCGAATACCGGGATAATCATGCAGCTTTCTGACATGTTCTTGCAATCACTCAGGACAGTAGCTTCATCATACAAATACTGTTTTCAACATTTTCATACTGGCCGTAATTTTTTATAATCGCATATCCGGCTTTTTTATACAGCGATATCGCTTCCGGTTGCTTCTTGCCAGTCTCCAGGATGCATTCGGAAAAATGAAGTTCGGCTGCCCACTTTTCCAAACCGGACAAAATTGACAATGCAATTCCTCTCCCGCGAAACGCTGGTTTTACGAACATCCGCTTGATCTCCGCCTTACCTGCCCCATATTCTTTAAAAGCGCCGCATCCGGAAGCAACATCATCCGTGTAGCAAACAATCACGTTTCGGATAAGATCGAGCTTGTTGAACTGCGCATAAAATGAGTGCTCGGCACCATCACGAATTGTAAGATCCGCATCCAGCAATGATACCAGGCCGATAAAATCTTTATCTTTCGAATCTGTCCGTTTAAAAGTGTTCATCGATAATCATTTTGCGAATAAGAAAGATTTATCCAAAACTACTATTTTCAATAAATAAAAAATAACAAAGACCTCATTTTTTAAAACAATCTGCTTTTTCACAACTACCTTTGCGCTGGATAAAAACTGTTTCTTATGGACGATTTTATCGCAGCCCGCTCCCAGATGGCCCTGTCTTTGGGCTTCCATATAATTTTCTCCTGTATCGGAATGGTGATGCCATTTTTTATGGCGGTTTCTCATTATTATTGGATCAAAACGAATGACGAGGTTTATAGAAGCGTCACCAAAGCCTGGAGCAAAGGTGTGGCCATTTTTTTTGCCACCGGGGCGGTTTCCGGTACCGTTCTTTCTTTTGAACTTGGTTTGCTATGGCCCACTTTCATGCAGCACGCCGGCCCTATTTTCGGAATGCCTTTTTCATTGGAAGGAACGGCATTTTTTATCGAAGCAATTGCGCTTGGATTTTTCCTGTACGGATGGAACCGCTTCAATAAATGGTTCCATTGGTTCACCGGCGTGGTGGTAGGCGTAAGCGGGCTTGTGTCGGGTATTTTAGTGGTTGCTGCAAACTCATGGATGAACAGTCCCGCAGGATTCGTTTATTCGAATGGGAACTACACCAATGTCGATCCCATCAAAGCGATGTTCAACGATGCCTGGTTCTCGCAGGCGCTCCACATGTCCATCGCAGCGTTTGCAGCTACAGGATTTGCAGTTGCCGGCATTCATGCGCTGATGATCCTTCGAAAAAAGAATATCCTCTTTCATACAAAAGCATTTAAGATAGCGGCCGTATTTGGTGCCGTAGCAGCGTTGCTTCAGCCTTTGAGCGGTGATCATTCTGCAAAAGATATTGCAAAAAGACAACCGGCAAAACTTGCGGCCATGGAAGCTCATTTTTATACAGAAAAAAGCGCTTCGCTCATCATCGGAGGCTTCCCCGATGAAAAGAATAAGAAGGTTAACTATGCCATAAAAATACCGGGTGCATTGAGTTTTCTTGCACATGGTGATTTTGAAACGGAAGTAACGGGCCTCGATAAATTTCCCGTGGGTGAACAACCGCCGGTTGCAGTAACACATTATGCATTTCAGATAATGGTCGCACTTGGCATGGTGATGATGGGCATTGCCGTACTTTATTTCATTGCCGTGCTGAGAAAGAAGAACTGGAGAAACAGCCGTTGGTTGCTGAAACTATTCGTGTTTGCAACGCCCGCCGGCTTTATCGCCGTGGAAGCCGGCTGGACAGTAACAGAAGTGGGCCGTCAGCCATGGATCATTTACGGCGTGATGAAAACCAAAGATGCGGTAACACCCATGCCTGGGATAGCCTGGTCGTTCTATTTATTTACAGCCGTTTATTTTTCTCTTGCGCTGATCGTAATATACATGTTGTACAGGCAGATAAAAATGGTTGGAAAGTTATATGATACGGTTTAGAATTTAAGGTTTATTGGTTAGTGAAGCCACTAAACCCTAAGCTCCTAAAAAGATGTTTATGCTTTACGTCGTGATCGCTTATTTATGGGTTTCTGTGCTGCTCTACCTGCTGATGGGTGGCGCAGATTTTGGCGCGGGTATCATTGAACTATTTACCAGCAAAGAAAATCGCCCGCGAACGCATACTACGATGTATCGCGCGATCGGCCCTATTTGGGAAGCGAATCATATGTGGCTGATCATTGCTATCGTAATATTATTCGTCGGCTTTCCGTTTATTTATTCTACCATGTCCGTGGCTTTGCATATTCCGCTCACCGCAATGTTGCTTGGCATCATCGCGCGCGGCACGGCATTTACTTTTCGGCATTACGATGCCGTGGTTGATGATATGCAGGTTATTTACCGCAGGATATTCATGTATGCAAGTTGTGTCACGCCGTTTTTTTTGGGTATCATTGCCGGCAGTGCCGTTTCGGGAAGGATAGATCCTTCCGCCACTGATTTTTTGCACGGTTATATTTTCAGCTGGCTCAATTTGTTTTCCGTTTCCGTGGGAATCTTTACCGTGGCCATCTGCGGATTCCTGGCTGCAGTTTACCTGATTGGGGAAACCAACAATGAAACGGATACTCAACGTTTCATTGCCAAGGCGCGCACTACCAATATCATTGCTGCCTGCGCCGGCGCACTGGTATTTGTGGCGGCGAGGGTCGACCACATACCCCTGGAAGAATGGGTGTTTGGAAACCCGGTCGGTATAGCGGCAATTTCAGCGGCTGCTGCGTCATTGATACTGTTCTGGTGGCTCATCAAAAAGGGCAAGCGCCTTGTGATCCGTGTCCTTGCCGGCTTCCAGGTAACGATGATTCTTCTCACAACTACATACCGCCATTACCCGAACATCGTTTTGCTGAAAAACGGCGGTCATCTTTCTTTGCTGGAAGACATCGGACATGAAAAGACCATCCATTCGCTTGGCCTGGCTTTGCTAATAGGAAGTATCTTTATTTTACCGGCGCTTTTCTTTCTTATATATGATTTTCAAAAAAAGAAAATAAAATGATCCCCGGCGCAAAATAACCCGTAACGCAGGCAACGTCATGGAACCACGGTGTCTCTTGTAAAAAACGACATTCTTATGCCACTAACGCGCTTAACATCAACCTTATTTTTGATAGTAATATTGATATTCAGTTCCTGCAAAAAAAACACTTCAGAAGAATTTTACACGCCGGATCCGGTTATTACCGTTCCCGACCTCACTGTAAAAGTAAATACGTCGGTTTCAGGTTATATCGTTGATGAAAACAATGAACCACTTGGTGGCGCACAGGTTTATGCAGGTACAAAGCAGGCGATGACCGATGAATTCGGATTCTTCAAAATAAGCGGCATTCAACTGCCCAAAACAGCGGGCTTCATCACCGTTTACAGGACGGGATATTTTACAAGCTATAAAACATTCATACCAACTGCGGATAAGGAATCTTTTGTAAGGCTCGGATTATTGGCAAGCACGCAGAGCGGCACCTTTATGGCTTCCGTCGGCGGAACGGTAACAACGGCAGATGGCGCAAAGATTTCCTTGCAGGATAACGGTGTCGTACTCGCCGGGTCCTCCACCTCCTACACAGGTACGGTACATGTAAGTATCCGGCCATTCAATGCAGGTGCCGGTGTCACATCCGCCGGGCCTGGCGACGGCCGTGGAATCGATTCCGCAGGACATTTGAAAATATTGACTGCATTCGGTACGTTGGGCGTGGAACTCACTGCTGACAATGGTTCGCGTTTGCAACTCGCTGAAGGCAAGCCAGCCACGATCAACATTCCTATAGTCGCATCTGCCGTAGCTTCTGCGCCTTCGTCGATCGCCCTCTGGTCGTTAGATGAAACAACCGGCTTATGGAAACAGGAAGGAACCGCTATAAAATCCGGGAACGTTTATACTGCCACCGTAAAACATTTTTCTTTCTGGGAAGGCGCAGATCCGTCGGTACTCGTAAATTTTACTGCGCAAGTAGTTAACCCGGCGTTGCAGCCGCTCGCGAATGTTCCGGTAGTGATAAACGTAGCCGGGCAATCCAATAACGGTATTTATGCAAAATTTGGATACACCGACGCAAATGGCGTCATCAGCGGCCCCATACCCGCAAACAATTCGCTTGTTTTGTCTATTCTTACTCCTTGTTCGCTGCCGGTATATTCCTATAACTTCACAACAGCAACAACCAATGTGGATCTCGGTACGCTTACCGGAAATGTAGGACAAAACCTGGTAACGATTACCGGTACTGCACTTAACTGCAATGGTCAGCCGATCACGAACGGATATGTACAAACCTATGATAACGGGTTCTACAATCATATTGCCATCAATAACGGCAGCTTCACTTATTCCGGACTTGCATGTACAAATGGTCCCATCAGTTATATTGTGGTGGACGAATCCCTGAACAAACAAAGTGTGCCCGAAAGCTTCAGCCTTGTTTCCGGGGGCAATAACTTCGGAACCTTAACTGCCTGCGGAATTAGTTCGGTGAGCTACGTCACCTACGTTTTTGACGGAACGACCTACAATCTTGGTGACCCGGAAGACACGTTAGGTGTATACACCACGAATAACATGTATACCGACATTCTCAATCTTGACCATCCGGGTGCAGGCTACCAGGGAATCTCTATGGAAATCCGTGGGCCGGTTTCGACAGCCGGAAGCCATACGTCCACTGACATATTTTTGCCCCAATTCCCAAGCGGACACGGGGTTGACCTTGATTCTGTTTATGTGACATTTACTGAATACGGACCGGTAGGCGGATTTGTTTCGGGATATTTCAGCACCACCAACATCAGGGATCTGAATGATGCATCCGTACATTCACTGAGTATGAATTTTAGAATAAAAAGATACAATTAACAATGAGGGATTCAACAACGGAGCGGGTTTCCACCTGCTCTTTTTTTGATCAAAGAAGATTTCGACAGGCAAAACAAAAAAAATATTGACAGAAGAAGAACTGATACATGGTTGTGTAAGAAAATCGGCGCAACACCAGCGCCTGCTTTTTGATAAATATTCCGGCAAAATGATGTCGGTTTGTCTTCGTTATGCCAATGACCAGCACATGGCGCAGGATTTTTTGCAAACCGGCTTCATCAGGGTATTTGATAATATCCATCAATTCCGGCACGAAGGCAGCTTTGAAGGATGGATGAAAAGGGTGTTCGTCAGCGTCGCCTTACGGGAATTGTCCAAAAACAAAATATCATTTTCACCGCTTGCAGACAATGCCGGCTACCTGCCCCTGGAAGATCCGTCTGTTGTGTCAAAATTATCCGAGGATGAGATTCATGCGATGATCCGTACGCTACCAGACGGTTACCGGACGGTTTTCAACCTGAATGTGATCGAAGGGTACAGTCACGAAGAAATAGCGGCGATGCTGAACATACAGCCTGCCACGTCAAGAACACAATTACTAAAAGCAAGGAAAATGCTGCAGGGTCTGATTTCAAAATGCTACAACTTAATAATGGTATTAAAGAGAAATCATTTGACGAACGGATAAAACAAAAAGCCGATGCGCATGAAGCTGCGGTTCCTGCGGACGCCTGGGCAAATATTGCGCAGCAGAAAAGAAAGAAACGTTATGGATTTTCCTGGTGGAGCGTGGGCGCATTTACACTGACGGCAGTTACGCTGTGCGGTATTTATATTTCACATCTTTCAAATGAAAAAAATTCTGCAAAAGATATCGCGGATAACAAAACACAAACAGGCAATCTCGTGTCAAAGGAAACAAAAAACACACGAGAGGCCGCCGATGCTGACACTGTAGCGGGAAAGAAGGATAAATTATCTTTAACAGCCAATGCGATCCCGGCCGATACTTGGATTATCGCAACTACCGGGGCAAAATCTCCGGGCTGTTCCAATAAAGGATCCATCTCGGCAAATGCAACAGATCAAATCACAACGGATCCAACATCCTACAACCGTCCGGTTTCCCTTAACAAAAAGAATACAACCGGAAAAACAATTGGACCGATCAGCGAAAGCTCTGATATTGCGGGCTCCAACGCCCCGAGATCCGGCAAAAGGAAATCCTTGCGGGGCAAAACGAAAGTGGTGATCCAATCGGGACCGGCCGGCACGGATGATGAAAATGCTTTCGCGGACCTGACTAATAAAAAATATGTTGCAGACACTGATGCAACCTTTAAAAACGATCATATCACCGACGTTGAAAAAGCCCGGGATAGTATACGGAACATAGACAGCTTTGTTTTAGCCAATAGCAAGGTGATCCCGAAAATAACCATACGATCACAGGATGCAGGTTCCCCTAAAAAAGTACCGCCTTCTTTCCCAAAAAAGAACAATATCATGTTCGACCTGGCTGTTCAGCCATTTTTCGTTATTGCGCAGAAAGACAAATTGAATTACGTAACCCGGACGACAATTACATCTTCAGGCAAACGAGAGTTTACAGCAACGGATATACGAAGTTCGGTGCAACCATCATTCAGTTTTTCGGCGGAGCTATACAAAAAATTATCGGATAAATGGTATGCCGGCAGCGGGCTTCAATATTCTATTGTAAAAGAACACATCCGGTTATCGGGAACAGAAACCAATACAACCGTCACGATTGTAAAAAGGCTGGAAAACATTGGCGGTATACCGGTTTTGCGGGAAGATACGCTGACAAACATTTCGACGGGCAAACGTGTGATCAATGCTACGAACAGTTACAGGTTCATTACCATTCCCTTTTCGTTTCATTACGAGTTGATGAATAAAAAAGCGTGGACGGTTTATATCAGCGGCGGCTTGAATTTGAACATAAGTAGTTATAACAACAGCATCACAGGACAACTGGAACCAACTTATACATCGTCCTCCAGGCCGGGTAACAAAGACAACAAGGTCACAACAGACATTTACGCCGGGTTGAGACTTAGCCGGAGGTTCGGCAACAAATACGATCTCTTTGCAGAACCCGCCATGTTATACAATATCAACGGGTACAATCTTTCCAACCAGGTAAATAATGCGAAGCTGCACAAAGCGGGAATCGGCTTTGGTATTTCGTGGAAATTGAACTAATTAAGCATTAAAAATGTTTTAAAATTAAAGGGCTTTGCGTGACGCAAAGCCCTTTTAAAATCAATGAATTCTTAATTCTTAATGCCTATTTCTCCATTTTAAATCCGTTCGCCGAAGCAAATTTCATCTGTGCCGCTTTGATGTCTGCGATGGCACCTTCTTTACCTGCAACGATATTTTGCAGCTTCGTCATTTCTTCCTCACGGGTCTCGTCGGTTTTGGCCGCACCGAAAGATTTATAGCCGGTGTACATGCTTTTCAGGAAAGTGAAATACTTGATCCATGCCTGCTTGAAATCCGCACCACCGGTTACATCAGGAGCCGGTTCGTTGGCAACTTTTTGTAATTCGTCGTCAATGAGTTTTTCCATATGCGCACCTGCGATGCTGATGCTGTCATACTGCAGGTTCCCGATATATTCGGCAACTTTGTTTTCCGTTTGTTCCACTTCCGGAATAAGATCGCGTTCTTTCTTAACAAGTTCCTGGTTGTAATTAAACGCATCTTTGCCTTTACACGCTGCAAGACTTGACAGTACAATGACAGCGATGAGTAATTTTTTGATCATAAGAGTAGTTTTTAATTTCAAGATAAAATAAAATTCATAAAACAACGCAGGAAACTGCCGGAACCATGGACACTATTTATCAACACGCCGCTTTGGCGCTTTCGGTATTGGTATTTTAGCCGAACGATCTCTCAACCCGGCGTTGCAAACCGCTGCGTGAATATTTTCTGCCTGTTCAGGTTCACAGATTTTCAAAATATATCGCTACCGCATTTATGAACAATAGCCAGGTGCATTTTTTTCGTATTTTACTTAACCAATCAATTATCACATTTTCACCGCCCGTTTGAAAACATTCTGTGTACCTATTATAATGATCATGTTGCCGTTTATGGTTCCGGCCCAGGATATCACCGGGGTTTGGAAAGGAACCATCAGCACCACGGAAAAAGAGTTACCGTACGAACTGGTCATCAGCGAAAGCGATGGCAAACTCACCGGCTATTCCTACACCCGGTTCAATGTGAACGGTAAGGAAATGGAGGCCGTAAAATCCATCAAGATAAAAAATAACAACGGGCAGGTGATCGTGTATGATGACGATGTGATATATGATAACTTCTCTCAATCGGCGGCCCGCAGCATCAAACAGGTTGGTACGCTAAGCATTACCACCAACGGAACTTCCATGAAACTCGATGGCGGCTTTAAAACCAGGAGAACGCGTGAGTTCCGCATCCTAGAAGGCAAGATCAATCTTGTTAAATTTGATACGACATCGCAAACTTCCATCAGGCCATTGCTCGATTCATTGAAGCTATCCTCACAATTATCGTTTCTTCAACCTAAAGGTACTTTGCCGGCGTTAGCCATTGTGGCCCCAAAGCCGGCAGCAGAGACAATTGTTTCCAATCCGCAGATTGCTGCAAATACCGCCGAAATGGTAAATGTGCCGCAGGTTTCAACTTCCCCGCGAAAGATCGTTGCGGATGTGGCAAACGATCCCAAACCGCCGGTTGTAGCTGCAACACATCCGATAGCAAAAACGCCCTCTGCTGTTGCACCGCCGAAAGATGTACCAAAAACCACAACAACCAGGCGCGTTGCACCACCTGCTTCCAAACCTGTTGCTGTTGTGCCGCCGCCGTCAAAACCAGTAGTTATCGCTGCTCCATCGCCGGCGAAGCCGCCTGTGATAATGGCTAAAACCAACCAGGCAGGAACGGATTTTACGGCAAATCTTGCCAAAAGAAGTATCGAGACCATCCAAACGCTGGAGTTTAAAACAGATAGCCTTACCCTCACACTATATGATAATGGCGAAGTAGATGGAGATACGGTAAGCATCATCCTCAATGGAAAAATGCTCATGGAAAAACAAGGACTCAGTACCAAGGCAATTGCCAAAACGATATATATCACGCCGGATATGGGCGATTCCTTACAACTGGTAATGTATGCAGAAAACCTTGGAAGCCTTCCGCCAAACACCGGCTTACTGATCGTGAAAGACGGAAATGAACGCCATGAGATCAGGTTTACGGGCGACCTCAGTAAAAATGCCGGCATCACATTACGACGAAAAAAATAGTTTATAGCGGATGGGAAATATCGTACACACTTTCCGGCAATGGACTAAATAAAAAAAGAGGAAACCGCTTCTTCTAAATTTACAATTCATTTTCTCCTGTTCCGGAACCGGGTAACAACCTTCATAATCAAACTTTCCGAAAAATAAAAAAGCATCAAGTTTTAAGTCTGAATGCACGATCGCTCCTGCATATTTAACTTTAACCCGATGCTCTTTTCGAATAACAGTTGTATTTGACTACTTCTGTTTGTTCAAACTTTTCTAAAATGCTCTCTACATTTTTACGTGTATTGCTTCTCAGAATTGTATTATAAAGATAATACAGGAACATCCCGGTTCCAAATTTTTATACTCTCATTTATACACAGGTTTGGCACGTTAAAAGCAGGTTTGCTGTATAAAATTTACTATCGTTTATTTGAATAAATTTGTATATTATTCAACCGCATACAACTAACTGTTACATGATCGACCGCTTCATAACGTTGCTCGCTTTTATTTTCCTTTTTACATCGGGCGCGCAGGCGCAAAAGAAACTCCCGAAAGAATTCAGCCGCTCTTTAAAACTGGCTGCCCGGCAATATAAATTGATGGATAATTCACTGGCCGAAGATGATTTCCCTCGCAGCCTCGACAGCAATGGAAATTTAGTGACCAATAAACGTAGTTGGTGGACGAGCGGCTTCTTCCCTGGCAGCCTCTGGTATTTATATGAATTTACAAAAGACACTTCCATAAAAACAGCGGCGTTGCGCAGAACAAAAGCCGTAGAAGCCGAAAGCCTCAATACGAGTGATCACGACATTGGATTTAAAATATGGTGCAGTGTCGGAAACCAATTGCGCATCACGAAAGACAGTAGCCACACGGTTCCCGTCATCATTGCGGCAGCAAACAGTCTGAGCAAACGTTTCAACCCCGTTACCGGGGTTATCCGCAGCTGGGGCAAACCTGATGACCAAAAAGAATATCTTGTGATCATTGACAATATGATGAACCTGGAGTTGCTCTTTGAAGCTACGAAATTGACCGGCGACTCATCTTATTACAAGATTGCCGTGTCGCATGCAGACAAAACGATGGCCAATCATTTCCGGCGGGATGGAAGCAGCTATCACGTGGTAAATTACGATCCGGCCACAGGAGCCGTAAAAAGCAAACGTACTGCACAGGGGCTTGCAGACAGCAGTGCGTGGGCGCGCGGACAAGCGTGGGGACTATACGGCTACACGATGTGCTACCGCGAAACACATGATCCAAAATATCTTCTCCAGGCAGAAAGAATCGCCTGGTTTTTAATGAACGATCCGCGTCTGCCGAAGGATCATATTTTTTACTGGGACCTGGATGCACCCGATATTCCGGGTGCATTGAGGGATGCTTCTGCAGCGGCTATTACGGCTTCGGCATTGCTGGATCTTTCAAAATATAATTTTGAAAAAGAACGATATTACAAAGACTTCGCAATAAAAATTTTACAAAGCCTGGGTAGCGATGTTTATCGTAACCATCTGAATGAGCAACATCATTTTTTATTGAAACACAGTGTTGGCCACCAACCTGCAAAAAGCGAAGTGGACGTACCCTTAAGCTATGCTGATTACTACTATATCGAAGCCCTCATGAGGGCCAGATAGTGTTACGGATTTTTAACATTGTTCGCGGAGTTCAATGCGGGGGGTGCCCCGCAGAGATAAATAAAAAAAGCAAAGTTTCAGCAAATTGTCTTTGCGCAAACTCTGCCGCTCTTTCTGCGGTTTAAAAACCGCTGATATCTATTCTAAACAGCAACACAAACGCCGTCACCTGCAAATTTTAAAACTTCTTAATGTACCTGTGACAATATGGGTTCTGCCC
>JAATFP010000086.1 GCA_015655125.1 Chitinophagales bacterium | reverse complement strand
TTTGACCTTGCTTATTATCCTACCGATAAAGGTCCGTACAACTACGATGCTGCACCGTCTCCAAATAGTGCGGGTGTATCCGCAAACGGCAAACTGATCAACCCGCGTACAAGATGGGGCGGGCTGATGCGTAGTCTCGATCAAACGGATTTTGAAACCAGCAATATCGAATTCGTGGAATTCTGGATGCAGGATCCGTTCATCAATTCCCCACTGAATCCTACAGCCGATCAGTCGATTGGAGGTAAATTATATTTCAACCTCGGAAATATCTCCGAAGATGTGTTGAAAGATGGGCGTCGTTTTTACGAAAATGGATTGTCAACTCCCAATGCACCTTCTCCTGAAGATGAAACAATCTGGGGCAGGGTGGCACGGAACCCCATCCAGGTTACGAACGCCTTCTCCAATATTCCCGAAGACAGGGTGTTCCAGGACGTGGGCTTCGATGGCCTGAGCGATACGGCCGAAGCCAACAGGCGCGCCGCTTACCTGACACAATTGCAAGGTATCGGCTCACAAGCCTACCAGGATGCTTTGCGTGACCCGTCGAGCGATAATTACCGCAACTATCGCGATGCCTCCTTCGGTGCGGGAGACGGATTGCTCGCACGTTATAAGAATTACAACAGTCCCGAAGGAAATTCTCCGATTGATAATGGTAGCGAATTTTCTGCTGCCGCAACATTGTATCCGGATGCGGAAGATCTTAACCGCGACAACACCATGAGTGAAACGGAAGAGTATTTCCAATACATCGTTAGTATCAAGCCTTCGGGCGCCAATGAAATGCAGATCGGGCAGAATTATATCGTAGATAAAAAAGTGGTGGGTGTAAGTCTTGTTGATGGAACGGCCCGTAATGAAACCTGGTACCAGTTCCGCATCCCGATCGCGAATTATGAAAGAAAGATAGGAAACATCCCCGATTTTAAATCGATCCGGTTTATGAGGATGTTCATGACCGATTTCCAGGATAGCGTTGTGTTGCGTTTCGGCGAATTGCAATTGACCAGGAACATCTGGCGCAAGTTCCAGTATGACATAGATTCTACCGGTTTATATAATGCGGCTTCCCTCTCGCCTTTGAATATCGGCGCCGTGAACATAGAAGAAAACGATAAACGTACCCCGTTGCCCTATCGCACACCGCGTGAAATTGAAAGGGTGCAAACGCAAAGCAACAATGGAGTGAACCTGTTGCAAAATGAACAGGCGATGAGTCTCCAGTTTTGTGATCTGAATAAGAATGATGCAAAAGGTGTTTTCCAGACATTTGCCAACCGCGATATCCGGCAGTTTAAAAAACTGGCGATGTATATCCATCTGGAAGAATCACAAAAACCTGCCGGCACTTTCCAGGATAAGGATCTTACTGCGGTGATCCGCATGGGGACCGATTTCGTGAGCAATTATTACGAAATAAGAATCCCGCTCAACAAAACGGGGCTTGGTGCCGGTGCTTTGAACCCGAATTCAAACGAATACAACGATACGTTGTGGATCCCGGGCAATTCACTTGACCTTGACCTTACCGTGCTAACATCATTGAAACAGGCCCGCAATATTTCGGGCGCTTCCCCTACTGTAATCTATCGCCAACTGCAATCAAACGGGCAAACGTATTCCGTAATGGGAAGCCCCAATCTCGGTGAGATCAATGGTATCCTGATTGGTGTTGAAAATACAAATTCCTCACTGGCTGCGTGCGGTGAAATGTGGGTAAATGAACTGCGTCTTTCATCGATCGATGAGAAAGGAGGTTATGCAGCACTCGCACGCGTGGATGTTACCCTGGCCGATCTCGGTACATTGTCGCTCTCCGGAAATATGCACACTACCGGCTTCGGAACGCTGGAACAGCGTGTGAATGAAAGGTATCGCGACAACTACACGCAATTTGATGCAGCTGCAAATCTTGAACTCGGAAAATTATTGCCTAAAAAAGCAGGCATGTCGATCCCGGTATTTGCGAGCTATTCACAATCAAGCAGCACGCCGGAATATGATCCGATCGATATCGATATCAAGTTGAAAGATAAACTAAATTCAGCCACTTCAAAAGCTGCAAAAGATTCCATTCGCAAGGTAGCAGTTGATTTCACCAGCACCAAAACACTCAACTTCACCAATGTCCGAAAAAACAAAACCAACGGCAAGGCGCCGAAGATCTACGATATCGAAAATGTTGATGTGAGTTATTCGTACATTAACATCAGTAGTCATAGCCCGCTGATCGAATACAATGATGTTACGCGGCATCGTGGTGCGTTGGGTTACAACTTTGCGCCACAGCCGAAATATATAGAGCCTTTCAAGAAAATGAAATTGTTCAGGAAAACCAAAACGCATTGGTTCGACTTGATAAAAGATTTCAACTTCAACTATGTGCCATCTCAATTGAGCTTCCGTGCAGATATCAGCCGCCAGTTTGGTGTGATCCGTCCGCGCAGTATCGGTACCGACAAATATAAAATCCCTGAAACATATGATAAATATTTCGTGTTCCAGAGAGATTATATCGTTCGCTGGAACTTTACACGTTCATTGAGCTTTGATTACAGCGCAACCAACAACTCGCGTGTGGATGAACCCGCGGGCAGGCTCGATACAAAAGAAAAGAAAGATTCCGTTTGGCAAAATCTTCTGCATGGCGGAAGAAACACGATCTTCAACCAGACCGCGAATTTTGCTTATGCTTTGCCTACCACCAAGTTCCCGTTGCTCGACTGGACAACGGTGAATTTGAAATACCAGGCCAGCTATCGCTGGATCGGCGCTTCCCGCCTTGCGGTTGAATTAGGGAACATCCTGGAAAACGGTCAGCAAAGTGAAGTAACCGCACAATTCGATTTTACAAGATTGTATCAGAAATCAAAATGGCTGCGCCAGCTCGACCTTCCTAAAAATGAAGAAGACAAACAAAAATGGAAGAACCGAATCACGAAAGTAACAGATAGCGTAACGACGAAAGACGGCCGCCGTGTGGCGCGCACCAGGAGGATCGTTGATAAAACAGCAATGCCGTACGTTGGAACTGCTGGTCGTGTATTTGGAAAATTGCTCACCAGCATCAAGCAGGCAAATTTTTCGCTGGCAGAAGTTGCAAACACGAGATTGCCGGGTTACATGGACAGCACACAATATCTCGGTCAAAATTTCAGGAGTAATGCGCCAGGCTTCGATTTCATTCTGGGACGACAGCCGGACAGCAACTGGTTGAACAGGAAAGCCGCTGCGGGATTGATTACGCGCGATACGAGCTTTAACTCGTTGTTCCAGCAAAACTTCGATCAGCGCATCACTGCCAGCGCCATCCTGGAGCCGGTGCGCGACCTTAATATTACGATCAACATCAGCAAAACATTCAATAAAAATTACAGCGAAACATTCCGTTTCATTGATACAACCGGCGGCTCGAACCGCAAGTTCATGCACCTTACGCCGTACACCGGTGGCGGCTTTGATGTGTCGTATATTTCTTTTAAAACGTTGTTTGGCAAATTCGATCCGAACCGCGTCTCTGCCACATTCAAGGAGTTCCAGTCGAACAGGCTGATCCTGTCGCGCAGGCTCGGACAGAAGAATCCATACACGCAGGCACAGGCAAATCCTGTAGGCGGAGACGGTTATTATTATGGATATGGTAAATATGCGGTGGATGTGTTGATCCCATCGTTCATTGCGGCCTATACCGGCCAAAATGCGGAAAACGTTTCGCTCATTAAGCAGCAAAACAGCAATATCAAATCAAATCCTTTCAGATCGATACTGCCGCGTCCTAACTGGAAGCTGGATTACAACGGTCTTACCAAGATCAAAGGATTTGACAAGATCTTCACCAACTTTACTGTTTCCCATGGCTATACCGGGAACCTTAGCATGAATGGATTTACATCGGCATTGTTGTACCAGGACGTTTCGAATTTTGGTTATCCGTCGTTCTACGACTCTTCATCCAATGCATACATTCCGTACTTCCTGGTGCCGAACGTGACCATCAACGAAAGTTTTGCGCCATTGCTCGGTTTTGATATGATGTTTACCAACCAGTTCCAGGCTAAATTTGAATTTGCAAAATCAAGAACGCTTAGCCTGAGTTTATATGATTATCAATTGAGTGAGCAACGCAGCACGGAATATACTATCGGGCTTGGCTGGCGCAAAAGAGGGTTGCCTACGTTCTTTAAACTGCCGAAGTTCCTTAATAAAGACGGTGGCAAGAAACTGGATAACGAGATCAACTTTCGGGTCGACTTCAAAATACGCGACAACGTGACGGCCAATAGCCGCCTCGATCAGGATAATAATTTCGCCACCGGCGGAAGCAAGGAAATAACATTGGTACCAACGATCGATTACTATCTTAACAACCGGGTACAGATCAAGTTCTACTTCGATCAGCGTAAAGTGAAACCGTATATTTCTTCAAGTGCGCCGACGACCAATACGCGGGCGGGCGTGCAGTTGAATATTTCGCTGGCGCAATAGAAACGTCATGCGTTGCAAGTGATAAGTCGGGAGCGACAATATTTAAAAGCTTTTACCGGTTGAAAAGACTGGTAAAAGCTTTTTAAATTTATTTAAATGAAAATATATTTTATTGATTCTTTTACGAACGAAAAATTCAAGGGCAATCCGGCAGCGGTTTGTTTTCCAGTCAATGATTTAGAGATTGATACAATGCAGAAAATTGCAAACGAAATCGGATTTTCTGAAACTGCTTTTGTAAGGCAGATCAGCAACAACAATTATAGTATCAGGTTTTTTACCCCTAAAGTGGAGATTCCGTTGTGCGGACATGCAACATTGGCTTCGGCGAAAATTATTTTTGATATAACTCCGTTCGCCAGTCTTAAATTTATCAATTGTAACAATGTTGAACTATTGATTGATAAAGTTGGCAATAAAATACGAATGCAATTTCCTGTTTATGAAACGGAAGAAATGGAAGTTCCACGAAGCATGGCGGTAGCACTTGGCATTACTGAAATGATAAATACAAGATACAGCCCTGTTAATAAAATTATTTTAATAGAAATTAAAAGTGCGCATGCATTAGAAGACTTGAAACCTGATTTTGCTGCATTGATCAATTCGTACACAGCAATTAATGGCGTGTTGGTAACGGCGATGTCGGAGGGCGACGACTTCGATTTTCATTATCGATATTTTTGGCCCTGGGCCGGAACGAATGAAGATCCTGTTACGGGCGGCGTTCAAACTTTCCTGGCAAAATATTGGGCAACAAAATTGAATAAAACAAAATTGAATGCTTTCCAATCTTCTTTGCGAACGGGAACAATGAGTACAGAGCTTTTAGATGATAAGGTTTACATTCTGGGTGAAGCCGTAACAGTTTTAGAAGGACAATTTGTTTTATAAATTTCATAAAAGAAATTACCCACCTTGGTTTGTGTGCCACGAACCAGGGCGGATATGAAGGAAATGCCTTCCATTCCGCACGGCGGAATGCAATCCGCGTAATCCCTTAATCAATCCCGCACTGCGGAAAAAAATCTGTGATCAAAAAATGCGATCAAGAAAATCCGACATCAAAGAAATGCATCATCTGATCAAAATCGATGTGCCTTTTTGAAACACTTTCTTTCCCGTTTCATCAATATAGTTCAGCATCCACACGTACGTTCCCGGATCGGCACCCTGGCCTTTGAACCGCCCGTCCCATTTTTGGGTCCAGTCGTTTGTTTGAAAGAGCAACTGGCCAAAGCGGTTATATATGCTGAACTGTAGTTGCCTGGCTTTGTAGGCACTTAACGGATAGAGGTAGTCGTTCACGCCGTCGTTGTTGGGCGTAAATGCTTTTGGTACGGCGATAAAGCAACTGAACACTACTTTTACGGGCCGGGAAATAGTATCATAACAACCGAAGTCGTTTTTTACAATCAACCGCGGGGCAGCGAAATAATCTGTAGATACCCGGGGTACATAGGTTTGCGGCGATGGATTGCGTATATTGCCAAGGCTGCCATTGTCAAATGTCCACCGCCAATCCACGATGTTGCCGATCGTTTTATTAATAAACTTTGCAGGTTCGTTCGGGCAAACAACTTCACTGACCTCGAAGTCGGCTACCAGCAGATTGTCAAATTTGACTGTTCTTTTTACAGTATCGCTGCATACACCGTTTGATACGATCAACTGCACAGCTTTTGGAAAAAAATTGGTATAGGAAACCTGGGGATCCTGGATGGTGCTGGTGGTAGTAATATCATTGGTGAACGTCCAGTTCCAGCTGTTAACGCCATTGGCACCGTCATGATGATATTGCACTACATTCACGTCGCAACTGAAAGCGATCTGGTAAGTGAAATCTGCATTCACGGTATCTTTCACCAATAGCGCAACCTGGCTTCCTGCCGGTGTTTGCTGACTGCATTCGTCATAGATTGTGTTGCCATCGGTACCGTTCTTCAAACGGATAATATAAATGCCGCCAAGTTGGATCGGCGCACTTAGCTGAATGACTATTTTTTTAGACAAGCCTTCTATGCAGTTCAATCCTGCGGCAGAAGAAATGGTTACCGGTGCGGGGCCGATCACTTCAAAGTCGCTTCCATCGGCAGCTACGCTGCTGCACAGCATTCCTTTTTTAAAAACAAGCTCGAGGGATCGTGGCGAACATTTCACTTTTGTAACACTATCCATCGGCGTTGGTATTAATGGATATACAGTGAAAGTTACTTTATCGCCCACAGCAACCGGGCGGTCGCAATTGTCGAGCAACGTGTTTCCGTCGCTTCCGTTCTGTGCGGTAACGCTGTAGGTTCCCGGTGGCATCGGAGCGCTTAATGACAGTACAAGTGTATCCATATCAAAGCCACGACTGCAGTCGGCGCTCGTGGCGGCGATGATGGAAACGCCGGGTACATTCAACGAAAAATCAGATCCGTTAGCAGCCAGCGATTTGCATTTCATGTCTTTATTGAGAACGATACGGATGCTTTTCGAATCGCACGCTGCTTCGCCGTTTAGTAACGCGGGTAATTTAGGATCAGTGATCACTGCAGTGCCGCCACCGAATGAAAGTGTGTAACCGCTTTGATTATCGCTGAAATGACTCACAAGTAAAATATAATTATGCCCTTCGATGATGTAAGGCATTTGCGCAAAGCTGTTAAGGTTATCTTCCGGGATAGATGCGCATTGAATGAAATTAACGCCGGCACTGCTGGCACCTGTAGCACCATAGGTTCCGGCCCAGTTGCCGGACACGATGATGTTGCGGTTGGTATACACCTGGTCAGGATCAAGGCCGGTAATATCGTATAATTGCCAATCGTAATCATCTTGCTGAACAGGATCGATTAGAAAACCCAATGTACCCGACTGGTAACAGGTGAACTTATACCAGAATGGATTTTTGTTAGCATATAACTGTGAACCCGGCTGATTGGAACACCCTGGAACATACAATTGATTGGAGGTGCAGATCGGAACATTCGTTTGCGTAAAAACCGTTTCGCCACAAACCGGGAAAGCGGTGCTGGGATTTTGGCCAAGCGTGGTGCAGACCTGCGCCCGCGATTGTGCAGCGCCAATGGATACTAATATTAAAATGAGTAAGTTTTTCACCATAATCAACACAAAGATATTTTAAAAGATGCGATTTGGGTGTGAATAGCTGCTTTGGCGATGACCGGCCACGGACGATTGACGAGCCGCCACCTTTGTTACGGTTACCTTTGGGGGTCGGTGGTCTTTTACCTGATCTTTCCCTTAATCTCCTGCAATTTCAGCAAAGCCTCTACGGGTGTCAACCTGTTAATATCAACCGTTTCCAAGAGTCCGCGTATTTCTTCAAAAGTTATCGAATGCACATCGAATATGTTCAGCTGCATTTTAGGTGCATTGAGATTTTTTATGGTTGTTTCAATGGAAGCGGAGGGATTCTGTTTGTCATCGCGGCTATTTTCGAGTTGCGCGAGAATTTCATTTGCACGGTCGATCAGCGACGACGGCATGCCTGCCATCCGCGCCACATGAATACCGAAGCTATGCGTGCTTCCTCCGGCCGCCAGTTTGCGAAGGAAAATGATTTTATTGCCCACTTCCTTATTGGTGATATGATAATTTTTAATGCGTGGAAATTTATTTTCCAGCTCATTCAATTCGTGGTAATGCGTAGCAAATAAAGTTTTGGGTGCAAATGGTGACTGATGAATATATTCAGCGATGCTCCACGCAATTGAAATACCGTCGTAAGTGGATGTGCCGCGTCCAATCTCATCGAGCAATATCAGGCTCCGCGAAGTGAGGTTGTTGATGATGCTTGCTGTTTCATTCATTTCCACCATGAACGTACTTTCGCCGCCGCTGAGGTTATCGCTTGCGCCTACGCGTGTAAATATTTTGTCTGTCAATGGAACGCTGGCCGAGGAAACCGGCACAAAGCTACCCATGTGCGCCATCAGTGTGATCAATGCCGTTTGGCGGAGGATGGCGCTCTTACCGCTCATGTTCGGGCCCGTTAAGATGATTAGTTGTTGTGCCGATGCGTCCAGCAAAATATCGTTCGTAATATAAGGTTCGCCCGGTGGGAGATTTCTTTCGATGACGGGATGGCGGCTATCTTTTAGCAAAAGAGCATCGCCATCGTGCAACACCGGTTTTTTATAATTGAATTGAAGTGCATTGTTGGCGAAGCAACACAAGCAATCCAGCACGGCCATAACGTGGCCATTCACCTGCATCGGTGCAATGTAATCCTGCAATTCGTTCAGCAGTTCCTGGAACACCTGCTGTTCTATCAGGAAGATCTTGTCTTCCGCACCCACGATCTTTTCTTCATAAATTTTCAATTCGGGTGTGATGTAGCGCTCGGCATTTGCGAGCGTTTGTTTGCGGATCCACGTGTCAGGGACTTTGCTTTTGTGAAGATTCGTTACTTCTAGGTAATAGCCAAACACATTGTTGAAGCTGATCTTCAGCGAAGAGATACCAGTGTTGGCAGCTTCTTTTTGCTGAAGTTCCAGCAGGTAATTTTTGCCACCACTGGCGATCTGGCGCAGCTCATCCAATTCGTGATGAATGCCCTTGGCGATAATGCCGCCTTTGTTGGCCGCTGCCGGCGGATTTTCTATAATTTCTCTGAGGATCTTTTCAAGAATGTAATTGCAGCTGTTGAGCGAATCGCCCAGCCGTTTTAAATATTCGTTAGAGGATGCGGCACATAGTTGCTTGATTGATTCTGTTTGCTGCAAGCCTTTGGCTACCTGCAATACTTCGCGCGGATTTATCTTCTTTAGCGGCACTTTGCTGGCGAGTCTTTCTACATCGCCCGCCTGTTTGATATGCGCATTGATTTTGTTGCGTGTGTCAGTTTCCTTAATGAGATATTCCACCGTGTCGAGTCGTTCATTGATGCGGCTGATATCATTCAGTGGCATCAGTAACCAGCGGCGCAACAGGCGAGATCCCATTGGGGAAACGGTATTGTTGATCGTTTTAAAAAGTGTTTGCTGGTCGCCGTTGCCGATCAATTCCAAATTACGGATCGTAAAACGATCCATCCACAAATGATCATCTTTATTGATACGCTGCAGCGACGTGATGTGCTGCAGGTTTGGATGTTCGGTATCTTTGAGATAGTGTAAAATTGCGCCGGAAGCTATGATGCCGTTTTTTAATTCTTCCACGCCAAAGCCTTTAAGGCTATGCGTTCCAAAATGTTTAAGCAGACTTTCTTCTGCATAATGTTCGGTAAAGATCCATTCGTCGAGAGTATAGGTGAAAAAAGTATTACCGAAATATTCCTTGAACGTTTTTTGCTTTGAGCGCTGAAAGATTACTTCGGCGGGTTGCAGACTTTGCAATAATTTATCTGTATATTCTTTGTCGCCTTCGGCGATGAAAAATTCGCCGGTACTGATGTCCAGAAAAGCAAGCCCGATCTTATCGTCGGTAAAATGCAGAGCAGCTAAGAAGTTGTTGTTGTTGTGTTCAAGTAATTTATCATTGGTGGCAACACCGGGTGTAACGAGTTCGGTAACGCCACGTTTGACAATTCCTTTGGCTGCCTTAGGATCTTCCAGCTGATCGCAAATGGCCACACGATAGCCGGCTTTTACGAGCTTGTGTAAATAAGTATCCAGCGCATGATGCGGGAAGCCGGCGAGTTCGGAGGCATCAGGATTGCCATTGTTTCTTTTGGTGAGCGTTATGCCCAGCACCTGTGCGGTGATGATGGCATCCTGACCGAAAGTTTCGTAAAAATCACCCACCCTGAATAGCAAAATCGCGTCAGGATATTTCGCCTTGATTGCGTTGTGCTGCTGCATTAGAGGGGTTTCGCCGGAAACTTTTGCCATAGCATGCGAAAATAGCATAAATCTATGATCTATAATGTATGATCAATGATATCTTTAAAATTTATAATTCTTCTCAAATTCTCAAAAGATCATAGATCATAGATCCCGAGATCATAGATCAAATTAGTTTTCCTGTTTCGTCAAAATCTCCTTTTTCATCTTCTCCCACAATCCATCAAACGTCTGATGGTTATCCTCTTTCCATTTCTGACTGAAGGCTTTTATTTTTTCGGTGCGTTCATCTTTTGTCAATGAAAAAAATTCGGTGATGGCTTCCTTATCGTTATCGAAAGCCGTCTGGTTGTAGACTTCTTTCAGCAATTGTTCTCTGCGGATATTCTGATTGGACATTTCTATTTCCATGTCTTCGCGGAGCAATACTTTTTCATCATAGCTGCCGGAAGGCAACATCATCTTTGCAATCACCGGCATTAGTTCGATCAGCATTAAAATAAAAATGATCAGGTAGTACCTGAACTGTAGTGCACTGTTGCTTTTTAGCAAATTGCTCAGTGCGTCTACGCGGGTTAAAAATCCATTATTGAGATAAATTGTAAAATCGGATTGCGCTCTTTTAATGCTGTCTTCAATGGATTGTAATTCTGTATCGAGCGCCGTTATCTTTGCCTGGTGGGTTTGCTGCAATTGCTGGTATTCGCCATCGAGCTTTTGGTATTCATTTCGTTTTGCTATCGCAATGTCTTTGATGCCCACCTTGCCGGTGCCGCCGCTGCCGTCGGTTTCAGATAAAAAGTTTTGCCGCGCTTTTTCTACCAATGCATATTTTGTTTGCAATTCATTCTGCAATGCTTGTTTATTTTCCAGTAATTCATCTTTTCTTGTTTTATACAGAGCATCCAGTTCCTGCCTTTTTACCAGTTTTTTCTTTTCGTTGTCGAGCGAAGTCTGTAGCTTTATTTCTTTGTCAAACATGTACAATACGGCCGGTTGCGCCATAAAGGTTCCGATCGTGAGCGCCAGCAGTCCACGAAACAGCAATGGCATAAATCGTTTCTTATTAAATTTTGTAATGCCTTTGATCAGCGCGCGATCAATAGTAAGGATAACGAAACCCATGAAAATTCCGAGTGCAACCGACATTACAAGTGAACCCACAATGGTGCTGAAAAAGTAGGTCCAGGTGAAGGTGGCAAAAAGTCAGGTAGTAAGTACCGTCATGCCGATAATACGGTAGCGGTTGCGGTCAACTACAGAATCCATGAGCAGTTCCTTTTCGGCGGTGGAGAGCCACCAGAGAAAATGAGTGAATTGGGATGGGGTGAAATTTTCTCGCTGGGAGAGGGCGGTGTTTGTTTTTTCCATTGATCGTTTTTTTGTTTTATCGGCCTTCGGCCAATTTTTTTGAACCATAAAGACACGACGGCACAAAGGGTCACGAAGTTTTGTGTATGTCTTTAAAGCCATTTGACCTGAAATCTTTTAAGGCAAAAGTTTTAAAAGACGGCATTTATAAATTCCGTCTTTGTGAACCTTTATGTCGTTGTGCCTTCGTGGTTCAAATCGCCGGTTAGCGATCCGAATCAATAGTGGAGTGGGAGTTGAAGAGTGGAAAGATACCACATCGATTTATGAAATCACAGCATTTGCCCGGCTACTTTTAATTGCGCGATATCAATTAACACTTTATTAATGAAGCTTCTTAAACGCTTGCCGTTCAAATGGGTCTATTGCCTATCTTTGCGCCACTTTATTAATGGCAAAGTAATTGTTCAGTAAACGAAAAGTAAATATGAAAAAGTTCTATAGTTTTTTAATGCTTGTTTTCGCTGCGATAGCTACGGTAAACGCACAGGTTCCGAAAGGGATTGGTACCAGCGATCCGGAAGGTAAAAAAGTGCTGGATGCCGTAAGCGCCAAGTTTAAGACTTACAAATCTGTTCAGGCTAAGTTTAGTTTAAAAGTAGAAAACGCTTCCGGTAAAAGCGTTGGTTCTAAGACAGGTACTGTATACATGAAGGGTTCCAAATACCGCATCAGCGTTACGGGCCAGGAAATTTTTAGCGATGGATCCAATGTTTGGACGTATGACAAGGCTTCCAATGAAGTGACCATCACCAAACTCGATGCTTCTGCAAATTCCATCACACCGCAGAAGTTGTTTACCAATTTTTACGACAAAGATTTTTTATACAAACTCAACGGCAACGTAAAAGTGGGCGCCAAGACCATGAAAGAAGTAGAACTTACTCCGGTGGATAAAACAAAAGCATTTCACAAAGTGTTGTTGTATGTTGACAACAATTCTATTAACACTACGAAAATATTTGAAAAAACAGGCAATCGTTATACCTACAGCACAAGCAGTCTGACTCCTAATGCTACTATCGCCGATGCGATGTTTGTGTTTGATGCAAAAGCGTATCCAGGTGTTGATGTGGTGGATCTCAGGTAATCTTTGAGGTATGAGGTATGATCGATGAAGTATCTTGATGAGCGTTATAATTTATTGCAGTATGGATCCCCGGAGTTGTCTTCGGGGATTTTTTTGCAATCGTTATCGAGACGGTTTGCAACCCTCGCTATTATTGTTGCACCCTTGAGCGTTAAAGATTATACATCTTTCCCCATCGGAACGTTTGCTGCTTAAGCCCGGCCAGATCAATAATGCGATCCACGACCGTATCGGCCACTTCTTCTATTGTGGTGGGTTTACTGTAAAATGATGGCGTAGCCGGGCAGATAATACCTCCCGCCAAGGTGACGGTTTCCATGTTTTTGAGATGGATGAGATTATATGGCGTTTCCCTGGCGACGCAGATGAGTTTTCTCCGTTCTTTTAAGATCACATCGGCGGCCCGGGTGATAAGGTCGTTGGAAATACCGCCGGCGATGCGGCCAAGCGTGCCCATACTGCAGGGCACGATGACCATAGTATTGTATTGGCCGGAGCCGGATGCAAAAGGTGCCCCGAAATCGGTATTGGTGAAATAACGTACAGCGAAATCGGTGTACGACTCGTTGCCGAGTTCTACTTTCCAGACCTCTTTTGCGTTGTCGGTAAGTACAACGGATATTTCGGCGACCTGATTGGTAAGGCCCAATAATTTTGTTAATAATTGACTGGCATAGATGGATCCGCTTGCTCCGGTGACCGCTACTACAATTTTTTGCATTATTTTTCCGTTTATTAGCTAAGCTACTAAACAAATAAGGGATGCAAAAGTTTAAATGGATATTCGGGTTGATATTGATAATGACAACGGCTATGTCGTTTCAGGCACCCGTAAAGGAAACGATCAACTGGATCACTTTTGCTGAACTGAATACGTTGTACCAGAAAGAACCGCGGCCGATACTTGTAGATGTGTACACCGGCTGGTGCGGCTGGTGCAAGCAAATGGACAAGACCACTTACAAAAATGAAAAACTGGCAAAATATGTGAATGAAAAATATTATGCTGTAAAATTTGATGCGGAATCAAAAGATACCATCACTTTCAATAACAAAAAATTTACTTACGATCCCGCCATCAAAACAAACGGGCTGGCCTTGTATCTTACTTTCGACCGGCTGGAATATCCTACAACCATCTTTCTTTCTGCCATCAATGCGCGCCCCGCGCCGCTTTCCGGTTATATGAAGCCGAAAGAGATGGAAGCACCATTGAAATTCTTTGGCGAGAAAGCAGATGCTTCCACAACATTTGTTGAGTTTAATAAGAAGTTGAAAAGCGAATGGTAATTTTAATCGATAATTTATAATGGATAATGTTTTATACTTTTAAAACTGCTTTTCTGTTACAGATTTAAGTTTAAGAAATTATCCATTATAAATTATTCATTACCCATTTATCCATTGATCATTTTGCCACATTCCCTACAATCTGATAAGAAATCGTTCCATTGGCATCCAGTATCTCCTGGTAATAAACAGCATCTGGCGATACAAACAATATTTGTCCGTTGATGTTTACTTTTTTGCAATCGGGCGGCAATGTTTTGATCGCATTGGTTTGCAGCACAGGAGTATTTACCAGGTTATCATTCAGTACACCATTTACGCCCACCACTGTATACAACGCTTCGTTGTTGATGTTGAATTCTTCCACATAATAAGTACCGTTCTGTTCGTAATAATTTTGCCCGTTGATGGTTACCAGTGTAGCGCCATAAGGCAGCTCCGGCAACTTCGCCCCCAATGGCGGTTCGGCTACGATGTATTGGTTATCCTGGTAATTGTTGTAAAATATTCCGTTGTAATAATAATAAGGAACCGTACCCACATAGATCCGGCGATAACCCAACGGGAGAACATTTACCTGGATACCGATCGGCGGAAAGATCACCTGGAATGCACTGCCGACTGGCTGATAGAATATACCATTGTAATAACGGTAGTTATTGCCACCATAAGCGATCGTTCTGTAACTGCTGTTCAACTGCGTTACACGTCTGCCATATGCGGGAACTCCGCTGGTATAACGTGGGGCACCTCTGTATGCCATACGAACCGGATTACCACCGTTCGAAGGCGACCGGAACGTACCGGGACCAGTGCGTCGTGCAGCCGTAACAGTTGTTGACGGGCGCGCGGTATTATTGTTGTTATTTGGTCTTGCGGTCGTATTTGCTGCAGGATTGCTCCGGGTATTTTGCTGCTGATTGGTTGACCCTGGCGAATTGGATGTTTGCGGCGAATTGTGTTGTTGTGTTGTGGGCTGTCTGCCATTCGAACGATCGTTTTGTCCGAGAGCAGAGAAGGTGGCGGCCAAAACCGCAACCATTAAACTGAGCGATCTTACATTTTTCATGATCTGTCTTTTAAAGTGATTAGTAAAATAAAGACCGATCATGGTAAAATGAATGTAAAAAGCGATGAAAAGGCATTTTTTATCTACCAAGAGAATTTCAGGAATGGATAATTTTAGAATGGATAATGTTTTATGCCTTATAAAATCTGCATTTTCTCTTGCACACTTAAGCTGGAGGAATTATCCATTCTAAAATTATCCATTAAATCTGATCATGATAATGTTTTCAGTAATTTTTCCAGGCTATCCAGCGTCATCGTGAAGCCTTCTTTGAAGCCCATTGCGATCTGTTGTTCCATGCGTTCGCGCGATTCGTTATAGATCGAAACATTTACCGTAGTGATGCCATCTTTTTCCGTGAAAGTCAGATCCCAATCGGAGCCGGGCAGCTGAGGATTTCCCTGGGCATCTGCAAATGCATTGAGTAATTTGAAATTTGTTTTAGGCGTGATAGAGGTGTATTGTTGTACTGCCCAGTTTTCTTGTCCTTCCGGACTCACCATGGCGTATAGTCTGCGGCCACCTTCTTCAAAATTCATCACAGTCGTTCTTGAACTCCACGGTGCCGGTGCCCACCATTGATCAAGTATATCTTGTTTTGTAAATGCATCCCATACGAGTGGAAGCGGGGCGTCAAATTCACGGTTGATCAATACCGTTTTGGTTTCTTTGTTTACGATAAAATCAAATAACAGATTGCTCATTTTTTTTGTTTTTTCATTGTTAATAATACTTTGTCAAGCTGGTTGTAGCGGGCCTCCCAGATCTTTCTGAACTGGGAGAGCCATTGATCTATCTCTTTCATTTTGCTGATCTCAAGGGAGTAATAGATTTCACGACCTTGTTGCTCCTGTTTCACCAGTTCACATTCTGTGAGGATGCGAAGGTGCTTGGAAACGGACTGGCGGGTGGTATGAAAATTATCAGCGATGGCATTGGGGGTCATCGCCTGTAAAGCAATGAGTGCAATGATCGCCCGCCTCGTGGGATCTGCTATCGCCTGGAAAATATCCCGTCTCATATTGCGCTGTTTTAAATGTGAAACTGTTCGGTTGCAAATATACGTGCAACCATTTGGTTTCTCAAAATTTATTTCGGGTGCCCATGGATTATTACTTAACACCGACGTTCGTGTCCTAACAACAGTGCTGTGATGACTACAGATGGCCCGGGAGACATGTCTTTTTTTGTTGCGCGCAAAATGTAGGCGCCTTAGGTCTGTACCTGCAGCGGAAGCCGGTTGCCGCTGGTCCGTGGTTGGTCGCAGGTTAACAATTGTGAATATTTTATTAAAGCCTTTTTTCCGTTAAACGTTCCGCTCATAATCTGTTCAAATGCATCGGTATTATTTTATTAAACGTTTATAATTATTATTTCCATGAAAAAATTCTTTATCTACGTGATGCTTGTTTCCTTTATAACCACCAGCATTGTGAGTTGCGGTACCAGCAAAAAAAGTACGAAAGGCATTCTTGGCGGCGGCAGCGCTGGCGGAACAGTTGTTAAGGCCGTAGCCACAGTTGTAGGATTGATCCTTCTTTCCAAGTTACTGAAGTCAGTATTAAAGACGGTTACAGGGAGCCTGGCTTTTAACGGACTTGCGTCCGATCCACAGTTTACTTCCAGCTTTAACGAAAACACGAAACTGAGCGATATTGCAAAAAATGATCTGATGAAAACTGCGCTGCAGGTATTGGTTTCGGAAAAGTATAAAATACCACTTCAGACTGTTACGAAAAATTACAGCAGCCTGAATACAGCCGCTGACCTGGCCACCTTTATAGGTCAGAATGCAGATGCGAAGATTTTGGAAACAATCAAGTAGAATTGGTAATTTTAATGAATAGTGAATTATTCACTATTCATTAAAGCCACCGGTTATTATGCGTGTCCTTTTTTCTCTATTCCTGATTCATGTGGCTGTTGCTGCTTTTTCCCAAACCGACGATTCCTATTCGCCCAATCATTTCAACAGGCTTTATGCTTCGCTGTATAATATTTCTACTTCCGGTGATCCGATGGAAGTGAAGCGGGAAAAAACCTTTCAGGCTTTGGAGGCCACGATAAAAAAATATCCAAAAGAGGAAAAGAACTTTGCATTGATACGCGATGCCGTAAACTTAAGTGTAACCCAACTTTCACAACTGATCGGCATAGTAGATACTTCCATTTACGGCTCGGCATATAAGGCCGGCGCGGATTATACTTTGCGAAGAGTAATGGTGTCGGAAACAGGTAAACCATTTCCATCGCTGGTATTGACGGATACCGCGATGCGGCCCTTTGTAATCGATAGCCTGGCAGGTAATATTGTGTTGATAGATGTATGGAGTGCATGGTGCAAACCTTGCCGCCAACAAATGCCCGAACTTTTGAAATTATATAATAAATACCACGACGGAGGATTTGAGATCATTGGTATTTCCCTGGATGAGAAAAAAGACGACTGGCTGAAAGCTGTTGCGAAGGACAAACAAATATGGCCGCAGTTTTGTGAACTCACGAGTTGGAGCAATAATAAATTTGCTTCGCGTTTTTTTATTGAAGCTATTCCGTCTAATTTTTTACTGGATAAGAATGGGGTTATATTGGGACAGGATCTGTCGCCGGGTCAGGTGGAGCAATTACTCAGGCAGCAGTTGAATTGACCTTATGATTTTGCCGCATGTGTGCAGATATTGTTTTGTAATCAGGTTATCGGCTTATATGCGGCAAAATTATATAACCATTCACTTACAAGTATAGCTGCTTTGCAGCCATAAAAGCTTTACCTGACGAATTTCTCCAACCTTGCAGCAGGGAGATTTTCATAGTCATACATTTCCCTTAGCCTGCAAATCCCTTAGCCTGCAAATCCCGGCAAAAAAACAAATGTATATTTATCGTAATAAATCTTTTTGTTTTACCTTCACGTTTTAGGCTCCTGCGCATTTCCACTCTATTCAATTTACATCAAAAAATCTGCTTATGAGATCAGGGTTACACATCGCATTTATCAATTGCATTTTTATGCTCGCATTTGTTACAAAAGCAACTGCACAAATAAGTGCCAAAACACAAAGTGAGATTACAGCATTACTCGAGGAGAAGAACAGCCGTACGCCGGCACAACAAAAGATCGAATCGCAACTGTTGCAGGCTATGCGTGAAAGCAAAGGGCAGAAGATGGCGCCCGGCACTTTTCTTGAACCCGTAAAAACCGAAGCCGATGCGACGGGTAATCTTGAAATAGATATCAGGGTGACGTTAGTAGATGATCGGGTCATTGGAAAAATTGAGGGGCTTGGTGGAAGGGTAACCTATGAGGGCTGGGGCTTTGGAATGATTCGCGCACGGGTAAATTTCAACATCATTGAAAGCATTGCGGCACTGCCGGAAGTAAAGTATGTGGCCCGGGCAGAAAGGGCCAATGTAGTAGGAACAGGCCTGCGCAAAACAGAAGAGTTGACGGAAATAATTCCTTATAAAGAAGCGATCCATACTACTACCAAAGCGCAGCGCGCCGCTATTGTGAAGGCGCGGTTATCGAAATATTTTGAGGATCAAAGGATGGCGAGCCTTTTTACCGGCTCCGTTAATTCCGAAGGCGATCACGCACACCGGGCCGATGAGGCGCGCAATGTATTCGGCGTCCAGGGGCAAGGCATTAAGATTGGCGTGATATCGGACAGCTATGGAAGGTATGCTTCCCAGGTATTGGACGACATCGCTTCGGGAAACCTGCCCGGCCCCGGCAATCCGTATGGCAACACCACTGCGGTTACAGTGGTACAGGACTATATGGGTACAGATGAAGGGCGCGCCATGATGCAGATTGTACACGATGTGGCCCCAAAGGCACAATTGTTTTTTGCCACGGCCAATGTAGGCGGCCAGGCAGGTTTTGCGGCTAATATTCTGGCGTTGCGTAATACATACGGTTGCGATATTATCATCGACGATATATATTATTTTGCAGAGGCGGTTTTCCAGGATGGAACTGTGGCACAGGCGGTGAACACGGTAACCAACAATGGCTGCATGTTTTTTTCTTCCGCAGGCAATGCCGGATCCATGCTCCGAAATACATCGGGCGTATATGAAGGAGATTTCAACGATGCCGGCTCACCGGTGTTTACTCATCCGGGCGGCAAACTCGGTACCATTCATAATTTCGGAACGGTGGGTGCGCCGATCAACGGCGATATTGTAACAGCGGTAGGATCCCTATACAATCTTTCGTGGTCGGATCCGGCGTTTGCAGCTACGAACGACTACGATCTGTTTTTAGTGAGCAGCACAGGTACGGTAAAAAGCTCGGCCACAACAGTACAAAGTGGTACGCAACCGGCGTATGAGCAATTGTCTTCTGTGCCAACGCTTGTTTCTGGCGACCGGCTGATAGTATTTAAAGCAGACGGCGCAGCGGTTAGGGCCTTTGCGCTTAACACCAACAGAGGTGCGCTCACCATCGGTACCAACGGGCAAACACATGGACATAATTCCACAGTATTGGGTTTTGGTGTGGCTGCCACGCCGGCGGTTAGTCCCGGCCCATATCCAGGTATATTTAATGCGTCTAATCATACCGAATCGTTCAGTTCCGACGGTCCGCGACGCATGTTTTACAACGAAGATGGTACACCTATCACGCCCGGCAATGTATTGTTTGGTACCAATGGCGGAACTGTGCGAAATAAGCCGGACATTACTGCGGCTGATGGTGTGTCAACTACCTTATTGCCATCTTCCGGACTCAACCCTTTTTATGGTACTTCAGCAGCGGCGCCACATGCCGGCGCTATCGCCGCATTGATCAAAAGCGCCAACCCTGCATTAACAGCGGCGCAGATACGTACCGTTCT
>JAATFP010000021.1 GCA_015655125.1 Chitinophagales bacterium | reverse complement strand
TTATCAAATAATTATGAAGCTGTTTGAATATAAAATTTTTCTGTCAGCCCGGCTTAAGTGAAGGCCAATTGACCGAAAACAACAATGTTGTCGTAACTTTTCCCATTGATTTGTTTAACTCAAGAGAAGAAACAATATGGAAATAAATAATTCCGCTGAACAGCAGCGTTTAAATATCAATGCAGAAAAAGAGGTCCCGCTCGAAAAATGGGGTCCTTATTTAAGTGAGCGGCAATGGGGTACCGTTCGGGAAGACTATTCTGAAACGGGCGATGCATGGCGCTATTTCCCACACGACCACGCCAGAAGCAGAACGTATCTATGGGGAGAAGACGGCCTGGCGGGTATTACCGACTACATGCAGAATATCTGCTTTTCAATAGCACTATGGAACGGCAAAGATCCATTTCTTAAAGAAAGGCTTTTCGGCCTGGCGAATGGCCAGGGCAATCACGGTGAAGATGTGAAGGAGTTGTATTATTATCTTGATAATGTTCCTACGCATTACTACATGAAATACCTGTATAAATATCCGCAGGCAGAATTCCCATATAAAGATCTGTTGGAAAAAAACGCTGCGCTTTCCATGCAGGACCCGGAATTCGAATTGCTCGACACCGGCGTGTTTGACGAAGGAAAGTATTTCGATGTATTTATTGAATATGCAAAAAACAACAGTGATGATATTTTTATAAAACTGGAGATCATTAACCGCGGTGAGGAAACAGCTGAAATTACTGTACTTCCGGCCGTTTGGTTTTACAACAGGTGGCAATACGACACATTCAATATAAAGCCTTCGATCCGTTTACTCGACAACACTTCCGTTTTTATCTCTCACGAAAGATCGGGTGATCATTTCCTTTATTTTCAACCGGCAGACGATGTGTTGTTTACCGAAAATGAGACAAACTTTGAAAAACTATTCGGCACCAAAAACACGACTCCTTTTGTAAAAGATGCGTTTCACGATGCGATCGTTGATAAAAAGAATACGGATAAATTAAGCCGGAACAAATCCGGAACAAAATGTTCACCGGTTTTCAAGCGTAGCCTCGATGGTGGTCAGACCGAAGTAATTTACCTGCGTCTTTGCAACCAGCAACAAAGCAATCCTTTTGAGGAAGGATTTGAAAACATTTTCGCGCAGCGAAAGAATGAAGCGGATGAGTTTTATTCTCATATCCTTGTAAAAAATCCCGAACTGGCAAATATAGAGCGACAGGCTTTTGCGGGGCTTTTATGGAACAAGCAATATTATCACTACGATGTGGAACGTTGGCTGGACCGGACAGACGGCATAACGCCTGTCACTGAAAATCGTGCAACGGGCCGTAACCATCACTGGAAAAACCTGAAGAATAAAGATGTGATCTCCATGCCCGATAAATGGGAGTATCCCTGGTATGCGGCGTGGGACAGCGCGTTTCATGCCATATCGATGGCGATGATTGATCCTACTTTTGCAAAAAACCAGCTTTTGCTGCTCATGCGCGAATGGTACATGAATCCGCAAGGGCAGCTGCCGGCGTACGAATGGGATTTCGGCGACCTTAACCCGCCCGTACATGCTTTTGCCGTTTGGGAAGTATACCAGACGGAACAGCGGATGCAAAATAAATCTGATATCGACTTTCTAAAGAAGGCTTTTCAAAAACTCATCATCAATTTTACCTGGTGGGTAAACAGGAAAGATAAGAATGGCAACAATATTTTCGAAGGCGGCTTTCTTGGCCTCGACAACATCAGCATATTCAACAGAAATATGCCCATGAATTCCGATGCAACATTAGAACAAACGGATGGCACAAGCTGGATGGGGATGTATGCTTTGAATATGATGGACATCGCACTGGAAATTGCGCGCCATGATACCTCTTTTGAAGATACGGCTACAAAATTTTATGAGCATTTCGTGTTGATCGCTGAAGCCCTCAATGAACTGGGTTTGTGGGACGAAGAAGATAAATTCTTTTACGATGTATTGTCGATCACTGATAAAATTCCTTTTCATTTAA
The DNA here is from genome assembly GCA_015655125.1 of Chitinophagales bacterium. Lineage (GTDB taxonomy): Bacteria > Bacteroidota > Bacteroidia > Chitinophagales > Chitinophagaceae > Ferruginibacter. The sequence continues at coordinate 134,647 of JAATFP010000021.1, read as the reverse complement.
AGATCCGGTCCATTATCGGCATTACTCCTTTCTTTGCTGTTTCCGTAATCGATCCCGATAAATTTGAGCATCTGGCGGATTTCAAAAAAAGAATGGAGTGGTTCAAAAATTATCGCACGATCAACAAAAAATTCCTTCCGAGCCATGAAACAACCGAAGATGATAATGTGTTGCTATCTATTGTAAAAAAGGACCGGTTGATCGAAATGTTACAGCGTTTTTTAGACGAAGCCGAATTTTTGTCTAATGGCGGGATCCGCTCTATCTCGAAGTTTTATGAAACAAAACCTTACTCCATCAGCATCGGCGGCGTGGTATATGCCATCCAATACGATCCCGGAGACGCCACTTCCAATATGTATGGCGGCAACTCCAACTGGCGCGGGCCGGTGTGGATACCGATCAACTATTTATTTATCCGCGCACTCAATAAATATGGTTCATTTTACGGCGATACGGTGAAAGCGGAGTTCCCAACAGGCTCGGGAAGATTTTTAAATCTTAAGGAAATTGCAGACGAGCTTACCGAAAGAGTATTGAATATCTTTAAAAAAGACAAGAATCAAAACCGGCCGGTGTTCGGCAAATACAATTGGTTTTATAAAGATGAACGGAATGATCTTATTTTATTTCATGAATATTTTCACGGCGAAGATTCAAGCGGGTTGGGTGCATCGCATCAAACCGGATGGACGGCACTGCTGGTGAATTTGGTAAGGCTATAGGTCAGTTGCGGGTTTTCCTTTTGTTGGGCATTGCCGCGTTTTGCCCGCAATGAAAAAAATCACTTCAGCAAAATCCCTTTAAACCTTGCGATCTCCGACAGTTCCTGCGCAGAGATTGCTTCATTTTTATCCCATTTCGATTTTAAAAAAAGCACCCGTTTGTGTTGCGGAAATTTTTGCAGTATTGCTTCCATGTCTCTTCCGGGCGTTTCATCTTTGGGTGGCAGTGGCACCACTTCTGGTTTTTCCGATTTAAATCTTGTCGGACGCTTTAAAATGATCGCTTGTAGCGTGGCTAATTTACCCGCCGATATATCTTTTATTTTGGAGGCCTTGCTATACAATCCTTCGAGCTGTTTTTTGCTAAGACCGCCCCGTTCCTGGTATTGATGGTACAAGCTATTGGCAAATACTGATTCCGGCTGTGCTTTGATCACTGCTTCCAGCAGGTCTTTAATAATGTCTATATCGGGATTGATGCGATACATAATAAGTTTAAGGGTTAGGGTTTCCTATTAACAAAACTATCACTTTTCAAAATAACCAGGCTTTAAACCCGCCAGGACTTTTTATATCTACGCTTACAAGAGAACAACATTTAAAAAATTAAATTCCCGAAATTATGAAAAGAATACTACTCCCAATCGCATTATTAGCTGTCATTTTTACTTCTTGTAAACCAGATCAGAAAAAAGACATTGATACCAGCAGACAGCTTACGCTTACACCCGATACCGCCGGACTTTATAAAAATAATACGGCGGCCGATGTGGCAAAATTAACAGAAGAAGATACGTATACAGCACCTAAATCAAATAAGGCCGTTGCTACAAAAACAATCGTGAAAACTGTGTATGTGCAACAGCCGGCACCCTCGCCGGTTGCAACACCAATACCAACACCAACACCGGCAACTCCGCCGGTAGTAGCTGTACCTGTTCCGGACCCAACGCCCACTACAGCCCCGGCAGATGGTAATACCAGTACAGAAACCGCCAGTACCTCTACACCGGCGGCGGCGGCTGAAACTAAGAAAAAAGGCATCAGCGATGCCGCCAAAGGCGCCGTGATAGGCGGTGTAGGTGGTGCAGTTGCAGGTGCCGTGATAGGAAAAGGTGGTAAAGGAGCAATCATTGGCGGCGTGATAGGTGCGGCCGGCGGCTACATCATTGGTCGTGGGAAAGATAAAAAAAGCGGCCGCGTTGATTACGCAAGCAGCTAGTTTGGTTTGTTCTTTTCAATATGGATCCGGGAGAGAAATCTTCCGGATTTTTTGTTGCATGCAGGTGCTGTAGATTTTTCATCTCAGGATCTGCGGCAAATATATTTTGTCGAAGGCAAACCATCTGTGTAAATCCGGGGAATCTGTGGCCGTAATCCGTGCCAAATTCAGTAGGTTTGTCCACACAAAAAATTTTACAAGACATATGAAAAAAGTACTAGTCTCGCTTGTGTTGATCGCAAGCCTGTTCAAAGCCCGCGCCGACGAAGGAATGTGGCTGCCAATGCTGCTTGGCCAGCAAGTGTACAATGACATGGTGAAGAAAGGTTTAAAACTTACCAGGGAGCAATTGTATTCCGTAAACAACGCTTCCTTAAAAGATGCCATCCTTATTTTCGGCGGCGGCTGCACCGGCGAGATCGTAAGCAACCAGGGGCTGATCTTTACCAATCACCACTGCGGTTATGATGCGATTGCAACTGCAAGTAGTGTAGAACATAATTATTTGAAAGATGGCTTTTACGCATATAACAAGGACCAGGAAATAAAAAGTTCTCTTACGGTGCAGTTCCTTGACCGCATCGCAGACGTAACCAAAGAAGTAGAAGATGCTGTTAAAGGCTTAAGCTGGGATGAAAGAACAAAAAAATTACCGGATGTTTTTAAAACCATCACCGATAAGGTTGCCGATAAGGAAAATGGCCTTGCAGGCAGGGTTTACAGTATGTTCAAGGGCAATCAATACATCATGTACGTTTATAAAACCTACCGTGATATCCGCCTTGTTGGCGCGCCGCCGGAAAGCGTTGGTAAATTCGGCGGCGATACCGACAACTGGGAATGGCCGCGCCACACCGGCGATTTCTCCATCTTCCGCGTTTATGCAACGCCAGATGGTAAACCTGCGGATTATAGCAAAGACAACGTTCCATTGAAACCAAAACATTTTTTACCGGTAAGCATTAAAGGAATAAAAGACGGCGATTATGCAATGATCTACGGTTATCCTGGCGGTACTAACCGTTATGAAACCAGTTATGGTATCAAATTAAAAAACGAAGTAGAAAACCCCGCGCTCGTTGCGTTGCGTGATATGCGTTTGAAATACATGCACGAACAAATGATCAAAAGCCCGGAAGTTAAATTGAAGCTTGCAAGCAGCTACGCTGGCATAGCCAACTACTGGAAATTTTTTGATGGGGAAACAAAACAATTGATCAAGTTTCATACTTACGAACAAAAGCAACAATACGAATCGGCTTTTTCAAAATGGGCAGCAGGAAAAACGGAGTACGCCAATATTATGAGTGATTATGAAAAAAATTACGCAGCATGGGCACCATACAGCAAAGCGCGTCAATACACTAATGAAGGCATTTTAGGTTCGCCCCTTGCAGCCTTTGGCGCATCGCTGATTGCATTAGAAGCGGCTCTTACAAAACCGGGAACTTCCGCCGCTGATATCAAAAAAGTTGTAGACGCCACTGATGCAAAGCGCAAAACCTTCCTGGCTGGTGAAGATAAGCCGAGCGAAGAGAGAATTCTCGCCGCTGTTGCAATGGCTTTTTATACCGATGTGGATAAAAGTCAGCATCCTATTGGCTTGTACGAAAAGATCAAAGCCGGCTACGGCGACCTCAAAGATGAGACCACTTACAGGAAATGGGCAAAAGTCGTATTTGCCGCCACAATGATCCTGGATGATATCAAATGGTCGGCATTTGTTGCAAACCCTGATGCCAACGTACTTCAGGCTGATCCGGCATTCGACTTCGGATCTTCCTTCGTAAAAAATTACAATACGAAATATGCGCCGTTGTATGCCGCTTTTGTAAACAAGAACAACGAACTCGGTCGTGCTTACTTGAAAGGTATCATGGAAATGAATCCTGCAGCTGTAAATAAAATGTATCCGGATGCAAATTTCAGCATGCGTGTTAGTTATGGAAATGTAAAAAGTTATGCTCCGCGCGATGCCGTTAAATATGATTTTGTAACAACCAGCAAAGGTATTTTGGAAAAATATATTCCGGGAGATTATGAATACGATCTTCCGGTGAAACAGATCGAATTGTTGAAGAAAAGAGATTTTGGCCAGTACATAGACAAGACCCGTAACGATCTTGTGGTGGGTTTCATTACCACCAATGACATCACCGGCGGCAATTCCGGTTCGCCCGTAATAGATGCAAATGGCAATCTTATCGGGCTGGCATTCGACGGAAACTACGAAGCATTAAGCCATAAGATCGCTTTTGATAAAGATCTAAACCGTACAATAAATGTTGATGTACGTTATGTTTTGTGGTGCATCGATAAGTTAGGCGGAGCAAAAAATATTATTGACGAGTTGAAATTGGTGAAGTAAGAAGTTTTTTTTAAAAGAGCGGCGCTGATTTTTCAGCGCCGCTTTTAGTTATATAAAGAGTGACAAAATTATAAAATAGAAGCAATATTAATGGTGATTGTCTGTAATTCATGATCACGGCGTATGACCAGTTTTACTCTTTGATTGGGTGCCTGCAACGCTTGTTTATATGCCTGCACATTTTGTGTAAAATTTGAGCCTACTCCGATCAGCTCGTCGCCGATCTTTAAGCCGGCGTTATCGGCCGGGGAGTCTTTTATCACATCTTCCACCATTATTTTATCGTCGATCAGGTAAATACTTAAGCCCGAGTAAGAGTAATCAAACGGGTCATTGAAATGCTAATTAGGATGCAGGTGAATTTCTTTCTGGCCGTAATTGATCACCACATTAAAGCGCCGCATGATATCGCTTCCGATCAGTCCGCCCGTAAGCGGGTAATTCGTTACATTATAGAGGTCCTTGTATAAATATGTTGGCACTGCCCGAAAGCGGTATGGACCCAGTTTCACTTCTTTGATAACTGTAAGCCGCATTCTTAGCCGGCCCATCATGCCTTCTGCGCCCGTAACTACCGGCCGGCGTTTTTTCTGCAGGACCGAGCTGTCTTCTGCAAATTGATCGCTTAATAAAAAACAAAGGCCGGCACCGGTATCAAAATAAAAATTGAAGGCCATTTTTTTTCTGTCCTTGAAACTTACCGGCTGGATCGGAATGGTAGTAAAGATCGGGTGCAATAATGTTCCGCCGCGCGGGTAATCTATTTTTCCCCGGCTAAACACTTCGATCTGCATGCTGTCATAGTTGATCTTCACTACATATCTGCTTAAAAAACTATGGCCGATAATGCCATCGATCTTTTCGCCGTACACGCTGGACAGTACTTCGTAATCGTTTACATGAAAATTGAGGTTCTTCACATCAAGACCGGGAAAATGCATTGTTTTATTAAAAACAAAATTCACTTTACGGATGCCTCCAATGCCGGTGATCGTGGTATCCGTAGCTTGGGTAGGAATGCCGAATTCGCTACAAGTGGCTGAATCGAGAGAAATACCGCCGCTGCCGGTATCAAGGATGAAATTAAGTTCCTGGGAAATGGTATCCACCTTCACCTTTAACATGATTATACCGCCTGTGAATTGGGTGAAAGGAAATTTTGTAATGAATTTAGATTCAGGTTGAGAAAGTATCTCCTGCGATCGGCCCAATAACGGAACCAATATAAAAATTATGGCAAGTTTTACGTATCTCATAATTCAGTTACTCTAATATACAACGTAATGCACGTAATTTTGCAAAATGCCGTATTGGTGGCCCGCCACCGTATAACTGTAAACTTAAAAATGATGGATGTAAATAATTTATACAACAAGGCAATGGCGTTCGAGTTCCTCACTGTAGAAGAAGGGATGTTTTTATTTGAAAACGCTGCATTGACCGAATTGATGTACGTGGCCGACGAACTTCGGAAGATCCAGGTGCCGCATGGAAAAGTTACCTGGCAGATAGACCGCAATGTAAATACGACGAATGTTTGTATAGCAAACTGTAAATTTTGTAACTTTTACCGGATTCCGGGGCATCCGGATGCCTATATCACGGACATCGAAACTTATAAGAAAAAAATCGACGAGACCATCAGATATGGTGGCGACCAGTTATTATTGCAGGGTGGACATCATCCGGCACTTGGACTTTCGTTTTACACAGATTTGTTTAAGGAACTGAAGTCATTGTATCCGAATATTAAGTTACACACGCTCGGCCCCCCGGAAGTGGCGCATATTACCAAGCTTGAAAAAAGCACACATCGCGAAGTGCTGCAGGCACTAAAAGATGCCGGTATGGACAGCTTGCCGGGCGCAGGCGCAGAGATCCTCACGGATCGTGTAAGAAGATTGATCAGCAAAGGAAAATGTGGCGCGCAGGAATGGCTCGACATTATGCATGAAGCACACAAATTAAACATTACCACTTCTGCAACCATGATGTTCGGTCATGTAGAAACCTTACAGGAGAGATTCGAGCATTTTGTAAAGCTACGTGAAGTACAGAGCCGCAAACCGCAAGATGCTAAAGGCTTCCTCGCCTTTATTCCTTGGACGTTCCAGGATGCCGATACATTGCTGGCGCGGATCCGCGGCGTACACAACCTTACAACAGCGGAAGAATATATGCGCATGATCGCTATGAGCCGCATCATGTTGCCAAATATTAAAAATATCCAGGCAAGCTGGTTAACGGTAGGTAAGCAAGTGGCGCAACTTTGCCTGAGTGGCGGCGCAAATGATTTTGGAAGCATTATGATCGAAGAAAATGTAGTGAGCGCAGCAGGCGCGCCACATCGGTTTACCGCAAACAGTATTCAACAAGCTATTAAAGAGGCTGGTTTTGAACCACAACTTCGCAACCAGCAATACGAATGGCGCGTGATGCCGCAAATGCAGGAACAGGTGATTGATTATTAAAACATCTAAACCTGTGAGGTTTTAAAACCCTCACAGGTTTTTTCCTTTTTATGATTAAATCCTCTCCGTTCCCGATCTTCCTATTTTTATTGCGCTGCTTTCTCGGCGAATAAATTTTCCATTGCATTATACAATCTTAATGAGTTGCACATCGTGTTCGCCCGCCTTTTCCTTTAATAATTTTATTTGCTCCATAACATCTGACCGCTGTAGCAGATGTTTCTTGGTTCTGCAAAGGCCCGCATAGTGGCGATGTTCATGTTGATGGCTTTATCGGAATCAGGAATACCGCTGAGCATAGCAACGCCTTGTTTGGTGAAAGTAGAAAGCAACTATCATTTTCCTCCTTTCTTTGAGGTTACAAATTGTGACCTCAAAGAATTGTCCGTTTGTTTATCAAAGTTCACAATTTGTGACTTTGAGTTTCAGACTTCATTTCCCGCTCTTCGCCTGTCAGCCGAAACATGAATCCGAAGGAAAACGTTTAATATTTCGTTTCGCCTGGTTCAAAACCTTCGTTTCCATCTCGTACAACGCCGCCAGATCAAAATCGAGCATAACCTGCCCGTTACAGCAGCGCCAATGTTGTATTAAAATGATATTTGATAATTTCTACATGAAAAACCTCGAAAAACAATACTTTTCCACACAATAATTCACATTTGCTTCCGTTTCAATATAAAATAACAAAAAAGGTTAATATGCAAACTTCGCAGCAAACTCACCCGATCGTGCAGGCGGTGAGAACCCTGATGGCTCGTTTTATTCAAAATCCGAACGTATACGACATTAAATTTTATAAAAACTTCCAATCTCAGGAAATTGAGAAGAACTTATAAGTGAAATAAACGTAACTGATGCGGAATTTACCGTGTTTTAAATCCCGCAAAACCACTCTTGACGCAGTTTTCAGTAATTTGTATTTTTGATATATCCTTTAAAACTCCAATTTTATGAAAAAAAATCAACCCTCCGGCCTGACTTTGTTTGCCAAATCGTTGGCTTCAGCTTTGAACAGTTTGTTCTTTTCTGATAACAAAAAAGAGTTTCAGCGACTGAAAAGCTTTATCGCATCATGAGAAAAACACAGGATAACCAAAACTCCTGCAAAATAAAACCCTTATACCAAACAGTATAAGGGTTTTATTTTTTACTACCTGATAGATAATAATTAATAGTAAATACAAGCCGGCATAAAAAATTATTAGTTCTTGATTATTAACTAAACAAGTATTCCACATCCGCTTTACTCAACGCTTTCACAAATCCGCTTTCATCTGATATCAGCTCTTTAGCCAGGATCTTCTTTCTTTCCTGCAGCTGTAATATTTTATCCTCAATTGTGTCGATACAGATCATTCGGTATGCAAAAATGTTTTTCGTTTGCCCGATACGATGCGTACGGTCAATCGCCTGCTGCTCCACCGCCGGGTTCCACCACGGATCCACGATGTATACATAATCCGCCGCCGTAAGGTTCAGGCCCACACCACCAGCTTTTAACGATATCAGGAATACGCGGCAATCGTCATTATTCTGAAAATTCTGAATAGCTTTTTCCCGGTCGGTGGCCGACGTACTGCCATCAAAATATTCAAAAGGAATATTTTGTTCTATAAGTTTTTGTTTAATTAAGCCAAGCATTCCTAAAAACTGGGAGAAAATGAGCGCCTTGTGTTCGCCGATATTTTCGGAGATCTCGCGCGCAAGTTCATCCAGTTTGATGGAATGGTTCGGATATTTATCTTCTTCATTCAGGATGGCGGGGCTATCGCAGATCTGGCGCAGTTTCATCAGCCCCTGCAAAATCGTAAGCTGCGATTTATCAATGCCCTGCTCATCGATCGTTCCAAGAATCTTGTCGCGGTAACTATTTCTGTAAGCATCATAAATTTTACGTTGCTCTTTTTCCATCTCACAAAACAGGATCGTTTCACTTTTTTCAGGAAGATCCTTTGCCACCTGCTCTTTAGTACGGCGCAAAATAAACGGAAATAATAATTTTCTTAAATGATCCTTTTGTTCCTGCTCACCAAATTTGTCGATCGGCGTAGCAAATTCATTTCTGAAAAACTCCATCGTTCCAAGAAGCCCGGGATTGAGAAAATTCATCTGCGCAAAAATATCAAACGTATTATTTTGTAATGGTGTACCGCTCATGCAAAGCCTGTTCCTGGAATTAAGCAGTGACGCGGCCTTGGTGACTTTTGACGATGGGTTTTTAATAGCCTGGCTTTCATCCAGCACGATATAATCGAAGTTTATTTTAAGCAGCATCTGAATATCGCTGCGTAGTGTTCCGTACGTTGTAATGATGATATTGTGTACCTGCAATTCTTCCGCGCTCCTGCTTCTTATATTTCCATGATGAATATGATATGATAACTCCGGCGTAAATTTCTTCACCTCATTCTGCCAATTGTAGATCAATGTTGTCGGGCAAACAACGATCGCCTTCAATGTTCCATGCTGGATGCGATAGTGATCCAGCATCGTCAGCGCCTGAACCGTTTTACCAAGCCCCATGTCATCTGCCAGGATTCCACCCCAACCAACATCATTCAGATAGCTCAACCATTGATAACCGGCCACCTGGTACGGACGCAAAATATCCTGCAATTGAGCAGGCGCCTCGATTTCCGGAATATTTTTAAACTCCCGCAAACGCTCATATTTTTCGTCCAGCGCAAAACTCATTTCTTCCTCATTGCGGTTTTCATACAACTCATCTATCACACTCATGTGGTACTTAGATAACCTGAGCTTATCCGATTTCCCGTCACCTACTTTGAAGAGCAATGAATATTTTTTCAACCATTCGTCCGGTAAGATCCCAAGTGTGCCATCGCCCAGTTGAACAAACGATTGTTTTCCTGCCAGCGCTTTTTTAATATCGGCAATACCTACCCGCTGTTCGCCAAATTCGATTTCCACTTTTGCATCAAACCAGTCCAATCCGCTGCTCACATGTATATGCGTACTTGGACGTGCCGTATTAAAGCGGAAGTTTTTCAGGGCTTCAAATCCAAACACCGGCACTTTCATTTCTTTAATCGCGTCTACGAAAAGAAAGAACCAGTTGTTTCGCAGCACGTCGGCGCCTTTCAATACAAGGCTGCCGCTATCCTGCTGGCGGATGAACATCGAATGAAGGCTTTCCATCTTGTGCATGAATGTTTCTTCTGCTTCGGGATTGCGTTTTATGATCAGGATCTTGTCGCCATCCGGTATCGTGATCGTATCCTTGTCCGTTGGTTTTGTATCAAATCCTTTATAATTGTAAATAGGCTGAAATACAAGATAGTCGCCCTTTTCCTGCAGCAAAAGCTTTATATCAGGAACGCCGCTTTTCACTTCGCGGATGAGGCTTTTGTCAAACTCCACATGGTATTCCTTGGTAAGCGGAAGGATAACCTTTTGCATCTTATCTGCCCAGTTATTTTTGCTGAGTTCGATGTTTCCTTCTTTGATGAATTTTTCTGCCTGCAACACATCTTCGGGCTTTTGCCAGAGATACAATGTTTGATTGTGCAAAAAAACCAGGCTGCTTTTGCATTCGTTTTCATTGAATGAAACTGTTTCGCCCGGCAATTTTACCATGCAGGCAATTTCGAAATGATCGTCTTTGGCGATTACTTTAAAAACGGGCGAAATAAAGTGATCACTCAATTCTATTTCTTTCAGATTGGCCGTTTTAAATACTTTTGAAAACGGCAATTGAAACACAAAATGGCTGTGGTATTGCTCTTCAAAAACGCGCTTCAGCTTCGGATGAAGATATTCCGTGATCAGCGATTTGGTCTCCTCAGGAAGATCATCTCCATCTGTATGAATGATGTTTTCCCAAATGCCGCTAAAGGGTGAGTTCCTGTTAAGGTACTTATTAACCTCGGTTTCCTGCAACTTCCGCACCTGCTGAAAAAGCTGCTTGTCTTCTTCTTTGAAAGGTTCTGTGTCAACAAATTTCGTAAGATCCAGCCTTTCGGATTTATCTACGTATGTTTTGTTTTCTTCATCGGGCTCGCCCTGTAATGCATCTACATTGAAGCCGGGATATGTTTTTGCGTTGAAGTTGAAAACGATGCCCAGCTTGGTATTTTTTTCCGCTTCTATCACTTCCGCTTCGCGAGGCTTTAACGGTTGGGAAGGTAACTTAAATGCGGGCGCAGCCTGGCTTACAGCAGAAGGGGCCGCAGGTGCCACAACGCGTTTGATTGAAGTGTCAAGCAGTTTCAAAAATGGTTTGCCGTCTTTGTAAATAAATTCAAATTTTCCGGTAAGGTCATCATCGAGACTGTAGCCGTATATCTGCAGTAATTTATTTTTTTCCTTGTCCCAATTGCGGATGCTGTCAAAATAATTTGGTCCGTAATTGTTCAGCAATTGCAAAAACAGCAATGTTTTGTGTTCGCAAAGCGGATGCATGGTTTCATCGCACTTGCACGAGGTGTCGAAATTGCGCTCGTCATTCTTTTGTATCACCAGCGGATATACTTCGCCGTTGTAAGTAAGTTCTGCTTCCACCCGTTCGTCGGCAGCTTTAATGATGGTAGCTTTATTTGTCCTCAACAAATTTTCGGCTTCCTGGAAAATGGAGATCGAAGAAAGCATTTTGAGCATCTTCAAATCTATGTTTTTCATTTTAGCAACGGTGTGCCGTTGGTTGTATTGAATGGCGCTGCTAAGCAGAAGGTTCTTGTCTACGAGCTCCTGCAGGCGCAGCAGTGCAGCGGTTTCGTGGCGGCAGATATCGCCAAGATTATACGGGCAGCTGCATCGGAGGCTCATCAGCCTGGCATCGGCGTATTTCTGAATGTATACTTTGTAAAAAGTGCTGTAGCTGTCATCCTTTACGCGAAAAACGATGGAACCCATCAATTCGTCGTGTTCCACAAGTTCCACATACCCCATGGCGTGGATCTTTTTTCCCCGTCGTATTACCTCATCAGTGCCGTTGTTGTATACGTGTTTAATTAAGTGCGGAAGTGCCAAGTTGATGGTTTTATTGAAACAATTAATTTCAATTGCTCCTGAGCTTTACCGTGGCTTGCTGCGAAAGTGTTGGTTCTGAAAAGGGCAATTTGCAAAAGTAAAGGAAAAATATCGAGCCTTTGGCGGGAAATTGAAAGTTTGTGGAGAAAAACTTGTTAAAAGTGCATGGTCGATGAGGAAATCTTCCATTGCGTTTTTGAGATGGGCTTCTTTGTAATATTTATAGCGTCGGTTTCACCGCAGAAAATTGAAACAACAGAGATCTCGCAGAGTTTCAGCATTTATCTTCCGCTGAAAACTTTATTGAGTATTTTGTCCACGGTAAAACCGAGGCTTAAATTATCAGAGAGGGAATCAAAACAGAATACGTTTTTGAAGATTTCACCATTCGCCCACGCTCAATTTCCCATCCCGGTAGATCGGCAGCACATTGGCGCCATCGGGCGTAAGACAATAGCGGATGTCTTTTTCCAATCCAAAGTTGCTGAGGCGATGGTAATGCGACGCATTCTTTTTCTTCATAAATTCATACAGATCGTTTTTAGCTTCATTGTACAACGAATTTGCTATCTGTGATGAGTCGCAATTAATGTTGAAATGTTCCTTTACTTTTTCAATCACTGCGCCTGCAAACAGCGTGTCTTCGATGTTCACGCGATCTTTCCAGGCAGCGCAGCCAAGGATCACGTTTTGTTTGCTCTTAATCAAAAAATCGCAAACAGCGGAAAGGTTAGGAAACGATCCGGTCACGATTTCGCGGGCTCCTTTGTCTAGCGCCATATGCAGCAATTTAGTGCCGTTGGTGGTAGTAAGCACCAGCGTTTTTTCGCCGATAAAATCGTTCGGATATTCAAAGGGCGAATTGCCATATTGCAGCCCTTCTGCCACCTGGCCATCGCGTTCGCCGGCGGTGATGGCATCGATCTGCTTACCGATGCGGATACATTCGGCAACGCTGTCCACCGGAATAATACTTTTTGCTCCGTTGTGCAACGCTGTAGCGATCGTACTTGTAGCGCGCAAAACATCAATGATCACAACGATGCTGCTGCTCACATCATACAGATGCAGCAATGCCGGAGAAAGACTGGTATATAATGCTGGTTTGTCGTTACTGCTCATGTTGCTGTAGTATTGTTTTCCATTGAAGAAAAAACTTTATACGAACGGGATCTTTACCACTTTTGCTTTTAATAAAGTATTGCGGATGCTGATATAAATTTCGCTGTCTACAGAAGTATATTGTACATCCACGTATCCCATTGCAATTGCTTTTCCAAGGCTCGGCGATTGCGTTCCGGAAGTAACACGGCCAATGATCGCACCTTCAAAATCCTTGATATCGTAATGCTGGCGCGCGATCCCTTTTTCGATCATTTCAAAACCAACCAGCTTTTTTTTAGGACCGGCGGCCTTTTGTTTTTCAAATATTTCTTTCGAATTAAAATCTTTCGCGAATTTCGTTATCCAGCCAAGTCCGGCTTCGATTGGCGATGTGGTATCGTCGATGTCGTTTCCATATAGGCAAAACCCCATTTCCAGCCGGAGCGTATCCCTTGCGCCCAGCCCTATCGGCTTGATGCCCTGAGCGGCGCCGGTACCGAAGATTGCATCCCAGATGATATTGGCGGCGTCATCTTTATTTTCAAAATAGATTTCCACGCCTCCGGATCCTGTATAACCCGTGGCGCTGATAAGTACATTTTCAACACCTGCAAACCTGCCTTTGGCAAACGTATAATATTTAAGATTAAGGATATCCACGTCGGTTAGCGGCTGCAGGATCCTGGTAGCATTCGGGCCTTGAATGGCCAACAAACAGGTCTTTTCAGAAATGTTGTGCATTTCTACGTTATTGGTATTGAACGACTCTATCCACTTCCAATCTTTTTCTATGTTGCTCGCATTCACCACCAGCATATATGCATTGTTTTCTTCGAGGCAATATACCAGCAGATCGTCTACGATTCCGCCTTCCTTGTTTGGAAGACAACTGTATTGCGCCTTTCCTACAGTAAGTTTTGAAACGTCGTTGGTAGTAATGCGTTGAAGCAACTCAACAGCCTGCGGGCCTTTCAAAATAAATTCCCCCATGTGGCTTACATCGAACACACCGGCATTAGCTCTTACTGTGGCATGTTCATCGTTGATGCCGCTGTAAGAAATGGGCATATTGTAACCTGCGAATTCGGCCATCTTTGCGCCCAACGCGATATGTTTTTGTGTAAAAGGAGTATTCTTCATTTTTTATTATTATAATTTATAATGACGGGACCGGCGCAAATGTAAATAAAAAGTTTAGGGTTTAGAGATTGGGGTTCAGAGGTTTTTTGTTTCTCGTTGCGAGCGAAGCGCGTCAATCTCATATTACCTTTGAAATACGTAATAAGATTACTATGCTTCGCTCACAATCACGGCATCAATAACCCTAATAACTAATCTCTAAGCCTACACCTCATTCACCCGGCCTATTTTTAAATAGATGGGAAAGCGGATAGGCAGCACTTCACTCACCGGCCATGATTTTTTTATTTCAGCCATCAATTCTGGAACCGGGCTGTAGCCGTTTTGAACAAGGTATTTTTGCGCAGCGCTCCAGGTATAAAAATATCCTTCCGGTTCTTCTATTGTCCAGCGAAGTTTTATTTCAAAACCCGGATCGCCTATCTGTTTGAATGGAAATGGAATGGTAGAATATCCATCATCAACATAAGCTCTTTCAGCGTCCCAATACTTTTTCAAGGTATTGAAATGATATTCGTTTATCAACGCATCTATCTCCGGATTGATAGACAATAAACTATAGGTCCATACGGCGATGATTCCGCCGGGCTTACTCACCCGTTTCACTTCTGCATAAAATAGATCAAAATCAAACCAGTGCAATGCCTGCGCAACCGTGATCAGATCTACGGAAGCGTCCGCCAGCAGCGTCTTTTCGGCTGTTTCTTTTTTATAGATAATATTGGGTGCCTGTACCGCATTGTTCAATTGCTTTTCGCTGATGTCTGTAGCATATACTTCGTCAAAATGGCGGCTCAATTCTTTTGCAGCCTGGCCATTGCCCGTGGCGCAATCCCATGCAAGAGTTGGATGTTTCACCTGTTTTAAAATATAATCAAACAGTTCCAATGGATATCCGGGGCGATATTTTGAATACGAGTCGGATTGAGTGGAGAAGTTGTCTTTCATTTCTCAAAGGTAAGCCATGGAGTGCACGGATTTTGTTGACAAATGAAAAGGTTGACAACCTTAAAAAATCCCGCCTGAAAAGGCGGGACGTGTGTTTGCTTCAACTTCAACTCAACTATTGAAACGCGTTTAATTCATCATCAACATAGGATTGTATGCCTGTAAAACAGGGAAATTCATTGCTGTAGTTCCCTCTGTTTTTTTATTTAATTTTTCGAGCTCTTTATTGGCTTTTTCGATATCGAGCCTTGATTTTTCAATCGATTTTTTGATCGAATCTGCAACACGTTGCCGGTCAAGCTTCAATTTATCTTTTACTGAATCGATACTCATTTTAATTACGGAGTCATTCTGGTCGTAACGATAATTGTCATTGTCGCTGTTGTCGTCATCATAACGTTCTTCCACCGTAACGCCATCTTTGGTAATGATCGTTTTTGTTCTCCTCCGGCCCCAGTTATCATCGTGGTCTTCTGCGCGCTGACCGGACAAGGTATACAAACCATCTGCTTTCATGATGTAATCCACATTGCGTCTCCAGCCTTTCGATGCGTTTTCGCTTTCGAAATCCCAGGTGCGGTCGCTGATGCCGAGACCATTGATGTGAACGCCGCCCCAATCCGGTACGCTTCCATCGATGCGTATCTGTTTGCCCACCGGAACGTAGATGTTCAACACCACCTGCTGGTTGCGAAACTTGTCATCTTTATTGATCGCAATTCCCTTGTCGATCGTTAGAACGCTGTCTTGCTGCGCAACATTGAACCTGATTAATGCGGCCGCTGTATCGGCAAACGCTCTTTTACGACCATTGGCAACCTTCAACAGCGTTACACGAAAACTATCGGTAGTGGATTTGAAAATATTGATGGTGATGTTTCTTACCACAGCTGTATCGTCATCGATGTTTGCAAATGGTTGAAACCTGAAGAACGTTTGTCTTCTGAATTCGTCCATAGGTCCTTGTGCAGATACGATCAGTTTGTTCACGCCAGGGTTTGTGAGCCGTACTTCCTGTGGGCTGAAATTGTTTTCCCTTCTGAAATCGTTTGTAACCGAAGTGCAGAGCATTACCACAGAAACCCAACCGATCACCCAAAGGCCGCTGAAAGTTGTTGCCATCAGAGTAGAACCTGTTCTGATCTTTGCAATCTTACGGATGATCCAGGTGATGACGCCAATTACCGGAACGAAAATGAAAAATATCAATGTACCCCAGGCATAAGCATTCTGCCAGCCGCTCGTTAACACGAAATCTTTTAAAGGAAATATTCCTATGGAACCAATGGCCAGGAAAAATAAGCCAACTACCAGAAAGAAGCCGATCGTTCCAAGGATGAAATACACAAAGATCTTTACTACCAATGCGATGGCATTTCCAAACCCGTTACCGCCTCTTCTTCCAACAGCAGTTACTTCGCTGGCAAAGATTTTTCCTTTTTCTTTCGCGATCGCTTTTGCTTCAAGGCCGAGTTTGGTTGCTCTTTCGTGTACGCCTTTCATTTCTTCCATCACAGAATTTTTGATGGAATTCATGTCCACTTTTTCCCCTTTCATTTCCAGTTTTTCGGAGGTTGTCGTTGCTTCAGGAATCACCAGCCAAAGGATGATGTACACCATCAAAGAGCCAGGACTAAAACCGAATCTCAAAAAACCCGGAAAATCGAAGTTGCCCCAATGGTTCCACCTGTCAACGAATGAAAGAAAAGGCAGGAGAAAAAGCAGGCGTGGGATCCATACATTGATACCGAAATAATTTGCCAGTCCGCTCGCTACACCCGCAACATATTTGTTTTCCATATCGCGGAAAAGTCTCTTACGCATGCTTCCGATCTGCGTGGTGGCCGTACTTGGTATCACTACCCAAAGGATGATGTATGGAACCAATGCAACGCCGGAAAGCAGTACGAACAGGATCCTTACTACCACCGTGTCGATGCCGAGGTAGTTAGCAAGACCGCTACAAACGCCACCGAGGACCTTGTTGTTTTCATCGCGGAAAAGCCTTCTGTGGCCACCTTTGGAAAAGGCTGTGGCATCAAATGCTTTTTCTTCGGAGCTTTCTTTTGTTGTGCTGCCGGACGCAGAAGCTGCGGTGCCGTCTTCCGATTCGAAATCTTCCGGGCGACCCATGCTTTTCATGATGGCTGATACATCGTCATCGGTAATGCAGGAAACACCGTCTTTTAATCTTTGCTGAAAAAGTTCGGCAATTCGGTTTTCAATGTCGTTCACAATTTCCTCACGACCTTCCTCATTGGCAAAGAATCGGTTGAGACTTTCGATATATTGTTTCAGTGCATCGTAGGCCGTTTGTTCTATTGGCACCACTCTACCCTGGAAGTTGATATTTATTACTTGTTTCATGGCGTAATAATTGGGTTTTTGTTGCTTCCGCTGGCGGAAACTTTAAAATGTTGTTTCTCTAGTTGAAGTTGCAACCGTGAAAAGCATGGCTATACTTTGTATGGTTGTTTGATCCGGTCAGGTTTTGGTAATGGATTGAACAGCATTCGCAAGTTCGTTCCAGGTAGCTTCGAGTTCTTTATAGAATTTTGCGCCTTTTTCTGTAAGCGAAAAATATTTCCGCGGCGGCCCGCTATTGCTTTCTACCCATCGGTAGGTGAGAAATTCTGCATTTTTGAGCCTTGTTAATAATGGATAAAGGGTTCCTTCAAAAATGTTCAGATTGGCCCCTTTCATTTTATCGATGATATCAGAAGGATAAGCTTCTCCTTGTTTTATCACCGATAAGATACAGAACTCCAAAACTCCCTTCCGCATCTGGCTGGCTGTGTTATCGATGTTCATGGCTTAACGTTTTAAAAAATTCATGGCTGTACTTTAGTCTCTGTTCCCGATCATCTTCCGGAAGCGATCCGTCCCATTGACAAAACAAAGATAACATGTTTTTAGTACTATGCAACACATAATACCATTTATTTTAAAGTAGTTGGCAGTCAATTGGGTGTCGATTATTATATAACTAATTGAAAATGTTTTATTTGAATACATTTTGCTTTCGCAGAAAATTTTATCTGATTGGGATAAATGGTAGAATAAATAATATCAACGGTAAAGAATTGAGTCCAATATGCTGAAAAATTGAGATTTCGGCTTCACTGAAATCAGCAGAAAAACAGATTTTTATGATCGTTATAATCGGGTTTAGATTTTATCGGTCAAAACCATAACGATCGTAATAATCCGTATTCCTGTCATTTAGCCGAAGGCTAAATAAAACCTCCGGTAATCGATGCAAGCGATTTACCAAATATCATTTGCCTATTTTTACCCTGTTAAAGATTATGTAAGGCGTATCCTGCACATGTAACTTTCGGTTATTGTGACCGTAATAGTTTTATAAAACCTTTGGTTATGAAAAGATTTATACACTTATTGACCGCCGTCATCTTACTGGCCGCCTGCAGCAAAAAGAATTATCTCGAAAGAAGCAATGAGGACCGCGCATTGCAGGATGCCGTAAAAAAACTCAACAAGAGTCAGACCGATGAAAATGCGCTGGCTGCCGTTCCGATCTTATATTCCAATATCCAGAAAGCGCACCTGGCAAAAATCGCATCTTATAAAAACGGCCGGGATATTTCCCGTTGGGAAAAAATCATTTCGGAATATGATCAGCTGCAGTCGGCTTATAATGCCATTATCAATTCAACACCTGCATTTCGTTTGGTAACGCCACAAAATTACAGCGCCGATCTTCTCGAATCAAAACAACAGGCCGCCCAGGAATATTACGCCGAAGGCGAAAGCTATATCAATAAAGACGGTCGCGATAACGCGAAAAAAGCCTATGGTTATTTTCAAAAATCCGACAAATTTGTTCCCGGTTTTAAAGATGCAAAGGAACAAATGAACAATGCATATGATCTTTCGATAGTAAATGTGGTGGTGAATCCGGTGCAGGACAATTCATTTTTCTTCAACAGCGGTTGGGGAAATTCAGGTTATAATTACAGTAACGAATATTTTCAGCAAACATTGGTCCGCGACCTTCAAACTGCAAACAGCAACGGAAGATATGCTGCCAGGTTTTACACAGATTGGGAAGCGCGTCGCGACAATATTCAACCGGATTGGGCCGTGGATCTGCGTTTGAGAGATATGAACCTGCCAAACCCGACCGCTTATAATTACGTTCAAAACAGGAACGCACAGGTTCGCAACGGAACGGATACTTCAGGTAAACCGATTTACAAAACAGTATATGCGACAGTAAATATTTCCCGCCAGAGTTTTATCGCTTCCGCAAATATGGAATTGAACATCACCGATCTGCATACAAGAAGAAGCATCAGCTTCCGCAATTTCCGAGAAGATTATCGTTGGCAGGAAGAACGTGCGAGCTACAGCGGCGACAGCCGGGCACTTACCAACGAAGACTGGACGATCATCAACAACCAAAGTTATCATACACCAAGACGGGAAGATGTGTTGAGTGAGTTGTACAGGAAGATATATCCGCAGGTGAAGAACAGCGTCAGCTATTCGGTGGACTGGTAACGTGAATGGTGAAAAACCGAAGTTTCAAAGTATAAGAAAGTCACCAAATAAAACGCTCTTAAGATTTGACTATTCACCGTTCCCTACTTAAATATCTCGAACACCACAAAACTCAATAAATACGCCAGCACCGTCATATACGCAAACTGTATTGCCGGCCATTTCCAGCTGCGGGTTTCCCGCTTTACGATCGCAAGCGTACTCATACATTGCATTGCAATTACGTAAAATACCATCAGTGATAAACCGGTGGCAAGTGTGTAAACTTTTGTTCCGTCTTCACGAACGGCGGCATGCATTTTTTCGCGAAGCGTGCTGCTGTTTTCATCGGCATCATCACCAACGCTGTAAAGCGTGGCCATTGTTCCTACAAATACTTCGCGGGCGGCAAAAGAGGTCACGAGCGCAATGCCAATCTTCCAATCGTAGCCGAGCGGCTTTATTCCGGGTTCAATAAATTTACCCATTGTACCTGCATAAGAGTTTTCCAGCAAAGCTGTACGGCGCTCTTTTTCTAATTCGCTTTTGGTAGAATCGTTCGTTGCATTTTGCATCAAGGCATCGTATTTCGCTGTAACGGCAGCCATTTTTTTTGCAGGGCCATAAGTACTCAGTGCCCACAATAGTAAACTGATTACGATGATTACCTTCCCGGCCTGGAAAACGAAAATACGTGCTTTCTCTATCATCGTATACACTGCGTTTTTCCAGCGCGGACTGCGATACGTGGGCAATTCTAAAATAAAAAAACTTCTTTCCGTGCTTTTGATGAACCATTTCATTACCCAGGCCACAATGAGCGCCAGCAATGTTCCTAGCAGGTAAAGCGCCATCATTACCAAGCCTTGTAAGCTCAAAAATCCTCCAACAAGCTTGGAAGGAATTACGAGGGCGATCAAAATGGTATATACAGGTAACCGCGCACTGCAGCTCATCAGTGGTGTTATCATGATTGTAAGCAACCGCTCTTTTTTATTTTCGATGTTCCGCGCACTCATAATCGCCGGAACGGCACATGCGAAGCCACTGATCATTGGCATTACACTTTTTCCATTCAGTCCAACTTTTCGCATGAGTTTATCTGTAAGAAAGCTGATGCGCGCCATATATCCTGTGTCTTCCAGTAGTGTAACAAGTCCGAACAGGATCATGATCTGCGGAACGAATATTACTATGCCGCCGATACCGGCGATGAATCCGTTGATGAAAAGATCACTGAACCATCCTCCGGGCAATACTCCTGAGAGCCAGGCAGACAATTCTGCGAAGCTCCATTCGATGAGGTTCATCGGAAATTGTGCAACCCAAAACACGCATTGGAACAGCAGGAACAATACGCCCAGCAATATCACATAACCCCAGGTGCGGTGTAATAAAATGTTATCGATCCGTTCAGTAAATAAATATTTCTGAAGCGGGTCATTTTCAACAACTGTTTGCTGCATTACATGGCGGATTCGGCCATATCGTTGCAATATTTCTTCCGCCTGTGTTCGTGTGGGATTGAACTTGTTGCTGATCTCAATTTGCTCGATCGTTTCCTGTTCTTTTTCAGAAAAAGAAAAATGCTCATGGCTGATAAGGTAATGTATTGCCCGGTAGCTGCTTGTGGATGGTATCATTTCCCGTATCTCTTTGATCGCTTCCGGTGCAAGCGGGCCACTGTCAATAAAGTCGCGCGCCGGCGGTTGTGGAAAATTCTGAATGGTAAATTCCAGGATCTTTTTCAACGGTGCGATGCCTTTGTTTTTTCGCGGATTGATGGCTACGATCGGCACACCAAGTTCGCGCTCCAGGCCCGGAATATCTATTTGCGTACCTTTTTGCTTGGCAAGATCCATCATCGTCAAAGCCACCACCACCGGTATTTTAAGATCGATGATCTGAGAGCAGAACAGCAGGTTTCTCTTCAGGTTGCTGGCATCTGCTACCAGCAATACCATATCGGGCTTAATGGATTCGTCCTGGTTAAGCAGCACTTTATAGGCCACCCATTCGTCGGAACGCTTCGGATACAAACTATAGGTGCCGGGAAGGTCGATGATGTTGGCAGAAATATTTCCCCCTATTAAAGCAATACCGGTTTTTTTATCAACCGTCACGCCCGGAAAATTTCCCACTTTCTGATTCAATCCCGTAAGCACATTAAACAGCGACGATTTGCCACTATTGGGGTTGCCCACCAACGCTATATTTATATTTTTGCTCAAAGTTTATTACCGGGCTTATTTTGAAGAACTGCAAAAATAACACTAAGCAGCGGTTCGGAGTTATATTTAACGAAACATGACTTTTTAATTACGGAAAAACATTGCCGTGTGTTTACCTTTGCGCCGATACACAGTATTTTAATCGTCTGTTGGCCTGAGCTTGCCGAAGGCCTTCGGCAAGCTCAGGCCAACAGCACACTTTAAACAACTCCTGCTGTTTTTTAAAAATATATTTTACACGCGATATGATCAATAAATATTTCCTGCTCCTGTCATTGTTTACCACATCGTCGGTATTTGCACAAAACGTTAATAAAGACGACAAGAAAACGTTGGCCGGATTGAAAACGTCCGTAAATTATCTTGCCGATGACAAATTAGAGGGTCGCCGTACCGGCACCGCTGGTGAAAAACTTGCATACGAATTCATCTCAAAAGAATTTAAAAAAATTGGCCTCGAACCAAAAGGCGACAACGGCAGTTATATCCAGGCATTTGAAGTAAACGAAGGCAAAGAAATAAAAGCGGAAACTTTTTTAAACATCCCAACGGCAGATCTGAAGCTGAACGAAGATTATTTTCCAATGTCGTATTCCGCCACAGGCACTGATGATTTTTCAAAACGAGCAGACAAGAAAAGCGTTTTAGTTTTAAACATCGACAGAATTGTTGCGCATAACAAAGACAAACCGCATTTCGATCTGAAAGAACAGCTGATCGAGGAAACAAAAAATCTTCACCAAAAACTTTTCAACATCATTTTTTTTGTAAATGACGAAACAAAAAAAGATGAAATCTTTGATGCAAAAGATAAAACACCCGCGATGAACGTTCCGGTTTTTTATCTGACGGCTTCGGGATACGCGAAATATTTAAAGGCGGAAACGGAGGTTAAAAATCTTTCCTACAATATTTCATTCAGGCCGAAAATAAAACAAGGACACAATGTGGTTGGTTTTATAAACAACAACGCTGCTACCACCGTTGTTTTGGGCGCACATTACGATCACCTGGGTTACGGCGAAGATCACAACTCTTTGTATGCCGGTAAAACGCCGATGATCCACAATGGCGCCGACGACAACGCCAGTGGTACCGCGGCTTTGATAGAATTAGGAAAATGGGTAAAAGGATCGGCGCCGGCAAAATCAAACTATTTATTGGTTGCTTTTTCCGGCGAAGAACTCGGTTTGTACGGCTCCAAATATTTTGCCGATCACGCACCGGTGGATCTCAAAACTATAAATTATATGATCAACATGGATATGGTTGGTCGTCTGAACGATAGTACACACGGACTTACAATTGGCGGCTATGGAACAAGCCCGGTTTGGGGCGACCTTGTCAAAACAAACGATCCTTATTTTAAAATAAAGGTTGACAGTGCCGGCAGCGGACCAAGCGATCACACTTCTTTTTACAGGAAAGATATTCCCGTATTGTTCTTCTTCACCGGCACGCACAGCGATTATCACAAACCTTCCGACGATGCGGATAAGATAAATTTTACAGGCGAGCTGGCCGTTATCAATTATATCAAAAATATCATCACCATCACCTCTGAAAAAGATAAACTCGCTTTTACCAAAACGCGTGAAGCGTCGATGGGTAAAAGTAGCTTCAAAGTAAGCTTAGGAATTATGCCGGACTACACTTACAGCGGCTCAGGCGTGCTGGTAGATGGTGTTTCTGAAGGGAAAGCTGCCCAAAAAGCAGGCATAAAAACCGGTGATGTATTGATACAATTAGGCGAACACACTTTCACTGATGTGATGACATACATGGGTGCATTGAATAAATTTAATAAAGGCGATGCAACGACGGTTAAACTAAAAAGGGGAACAGAGGAAATTATTTTACCGGTTGTATTTTAATTTTATTTCGATTTTATTCGTTGTGCAGAACGAAGCAATCCGATGATATTTTCGGAATATCCTTTGAGGTAGTTTCGTTCCGTACAAGGACTTTAAAAAAGGATAATGAAACTCAAAATAGACAACGAAACCCTGGCGGAAGAATTTTTTGAAGATACCCGGCTTCTCGGTATCGTTGCGCCTATAAAGGATTATGCCTTCAGCTGGCACTTGAATCAGTTGCTGGGCTTCAAGTTTCGCCTCAACAACAGCCTGGAGATCCAGCTCAAGAAAAAGGACCGCAATTATTTCTTTTCTATTTATGAATACGAGGTGCCGGGCTGTTGCCTGGTTCATTATTTGTACAACAACCAGCACGATGGCGAATACCTTTTGCCTGAATTCAAGCATCTTGATTTTCTCTGGCTGGCAAAAGGCGAGTTGTTGGAGGATGGCGAAATAAAAAATTTACAACAGTCGATCAGGTTACTGTCGTCTGTTCAGCTTGTAACGGAAATGACGAACGAGAAGATAAAGAACAAGCAGCATTTGATTTTTTAACGAATCAGATGTTTCTCAAGCCAAACATGACGAACAAGTTTTAAATTAAGTCCTATGTGGAAAGAAAAAAACAATAGCCTGTATCGCAAATTTGAATTTGCAGATTTTTCGGAAGCATTTGCTTTCATGGCGCGCGTTGGATTAACTGCGGAAAAAATGAATCATCATCCAACCTGGAAAAACGTTTACAATGTAGTGGAGATCTGGTTAAATACCCATGACGCCGGAAACAAGATCACAGATAAGGATCGTAAACTGGCGAAAAAAATCGACGCCTTATCGGGTCAGATTGCTTTTTAATTTTTCTTTCGCCTGAAAATAATTGCAGCATTCTTCTGCAAATCGCCACTGAAGCGGATTTCATACAGATCTTTTCCATCTTTTACAACCAGCAACCCGGTATTTGGAGGGATCGTTCCCAGGTTTTCAGCATACATTACTAATTGGATAGTATCAGTATTTTGCGGTATATAGATCGTTTTTCGTACAGCATTTGTACTCAGTCTTTCTTTAGACATGATAATATTTCCGTTCATCAATACACTCACCGTATCGCCATCTACTTCGCCGTTATCATAAAGTGAAATTTGCAAACTATCTGATTTAAATGCCACTGTTTGTTGCAACATCGTCGTCCTTTTATTTACGTCGAGTGCGGCAAGATCCTCATTTGTTCCATCTTCTTTTGTAGGAAGGAAAACTACGGAAGCCGGTGCTGCTACTTGCTTCACGTCAACTGAAGCTATCGGTGGCTTATTGACGACAGCGGGCGAATGTTCATTTTTATTACCCTTTAATAAAGAAGCATTTGATACCAACGAATAAATGGTATCGCCTGTGTTCTTTTTCAACCCTGGTTCTTCGGCAGAAGTTTCTTCATTTTTTATAATCGCATGCTGCTGCTCTGTTGTTATCGGCCTCACATCAGGAACATTCACTTTGTTCATTTTCGACGAAGCAATGGAATTCTTTATTTCGGACGTTTTTGTTTTTGCTCCCTCGATCGATACATCGTTTTTTGTGAGCGCAACTTCCTCTTTTACAAAAGACAAATTACCTGCAAGATTAAGTTCCTGCAAATGCGGTACCAGCGCCGATTGCCAGTAATCATTCTTTTTTTCCAGTTGTATGGAACCCGTGAGCGGCCGGAAAGTTTTAGTGGAATTGGTGGTAAACGGGCCGGAAAGCGTCATCACGCTTCCTGCTGCATCCAGCTCAAGAACATTTAATTGACGTACTCCTTTTGCAGGTGCAACCGGGTAATTATTGGCTATAAGCCTGTCGTCTTCCACGATGATCTTTCCATTGCGGCGCGAAACTTTCACTTTTTTAACTCCATAATATTGTTTGTCTTCCAGTATGAACCAGGTATGTGAAAAACCCGATAGTTTTCCTTTCTCTTCGCTGATGGCTATCTCGTATTTATAAAATTGTTGGGTGGTATCGTTGTACAACGTTCCTTTCCATAGGCCGGTAATATCAGTTTCCGGTGCCTGGGCAAAAAGAGTTATCGGGAATATCAATAAAAAAAATACAAAGGATTTTCTAAACATGAAACGCTTTTTAAATCTCAACAAGCTAAGATACACAAAGATTTATCCGTTTGTAAACGTATAATACCCGGATAAAATTGCTCGGGGAATTTCAACAAAAAAGCTGCTCGTAAAAGCAGCTTTAAAATTTATAGTTGGTGGCACCTTGTACCTGAACCTTACTTCTTAACCATTCATACTCGTCAAAAATTCCGCATTGTCTTTCGTTCCTTTCATATTTTTAAGCAAGGTATTAATTGCTTCTTCGGGATTCATATCGGCCATGTGCTTGCGCAAAACCCACATCCTCTGGAACGTATCTTTATCAAGCAACAGGTCATCACGACGGGTAGAAGAACCAACGATATCGATAGCAGGGTAGATGCGCCTGTTGGATAATTTTCGTTCCAGCTGCAATTCCATATTACCCGTTCCTTTGAATTCTTCAAAAATCACCTCGTCCATTTTGCTTCCTGTATCCACAAGCGCAGTAGCAATGATGGTTAGCGATCCGCCATGTTCGATCTTACGCGCTGCACCAAAGAATTGTTTCGGCTTCTGCATTGCATTTGCTTCAACACCACCGGACAACACTTTACCGCTGGAAGGCGCAACAGTATTATGGGCCCTTGCCAAACGGGTAATACTATCCAGGAGAATTACCACATCATGCCCGCATTCTACCAGTCGCTTTGCTTTTTGCAAAGCGATCGTAGAAACCTTCACATGCTTTTCTGCTGGTTCGTCAAATGTGCTGGCTATAACTTCCGCTTTTACGCTGCGCTCCATGTCGGTTACCTCTTCGGGCCTTTCATCCACCAGCACGATCATCAGGTAGCATTCCGGATGATTTTCGGCAATAGCATTTGCCAGTTCTTTCAGCAACATTGTTTTACCCGTCTTGGGTTGCGCAACGATCAGGCCACGCTGGCCCTTACCGATCGGCGTAAACAAGTCCATGATCCTCGTACTGTAATTATCTGCACGTGTGGTAAGATTCAATCTTTCGTAAGGAAATAATGGCGTCAGGTAATCAAACGGAACCCGATCGCGCACTTCCTCCGGCGACTTACCGTTGATCGTATTTACTTTTAGCAAAGCAAAATATTTTTCCCCTTCTTTGGGCGGGCGAACTGACCCGTAAACAGTATCGCCTGTTTTGAGACCGAATAATTTTATTTGTGATGGCGACACATACACATCATCAGGTGATGAAAGGTAGTTGTAATCGCTGCTGCGAAGAAAACCATAACCATCAGGCATCATTTCCAGAACGCCTTCGCCTAATACGATACCGTCGAATTCGATATTGAAAACGGGTGGTTCCCGGCGCTGCTGGGGATTGTTTCTTTGATGAGTGCTTTGTTGTACAGGCTCGTCTTCCATTTGCACTTCGGGCTGCTGAATATCTTCCTGCTGGAGCATTTGAGCAATGGCAGCAGGAATGCTACTTTGCTCACTTGTGATCGGTTGAAGATCTTCCTCTTCGTCGTCAAGCGGCTGTTCGTCCGTACGTGGTTTCTTTACCGCAGCAGGCTTTCTTTCGATCGTCTCTTTTTTCGGTTTGGCCGGCGATGCATCTTTTTTATGTGCCTCCGCTTGTTTTACTTCTGCCGCTTCATGATTAGCTTCCACGCCGGGAGCCTTTGCAATACGCTTCCGCTTTGGCTTTTCGCCTTCGGGTAATTTGTTTTCTGCTGTCATAACAACTTGTTTATCCATGATCTTTTGTACCAGATCTGTTTTGTTCAGTTTTTTCGCGTTGGAGATTTTGAGTTCTTCTGCAATGTCAAGCAACTCGGGAACGAGCAGGTCGTTCAGTTGTGAAATATCATACATAAATTATCTGGAAAATGCGTTTTTCAAAAAAATCCGGGCTTATTGTCTGTAAAATTGTAGTTGAAAATTGGTTCGATGAAAGCTGCGTTGAAGCTGAAGCAATTAAAATTAGGATAACTTCGCAACTGTTCCAGTGCAATATTAAGTAGTTTTTTTAATAAATCGCCACTTTTTTTTCTATTGCCCGCCGATTGCGCAGATTTTTCCTTCCCCGGTATACGTTTAATCATTTGAATATCTCGCCGGAATCACAGATAATACTATTTATGAAAATCTGTTTGACCCGTGGCTTATCTTGTGATTAAAAACAATGCCGATCAATTTCGAATTCAAGGCCCGCACAAAAGATATAAACGAGCTTGAAACAAAATTATTAAGCCTTCATCCCATTTTTAAAGGAGAAGATATGCAATGCGATACTTACTTCAATGTTCCAAAGGGCCGGTTGAAATTACGCGAAGGCAATATTGAAAACGCCCTTATTTACTATGAAAGAGAAAACACGCCTGGCACAAAACAATCGCAGATCTTGCTGTACAAACATAGTCCCGACAGCACTTTGAAAGAAATCCTTTCTGTTTCCAATGGCGTCAGCTCTGTAGTTACCAAACAACGTAAAATTTATTTCATCGACAATGTAAAGTTTCATTTTGATAAAATCATTGGGTTGGGAAATTTTGTAGAAGTGGAAGCGATCGACACAGATGGCAGCATTGGCCTTGAAAAAATAAAAGCTCAATGTGATTATTACGCCGCTTTTTTTGGAATACGCCGGGAAGATTATATAGCCGTTTCGTACAGCGATTTGCTGACGACAAACCTATGAGGTTTTCAAACCTCGCAGGTTTACTTAGTTAACAACCAATTAGCTAACTTTAATGTGCCTTGGTCTTTCATTTTTCATCCGCGAAAATAAAACACAATGAAAACATTTATCCTTTCCGCCGTTATCGCATGCGTCGCTTTCATGTCTTGCGAAGCTCCAAAAAACGCCGCCACACCCACTTCCAACGATGTAACATTACTGGAAGGTTCCTGGGAACTTAATTACATCACAGGACCCAGAATAGCATTCGACGGTTTATACCCAAATAAAAAACCGACGCTTGTAGTAAATGTTGCCGACAAAAGGATCAGTGGCAACACCGGGTGCAATGCTTATTCCGGGCCACTTGTGGCAGAAAAAAGTTCAATCAGTTTTACCGGCCCGATCGCCGTTACTAAAATGATGTGTGTCGACGGTGCGCTTGGTGAAAAAACTTACCTGGAAATGTTGAAGAAGGTCAACACGTTTTCCGTTTCAGGCGGAACAACACTAAACCTGATTGCCGGGGATATTATTTTAATGAGCTTCATAAAAAAATAAAATGCCGCAGAGAAAGTTTTCAGAAAAAAAATTATACGAATTATTAGCGGCTTTTATTGTGTGGTTTGCTTTGATATTGCAGCTCGTTTTGATCATTCAAAACGTACGGCAAGCAGGATTGACATATGCTGCGGAGGTTGTGCGATATTTTAGCTACATGACCATTTTAAGTAACATTTTTGTGGCCTGTTGCTTTACTTTTCAACTTGTCGGAACACAAACTTCATTCGGACGGCTTTTATCCAAAGCTTCCGTACAGGCGGCAATCTTTGTTTACATTTTTATCGTTGGCGTATTGAATCACCTGCTGTTATCTCACCTCTCAAACCTTACCGGATTGCAATTGCTATGTGATCGCTTACTGCATTATGTAGTGCCGGTATTATATATGGCCTGGTGGTTTATCTTTGTCACAAAGAAAAAACTCCCCTATGGCGACATCTTATTTTGGCTGATCTTTCCCCTTCTATATGTTATTTATTGCCTTGTTCGCGGCTCTGTAAGCGGATTGTATCCGTACCCTTTTTTGAATGTGGCCGAACATGGTTATCCGGTTGTGTTTAAAATGATGGGGATTATCACAGCTGTTTATGTATTGACTTCATTATTGCTGGTTTTTATTAATAATAAGATCACAAAGCGATAGCGATAATAGCTAAGTGGTGTTTTATTTTTTAGGAATCAGAGGTTTCGCTACTTCAACATTACAAACAAGGTTTTCTGCCAGAAATAAAAATGGGATGCGGTTTATGCATTTCTAAACATGGCAGCATCTCAACCCAAAACCTTGTTTATGAAATATAATCAAAAGCCATTTCTCGTCATTTGCATATTCGCCATCACTTTTTCCGCAATTGCTTTACACACTTCAGATAAAAAAAACAAACCCGACCCGCAACCCGGGGTGCCGCTTTCTCAACAATCCCCGCAAAAGAAAATTACTCCGAAGATACAGGCCGCTATCTTACTGGATGTTAGCAACAGCATGGATGGGTTAATAGACCAGGCCAAGGCCCAACTCTGGAACATGGTGAGTGTAATGGGAAAAGCAAGTTGCGATGGTCTTACACCCACCATAGAAATAGCCTTATATGAATATGGCCGTTCCAGCAACAATGCCCAAAATGGGTATGTTAAAAAACTAAGTGGCTTCACTACTGATCTCGATGGTTTGTCGCAGAAACTTTTTGCGCTCTCCACTAATGGTGGCGAAGAGTATTGCGGGGAAGTGATCAAAACTTCTTTGAGCGAATTGAACTGGGATACTTCAGCCGACAGTTATAAAGTGATCTTCATTGCAGGAAATGAAGATTTTTTGCAGGGCAAAATTCAATACACCGAAGGTTGTGGTAAGGCTAATGAAAAAGGCGTTATCGTAAACACCATCTATTGCGGCGACAGGATGCAGGGCATTCGCGAACACTGGAACCTTGGCGGCGAATGCGGAAAAGGAAGTTATACGAATATCAATCAGAATGCCATCATCGAAGACATAGCCACGCCTTATGACACGGCTATTTTTACACTCAATGAGAAGCTGAACGGTACATATATGTCATACGGTGCATCAGGAAATCTTTCTATGGCCGCACAGGAAAGTGTTGACAAAATGAACTATTCAGTCAATAAATCAGCGGCACTGAAAAGGGTTGCCGTTAAAGGAAAAAAAGAACTCTACAAAAATTGTACGTGGGACATGGTGGATGCAAGCACAGCAGACAGCTCTTTTTTTGCCAAAGTAGATATGAAAACATTGTCGCCGGAATTGCAAACAAAAACCCGCGCCGAATTAAAGCAGATTGTTGAAGAAAATAACAGCAGGCGCGGTCAATATCAAAAAGAAATCGCAGAATTAAGCATCAAGAGAGAGAACTTTATTGCAAATGCAAAAAGATCCGGCAATGGAAACAAAGAAGCAACCCTGGAAACTGAAATAGAAAAAATCATCCGCGGGCAGGCGAAACAGTTTAAGATGGTGATCCAATAAATGCGGATACGTGCCTATTTGTCTTCTACCAAAGAATTCAAAATGCTGGTTACAAATGATAAGATTACACTAAATATCAGCGCCCACCAAAACCCGTCTACCTGTACGCCGGAGGTTAATTTATCTGCCAGTAAGATAATCACCGCGTTGATCACAAGAAGAAATAGTCCGAGCGTAACAATAGTAACCGGTATCGTTAAAAAAACAAACACAGGTTTTACGATGGCATTGAGTGCAGCAAGAATAAGTGCGAAGATCAACGCAGATTGAAAATCCGCCATGTGCACGCCCGATAAAATATGTGTAAGCCCATATGCTGCGGCAGCCGTAAGTAAAAGACGTATGAGAAAGTTCATAATGATGGTTTTAATTTTTATATTATAAACACAGTTGGCCGCAATTGCCCTGCTGCGCCCGCAATAACCAGTATACCCAATACTAATATACTACCAGTTCGTAAAAGTTTTCCGGCTGTAAATATTTTTGCGCCAATGCCTGTAGTTCTTCCGCAGTAACGGTTTTAATAGCATCTACACTTTCGTAAAAATACTTACCATCCAGATCATTCAGGATGATATTTTTCCATTTTGCCATGATCTGAAACGGCCCGTCGAGATCACCGAGAATACTTCCGATCATGAAATTTTTCACCAATAGCAATTCTTCTTCATCTACCAATTTCTTGCGAAGCAATTGCATCTCTTTATATACTTCCGTTATCGTGGCTTCGCATACATCTTTGCCGGCCTCTGTACTGATGATCCAGGCCGATTGCTGGATATGATTTTGAAAGTAACTATGTATTCCATAAGTATATCCTTTTTCTTCCCGGATATTGCTCATCAGTCTTGACCCGAAAAATCCACCAAAGATATTGTTCAGCACAACCGCTTTCTTAAAATCAGCATGGTGCCTGTTTGGAAATGCCGACCCGATCCGAATGGCGCCCTGCACCGAATTCACATCGTTTTCAATGCGGAACTTTTTCTGCGGCGAAGGAAAAACATTGGTTTTTTTTGTAGAAAACGACGGCTTTGTAATCGACAGTTTTCCAAAATGCGTATTCAACAATTGTTGAATATCCGCAGGCAATTTTCCCGAAATAAAGATCGCGCATTGCCCTTCCTGGTAGTATTTTTTGTAAAATGCTTTCAGGTCATCAGATGTTAATTCATCCAGGTCATCCACGTTGGTATATTTTCCGTAAGGATGTTCTTCCCCATAGATGAAAGCATCAATCATTCGGCCCGCCACAAATTCGCATTTCTGTAAATTTACTTTCAAACGTTGCTTGCTGTTTTGCCTGAATATGTCCATTTCCTGTTCAGGAAAAATAGAATTGGAAACCATGTCGTTTACAACGGGCAGCAATTTATCCAGGTATTTTGTGAGCGTATGCAATGTCACAACAGCAGTTTCATTATAACAGCTGCGGTTACTGTACGCGCCATAATATTCGAAATCTTCATTGATCTGAAACGCGGTACGGTTACTCGTTCCGTTCTTCAACAAAAAATTGGTTGCTGCAGCCACACTGCTTTTTTGTTCATAGCAATTTCCTGCAAAAAATACCCATTCGATCTGAATGACATCCTGTGCGCCGGCATTTATCATGTAAACCGGAACGCCATTGTCTAAAGTAAAATGTTCGTATGGCTTGAGGCTGAGGTTAAAATCCACTGCGTCGATTATGGCAGGCGGTTGTGTTCGATTGATCATCTATGTTGTTGCTTTAGCAAATATTTTTAAACGTTGATTTGCAGGGATTAATTTTCCGAGCGGTAATACATTGTGGTGCAATTATTTTCATCGAAAATGATCCGGCTTTGTTTAAGGATCTCATCAGCAGTTACGGCACGGTATTTTGCAAGTTCGCTGTTGATAAGGTCCGCATCGCCGAGCAGTTCGTAATTGGCAATGCTCTGTGCGCGATTCATTACCGACATATCTTCGAATGCCATGGCGCTTTCCGTTTTGTTCTTCACTTTTTCAAGTTCTGGTGCAGAAATTCCTTCTTCCCTAATTGCTTTAAGCTCTTTCAAAACCGCATCATCTGCGGCTTTCAGATCCACGCCTTTTACGAGTTTTCCTTCTATCACCATCAACCCCGCATCTATGCTTCCGGTGTGATGGCACTCGATATTACTGAAGAGTTTTTGTTCCTTCACCAGGCTTTGGTAAAGTCGCGATGAGCCACCGCCGCTCAGAATATCCGACAGCAGATCAGCCGTGTAATAGCGATCATCCGTACGCGGATAAATATGCCAGCATTTATACAATGCGTCCAACGGAACATTTGCCTTCACTTCCAGGAATCGTGGTTCGGTTTGAGGCGGTTCCTGCGGAATATTCCGCTGGTATTTTTTGCCTGCGGCAATCGGGCCGAACCATTTTTCTGCCAAGGCTTTAACTTGTGGCATATCTACATTTCCGGCCACAACCAATATCGCGTTGGACGGGGTATAATGTTTATGAAAAAATGCTTTTACATCGTCCAATGTCGCATCTTCAATATGCTTCAGTTCTTTACCAATCGTCATCCAGCGATAGGGATGCGTGGTATAAACAACTTCCCGCAATTTGTGCCACACATCGCCATAAGGTTTGTTGATGTAATGTTCCTTAAATTCTTCAGAAACAACCTTACGCTGCACTTCCAGACTTTTTTTGCTGAAAGCAAGGCTTAACATGCGGTCACTTTCCAGCCAGAAAGCGGTTTCGATGTTTTCGGCCGGCAACTGGCAATAATAGTTGGTAAGATCGTTGGTGGTATACGCATTGTTTTCGCCCCCGGCAGTCTGCAACGGTTCGTCATAAGAAGGAATGTTGATGCTTCCTCCAAACATGAGGTGTTCAAATAAATGCGCAAAGCCTGTCTTTGATGGCTCTTCATCTCTTGCACCCACATCGTACATAACATTTACCACGGCCATCGGTGTGCTTTTATCTTCATGTACCAGCACCCGCAGGCCGTTATCGAGTGTAAATTTTTCAAATCTGATCATCCCGCAAAGTTAGCTACAGATTGCACAGATTGGTACAGATTTTTGCTTGGAATTCTGACCCCGTTTTGAATAGATTTTTGCAACGACTATATCTCCAGGTTTCAGCATTAGATCTTTCATAAACTCAACATGTCAAAGTCACGAAATCCGCGAAAAACAAAAAGTCCTGCCAAAGGCAGGACCTATATAATTGAGCTCAAATGATGCTTAAAAAATGGGGACCGAATAAATATAAGGTCCCGTTTTAAATCCAATATCCTATGAAAAACCGAGAAGAGTTATTCATTTATTGTGCCAACTTTGCCGCATTTTTAAAAATACCCCCTATGGGTTATGTGGCGAACATTGTATAATTACTGACAATAAGGTTGGATTTATCCCCTTTTTGTTGCATTTTGTGTTTTCTGAGAATAAATGGCAATATTTTCTCCGCCCCCAAAGATTTCGTGTCAATTATTGGCAAGTTTTATGTATCAGCGAAATATATAATGAATAGTTATGAATGAAATCTTACACATCAGCTTAGACGGACAAGAAGCCGCAATACTCATTACTGAGATTCAATCCAGGCATCACCAGATGTATAAAGTGACGCTTGAAAATGGTTATAGTAATATATTTTTTACCGACGTTGAAACAGGACAGTGGGTAGAAGAGGACCTGGGTTTTACCAATCTGGCGAGGCAAATCGGCAACCAGGTGAAGCGCTTGAATTTTAGGCCAATTCACGTTCCTAAATTGCTGAACTGGCACAAACTCATCGTAAATGACAAACCGGTTTCATTTGGCTTTTTTTGTTTCCTTCATGGAAATTTAAAAATGTTTGAAATTTACAACGTTAACAAAAAGTATATGTATACATTGGCAGAGCTGCAGCAAGACGAATGGGAAGTCTTAAACCATAGTGAAGTTGTACTCAATAATATCGAT
Organism: Chitinophagales bacterium; assembly: GCA_015655125.1. GTDB lineage: Bacteria > Bacteroidota > Bacteroidia > Chitinophagales > Chitinophagaceae > Ferruginibacter. The sequence goes on along the minus strand of JAATFP010000021.1, from coordinate 99,870 downwards.
CCTTCGTTGATTCAACACATTACCAAAGTACTCCCGTTGTTTGCAGATTTTGAATAGGATTAGTTATTCGATTCTTCGTAGCTTTTAATTTTATTATACAATGTTTTGCGGTCGATTTTTAAAATTTCGGCCGCTTTTGTTTTGTTATAGTTTACTTCCTTCAGCACATTCATGATCGCTTCGTATTCTGCTTTGGATGCCGCATCTTTAAGATCATAATCTTTTTTGGTGGCAACAGGTTCTTCTTCCGAGGCTGAACGCGATTTTGATTCTACTGCAGTATTGGTTGCAAGCGGCGAAGAACTTGGATTGGTAATTTCCCACGGCAATGTTGTAGCCGAAACAAGTCCTTCCTGTGTAAGTAAAACCGATCTGCGAACCACATTACGGAATTCCCGCAAATTCCCCGGCCATGGATAATTGACAAACATCTGCATTACTTCCGGACTAAACCCTTCTATATCCCTTCCCAATTCAGCTTTTGCTTTTTGAAGAAAGAAGTTCGCAAATAGCGGAATATCTTTTTTTCTTTCCCGCAGCGGCGGAAGGTTGATGGAAAACTCGTTGAAGCGATGATAAAGATCTTCACGGAACTTGCCTTTGCGGTAAGCATCCTGCAGGTTTTCGTTGGAAGCCACTACGATGCGCACATCAACGGGCATTTCTTTATTACCGCCCACGCGCTTGAATTTTCTTTCCTGGATAACACGCAGCAGAGAAGCCTGGATATCGTAGGAAAGATTGGCTACTTCATCCAAAAATAAAGTGCCGCCATTTGCAAGTTCGAAATGGCCTTCTTTGTCGGTCAATGCACCGGTGAAAGCACCTTTAACGTGGCCAAACAATTCACTTCCGGATAATTCCTTGGAGAGTGTTCCGCAATCCATCGCAATGAATGGTTTGTCTTTGCGGTCACTCATATCATGGATCGTTTTGGCGATCACTTCCTTACCTGTTCCGCTTTCACCATAAAGGATAATGCTGTAATTAGTAGGTGCTACTATTTCTATCTGTTTGTAAAGATCTTTTGTCGTCGGCGCTTCGCCCACCAGGAATTCCTGGTTCGTATACCCCGATTTACCGCCTGTTTTTGCAACTGCAGGTTTTGCAGCTGCACTTCCGGTTGAAACCCTTTCTGAAGGATTGTTAACGGCATCGTTTAACACCTTCAATACTTCATCGGGCACCAATGGTTTGGTGATATAATCATATGCACCCAATTTGATCACGTCCACAGCAACCTTGATATCGGAATACCCGGTGATGATAAGGACGATCGTTTCGGGTGATTCGGCTTTGATCTCTGTCAAAACATCTTTTCCGTCTTTATCGCCCAGGCGGAAATCGCATAAAACGATATCGAAGTATCCCTCTCTGAATTTCAGGAGTCCTTTGCCGGCAGAATGTGCCATATCTACTTCGTAACCTTTGCGGGTAAGAAATCTTCCGAGCAATGTACACATATCCAGGTCGTCGTCAATTATAAGCACCTTTTTATTCATTCGTTCGTTTATTTGTTACAAAGATAATATAACCAATCGGGAGCCAGTAAATGCTATTTTACATAATCCCTAGCATGCCGGATTGGCAACGACATAATTACGGATTCTGTCAGCCCGGGCTTGTTGATGTCGGGTATCAAAGCCCTTCCAACAAGCTCAGGCTGACAGGCATACACATCATTCTTTCAACGTCACCGCAGGAACAGGTATTTCTTCCGTTTTGATCCATACCGAATAATCGTTCGGGTAAATCTTTCCGCCAAAATTTGTAGCATATACTTTTGTAAAAACTGCGCCAAGATACAGGATGGCCGAACTGTAATACACCCAGATCATGATGATCATTACTGAGCCCGCGGCTCCATAAATACTGGCGAGTTTGCTTTTACCAAGGTATAATCCTATTCCGTATTTACCCAACATAAATAATAAAGAAGTAATAAATGCGCCTATCATTACATCCTTCCATTTTATTTTGGCATCCGGTAATACTTTAAAAATAGTGCCAAACAATGTGGTGGTAATACAAATCGAAATGATATTATCCATTACAAGCAACAACGTTTCACCAGTTCCGGCAAACATGTTGCTGATTTTCGAACTTAAAGCCGCCACTACAGCATTCAGTGCCAATGATACGATCAATACGAAGCCAAGACTCAAAATAAGTGAAAATGAAATGAGCCGGTCTATCAGCAGTTTCCACCACACTTTGCGGGTCTTCGTCCGCAATCCCCATATCTTGTTCAGCGAATCCTGCATTTCGCCGAAGATACCCGTGGCACCTACTACAAGTATGATCACCCCTATTGTTGAAGCAAAAGCATTGTCGCTGCTCAGGTGTATTTTGGCGATTGCGCTTTGAATCTCCAATGCAGCTGCGCTCCCTACCATATCGTTGATCTCACCATATAACTGTCCGCTGATTGCTTCTTTTCCGAAGATACTCCCGCACAAAAACAGCACGATCACCAACAATGGCGCAAGCGAAAGAATGGTATAATAGGCGAGAGATGCGCTATATTTTAAAACATTGTCACCTATGAATTCAGTGATCACCTGCTTATTAAACCGAAAGAAAAAAAGCAATTTATTTTTCATATCTATTTGATAACTGGGCAATTGCCATAATCGTACCATGTAACAAATTCCTCACTGCTCCCATTTTGTTCCCGAAGGGAATATTTTCTCATGACAAATACCAGGGAAAGTAAAGAAGCTATAAAACAAACCGAACATTCAGAAAAAATTATCAGATTGTCTGAGTTTTTTATAATATTTGTAAAAGACACTTAAACACTTGATTTAAAATATTTTAACTTTATAAAGGTATGGGCATTTCATTGTGCTCTTTTTTACTTGATGTTTGTCAACTACTATTGGCAAAGGAATTGCGGGCATAAATTAGTGAAAAAGAATCAATCATGCTATTACGGAGTTCATTAAACGCTGAAAATTTGAAAGTCTTAATAATTGACGACGAAACTGATATATGTTACTTGCTAAGTACGTTACTCAAACAGAAGAATTTAGAGACGGCTTATGTTAACACTTTATCGGATGCCACTAAAGCGTTACAGGAAGAAAACCCGGAGATCGTATTTCTCGATAATCATCTACCCGACGGCCTGGGAATGAATTATATCGAATATATCAAAAGAAATTATCCGGCAGCAAAAATAGTAATGATAACGGCCCACGATACCACTGCCGACCGAAATAAAGCTCTTGGATTTGGAGCCGATTATTTTATCGGTAAACCGTTTTCAAGGGATATCATTTATAAAACGGTTGAGGAGCTCACGAACTAACTTTCCTCTGTATCAAGAAGAATAATAAATTTTGTTCCTTTCCCTTCCTCGCTGTCCACTTCAATTCTTCCCTTGTGATTTAAAATAATATTCTGAGTATTTGTTAGTCCCAGCCCGTTTCCATTATCCTTATTTGTAAAGAATGGCTCAAATAGCTTAGTCACCGTCTCTTCATTCATTCCTATCCCATTGTCCTCAAAAGTTATACGGCATTTTTTATTGAGCGCTTCTGTTGTTATCCGCAAAATGCCTTTATCCGCTTCCATTGCCTCTACAGCGTTTACAATGATATTCAGGAAAGCGATCTTGATTTTTTCTTCATCAACAGCTATCTTACAGGCACCGGTCTCGTAGTGTTTTTCAACTTTGATATGTTTCAGATTGATGCGGTCATTGGCAAATTCCAGGGCATGGTCAATAACTTCATTCACCGAAACCTTCTCAAAAGTGAGTTCGGAAAATTTAGTGGCATTCAGCAAGTTTGATATCAGTTGGTTGATGCGAAGGCTATTCCTTTTCACCATATCGAGCAACATGTTATTGTCGTCGTTCTCCGGCAGCGATTCTTTTAACTGCTCTGCCGCAAGATTAATATTTGTAAGCGGGTTGCGCACTTCATGAGCGATCGTTCGCGCAATCCGGCCAGTAGATGCAAACTTTTCTATGTTACGCAATTCGCGGATCTCCTTATTTGCTTCCGCCAGTTCTTTTACACGCGTTTCCAGCTCTTCTTTATATAGTTCCGATTTCTCATCGGCTTCTTCACGCGCCTTATTTTCTCGTCGATAAGTTAAGAACGATGAGATCGCAAGCAAAAAAGCTATCACCAGTGAAACGGAATTGATCACCTTGATGGAGCTTGAAAAATTATTTGCCTTCTCCGATCGCGCAGCCAACAAGCCGCTTTCAAAGTATTGCATCAGTTTTACCTGCCGGCGGAATGTACCCAATTTGCCGGTATAATTAACCGTAGATAAAGAATCTTTATATTTTGCAGGATCTTTCACCAAGGCATATAATTCAAGGCCGCTGGTAAACGACTTTACCTTCTCATCCAGCACCGCCTTGATCGTGTCCAGCCGCTTGTATTGTACGGGGTTGGTTTCGATACCCGATACTTTATCGTTGAGCAGCTTTCTGAGCAGGTCAAACAGTGAATCAGTTCGTTTTACGGACGTATAAAATCTGCTGCGGAAATCCTCATTTCTTACTGCAATGTAGCCACGATAATTATATTCGATTTCTTTGTTTTCCGACTGGAGATATTCAAGGTTAGTGATAACACGGTTGGTATGGTCCACGTACTCCGACTGGTTGACAAGCTTTTGCGTATTGTAAAACAGCAAAATATAAGAAAGCACAAGCAGGAAAAAAGTAGTGATGAACCCAACGATTTTTGCATTTGTTATCCCGAAGTGCATAGCCGAAATATTTTATGAAGCGTTCCTAAAGCCTATCAAATTTACATATTCCGCGAGGATGTAAAGCAATAATCGTTAATATAGTTTGCGTACGTAGAAAATATTACTCAGGGATAATGCCCTTTTGACATTTTTCTTCTAAATTGAAGAACAAGTGCCATTTGGCAGTATTTTAGCTTAACAATAGCTACAACATTTTATAATTCTTAAAATTAAAACTATGAGCTCAAGTAAATTATTGGCAGGTGTATTATTAGGTGCCGCAGCCGGCGCTGTTTTAGGTATCTTATTTGCGCCCGATAAAGGCACCGAAACAAGAAAAAAAATTGCGAAAAAAGGAACAGATCTTGGCGATACAGTGAAAAATAAATTTAACGAACTCGGCGAAGCGCTGCAGGAAAAATACGACAGCATCCGTGGTGAAGCTAATGACATCATTGAAAAAGGAAAAGAAAAGGCCAATGAAGCAAAAAACGAAGCGAAGAAATCATTCGCCTAGTGCATCATGTATGATGCGTGTGACTTTTTAATACATCAGACAACAAATACTCTTCCTGTCAGACCGGGCTTTTCGAAGTTTTCTTCGATGAACCCAGTCTGGCAGCTTTGAATTTTAAAATAAGTTCCTTAAACAACTTCCTTTATGGAAAACGAACCAAAAAACAATGTTGAGAATCTGTTTGAACAAGCCGGAGACTACCTTGATACGAGGCTCGATCTTTTTAAATTGCAGGTGATTCAAAAAACCTCTGACATTGTTTCTTCTCTCGCTTCAAGATTGATCCTGATCGTGATCATCGTCATTTTCATCATGATCGCCAATATCGGTATCGCGCTTGTGCTGGGCGATTGGATGGGAAAGGCTTACTACGGTTTCTTTACACTTGCAGGCTTTTATCTGATCGTTGGGCTTATTTTCAATGCTTTTAAAAGCAAATGGATCAAGGATCCTGTGGCCAATTCAATCATCCGCAAGGCTTTTAAATAAATTATCATGGACATAACGGTTACAACCAGGGAAGATGTTGAAATGCCTATCGCTACGATCCAGGAACTGGATGCTGCTATCATTGAGCTGAAAGCAAAAAAAAGAGAGCAGCAACAGGCATTGGCACAACAGTTTAAAGCAACGTATGAAAGCTTTAGGCCCTCAAATATAATAAAGAGTACTATCGCTGATTTTACACAACCAGGCGACGGCAGGAGTTTATTGCTCAAGGCCGTTGGCGGTATCGGAGCTGGCTTACTCACAAAAGGCATTTTAGGCGGCAAAGCCGGAACAATGATCGGCGGAATAGCAGGCCGGGTTTTGAAGAGTGGAGCAATGAACGCTTTCTACAGCAATGCTGATAAATTAAAAGCATACGGAACAGCTATTTATCACAACCTGTTTCAGAAGAAAAAAGATTGACCCTATTAAATCGTATTATGAAAAATCTACCTCAAACACCAGAAGAAAAACGCAGAGATACTTCAGTTCCAGGCAGAGAAGAAGAAGTGATCGTAAACAGCCAGGAACAGCAACAGCTTACCAACAATGAATACGATAACAAACAAGAAACATTGATAGCCCCGCAAACAGCTTCCAACAAAACCGAACCTGGTGCAACAGGCGAAAGAGCTTTTAAAGAAGGTTTGGCAAACAATAGTGACACGGAATCCTGAGTGTCAAAAAGATTTAAGAATTCGAATGGTTTAACGCCTGGCTGATTTTTGTCAGATTTTTTTTCCCATATTTTTGCTTAGCCTGTCTTGTAAGTAAAAGGTCGTCACAAGTACGCAGCCAATTTCCCTTCGCATCTGCGGCCACAAAATTTCGTCATCGGAAAAACAAATCTTTGAATATTTTCTTTAGAATGGCAGCCCTAATGCAATATTAAGGACCAGGTTGTCTCTTCTCCAATCGCGGCTGCCAAATTTGATGGTTTCCCATTGCTGCCCATCCGGCAAATATGGCTTGCGTAACGGAATACCGAGATCAACGCGTATTAATAATACCGTGATGTCGAACCTTACGCCAACACCCGTTGCCACCGCAATTTGCTTCATGAAGTCTTTGGTGAGCTTGCCTTCGGAACCAAACAACAGCGTATCTTTCGTCCATATATTTCCCGCATCCAAAAACAATGCACCGCTTAGCTGTTTAGTAAACGGAATCCGCAATTCCGCATTACCAAGTAGTTTAAAGTCGCCGCCGATTATCTGAAAATATCGTTGGTCATCTGCAGTAGGCAAGTGCTTTCCAGGCCCAAGGCTGCGCGCCCGGAAACCACGGATGGAATTCGATCCGCCGATCGTATATAATTTTGCAAAAGGAAGCAGGCGGGAGTTATTATAAGGAACACCAATGCCGAGCTGTATCCTGTTCGCCCAATCAAATCCATTCGACAATTTTCTTGTATAGTGTGCATCAAAATCAAACTTCACATATTGTGCAAACGGCGTTCCGAAGATTGTTTTTTCACGATAGTTTTTCGCGCCGGTTGCCAGGCCCAGAATATTGCCCGACCAGTCTGCGCTGGCATTCAAATACCATTTATTGTTCTTTGAACGGAAGCCGGAATTATAAGTATACGAAAAAAATGATCCTACTGTCGCTTCCGAAAACACGTTCAGCAATATGGCTGGTTCCTGCGCCGCCTGGCGATAAAAACTATCAGTAACGGACGACGCTTTTAAATAGCTTAACGAAATCGGGGCAAACGTAAACTGCGATTGAAGATTGTTTTTCCATGTAAATTCATATTGCGCACGGAAGAGATTCTTCGTATAAAAAAGCTCTCGCCTGAACCATTCGTAACCCAGTAACAGACTTGTATTGGGCGGGTAAAAATTATTTTCTTTTATTTTAAAAAATGGAATTACATATCGTGGAATTTTTAAAGATACTTCTGTTCCCAAACGATAGTTATTGTTCCGCAAAGAATCTGCGCGGGTGGTTTCAATTCCGCCGTACACTTTTACGGCGAGTTGTTCCGCTCCACGAAAAGCATTTCTGTTTCGCCAGTTTACACTTGCCTGTGTTCCGAAATAACTGTTTTCTTTTGTGAACGCATCAATCTCTCCCTGTATCGATTTTTTCTTTGCTGGCGTGAGATAATAATAAACGTCCAGCCTGTGTTGAGTGGAATCCTTTACCGGCTCGAACCTGTTTTTCACAAACTTAAAAGCACCGAGGTTGATCAGCCTGTTAAGCGTTGTATTCTGATGCCGGCTACTATAGGTAGAATTCGGACGATAGGTGATCGTATTTGCAAACAGCCTTGGCTTGAATTTTTTCTGCGGATCCTGGATCAGTAAGGTATCATACTCCTGCAAGCCAACACGACTTGTATCTGTTTGCGCAGTAGACAAACTGTAGTCGGGAAAGATCGTAATCTGGTTGATCTTGTATGGAAATTTTGCCTGGTAAGGTGTGCTGCGTTTTACGTTTAAAAACAAGTTCACTTTGCGTTTGCCAACGGTAGAATCCGCATATGCCAGAATATAATCCGGGTTAAAATAATAATACCCGCGCGTCTTTAAATAAAGATCGAGCCGATCGCGTTCTGCAGAAATATCACTCAATATGTATGGATTTCCTTTCTTTAAAAATCCACGGCGGGTGGAATTTCTTTCCAGTAAATTCAGCAAAGCCGAGCTGTCACTCACCCATACAATGCTATCGAGCATATACCTTGGTTGTACCTGCGCCGTATAATGTGCCTTTGTAAAATAACCAAAATTGGATGTGTCACCTTGAACCGTTGTGTGAAAATATCCAAGATTCTCCATCAACGACTGCATGTTCTCGGCAGTAGTGGCCGCATTCAGGCGACTGCTGAAAACAGGTGGTTCACCCAACTTATTCCTTAAAAATGCCCGGAAGCCCTTTTCTCTTTTTGGCTCGCCGATCACGTACCACCACCAAACCTTACATGGCTGACCAAACAAAAATTTATTGGGCCGCGGCTTAGCTGCCAGTTCTATTGTTTTGCGAAGCGATTTTGACTTTTCTTTTGTTTCCGGATTCTTTTGCACCTTCACTGTGGCGCCTTTATAAATGCGCTCACCTTCAGGTATATACTTTCTTACACTGCAGGAAGATGCCAGCAATATCAATATCGTGCTATAAAAAAATATAACCCTCATTTTTGTTTTTTATTCTTTGCTTTTTTTCTATTGAATAATTCTTTAAACTTATCGTAATCCATCGTTACCAAAAATGATACGCCGTTCTCTATCACATAGCCATCTACCGTTACTTCAAACTGGTTCTTCGTATAAGCACGTATAAGGTATTTCCCATCCGGAGTTAGTTTATATGTAAGGTTAATATCCGGGCTGAACCCGTTGCTGCCACTGCTTTGACCCGCTTTTGCAGCAGCATCCTGGCCTTCCACACCAAAGTTTTTTCCCACTGTAACCGTGAGCCTGTTGTTGAGAAAACTTTTACTTACGGCCACATTCAGATCTGTACGTTGTTCGCTTCCGCCAGTGGTGTAATCGTTATAAGAATTCAGATTAAGGTCGATATTGATCCCTTTAAATATATCGCCCGCAATCTGGTTCAACGCGCTTGATAAAAACTGGCTCACGCTCTGCCGCGCGATATCCGAAAAATTCGTGCCGTTTCCTTTAAAGAAATCGCTGCTTTGCTCACCCACAAACCTCCCGAACAACAGCAAAGAAAATACCTGCTTGTTTGTCGCGGCCTCGTCGCCCCTTAATTGCGTAAGCTTGTTTTCGATCGCAGTCTGTAATTCGCTGTTTACAATCGTATTTTCAGTTCCTGCATATTGCACGTCAAACGCAATCGTAGGCTTACTTAGTTGTCCGGTAAGATTCAACACAACCTTGAATGGCAGTTTTTGGTTGATCGCATTGCCTATCGTTCCGCCATCACTCAATTCGCTGCTCAGCAATTCCTGTGCGGTCGTTTCTATCTGATACGCTGCTGTTATATTGATCCGCGCGTCCATCGGGGCTCCTGCAAAAATAATCGTGCTTCCTTTCTGCAGATCAAATTTTCGTTGCAGGAACTGGTAATGCATATTATAATAACCATTGTTCAGCTCGTAATTACCCGCTAATACAATATTTCCACCGGGATCAACCCCGGCATTCAATTGCGCATCGCCTTGCACCTTTATTTCATCTGCTGTAACCGGGTCAACAATAATGGTGAGCGCCGCTTCTTTCGTGATATCGATGTTGAGGTTATAATTCAAAAACTTACCAAATGAAGCAGCAGGAATTACTTCTTCTTCAAAAGGCTTCACCGGCGGGTTGATCTCGAACGTATCGCGATCAATGAAGCGGACAATGGAAGTTCCATCATCTTTCGCATAGCTTTTTTCCGGTAAAACAATATATAAGTCACTCTTATCATTTACAGAAATATCACCTTCGATCTGCGGCGCAGTGGAAGTGCCCGTAACAGAAACATTGGCGTCTATGGAAGCAAAGCCATAGAATTGACTATTGATCGCTTTAGGCGCATTTACCAGGATAAAATCAGCAGCATTGATATCTACACCAAGGTCAAATTCGCTCATGGATCTCAATCCTACAAAGCCATTCACACGCATTTTGTGACCGAGCGAATCGGTGATGGTGAAATCCGGGAAGTTCACACGGGGATAGTCGAATACGATTTTTTGTCCGCTGATATTATACAGCGTTCCTAATTGTGTAAGCGTAAATTTAGTCGTATCAAAATCCAGTTCGCCTTTCCATCTCGGGTCGGTGAATTTTCCGGTGGCGGTAATATTACCATGAATATTTCCGCTGGAATTTTTTACCTGCCCGGCAGAAAATGCTTCGATCGTTTGAAAGTTCAGTTTATTGATCGCGAGTTCCGCATCAAATTGTTGCTGCTCATTATTGAGATAGTAGTTCCCTTTTGCGGCAACATCGTTTCCAAAACCCAGGAGCGCCATATTTGCCGCAATATTATTGTCTGATTGTTTCTCTGCAAATGCCGTAAAATTTCCCAACGGGTGCTGCATAATCTCCAGGTCATTTATACTCGCGTTCCCGGTAAATGCAGGCAAAGTTTTGTCGAGATTACTCACCGACGCTTTCACATCCAATACTCCCGCAGCAAATAAAGTATCGCCGCTGGTAAGCGAACTGATGCTCTTCAAATTGAAATTATCGATGTCGATATCGATCGGGCTGTTCGCTACCTGTTCCCGGCTCTTTATGTAGATTTTTGAAGTATCGCTCGTCAGCAAAAAATTATTGACGATAATGCCTTTCGGCGAATAGCTAAGATAATTATCGCCGGCTACGTTCCATTTTTCATAATTCAGCAGAAGGCTGTCTTTCATTTTAAAAGTGTAGGTGTTTTCCCGTACATAAGCATCACCGCTCAATCCAAACCAAGGTACGTTTTTCTCATCCCTGGTTCTTGCATTCAAAGAAATGCTGTCATGCGCCGCAGCCCCCCGGATATATGTTCCATACAATGTTTTTGCCGGCATTGTAAGCGTATCAAAAACAACTTCGTAATTCAGCTTTTCATTTTTGGAACCGATACTTATTTTTCCTGCCGCAATTCTGTTGGCACCGTATTGAACCATCGGAATATCCGCGCGGAAATTCAATGCGCTGTCCGTGTCTACAGAAGTATAGCTTCCTGAAAAATCTATGTTATCATATTTTACCAACCCGGGTACCAATCTTATTACAACCGGGTTTTGCCTGATTACGCCATTAAAAGCAAGTTGCTGATCGGGTATACTTCCAAGCGTATCTTTCAAGCCGGGAAAAGTATAATACCTGTTTACATATCGTTGAACAGATGTTCCTATCTTATCATAATCAAAGGCGCCCCCGGCATTCAATTCCGCAAATGGAGCCCACAATTTTATTGAATCGATCCCATTAGCCGAAGTGGCTATCAAAGAAACAGAGTCCAGCAGATAAGGATCTTTGCCCAATTGCAAACGAAGCGTATCCACGATCAGGGTGGCGTTCAGGCTTCGTGGCTGCAGACTTTTAGAATCAATGGTTATTTTGCCGGAAAGGTTTAAAGTATCGCTGTATAAATGTAGCTTATACAATTGTGCCGTATCAAGATCGATCACGCCTTTTACCGTTGGATATTTATTCTGCACATTGGCATCCAGTGTATAATTCAGCCGCAAGCTGCTATCGTTGATGTTTCCGGTGCTGTTGATGATACCATTGTTCAGCGTAGCTTCTAAAACGGCATTCCGGTAATTGTAGTGATTGTATTCAAGTCCGGCTACATCCGCTTTTATTACCGACTGCATCGTTTTGTAATCGAAGCCCGTGCCTTTTGCGGTAAAATTTCCAGCTATTGTTCCCAACACGCTGTCTTGTTTGATCAGCGTTCCCACAGCAAAACCGGGCGTAGAAATCGCCAGATCATAGCTTGCATTTTTAGTATCCTTAATATTTTTTACATACCCTTTAATGCTAATTGCTCCGTAGCTGGTTGCCACTTTAACGTCTGTAGTAATATTTTCTGTATTGCCGCTAAGTTGGCCGCTGGCATTTATTTTTTGCGGGAGATTGACCTGTGCAAGCGCTTCCGGCGGCAGGAAGCCAACGATCAGGCTTTTGTCAAGCGCCAACTGCCTGATTTTTGCATCGTATTGCAACCTGGCAGGATCACTTATGTTCTTCACAACAAAATGGCCATTCAGCCCGAAGTTGGCCGCATTTGTATTCAGGTCCGCGGTAAGGTCATTCTTGGTTCCGGTAAAATGTCCTTGTAAATTGAACACCTCCGGAAGCTGCACAAATTGTTGTTGATTGGCGGGAGGCACAAACTTCAGCAAATCGCGTTTGAAAAAATTAGATTGATCGATATAAAAATCATAGGCAAACCTATTGGGATCGGTGAGATTGAATAACGTTCCGCGGGCGCTGATGCGGCTGCCCGACAAACCGCTCAGCTGAAAATACGGAAGATACAACCGGGCAAGGTTTCCCCGCAATTCAGTATTTATCTCCATATATTGATTAGCAAACCGGGCCGGCGGTAGCGAAGCTTTCAATGCCGGTACCAACATATATATATCATTGAATGCAATCCGGCTGTTGGCAAACATTGCTGACACGGAGCTGTTTTGTGGCGCAGCTTGAATCGCGGCAAGACTATCAAAGGTCAGCTGAAATGATTTCTGTATTACAGAGTTGGGTGTCTTGATAAATATTTCATTTGCTGCCAGTAAAGTGTCGGTCATCAGAAAATTGACGTGTGTGCTATCAAGTTTGAAACCGCTTTTATCGGCAAATTGCAATTGCGTGATATTTACCCGTGTTGTGTCTGCAGAATATTTAAACGCAGAAATTCCGGCATTCAAACCAACAAGTTCCATATGCGAAAAATCAAGTCCGTCTGCTGCAGGTTTATTGTTGTCGTCATACTTAATTTGTGAGCTTCCAACGTGAACTTCCTTAGCGGCAAAAATCCATGGTATTTCTGGTGCCAAAGCGGTATCCCTTTTTACCGAATCTATTACCGCTTTTGGCGCCGAAAAAACGATGCTTGAGCTGTCCAATAAAAGGGCATCTGCGGTACCTTGATTTTGTGCAAGACTGAAGAGCAAATTTGTGGCTCCAAGATGTGTGACTTTATTGGAATAAAAGAGACCGGAAATTTTATTATCGACCATCACATTTACATCGTGCAAATCAATCTTATTTGCGGTAAGAAATAAAAGATACGCAGCTTTGTTTGTCGTGTCAAGCGGAACACCTTCAACCTCAGTTGGAGCATCTTTGAAGGTAGTCATGAAAAAATCTACCCCATTTGCCTTAAAATTATCCACCAGAAATTGAACGCGATCCGGTTGAAATTTTTTCATGGTAAGATCCAGCGATTTTATTTTTGCCGAAAAGTCTGTGCCGCCAAATTTGTCCGAAAATTTCAACCCGACATTATCAAAGATCAAACGATCTATCGTAAGTTTCATTTCTGCCGTATCCTTATTGGTAGTAGAAGATTGGTTGCCGGAAAAAGCATCGATGATAAACTGATAGTTGAAGAAAGAATCTTTTTCCGCGCGATTTACATTCAGCAGAATGTTTTTCAGTGCCACTTTTTTAATATCTGTGTTTCCCTGAATCAGTTTCAACATATTCAAATCAACCGACAATTCGCCGCCGAAAATGAGCGTGTCTTTTTGCTGATCTTCAATGTAAACGTTTTCTATTTTCAACCATTTAGGAAGACTATAATCTACAGAGCCGATCTCGACTTTCGTCTTTAGTTTTTTTGATAAATAACTTTGAACCTGGTTGCGAACAACACGTTTTCCAACAGGAAGATTTATGAAGATAAACAACAGCAACACCAACGTCAGCAAGCCCAGAAAAACGTACAGAAAAATACGCCCGATTTTTTTAAAAATTTGTTTAGTGTTTGCCATTCGGAAGACGAAAAAGTTAATTTCAGCGCTAATAAGATATTCCTCAACTTCTTAGCTGTTCCTAATATATGAAAACTTTGTGCCTTTTTTAAAAAATCGGCTCCCGTTGACCTTCGAAAAATATGTTCTTTTACGTGCAGGATAAATTTTGTGGAACTAATTCCCCAGGAATTCCAGTCCGAGGTTTTTCATGCATTTGTCAATATTTACGGCCGGGCCAAAAATACCGTCAAAAAGAGAAGGATATTTTTGGATCCTTTTAAGCGAATTATGGATCGTAAACTTCATCGGAGACAATCCTTTTTTTACTTCACGCCAATGCAAAGGCATAGAAACAGTTGCGCCTTTGTGGGGCCGCAAACTGTACACTGATGCAATAGTTTGCCCGCGCCTGTTTTGTAAATAATCGAGATATATTTTTTCGTTTCCACGCTTTGCTAAATTTCTGGTGAGCGTTGTGAGATCGGGCAACATTTCATTCACCATTAAACATAGTAGTTGCGCAAAATCTTTCACTGTTTCGTAAGCATATTTTTTATTCATCGGCACATAAATATGCAAGCCCGAGGAGCCCGATGTTTTGCAAAAACTTTTCGCGCCGGCTTTGTCTAAAATTTTTTTGAATGCATTTGCAACTGCAACAACCTGTTCAAAATTATTTTTTTCCGATGGGTCAATATCGATGATCATGTAATCCGGATGATCGGGTTTTTTAATGGTCGAGTGCCATGGATTTAATTCTATGCATCCCAAATTATTTAAGTATGCAAGAGTGGTTTTATCATTGCAAATAATATAGTCAATTTCTTTGTTTGTGGATTCCGAATGAACAGGAAAGGTCCTGATAAAATCCGGCGCGTTTTCTCCGGCATCTTTGTGATAGAATCCCTGATCTAAAATTCCGTTAGGGTTTCTTTTTAAAGATTCAGGTCTGTCTTTTAAAAAAGGCAGAATATATTTTACAATTGATTGATAATATTCCACCACCATTTTCTTCGTTATTTTTTCCAGCGGAAAATATATTTTTTGCGGATTGGAAACAGGTACTTTTATCTTTCCCGAAGTGATAAAAAAATCTTCATTTTTTGCCAGTTTTTTTTCTTCCTTTTTTCGGATCTTTTCTTGTGTATTCGGGGTTGATTTTTGGGGTGCCATTTTAGTTGATTTTTTGATTGCTTTTTTTGATTGAAAAGCTTTTATTTTCAATCAATATATTACATTAAAAAAGGACAAATTTTGTCCTTTTAAACGTTTTTTCTTCCTTCTTACCAATCAAAGTTGTTTAAGAAATATTGTACCCTTTGAAGTTTTCTCTATTAATCATTTACCTCTTCCAGCCAGCGATTTATTGATGGGTGAATTTACCGGCGTTTCTTTCTCGCTATCGTATTTTTCATTCGTCGCAAATTCATCTCGATGCTTTATCAGCAGCCACACGTTGTCTTTTTCGCCGTAATTATTTTTGATCTTCACCAAAGCGAATTCACCTTTCAGCTTTTTTCCTTTTAAAACAAATTTAAGGTTGCCTGCTTTCAGCCCGGTCTTCAATAATTTTTCATCGTCTGCGTTTTTGTCCTTCGTCAAAGCCCCATAAGTTCCCTTGTCCCAGATTTCTACAATACCGGCGCCATAGTTCCCTTCCGGGATTACCCCCTTAAAATCCTTATAATCGTATGGGTGATCTTCCACCATCATTGCCAGGCGTTTATCTTCCGGGTTAAGCGATGGCCCTTTTGGTATTGCCCAGCTTTTCAATACACCATTAAGTTCCAACCGGAAATCATAATGCAAATGCGAAGCTTTGTGGCGCTGCACGACAAATATGAGTTTGCTTTTTTGCGTTTTTACTTTCCCCGCAGGCTCAGCGGTTTCTTTGAAGTTGCGTTTCTTTTTATATAAACTGAGACTCATGGTATTTATTTACTAAGATGCTTTTTTTCGTTTGGTACTAATACTCGCTTTCAGCTGCTCCATCAGATCCGTGGTTTTGCTATGAACCACTTTCATCAGCGGCTCGGCTAATTTTTTACCTCGGGCCTTGGCTTTGATCACTTTCATCAGCTCGGCCGCATAAGTATCCTTGTATTTACCGATGTCAAATTTTCCTGAAAGCTGGTCTATAAGAGTAATTGCCATCTTCAATTCTGCCGGTTTTGCCGAAGTTTTGGGAAGCTCCAACCCTGTAGTATCGCGTATTTCCTCCTGGAAACGGATGCGGTTTAAAACAATGGCATCACCAGAAACCCGCAGAATAGCCAGGTGCTCTTTATTTCGCATCACAAAGCTGGCAATTCCGGCTTTGCCGGTTTTGGCCAACGCGTCACGAAGCAAAGCGTATGGCCGTGCGCCGGATTTTTCCGGCGCCAGGTAATAAGGCATTTCATAATAAATACTGTCGATTTCGTCTTGCTTTACAAAATCGGTGATCTCGATCAGTTTTGTTTTGACGGCACTCGCTTTCTCAAAATCCTTATCATCTAACACCACGTATTTACCACCGATCATCATTCCTTTTACAATGTTTTCCCATTTCACTTCCTTTCCGGTTTTTTCGTTGATGCGCTGAAATTTAATATGGCTGTGATCTTTCTTGTCCAGCATATCCAAATCAAGATTGCTTGATTCTGTGGCGCTGAAAAGTTTGACCGGAATATTAACCAGCCCAAATCCAATTGCACCTGTCCAAAGTGGCCTCATGATAAATATTTAAATTATGTAAATTTTAATCGTGTCAATCCTCATTCGGACAATTACGCCGCATATCGCAACTCATACCGCAATTGCTTGATGATTTTTTCCAGTAGTTCCGCTTCCACAAACGGTACGATCGCGTTGCCTTCTTTCATAACACTAAATTCATCTTCTTCATTGTGTAAAAGTGTAAATGCATACTTTTCGTTAAGCTCTACCGGGTAAATTGTGCCTGCAATATTTTCTTCCGGTATAATAGTAATGTTTACCATTTCGCCACCATATTTAATAACCATAATGATCATTTCCATTCCGTTGGGGTTTTAATTGTTTGATAATATTTTCATGATGGATTGTTCCTCTGCCGTCAGATTTGCTTTGTTGTCGTCCACTTCTATTTTATCCAGTTGATCAAAATATTTGGTGATGCTTTTGTTTTCATACAAAGAAATTATCAAGGGATGCACATAATATTTTTTACAGACCGTCCTGGTGTTTCCCAGATGTTCTGCTACTTTGTCCAGCATCACCACCGTATTTTTTTTTATTTCCGTATCTGTTTCTGCAAGCCCGAGTTTTTTAAAAGCCAAAAATGCATTTACCGTGCCGGCCCAGGTTCTGAAATCCTTTGCAGTAAAGTCTTCGCCGCAAATGTTTTTTATATAATTATTCACCATTCCGGAATCTATGCTGTGGTGCCTGCCTTCGGCATCATAATATTGAAAAAGTTCCTTGCCGGGAATATCCTTGCATTTGCGGACAATATTTGCCAATTTCTTATTCTTCAAATTGATATGATGGTGAACGCCCTTTTTTCCATTAAAAGAAAAAGTGACGTTTCCGCCCCTGATATTGACATGCTTATCTTTTAACGTGGTGAGGCCGAACGAGCCATACAATTTTTCGTAAACACTGTTTCCGACGCGGATGTTAGTGCGTTCCATTAACGCTACTATCGTGGCTAAGATTTTCTCCTGCGGAAGTCCGGTCCTTGCGAGATCTTTTTCTACCTGCAATCTTATCGTTGGCAGTAATTTTCCAAATTGCAGCAGCCTGTAAAATTTTGTATGATTACGCAAAGCGTTCCATGCGGGATGATAACGATATTGTTTTCGTCGTTTTATATCCAGCCCTGTAGCCTGCAGGTGCCCGTTCTGCAATGCACAGATCCACACTTCTTCCCATGCGGGAGGAATGACAAGGCTCTTTATGCGTTCGAGCTGCAACTTTTCTCTGAGCATTTTTCCGCCGAAAATATAGGTGAACCGGCGGCCTGTTTTCTTGCGTAAAATTCCTTTATCGCTATCCGATACGTATATAAGGTTCACAGCCTCAGCTGTTTTAACGGGATCCCTGATTATTTTTTTTAACGTGGATTCCGATAACTCCTCTACAACATCAATGGCTTCTTTCATCCTGGAGGATTTTTTTAAAATGTAAGTTTTCAACATTGCTATTGATTGCAAAAAATACTTTTTACATTTATAGCGCTTGCTATTCCAATGAAATTTTTATGCCTAGTGCATTTATGTAAACTTTTCATTGTATTTTCTGAAATCCTTCTCATCCTGGGCAATAACTTCCACGAAAAGCCTCCAATAATTCCGAAGAAAAACTTATGCGGGATAAAAATCGTATCTCCAATTAATCTGGTATACCCTTTGAATTTTAATTACTACCTAAAAACACGCGCTATGATTTATCAAGACGAAAACTTATCTTTCATTCAGGAAAAGGTAAAAGACATCAGAGTCGCTCTTTTCAAATCTGAAATCAATTCTGAATTACAGCTGCCCAACAATGTTATCCAGACTTTAAAAGTTGAAGATGACGGTTATATCTGGTTCTTCACTTCCTGCACGGGCGACTACGCCCAAAGCATCGAAAGATCGTTTTATGCCTATCTTGATTATTATAAAAAAGGAACCGATTGCCGCATTCTATTGAGTGGCAAGGCTACGATCGTAGACGATGAGGACGGCGGTTTTCTAAGCATCAGCAATTACAGTAAAATAACTGCCGGCAGACTGGTGCTGGTAAAAATGAAGATCATGCAGGCGGAATATTTCGAAAACCGCTACCAGCAAAATCTTTCGTGGAAAGACAAATTGAAAGGCGCCTTCCAGCATTTCTTTTTTTCAGAATCACATCGTGTGTACGACTTCAACTAATTCAGAAAATATTTCTATTGAAAACACTCAACTATATTTTATATAATCAAACGGCGGTCAAAATTTGACCGCCGTTTGATTATTTTAATTTTATTTTTTTAATCGCCTCCTTTGAAAAGTCAGAAATTATTTCTCTGCCGCTGATCATTGCGCGCGTCTTCAACAGTTCATCCCAATGATCTGTATCTTTCCAAAAAATCTTTTTTAATTCCGACATTGCTATCGGGCTGGAATGTGCCAGTGAATGCGCCAGCCTTGATACTGATTCGTCCAGGTTCTCAATCGTTTCATGCACTTCCGCAAAGAGTCCTTTTCTTTTTGCCCATTCGCTGTTGCGCCACATGGTGGCGTCGATGGCCAACGCACTGAACGCAGCAATACCGATTTTTCTTTCTACCGCCGGACCCACTACAAACGGCCCGATTCCCAAAGCAAGTTCGCTTAACTTGATATCGGAATTGTTATGCGCAATCGCATAATCTGCTGCGGCCGCAATTCCCACGCCGCCGCCAACGCATTTTCCCTGTATACGGGCAATGATCAGCTTAGGGCATTTGCGCATCGCATTGATCACATTTGCAAAGCCGCTGAAAAATTCAAATCCTTCTTTTTCATTACCGATCTGTAGTAGTTCTTCAAAAGAAGCACCGGCACAAAAAGTCTTGTCGCCACTGCTTTTCAAAACGATTACTTTAGTTTCGTTATGTGTTCCCGCAAAATGAATTTCTTTGGTAAGTTCTTCCAGTATTTTACCCGGCAAAGAATTGCTTTGAGGATGAAAGAATTCTATTGTTGTAATTCCATTGTGTGTTTCAGAATTTACATGTCCATCTTTAATTTGTTGTATCATGCTGATTTATATTTTATTTTTCATTTGAACCATTGTAAGGATCGTTCCCACGCCAACTGTTTCATCCGCATCATCAAATATTTCCACTAACCATTTCACAATTCCCTTTGGAATATCCTGACCTTTTATAAAAGGCACTTCCGGATTTTGTTCTTTCTGCTCCTGCGCAATTTTTTCTTTGCAGCTGAAACGGATATAAACGGATGTACCCGGATAAACCGGTTTCGTGAACCTTAACTCATCAATGCCGTAATTGAGCAGTACCGGATTTTTCTCAAAACTATCCACAAACAACCCTGCGGCAGCGCTCATGATAAAATACCCATGTGCTACTTGTTGTTCAAACATCGTTCCGGTAAAATCTGTTGATGTCAGATGCGCATAAAACTGATCGCCGCTCAACGCTGCAAATTTATCAATGTCTTCTGAAGTAATGATTCTTTTTTCTGTAACGATCTGATCACCGATGACAAGTTCTTCGAAATATTTTTTAAACGGATGTTTTCCCGGATCAACGCCTTTTGCATTTGCCTGGTAAACATTGCTGATGGCTGTGATCATCGTGGGCGAACCCTGAATGGCCGTTCGTTGCAGGTAGTGCCTGATTCCACGGAGGCCCCCCATTTCCTCGCCACCGCCGGCTCTGCCCGGGCCGCCATGAACGAGTAACGGCAGCGGAGAACCGTGACCGGTACTTTCTTTCGCACACTCTTCATTGAGCACCAATATTCTTCCGTGATGCGTGGCTGCGGCTAAAACATATGCTTTCGCAACCGCCGCATCCGCGGTGACGATCGTTGTACACAAACTTCCTTTTCCTTTTTTACTCAGCTCGATCGCATCATCGATTGTTTTATAAGGCATGATCGTACTTACCGGACCGAACGCTTCCACATTGTGTGAAGCCTCGGTGGTGAAAGGATTTTCATTGAGCAATAGCATCGGACTCAAAAACGCGCCCTCTGTCGCATCAGCATCCAACACCGCAACGCTATCCAGCGAACCGTAAATGATCTGCGACGACGCCAATAATTTTTGAACCTGGCTGCGAACTTCATTTCTTTGCCCTTGTCCGGCCAAGGAGCCCATTCGTACCTTTTCATTTAACGGGTTGCCAACAACGGTTTTGTCGAGTTCGTTTGCGATGGCGCGCGACATTTCTTCCACTTTATTTTCCGGAACGAATATTCTGCGAATAGCTGTACATTTTTGTCCGGCTTTTACAATAATTTCTTTTTTTACTTCGCGAACGAAAATATCCCATTCTGGTTTGTCGGGCGTCACATCGGGGCCAAGCACAATGCAATTCAGCGAATCAGCCTCCATATTGAACGGAACGGCTTCGCTTAAAATTGTGAGATGCGATTTCAATTTCAAACCCGTCGTTGCGGATCCGGTAAAGGTTACCACATCTTGCGAATTTACAAAATTGAGGATATTGCCGGCGCTTCCGCAAATCAACTGCAATGCACCTTCCGGCAAAATTTTAGATGAGATAATTTCGCGAACGACCGCTTCCGTTAAATAAGATGTAACGGTGGCGGGCTTTACAACCGCCGGAATGCCGGCCAATAAATTTACCGCGATTTTTTCCAGCATTCCCCAAACAGGAAAATTATAGGCATTGATGTGGATGGCCACACCTTCTTTAGGAACCAGTATATGATGTCCCATAAAAGTATTGCCTTTGCTGAGTACTATCGGATCGCCGTCGAGGCAAAACGGTTCGTCGGGCAATTTTCTGCGCAGCGATGCATTGGAGAAAAGATTGCCGATGCCGCCTTCGATATCGATCCAGCTGTCAATTTTTGTGGCGCCGGATTGATAGCTGATGGTGTAAAATTTTTCTTTGTGATCCATTAAATGCAGCGCGAGTGCGCGCAACATTCTTCCGCGTTCCTGGAAGGTCATTTTGCGCAAGGCACGATTGCCTTTTTCGCGGGCGTAATTCAAAATAGATTCAAAATCCAGTCCATCGGAAGTAGCGCTGGAGATAGCCGCCCCGGTCACGGCATTGTATAAAAGTTGCCCTTCGCCATCGCCTTCGATCCAGCTTCCGGTAACGTAGTTCCCTAATTTATTCATATTGGCCAATTGTATCGACAAAGCTAAGGAATGAAAAGAAAACTGTAGTTTTATATTAGATCGCTTAGCATTATACATTTATAAAGCCTGTCTGGTTTTATTTATCATTAAATTTTCCCTTATGAAATATTTATTCATCTCCATCATCACATTTGCCGCGGTTTCCTGCAAAACCACAAAATCCGATAATGCCTGCAAAGGCGAAGCAATCAAAGATTGCATGACAACGATGGAATACAAGCCGGTATGCGGCTGCGATGGAAAAACATACAGCAACGCGGGCGTAGCAAAGTGTGCAGGCGTGAAAAGCTGGACGGAAGGGGAGTGTGGAAAATAGGAACGTATTTGTGCGCGTTCGGCGAATAATCAACCCCAATGGTGAAATCTTCAAAACTTTTGAAGATCAGCTAACATTTTATTATTGAGAGGCCCTTGAATTACGATGTTAACCAGTGAGGATGACCTGGGTTTTTTGTAAACGAGAAAAGTGAAAGCGCCGTAAGGGAGATTTTAACCCGTCTTGAAAATCTCAAGAGTATTAACGTGTCTGATGCGGATGTTTAAAACAAGGCAATGTTATTATATCACCGATAATAATGAACTTCTTTCCTCTTTAATAATCTCTATTTATACAGGCAATATAAGTTTGATGATATCGTTGAATGGCTAAATAAAAACAGGTTTTCAAGTCACTTTATTTATCTTCGCTCCACCAATCCAAACTGCCTTAAATGGTGCATCACATGCTTATGGTGTAGCCGAACCCATTGTTCAAAATTGAGTGGGCCGAAAACCGGATGCATGGTTTTTATTTCTGGATCATTTTTAAAATAATCAATAAAATCATTTACTGAGTCGTTCAGCTTTGCTTTGGCGGTAGCCAGATCCGGCTGACGCAATGGCAATCCTTCCTTTCCTAATATGGATTCCGGAGCCTTGGTGTTTTCGCGAAACGCTTTGTCGCTATACAAAAACTCGATGTATTTTGGAAGATGCTCTTGCGGTGTAAGTAGTTCCATTTTCACTTTTTCGCTGGAAATATTGAAGAAGTCGCGAACATGCTCCGTCATTTGTTGCGCGTTCATTACACCCCAGTTTGCCGGCGTGTCGGGCGCCAGTTTTTCAAGCAATAAAAATTGCCCTTCCCGCAAAAAAGCAAGCTGTTCGTTCATGTGGCAAAAATTAAAAAAGCAGGCCGGGCCTGCTTTTCGTATGAGTGATCATTTTATCCTTTTGTCTATTTCGGCACAAAGGTCATTGAAGATCTCTTCGATTGTGCCTTCGCCTTCCACCATCACTACTTTATTGAATTGTTGGTAATAATCCGCCACGGCAGCTGTTTTATTCTGATATTCGATGATGCGGTTGCGGATCACATTCTCATTGTTATCGTCGCTTCGGCCGCTGGTTTCGCCTCTTTTCAATAACCGCTTAACCAGTTCTTCCTCGGTTACATGAAGCGCAAGCATTACACCGATGGATTCTTTTTTTAATTGTAGCAATTTATCCAACGCTTCGGCCTGTGCAGAAGTGCGAGGAAAGCCGTCAAAGAGAAAGCCCGCCACACCAGGATTTTCATCCAATGAAGAGCTGATCATTCCGATTACAACTTCGTCCGGAACGAGTTCGCCCTTATCCATGAAGTTTTTCGCCGCCTGGCCCAAAGATGTTTGCCTGCTGATTTCCGATCTCAACAGATCGCCGGTACTCAAATGTTTAAGACCATATCTGGCAATCAGCTTTTCGCTTTGCGTACCTTTTCCACTGCCCGGAGGGCCAAAGAGTATTAGATTGAACATAGTTTCTCAGTAAACTTGTTGTGGGTGAACAAAATCCGTGATCAGTCAGTTTGATGCAAATGTAACCAAGCATTTTTAAAGTACACGCTTTTAGCTATTATGGCGGCAACTACCTGAAAAATCTACTTTTGGTAAATATAATATTCAGCGGCGATTGTGACAAGTCAATTTTTGCAAGAAATACGATGCCCAAACATTAAGGTTCAAAGCCTGAGGCGCCAACCTTGAACTTTGAGCCTTGAATTTTTAGATTTACTTTTGCGCCATCTCGCAAAAATCTAAAATTCGAATTATGGGTTCACTTAAACTCAGTCGCCTCGCTGAAACATTGATCGGTTCCGAAATTGTACGCCTGGGTGCTGCTGTAAAAGAAAAAATAAAGAACGGGGATCATATATATAACTATACTATCGGTGATTTTGACTCTTCCGTGTTTCCTATTCCGGCTCAATTACAACAGGAGATTGTGGAAGCCTACAAAAGCGGCTATACAACTTACCCGGCTTCCGAAGGCGAACCGGACCTGCGTAAATCCGTTGCCGAATTTTTGAAAGAAAACGAAAACCTGGATTACACACCGCAGGAAATATTGATCGCCGCAGGTGGCCGTCCGCTTATCTATTCTGCATTTCGCGCTATTGTTGATAAAGGCGATAAAGTGATCTATCCCGTGCCAAGCTGGAACAATAACCATTACGTTCACTTTAACGAGGGGGAGCATGTTGTGATCGAAGCTTCCCGTGAAAATAATTTTATGCCGACGGCTGCGCAGATAAAGCCACACATCAAAGGCGCTTCGCTTATTGCTGTTTGCTCACCGCTTAATCCAACCGGTACAACTTTTACAAGAGAAGAACTGGAAGCTATCTGCGACATGGTGATCGAAGAAAACAAAACCCGCAGCGAAGGCGAAAAGAAATTATACCTGATGTACGACCAGATCTACTGGACATTAACTTTCGGAAATACGATTCACCACAATCCGGTAACGTTGCGCCCGGAAATGAAGAATTATACCATCTTCATCGACGGCATCAGCAAAGCATTCGCAGCAACCGGCGTTAGGGTGGGTTGGTCGATGGGTCCGGCAGAAGTGATCGTTAAGATGCGCGGCATCAATAGCCATGTGGGCGCATGGGCGCCCATGGCAGAACAAAAAGCTGTGGCAAAGTTCCTTACACAAAAAGAAGCGCTGTCAACTTACTTCACCCAATTCAAAAAAGAAATCTCTTACAGGCTCACCAATCTGGCGGAGGGTTTTTTACAATTGAAAAAAGAAGGTTTTGCCGTAGATGCCATTGCCCCGCAGGCGGCAATCTATCTTACGGTACAAATAGACCTGGCAGGCAAAAAAACTACCGAGGGAACAGTTATCGCCAACCAGGAAGCAGTAACGGCCTATATTTTAAACGAAGCAAAGCTTGCACTTGTTCCTTTTGGATATTTTGGCGCGGGCAAGGAAAGCAGCTGGTACAGACTAAGTGTGGGCTGTTGTAAAAAAGAAGATATTCCGGTGGTGATTGAAAAATTGCGCAATGCGCTTTCGAAGCTCAGTTGATTAATTCTTATTGTTTAGAAATACAAACGGTTTGTCTTTTTGCTGACGGATGATGTTCTTGATAGCAATAGACTGGCTGATGATCTTGTATTTGTTGAGGTCGATTATTTCGTGGGCTTTTACGAAATTATCCAGGCGTTCTACCATAAACAACATTTCATGCAGCAACGATACCTCATGCTCCATAGCCTGAGGCGTCATTAATTCCTGCTTGAACATCACTAGTAAATCACGATTGGATTTGTTCATTAATACAAATTAATTGTTGCTTAATAACCCACCATTCCTCGCTTGCTTTCGCAGCCGCAACCCCTTCCACCTTTCGATGAGTACCCATTTCGGGTAGAGGAACAGCTCGCGATCAAAACAGCCAGAATCACCAGCAACGATGATATTTTTATCAATTTTTGCATATAAACTCGTTACAATTTAAACTATTTTCACAAATAAATATTGTACCGCTTAATGAATGAAGAAAATATTTACACCGGCCCGGTTTTTCCCAGCGTTATTATAGCTCCGCTCGATTGGGGGCTTGGCCATGCTACCCGTTGTATTCCAATCATTCATATATTATTAAAACATCACGTTTCTGTATTTATAGCAGCCGATGGCGCAACAAAAAAAATATTACAAAAAGAGTTCCCCAACCTTAATTTTTTATCGTTAAATGGCTATAAGATTGCCTATCCAGGCAAAAAAGGCACTTTTCTTACCAAAATGCTGCTACAAGCACCGCGGATCATGAAGACGATAAGGTATGAAAGAAAATGGCTCGCGAAGGCAATCGAAGCTTATAAGATACATGCTGTGATTTCCGATAACAGGTTCGGTTTGCAACATAAAAATGTGAAGAGCATTTACATCACGCACCAATTGCATATTGAAACCGGCTATCCCTTTTTGAATAAGATCGCTCAAAAAATACATTACCGGTTTATTAACCGGTTTGATGAATGCTGGGTGCCTGATGCTGCCGGCGAAAAAAATCTTGCTGGTATCTTATCGCACCCTAAAAAGTTGCCGGCTGTTCCTGTGAAATACCTTGGCCCATTATCAAGATTTAAAAAAAATGATGTAGTAAAGACGGTCGACATTCTTTGCGTACTCTCTGGTCCGGAACCGCAGCGAACGATCTTCGAAGAGATACTGGTGAAGCAATCAGAAAGATTGCTTTTGGAAAAAAGATTATCAGTTACGATCGTCCGTGGTTTACCCAAGGAAAACGATGTTCCGGTGACGTATCATCCCGGGATTTTATTTTTCAACCACCTTCCTGCTGACGAATTATCAAACCTTATTTCACAGTCAAAAATCGTGATCTGCAGAAGCGGCTATTCCAGCATAATGGATCTTGTGACGTTAAAACAGAAAGCCGCCCTGGTAGCCACACCCGGACAAACAGAACAGGAATATCTTGCCGCGTCTTTATCGAAAAAAAAGATGTTTATTACCAACGCACAATCGTCATTTTTATTAAAGGCTGTTCTGTCAGAAGCGGAGAATTTCGTTCCGGATTTCCCGGAAATAAATGATGATGGTTTGGAAAAAACAGTCACACAGTTTCTTTACAGCTTATTGCCTGCTCTTTAGCGATAAAAATTCCACGCGTGTTTTTTTCATTACTGCCAACAATGCTGCCGCTTCCGGAAGCATGAAATAAGAAACTGGTTGTGGCCGGCAATTGTTGGATTAACCCGATGGCTGTTTTGTTATTGATGGCTGCTTCACAGAAAACGATCTGCCCGATTTTTTTATCTGCAACGATTGTTCTTATTACAGCGATATTCCCGATATTATTTTCCTGGTCGGTAATATCAACTGTTATCCTTCCCGTAATCGCCACCGGTATTTTTGCATATTTAACAAGGTGGATCACTTCATCAAAATCCGGTTGCGAAGCAATGATCGCTGTAGCAAGATTGCTTCCTATTCCTTTATTTTTTGAAAATAGTTTTTTTATTGAAAGAACGAGTGACGCGAAAAGTTTATTTCCTTTTATCGCGGCAACGGTAAAAAATAATTTCATTTGCTGGTTCCTGTAATGCTTTGCCACAAAGCGTTCCATGGCACCGTAAAAATGTTTGATATAATCTGCAGATAATTTTTGCGTGCTTTCTCCTTTAAAATGAAGGATCGTGGTATCCGCGAAATAGTAATTCTTTTTTCCTTCTTTCTGAATACGAAAACTAAGGTCGATGTCTTCTGCATACATGAAAAAATCTTCATCAAACCCTTTTGTCGCATCAGCCATTCGCTTATCCAGCATCATAAATGCGCCGGATAACACATCGGTGGGATTATTTTTATCTTCCGGTAAATGCCCGGCATAATACGCGGCGAACGTTTTTGATGTTGGAAAAATTTTTGCCAGTCCGATGATCTTGTAAAACGACGCCGTTGCCGAAGGAAAGGATCGTTTGCTTTCTTTCAAAAAGCGGCCGCTACCGTCGATCATTCGTACACCCAAAGCGCCGCAATCCTGATGAAGGCGGAAAAAATCAAGGCACTTCACAAGGCAATCTTCCGGCAATATAGTATCAGGGTTTAAAAACAGTATCCGTTCACCGGTGGCTTCGGAAAGCGCGCTGTTGCTGGCTTTTCCAAAACCGGGGTTATCTGTGTTCCACCTGAATTTTACCTGCGGAAATTTTGATACAAGATATTCTCCGCTACCGTCACTGGAATTGTTATCCACCACAAAAATTTCTGCTTCAATACTTTTACACGCATTTATCACCGAATAAAGACATTGCTCCAGGAAGTACTTTACATTATAATTTACTATGATAATAGATAGTTGCAAATGATGGGCGTGGTTGTTGGTTTTACAAAAGACGATTATTTCCTGCAGATTTCGCGGATGACGTCGATATTTTTGTCGATGTGACAGATCTTCAATTTGTAGTGTTGAGCAGGGAAGCAATTGCATGTTAGTTATTGTTAAAGCAACATAAGATTACCTCGTACAACACAAGGATTGCATAAGAAAGTACATGGGGGGAATGAAAATCTGCGAAAATCTGTATAATCTGTGGCTATCTTTGCAGCATGTTAAAAACCACGCTCATCAATGCCGTAAACGCAGGGGCAGAACAGTTGCTTCATTTTTTCAACGGCAATTTTAGAATATCGAACAAGGAGGAGGGTGTAAACAACCTTGTAACGGAAGCGGATCATGCCGCAGAAAAGGCGATCATAGAAATAATTCAGAGTGATTACCCCGATCATTTTATCCTGAGTGAAGAAAGCGGAGAGATCATTACGGGCAGCGAATATAAGTGGATCATCGATCCGATTGACGGCACAGTAAATTTTGCTAACGGCATTCCAATCTGTTGCGTGAGTATCGGTATTGAAAAAGGTGGTAAAATAATCATGGGCGCCGTTTACAATCCCCTCATGAACGAATTTTATTTTGCACAACATGGCTTTGGCGCCTCACTGAACGATAAGAAAATTGCTGTAAGCAAAAAGGAAGAAGTTATCAAAAGTTGCCTCGTTACCGGTTTTCCATATACATACCATGATATGCCGAATGGACCCCTGGGCATATTCGAACAGCTGGTCAGAAACGGAGTCGCCGTAAGAAGGCTTGGCAGCGCAGCCATTGATCTGTGTTGGGTTGCCGCAGGAAGGTTTGATGGATTTTACGAACATCACTTGCAGCCATGGGACAGCGCCGCTGGTTTTCTGATCGTGGAAGAAGCCGGCGGAAAAGTGACAGATTTTTCCGGAAATCCTTTTTCCCCGCATCAACCGCAAATCATCGCCACCAATGGGGTTATCCACGATGAACTGCTTGGCTTATTAAATGGGGGGGGGTTAGCCACGACCGTTTAATCTGAAAAATAAAGTAATGAAAACTATAATTCTGTTTTTCGTTGCCGGAGCAATATTGTTGATCAGCTGCCGAAACTTTACCTACATCCCCAAAAGCAAGAAAAAGCAATTGCGGGAAACGCCCTCTGTGCTTATTTTTGACAGAATCGTAGACTTCAGGATCGAACAGGGCGGATGGCCAACATCGAAAGAAGATTTTATCAGCAAGGGAACGAAATATTATGAAGTGTTCAATGATTTTCCATATTTGACCACGATCTTTAAAATTGCTGACAGTAACAGGATGATCTTTTTTTTCAGCGATCACATTAAAGACAAAACAAGATACAATGAAACAAAGCAAACAGATGTTAATAGTTATAATGGCAGCGTCAAATTCTGGAAAGAAAATGGAAAATTTCTCTGGAAAATAAAAATGAATTAAAAAACATCAGATAGCGCAGTTTAGCAGGTAAGAAAATTTGTACCTCATTTAGATGAATGAAGCAATTTCAAAATCATAAAAGGATTGCATCTTTCTTCGCAATGAAAAGCGCAAATGCGATCCGCGAAAACACCGTCATCTGCAGGCAACAAAAAAATCATATGGAAGAAAGAACGGAAATATCGTCCCTGGGAGAATTTGGTCTGATAGATCATCTCACCATAAATAATGAAACAAAAAATGCGTCCACCATTTTAAGTGTGGGTGACGATGCGGCTGTAATTGATCATTTTGGCAAACAAACGGTCATAAGTACCGATCTGTTACTGGAAGGTATTCACTTTGACCTGTCGTACACACCGCTGAAGCATCTCGGATATAAATCAGTTGTTGTAAACATCAGCGATATTTACGCGATGAACGCAACGCCTACGCAGATCGTCATCAGCCTTGCTTTCAGCAATCGCTTTAGCGTAGAGGCCTTGGACGAATTCTATGCCGGCGTTTACGCAGCTTGCGAAGCCTATAATGTTGATCTTGTTGGAGGCGACACCAGCACTTCACAACGCGGATTTGTTATCAGCATTACCGCTATCGGCGAGGTAACTCCGGATAAATATGTGACGCGCAATGGCGCTAAAGCCAACGATCTCATTTGCGTTAGCGGCGAGTTGGGCGGCGCTTTTTTAGGATTGACAATTTTGGAAAGAGAAAAGAAAATATTCGAAACTACCGGTGCGCAACCTGACCTTGAAGGGCAGGCCTACATCGTAGGGCGTTTGCTAAAACCCGAGGCCAGAAAAGACATCGTAGAATATTTTTCGGAAGCCGATATCATGCCCACAAGTATGATGGACATCAGCGACGGACTCAGCAGTGAGCTGCTGCATATTTGTAAGCAAAGCAATACAGGCTGTGTTTTGTATGAAGACAAGCTTCCCTTGAACGACGAAGCAAAAGAATTTGCTTATAAGCTTCAACTGGATCCGACAGCCTGCGCATTAAGCGGCGGCGAAGATTATGAATTGTTATTTACCGTGTCGCAAAACGATTTTGAAAAGATAAAAGTAAATCCTTCCATCAGTATCATAGGCTACATGACGGAAGCAGCGGAAGGAAAAAATATCATCACGCGCGGCGGAAACAAACATGCGCTGGTTGCGCAGGGATGGAATCACATGAAATGATTGCTGCTGTCAACCTTATGGAAGGTTATCTACCATCCATAAGGTTGACGGGTTCAGATTTACAGGCTCTGTAATTTCAAAATAAAGCATCTGTTAAATTGCTACACGACCGTTTTAAGTTAAATATCTTAGCTGCATTTATTAAAATGAACAGATCATTTACCGCAATTTTTCTGGCAACCTGTATTTTGTTTGTATCCTGCGCGGTGAATAAAAGTAATTACGATCCTAATAAGAAATTCCCAAAGGCCGCACTGCAAAAAGATTATACGTTATTGCGAAATATCCTTGAAACGAAACATGCTGCATTATACTGGTACACCCCGAAAGATAGCATGGATATGTATTTTGATAAATATTTCCGCGCAATTCCCGATAGTATGAATGAGCAACAGTTTGCCTGGCAGATACTTGCGCCACTGGTGCAAAAAATTCATTGCGGGCATACAAGCGTGAGTTTTAGCAAAGAATATGTGAAGTGGGTGCAGGGTAAAAAATTTCCTTCATTTCCTTTGTTCTTCAAGGTTTGGAACGATACAATGGCGGTGATTGGTAACCTTCATTCTAAAGACAGCATTTTTAAAAGAGGAATATTGGTGACTGCCATCAACGGAGTTCCTAATCAGACGATCATCAGCAAGATGTTTGATTATCTTCCACAAGACGGTTATGAAACGAATAACAATTATATCAGGCTGAGTGCTAATTTCCCCTATTTTCACAGGGCTATTTTTGGCCTTTCAAAAACCTACAAGGTAGATTACATTGACAGTTGGGGCAAAAATAAAACAGCCATTGTTCCGTTATTTGCACCGGTAAGAGATACCACTCAAAAAGATTCTCTTGTAAAAAGGGAGCGTGCTCCAACGCGTCCAAAAGTAAACAGGCTTTTACAATACCGTTCCTTCGAAATTGACAGTTCGGGCAAGTTTGCCACGATGACCCTGAACGGTTTTACAAAAGGTCATCTGCGCCGGTTCTTCAGGCGTTCATTTCGCGAAATGAGGCATAAAAATATTCCTCATCTTGTGATAGACCTTCGAAACAATGGCGGTGGAAGAGTAGGGCTATCTACATTACTTACGAAATACGTTTCGCGGCAGCCTTTCAAAGTTGCGGATACTTTATACACGGTTTCCCGAAGTCTTGCGCCGTATACGAAATATATCAAAGGAAAAATATTCAATAACATCGAGATGCTTTTTATAAGCAGCAAAAGAAAAGATGGATTTTATCATCTCGGGCTGCTGGAAAGAAAATTATACATGCCCAAACAAAATCTCGGCTACAACGGGAATGTATACGTATTGACCAACGGACCAACATTTTCTGCGGCGGCTCTTTTTTGCAATGCGATAAAGGGGCAGCAAGGAATCAAACTGATAGGTGAAAATACCGGTGGCGGCTGGTATGGGAACAGCGGTATCATGATACCGGATATTACTTTACCCAACACACATATGCGCGTGCGCTTGCCGTTGTTCCGGCTCATTCAATACAATCACACTACAGCTAAAGGAACCGGTATTCCGCCGGACATTTATATTGGCACCAGCTACGACGCTTTATTGAAAGGCCGCGATAAAAAAATGGATGTTGTCAAATACATGATCTTTCATTGTACAAAATAAATTCTTATTATCAACCTTCTATTTTGAACAGATCCCCATCTTGCCAGAAAGGAAATTTTGTCCGAACATTTTCAAGATGTTCTTTTTCCAAAGTGATCGTAAAAATATCTTCGTCATCTGCGTTGTGATAAAGCACTTCTCCCAAAGGGTCTATTACCATCGAGTTTCCGCTGTGACTGATATCCGTGCCGTCATTTCCCACGCGATTGACACCAACAACATAAGATTGATTTTCGATGGCACGCGCACATAACAAGGTTTTCCATGCGTGGCTTCTACGCTCTGGCCAGTTGGCCACATAGATCAGCAAATCGTATTCTGGCAACATTTCCTGCTGCTCATTTTGCTGCAAACGCTGGCGCGACCAAACAGGAAAACGAAGGTCATAGCAGACCTGCAGGTTTATTCTCCATCCTTTTACCGACGCGATCAATCGTTTATTGCCGGGCGAATAATGTTTATCTTCCCCTGCAAATCCAAACAAATGACGTTTATCATAAAAACCATATTGCCCATTGGGCAACATCCAGAGCAGTCGGTTAAAATACCGGTCGTTTTCCTTGATGATGAGGCTTCCGGTTAAAACGATGTTGTTTTTTTTTGCTATGAACTTCATCCATTCTACGCTTTCGCCATCCATTGTCTCGGCAAATACTTCCGGCTGCATACTAAACCCGGTACTGAACATTTCCGGGAGTACAACAATCTCAGTTTTCTCCGGAATACTGTTGATCTTTTCTTCAAGCATCTGCAAATTGGCCGCGACGTTTTCCCAGAACAATCTTGTTTGAATGATGGTGACAGCGAGTGTTGACATGAATGTATTTTATCTTCAAATTTAACGGTTAAATAGTTACGGATCATTTCGTCTTACTATCAGAAAATGATCATTTTCCAGTGGCATATAACCAAAGTCGTAACAAAAATAAAGGAGGCGCTTTTTCCTGTTAAGGTGGGTATGTGTAAGATATTTAAACTGGAAGCCGGCATGAACGAGCCTTTCGCGCGCTACTTTTTTTGTTCCGGATGTCCCGTTCAAAAAGCTCTCAAGTATCCTCCGGTTTCTTATCAGGGCGTTATTGGTATTTCTGATAAAATGATCGACGGTGCTTTTCCGGGTGTTGTTATGTGCCGATCTGCAAAAATCGTTGCAATACTTTTTGTCGGCCCTCCCTTTAAGAACAGCCTCGCAATGACGGCATTTTTTTTCTTCTTTAGCATTCATGTTCACATTTTTTTGTTTTGAATAATTTATCCGTTTACAGCCGGATATAAAAGTATATAAAGGGATAATCACCGCCTTGATATTTCCCTCGTCGGATATTTGTTTTATAAACAGAAAGCAGCGCTTCTTTCAACAGAAATAATTTTTATCAAACAAAAACATGAACGATGTATTCATTAAGAAACAGGGTACAATTGATCGGTAAGCTGGGTGCGGATCCGGATATCAAGAATTTTGATTCCGGAAAAAAACTGGCGCATTTTAGTATTGCCACAAATGAAACCTATCGGAACACGCAAGGCGAAAAGGTAACCGAAACGCAATGGCATAGCGTGATTGGGTGGGGAAAGCTGGCTGACATAGCCGAAAAATTTCTAAAAAAGGGAAAGGAAGTAGCCGTGGAAGGAAAGATCGTAACGCGGAGCTATACGGACAAGGAGGGCAACAAAAAGTATGTGACAGAGGTCCAGATCGAGGAGATCCTTCTGCTTGGAAAGCCAGAATAACTTACCCGCAGATTTCGCAAAATTAGCAGATAATAATTACCCATGATGATGGATGAAAATGAAATAACTTTTTTAATTCGGGGAGCGATATTCAGGATTTATAATATACCCGGTGCCGGACTATTTGAAAATCTTTATAAACACGTATTAAAATGTGAACTTGTAAAGGTTGGCCTATCTGTGCGATCAGAAAATAGTATTGCCAGTCTGTTGTTATGAGACCGTGACGTTGGATATAGGGTTTAGGATTGGCCTTTGGCAAATAATAAAGTATTGATAGAACTGAAGCCTGTCGAAAAACTTACAGAAGTTCATCACAAACAAACGATCACTTATTAAAGTTGAGCGGAATCAGACTTTGCCTTTCGGTTAATTTTAATTGTGATAATATTGCTAAAGCAATTTTGCAAAAAGTAAACAATTTTTTATTGGCATTTCTTATCTGCGAATTTTGCGAAATCTGCGGCTAACTAACAATTTATGGCTACTATCGAGAGGAATGAAATATTTGAATTGGCCTACCGTTTTGTAACGGAAACAAGCGAGCATATCTTTTTAACGGGTAAAGCAGGAACGGGTAAAACAACCTTTCTCAAATACCTGAAGGAAAATTGCACAAAGAATGTAGTGGTGGCCGCGCCTACGGGTGTGGCGGCTATCAATGCCGGAGGTGTAACGTTGCACAGCCTTTTTCA
This sequence comes from Chitinophagales bacterium, assembly GCA_015655125.1. Lineage (GTDB taxonomy): Bacteria > Bacteroidota > Bacteroidia > Chitinophagales > Chitinophagaceae > Ferruginibacter. Next base: position 65,082 of record JAATFP010000021.1, on the reverse strand, counting down.
ATTGCCGTTTCAGCCTTTTCTTCCCACAAAAAACAATAAAGATGAACTTCTTGGGAAGATACGGTTCAATAAGCAACGGCAGCAACTACTTCGTAAAATGGAATTATTGATCATTGATGAGATCAGCATGGTACGTTGCGACGTGATGGATGCGATCGATACTATTTTACGAAGTGTACGGCGAAACTATCATTTACCCTTCGGTGGTGTGCAACTACTTTGTATTGGAGACCTGTACCAGTTGCCACCGGTTGCTCAACAACATGAATGGAATATCCTACAGGAATATTATGCCTCTCCGTTTTTTTTCGATAGCGTGGCGGTAAAAGAGCAATCACCGTTGCTGATAGAACTAAATAAGATATATCGCCAAAAAGAAGATTCGTTTGTGCGACTATTGAATAAGATCCGGAACAACGATATGGATGCAGATGATTTTGAAGATCTGCATATGCGCTATGATCCGGGGTTCAGGTCATCTGATGATGAAAAATATATTACATTGTCTTCGCATAACCGACAGGCCGACGAAATCAACAACCGGCACATCCAGCGTTTGCTCGCTCCCGCTTATACTTATAATGCGGTTATCGAAAATGATTTTCCGGAAAATATTTACCCTGCCGATGCCTCCCTTATTTTGAAGGTTGGCGCACAGGTAATGTTCTTAAAGAACGATGCAATACAAAAGCGTTTCTTCAATGGAAAGATCGGAGTGGTGAAATTTCTTGAAAAGGAAAAAGTTATCGTGGAATGCGATGGGTTTGATATTGAAGTAGTACCCGAAACATGGGAAAATTCACGATATGTGCTTAACCGTACTGACGGCAAACTGGAACAGGAGGTCGTGGGTACGTTTTCCCAATACCCTTTACGATTAGCCTGGGCAATTACAATTCATAAAAGCCAGGGGCTTACTTTCGACAAAATAATGATTGACGCCGGGCAGGCTTTCAGCAGTGGACAGGTGTATGTCGCCTTTAGCCGATGTACAAGTTTGGAAGGAATTGTATTACTGTCTAAAATTCCGCCAACCGCGATATTAAGCAACGAAAATGTGTTAAAAGGTCATCAATCGCTTTCTCATAGCGGATCATTGGCAGAAAGGTTTGCCGGAGCAAGGCAGGTTTTCACGCAACATTTGCTGGACGATATTTTTTCGTTCGCCGATCCGGTTTCAGCAGCAGACCAACTTGATTTTCACATCCGCCAACAACAGGGAAGATTAAACACAGAGGCAATTACGTGGATCTCGGAATTACGCAACCGGTTGAATGCCGATCAGTCTTTCGGTTTGAAGTTTACCGGTGTCATTTCTTCTTTGATGAAAGATTTTGCAGAAATAGAATCAAATATTCCCCTTCAAAAAAGAATTAACGATGCCGCAAATTATTTTGAGCCAAGGTTTGCCGATTACATAACATATATCCAAAGACACACTTTGTTTACAGAACATAAAGAAACTTCGGTCATTATTAATGAGTGTTTACAACAGGTAATGCTTGCCGTATATAGCAGTCATTATTATTTGCAATATTGCAAAGGGGCTTTTTCTGTCACTTCATTTTTGCAACATAAATTAAGTTTTTCACTGCCGAAGTTTAGCCTTAGCTGTTATGCCAGTGGTAAAAAACAAGTATACATCGATGGAGCAAACGGAGCATTGTATGACACGTTGAAACGCTGGCGCGACATGATTTGCGAAGACACGGGCATGCCGATCTTCATGGTGGCCAGCCATGCAACGTTGAAAGAAATGTCTACATACCTGCCATTAACCAAAAAAGATCTTTTAAAAATTTCAGGCTTTGGAAAAGCGAAAGTTGATAAATATGGCGATGAAATATTGGAAGCCATAGAAAGCTACTGCACAGAAAATGGACTCTCAACAAATATGAACACAAAAGAAGATGGGCCGGAAAAGATAAAAAAAGAAAGAAAAGAAAAGATCAGGGAACCGAAGACAAAAGAGGAAAAAGAAAATACGAAAGCCATTTCCCTTAAATTATACAAGAAAGGAAAATCAATCTCTGAAATAGCCGCTGAACGTGGCTTTACAACGGGAACAATTGAAGGCCACCTGGCATCATTTATCTCATCCGGCGAAATTGTGTTGGAAGAACTTGTTCCGGTTTATAAGCAAAAACTCATCAGTGATGCCGTGATAGCTCATGGCGAAGTGAGTAATACGATATTGAAAGAAAACCTTCCTGCGGAAATTACATTCAACGATATCAGGATTTTCCTGGCGTCGCAAAAAGCGATGCCAGGAAATTGATTGGTTAAGTTTAATTCTCAGAGAGCATTATCTTCCAAAATCATCCTGCAGCCTGATTATATCATCTTCATCACTGGGATTGGCTGCGTCAGTGTGCTGCCATATCTCAGCAATTACACCCCAATTATCCAGGCCAACAAGACGATGGCGTTCGCCTTGTTTTAAGTTCACAATTTCTTCAAGGTCCAGGTTCTTTATTGCCTTTTCTGTATCGTCATCGCTTGTAACAACTGCAGCTTCTCCGCCAATCAGTTTCCAGATCTCAGCACGTCGGTGGTGATATTGCCAGCTTAATCTTTTCTGTGGTGCTACCAGTAATATTTTAGGACTCAGTTTCCCGGAAATGGTAAGATCTTCTTTTTTCAGATGAGGAAAAAAAGCTGCAATGAAGTTTTCTGCTTCGCCTTCTTCAATTACAAAAAATCCACCCCAGGGCCGTTGATCATCTTTTCTGGCAATTTTGAGATTTTTGGCAGCTAAAAACTCATCAATCTTTTTGAAAATTCCTTCTTTGGTATCAGTCGATTTTACGTTTAAACTCATTATAAATATTTTTTATATTAAAAATTTACCTTCCCATAAAAACCATTAATATTTGAACATCGCTGGGGTTTACGCCGGAGATTCTGCTGGCCTGGCCAAGCGTACGTGGTTGTATCTTCATGAATTTTTGCCGGGCTTCGTTACTCAGCGAAACTAATTTATCATAGTTGAAATTTTCAGGAATGGGGAGATTCTCCAATTGACTCATTTTTCCTACTAACTCTTTTTCCTTCTCAATATAGGTATCGTATTTCAATTGTATCTCAGCCTGCTCTAAAATCTCATCACTGAAACCAGCTAGTTTTTCATGCAGCGAGGGAATAGCTTTGATCATTTGCTTCAGATTAATATTCGGCCGGAGCAGTAGTTGGCCGGCCTTTTGGCGGGCAACCAATGGTGAGGATTGAGCGTTGTTCAGAAAGGATTCTGTTTCGGCAGGTTCAACACTTGTTGTTAACAAAATTTGTTTCACTTCTGCAACCTTTTCTATTTTTAGTAAAACCCGCTCCATTCTTTGTTGGCTGGCAAGTCCGAGACGATAGCTGATTTCTGTAAGCCTCATGTCAGCATTATCTTGTAGCAATAAGGTACGGAATTCTGCGCGACTTGTAAACATCCTATAAGGTTCGTCTGTCCCTTTGTTTATAAGGTCGTCGATTAAAACACCTATATATGCTTCGCTCCGTTTCAAAACTAACGATTGTTCGTTTTTAACAGCTAAATTAGCATTAATTCCTGCCATTAATCCCTGGCAGGCAGCCTCTTCATACCCCGTAGTTCCATTTATCTGGCCCGCAAAGAACAATTTTTTTATTCGTTTGGTTTCGAGACTCGCCCTTAACTGTGTTGGTGGAAAGAAATCATATTCAATTGCATATCCGGGGCGAAACATTTTACAATTTTCAAAACCCGGAACTTGTCTAAGAGCCGCCAATTGAACTTCTTCCGGCAAAGACGTCGAAAACCCATTAACATATATCTCTACTGTATTAAACCCTTCCGGCTCTACGAACAGCTGGTGCCTTTCTCTCTCGGCAAAACGATTGATCTTATCTTCGATACTGGGACAATAGCGTGGACCAGAGCCCTTTATTCGTCCCTGATACATGGGGCTATTCTCGAAACCTGTTCGCAAAATGTCGTGTACTTCGTTGCTCGTATAAGTAATCCAACAGCTCTTTTGTTGGGAAGATTTAAGTTTTTCAAGCGGCTCATAACTAAACCCGGTCATTTCTTCATCACCGGTTTGTTCTTCCATTTTGCTGTAATCAAGGCTGCGGCCATCAACCCTGGGCGGGGTTCCTGTTTTTAATCTTGCACTTTCGAAGCCAAGAGATACTAATTGCTCCGTAATGCCGGTAGCAGCTTTTTCAGCAACACGTCCGCCACCAAAATTCTTTTCGCCGATATGGATCACACCATTAAGAAAAGTTCCATTCGTTAGTACAACAGCGTCCGATCTTATCTCATGACCAAGCCCCGTTATAACACCTTTCGCTTCCCCATTTTCAATAATAAGAGAATTTACCATATCCTGGTAAAAATCCAGATTGGGGGTATTCTCCAGCATTTCTCTCCAGGTAGCAGCGAATAACATACGATCGCTTTGTGCCCGCGGACTCCACATGGCCGGTCCTTTGCTTCGGTTGAGCATGCGAAACTGGATCATACTCTTATCAGTCACTATTCCGCTATAACCACCCATTGCATCAATCTCCCTCACAATCTGGCCCTTTGCTATTCCTCCCATCGCCGGATTACAACTCATTTGGGCAATGGTTTGCATATTCATTGTGATAAGCAAGACTCTACTACCCATATTTGCTGCGGCGGCGGCAGCCTCACAGCCCGCATGTCCGGCACCTACCACTATAACATCGTATTTCTGAAACATTTTACAAAGGTACTATTTGATAACAGCTTAATAAAGGCTATTTAAGACCCGAATTTTTTTAGCATTTCTTTTTCCAGGATTACGTCTTCCAGGGTGGAGCCGGAGTTAAGCTGGTTGAATTCATTTGTTGATAAGGTGGAGAGCTTCTTTAGTCTGTCCATATTATCTACTATAAAATTTTCCATTATCGGCTCACCTTCCAGGTTAGAAATTTCAATATCCCTGATCTTACTCAGCATATCAAGGCACAGATCATATGCCGTCTTTTTATGAAGATTTTCAAAATAGGCTTTAGCGGCCAGAACCTCTATCTTATGACTGTTTTCCTCACGGGAATCTATGAGGTCAATCCTGATATTGATAAAATTCCAGCAAAGCCGAAGATCTTGTTCTCTTGAATAATCAAAATAAGTAACTGGTACGATGTGATCAAACTGCCAACTTTTGCCAAAATTTTCCCATGAAATACCTTCCGTAAACTGAATTTCTATCCATCTTCTGTAATCATTAATTGGTAAACCAAAGTAAGGGGCATATTGAGGATTGGGCATTTGTTCAACAACGTAGCGCCTGAAGGCCAATTGCCACTTTCTTTTCTCCCGGAATTTCAGGAGAGAGCCTGTGACCTCTGTTTTGGGAGTCCATTTTTTTCTTTTCATGTGATAAAGTTACAAAAGCCACTTTATGTTTCCTGATGAAACTGGGATACGTGGAACATTGTGATGTATATTCTATTCTCATAACAGAATACGAATAGAAATTTCTACTGTTTCCTGATGAAACCGGGATACGTGGAACATTATCAGCTTTAATAATTCACACACTTCCTCCTTTAAGGAATGCATGAAAGGCGGTTAATTTCCAAAATAGCGTTGTAAATATTTATTCTCTGCCGTTCGCATCTCCTTAATATTACCTGCCGACTTATCTTTTAATCCACAAAGATGCAATACACCATGAAAAATAACCCTATGAAGTTCCACGGAACAAGAAATACAGTTATCCCTTGCGTTCTCTTTAACCCGATCTACACTAATGTAAAGTTCCCCTTCCACCGGAGATTTAACCGAGGGTGCAAGATTAAAAGTTATAATATCTGTGTAATAATCGTGCTGTAGAAAGGACCGGTTGATATTCAGCAAATATTCATCATCACAAAAAATAACATTTAGTGACGCGGCAGCAATGTGGAATTCTGTAAAAATTTTACTCAAAAAATTTTTCAACTTTAAGCGTTCTTTCAACGATACTTTCTTCTGAAAGTGAAATGCTATTTCCATGGTAATATTTCTCAAATCGAAATTAATAACATTCTTTATAATGTAATTTTACCATCCGATAAAATCGTGAATTATGTATCAAAGATTGTCAGAAATTAAAGTGGGAAAGGAAGTGATTATCAGATCTTTTGAAAATGATGAAATCTTTTTAAAATTGATGGAAATGGGTTGTGTTCCGGGTGAAATTGTTACAGTAGACCTCGTTGCACCATTTAAAGATCCTATTTCAATATCGGTTGCAGGATATAAATTAAGCCTAAGGCTCGATGAAGCTCATCATATTCTGGTAGAAGAAAAATAAAATATTTATATATTATAATTTATTAAAATATGAATATAGGGTTATATTTCGGTTCTTTCAACCCGATTCATACCGGCCATCTCATCATTGCATCTCACGTAATAAACAGTACTGATCTTGATGAGGTTTGGTTTGTAGTATCCCCGCAAAACCCTTTCAAAAAATCCGCCAGCCTCCTCAACGAGCATCATCGGCTCCATCTCGTTCACACCGCCATCGAAGGGGAGTATAAACTCAAGGCAAGCAGTGTAGAATTCAAACTTCCAAAACCCTCTTATACCATCGACACGCTTACTTATTTAAATGAGAAATATCCAAAACATATTTTTTCCATCATCATGGGAAGCGATGGTTTTCAAAATATTGAAAAATGGAAAAACTATGAAACACTGCTGGCATCACACAAAATATATATCTATAAGCGCCCAGGCTTTGAAATTACCAACGCTTTCGGCGGCGATATTGAAATACTAAATTCCCCATTGCTGGAAATTTCAAGCACATACATCCGCGAACTGATCCGGAAAGGAAAGTCGATAAAATATCTCGTCACCGATACAGTAAAAGAAGAAATTGAAAAAAATAATTATTACGGCACCTCTTTAGAAAATCCAACCCAATAGCAGGCAAACCAATACTATAAATGGCGCAGGTATTTTTGTATAACGAAGCACTAAAAAAGTGCCAACTATCGCTCCAATATTCATGATACTCACTGCACTGAAATTCATTGGATGAATTCCTTTAAGAAGGTACAGCGTTGCTGCCCACATCACACCAACTACAACAGCATTGATACCTTCCAGTGACCTGAAGACCATCACATATTTTTTCATATATTGCCACACAGGGAAAAAGAAAAGCACCAAAAGTGCGCTTGGTAAAAAGATAGCAATTGTACCAATAAAACAACCGAGCAACTGCATCTTATATCCTTCATTTTTTAAAGCCATACCGCCGGTAAAACTCGCAACAGAAAAAACCGGTCCAGGCATGGCACGTACCATTCCGAAGCCTGTAAGGATATCTGATCTTTCTATACGAAGAGCATTAGGATTATTTTCCGCAACCTTTGGCGCAACGGGCCTCTCCACATACTGATCTAACATCATCGGAAGTAACACATCGCCGCCGCCAAAAACAAAACTTCCAAAACGATAAAAATTTTCAAACAAATTAAAAGCCTTTCGGTTCGGCCACTCCTGTTTCCTCGCCGTTTCACTTAATACACCGGCTATGATGAATATCAACACAAATAACCAAATATTCCGCCAGTGAATCGGCCGTTGTTTTCCAGGCTCGCTTTGCGGGATGCGCTTACTACTGAAATTAGTTGCAATACTTCCCGCAACAATTAAAATAGGAAAGATCCAGGGCGTACGAAAAAAATAAAAAGTAATGATCATCGTAAGCAACATGATGATCTGCGTGATAAGATTTTTTACAGAAATCCTAAAAGCCTTTACGGCAGCAAAAGCCAGAAAACCGATGGCCATCGGTTCAATAAACTTCAACAAGCCAGCCGTGAGATTTTTTGCCGGAAAAGCAGTGAGTAAAAAAGAGAAGGCCCCCATCATAACTGCCGCAGGCAATATCCAGATGATCAACGTACAGGTTGCGAGCAAAACACCGCCCCTTTTGTATCCTATCAATGTGATCGTTTGCGTACTCGACGCTCCTGGAAGCAACTGGCAAAACGAATTATATTCAATCAACTCTTCTTCGGTAACATCTTTTCTTTTTTGCACAAAGGTTTTAAGCATCATACCTAAATGCCCTTGCGGTCCGCCAAAAGCAGTAATACTGTAAAGAAACACAGCTTTTAAAAAATGTATATGGCGGAATAATTTCAAGCTTGAAAAAGATAAGCCATTCAAATGAATGAATGGCTCATAAAATTATTTTTTTAATCCTATTTCTCTGAGGCGTTCATCGAGATATTCGCCGGCAGTTGCATCTTCATAAACTTTAGGATGCTCATTGCTAATACAACTCTCCAGACAACGCAAACTCATGCTGCTTTTCGGATGAAGAAAAAACGGAATTGAAAAACGGCTCGTGTGCCACACTTCTCTTTTGGGATTCACAACACGATGGGTGGTGCTTCTGAGTTTATTATTGGTAAGCCTTTGCAACATATCCCCTACATTTACTACGATCTGTTCAGGAACGGAAGTTACCGGTATCCATTCCTGCTGCTTCGTAAGAATCTCTAATCCATCCGCCGAAGCGCCAATCAACAATGTAATAAGGTTGATATCCTCGTGTTGTTCTGCCCGGATCGCACTTTTGGGTTCACTTACTATCGGCGGGTAATGTATAGCGCGCAGTATCGAATTGCCGTTACGGACATATCCGTCAAAATAATGCTCTTCTAATCCGAGATATAATGCAATTGCCTGCAGCAGTGCAGTTCCTGACTTTTCAAAAGCCCGGTAAGCATCATCAAATGTTGAATTGAATGCCGGAACTTCTTTGACCTTTACATTTTCAGGATATGCTTCTTCGGAAAAGTTATCGCGTGCTACCTGGCCATATTGAAAAAATTCTTTCAGATCGGGCGCATCGCTGCCTTTTGCATGTTCCTTACCAAAACTTGTATATCCACGCTGGCCGGCCATTCCCGCAATTTCATATTCTTTCTTTTGCTCCAGCGGAAGGGAAAAAAATTGTTGCACATATTTGTAAAGATCTTCGATCAGTTCGTCTGAAAGACCATGATTCTTCACACCAACAAAACCTACTTCTTCATAGGCTTTACCAAGTTCCTGTACAAAAGCTTTCTTTTTTTCCTGATCATCACTTAAAAAATCCGCAAGATCAACCGAAGGTATCGCCATACAACTCTGAGTTTTTAATTATTTACAGATAAAGATAGTTGTTCAAAATACAAAATTCGAAGTTTACTAAAAAGCTGCAAGATCTGGCTCCCGAACTCTACACCCGGAACCTTTAAATTAAAATTACAGCCCGTATTTAGCACTTATTTCCAGCATTCTTTCAATCGGCTTTTTTGCAGCAACACGAAGATCTTCCGGCATGGTGATCTCGGGCAACTCATATTTCATACACAGATATAATTTTTCTAATGTATTTAATTTCATATATGGGCAATCATTACATGCACACGCATTGTTGGGTGGGGCAGGAATGAAAGTCTTTTCAGGATTGCTCTTTTGCATCTGATGCAGTATTCCGGCCTCTGTGACCACGATAAATTCTTTGGCGGGACTATTCTGCGCATATTTCAAAATACCCGTAGTACTGCCTATATAGTCTGCTACGGCCAACACAGGTTCCTCACACTCAGGATGTGCCAATACTTTTGCTTCCGGGTGGCGAACCTTCAATCTGGTTATTTTTTCAAGACTGAATATCTCGTGCACCATACAGGCGCCGTTCCAAAGCAACATGTTTCGCCCGGTTTGCTTATTTATCCAGGCGCCAAGATTCTTATCGGGAGCGAAAATTATCTTCTGATCCGGCGGCAAACTTTCTACTATCTTCTGAGCATTGCTGCTGGTACAAATAATATCACTGAGTGCCTTCATCCCGGCGCTGCAATTGATGTAAGTAATCACGATATGATCAGGATATTTATCTCTGAAAGCTTTGAACAATGCAGGCGGTGCGCTGTCGCTTAACGAACAACCGGCATTAAGATCGGGTAACAATACTTTTTTATCAGCGTTGAGGATCTTAGCCGTTTCAGCCATGAAATGGACGCCGGCAAAAACGATTATATCAGCATCAGTACTTTGGGCCTTTTGCGCAAGGCCAAGGCTATCGCCGATATAATCCGCCACATCCTGTATATCAGGTTCCTGGTAATAATGCGCCAGGACGATGGCATTTTTTTCTTTCTTCAACTTTTCGATTTCCGCAAAAAGATCAATTGTGGGATCTACCTCTATATCGAGAAAACCTTTTTTAGCAACCAATTGATGTGTGTTAATATCTGCCATAATATGTATTAATACTATTTATTTAAATAATCCCTTACTACTATTAGGGCTGTTAATATGTGGAAACAAAATATCTTCCAACTATTGCAAAATTAAAATTTTTACTTTACCCACGCTCATCCACATTATATTAACATGTTGATTTCTTTTTATATAGTTATTGCTATTGCATCTTCCAAGACAAAATATATTTTTCATCCACAGCTGTTCATAAAAAAGGCAGGGGATAATTATCCGGCGCTTTTTTTAAAAACTGCTGTTAACAGTGTAGGGATAAAATGCCCAAAAATCGCCCCGCTTCGCGGGATGGTCATTCACCCTTGTTTTTACCATCCAATTATCCCCTGAATGAAAAGATCAAAAACGGGTTTGTACACATCAAAAGCCGCTTTTTAACACCGGGTGTTAATAACCAGATTTTAGCAGTGAAATAATTAAAAATCCGTCGGCCCGAGCTTGTCGAAGGCTCCTGCTTTTTTGTACGCTTTTTAAGATTACATCGCTTCTGCATTTTTACTTTTAGTTAGCCGCCCGGCAATTTTTTATTGAAATCAGTGGCAGCCAAACTTCCGGCGTAAAAAAGGAATGTTTTCCCCAGTTTATAAATTAGATGTTAATAACGTTTTTTACCCTATTTTTGCCGTCCAAAATTAATCAATTAACCAGATGCAAATTATTCAAAGTATTCGTGATAAGGGTGCAGCCATCGTTATCGTTGTGATCGCCCTTAGTCTGATCGGTTTTATTTTAATGGATTCAAGGACCGGGAGCAATAATGCGGCCCGCGGATCTTCATCAAGGATCGGAAAAGTTAACGGACATAATATTGAACTTACAGAATTCAATAAGCGTGTTACCCAAACCGAAAGCGAACAGGAAAAGCGTTCCGGCCAAAAATCAACTTCACAGCAAACGGCCCAGATCCGCGAACAGGTTTGGAACCAGATGGTAGCGGAAGCGGTTTTTTATGACGAAGCAAAAAAGCTCGGTATCGAACTCACCGGTAAGGAAATGTCATCTATATTATTAAGCAGCGACCAATCAAACCCGTTCATGCAGCAAGGTTTTGCCGGGCAGGATGGAAAGTTGGATGTTGCAAAAGCGCAGGAAGCCCTTGCAAGTATCAAAAAGAATTATAAAAGCGACAATGCAGACGCGATCGATCTGCAGATCATCGAGCCTTTGAAATTGCAGACCTCGGCTACAAAATATGGCAGCCTTATCAACGCAAGCGCGTATTACCCTCAGTGGATGGCGGACAGAGATGCAAAAGACAATGCTGCTTTCGCAAATATCTCTTATGTAGCGGTTCCTTACACAGATATTTCTGATTCTACAGTGAAAGTAACAGATGCGGATATAGATGTTTATGTTGCAAAAAATAAAGAGTTGTTTAAACAGGAAGCCGGTCGCAGGATATCTTATATTTCATTCTCACAGGTTGCATCTGCTTCAGACAGTAATAAGATCAGAACTTCATTGGAAGAGTTGAAAGCACCTTTCCAGGCAGATACTAACGTAAGGGCATTTATTGCAAAAAGTGCTTCCGTAATTCAATATCAGGATACATTTTTACAAAAAGCAAAACTTGGTTTGCAAAATATCGATACGATAGTAAAGCAGCCCCAGGGAACCGTTTATGGTCCGTTTGCAGAACAAGGGCTTTATATTCTTGCGCGCGTAATGGGTACGAAAGATCTGCCCGACAGTGTTAGCGCAAGACACATATTAATATCTGTTGCAGACGCACAGTCGAATACACAAGGCATGGACGATGCTTCTGCAAAAAAACTCGCGGATAGCATTTTAAGTCAATTAAAAGCTGGTGCTGATTTTAAAACATTGTCTGATAAATATTCAACGGATCAGGTTGCAAAAGCAAAAAACGGGGATCTCGGTAAATTCGGGGAAGGTGCTATGGTAGGTGAATTCAATACATTTGCCTTTACCAGCCCGGTTGGAGAATGGAAAGAAGTACGTACGCAATTCGGTTACCATATTGCACAGGTTACGGGTCATTTCGATTTCAAACCCGCTTATAAAATTGCATTCATCGCTAAAGAGATCGTTCCAAGCGACGCAACTGTAAATGGTGCGAACCTTGCGGCCTCACAGGCAAGTAATGTAAAAGATGGTAAAGAATTGAAAGCATATGCTGACAAAAACGGACTGGCGATTATTTCTGTTCCAACGCTGGTGAAGGAAAATGATTTCAACGCGGGCGGTCTTACCGACAGCCGCACGAGAGACGTGATCAGATGGGCCTTCAAAGCAAAGGCAGGTGAAGTAAGCGAACCATTTGATCTGGGCGATCAGTTTGTAGTGGCAACGGTAAATAAAATTGAAAAAGAAGGCTTGCAGGATGCTGCAACCGCGAGAAGTGGTGCGGAAGTAATGATTCAGAAACAAAAGAAAGCAGCGATCATCAAAGCAAAGCTGGGGAATGCACCAACATTGCAATCTGCTTCACAGGCTTATGGAAAACAGATACTGACTGCGGGTGCAGATTCAACGCTTACTTTTAACTCACAGATCATTAGTTCACTGGGGCTGGAACCAAAAGTGATCGGCGCTTCTTTCAATAAAGCTTACCAGGCGAAAGAATCTCCGGCAATCGACGGAACGAATGGCGTTTACATCATCAAAGTAAATAGTATTGCAGATCGTGCCCCGGAAGCCCCGGAAGTAGCTGCTGCGAAAAATGCATCACGCTTAACGACAATCCGTACCCAAACGAACAACTGGTTCGAAGGTTTAAGGAAGCAGGCAGACATCCAGGATAAAAGAAGCGATATCTATTAATTTCCGTTTATAGAAAGTTATAATATGCGCCCTGGTTATTCCGGGGCGTTTTTTTGTTTTAATTTTGTAGGCATGAACGATGTATTTGTAAACAAGGTGGCAGAGAGTGGGATCATCACGTTGAATCTGGAGGATTATTATCCGCAGAAAGATTTGATGGTATTTGATATGAAGGATTATCTGTTCATGGAACTTATCCTCAAAGAAAAGGATTTCCGCGAAAAACTGAAAGCGCTGGATGTTTCTGTTTACCAGGATAAGATCGTTGCGCTCACATGCAGTGCGGATGCTGTTATTCCGATGTGGGCCTATATGCTGGTGGCAAGTGCTTTGCAACCGATAGCCAGCCAGATCGTTTTTGGAAATGAAGAAGAAACAACAAAACAGGTATTGCTTCAAAATATTGCTGCAATTTCAGTAGAAGAATATGCAGATCAGCGCGTGGTGATTAAAGGCTGCGGTGAATTACCTGTTTCAGAAGCCGCATATGTGGAAGTGACCAAAAAATTACGCCCTGTAGCAAAAAGCATCATGTATGGCGAACCTTGCAGTACGGTGCCGGTGTTTAAAAAACCGGTGGTAAGACCTACTTAATTTACACTGTCATTGCGTGTAACGGAAGCACACCGGATTGCTTCGTTGCCTGGTAATGACGAAATAAGTTAAAACCATCCTTTCTTTCTGAATACCCGTATCATCAGTAACGGAATTCCAACCATGGAAGCGGCGGCGACAATGAAAGTTGAATTCTGATGAAGCCATTTTATATTTTCGAAGTTCATTCCAAAAATACCGCCGATTACTGTAGCTGGTGCCAATAAACAAGTTACCACAGCCATCACTTTCATCACTTCATTCATGCGAAGATTTACATTGCTAAGGTAAAGATCCTGCAGGTTCATCATCATATCGCGGTAGTTTTCCGAGAGGTCGGAAGCCTGGATGATATGATCATATACATCTTTAAAATATTTTTGCGTCCGTTCTTCGATCAGTTCGCTTTCACTGCGCATGATGCCACCAATCAGTTCACGCACGGGAGCAATGCTTCTTTTCAAAACGATCATTTCCTTGCGGATGATATTGAGTTTTACCAGACTGCGGTTGCCGGAATTTTTAATGATCTCTTCTTCCAGTAACTCGATCTTATCACCCATTTTTTCCATTACGATAAAATAGTGATCCACGATATAATCCAACAACGAATAAAACAAGAAGTCTGCATCATTGAGCCGAACTTTGCTTCCGGCCACTTTCATTTTGTCTCGGACAGGATTGAAAGGATCCTTTGCCGCTTCTTCCTGGAACGAAATCACGAAATTTTTTCCGAGAATGATACTGATCTGCTCCGTTTCCACGCAGGCTTCTTTTTCGTTGAAGGACAGCATGTACAACAGGCAAAAAACAATTCCGTTGATCTCATCCATTTTAGGGCGCTGGCCAATGCTCAGAATATCTTCCGCTATCAGGGAGTGTATACCGAAATGGTTGCAAACAGTGTCCACATCATCTTTGCGTAATCCATCGATATTGATCCAAGTAAACGAAGGAGAATTTAAAAATGGAAATGTTTCTTCCACCGTTTCAAGCTTTTTGCATTCTGCTTTTTCAGCATTGTACTCAAAAACGGTAATGAGACTTTTAGCTGGTTCCTCCCGGCACGGCGGCGCCGTAGGATTTACCTGCAACACTTTTTTTGTCCGCGCAAGACCAGTTGTATTTAGTATATAGTCGATCGGATTGAACATCTTTGGGATTAGTGTTTGGAATTAGAGGTTAGAGTTGTTAGAAGGGTTGGACGATTTTGAACTAATTTAAAAAAGTTCAAAAAAATCTGATCATAAAATCTGTCAGCCTCGGACATGCCCAGGCTGACAGTAATTTAAAACATTTTATTAAATAAATAGTATTCAAAAAGTTGTTTGAATGTTGATATATCGAACTAAACTTCTAAACAATCTAAAACCTCTAAACGGTTTTCCTAATCCCTAAACCAATTAAAACGCTGCGCTTTTCGGATAACGCGGAAAAGGAATCACATCGCGTATATTCGTCATGCCGGTTACAAATAAAACCAGGCGCTCAAACCCAAGACCGAAGCCCGCATGTGGGCAAGAGCCGAAGCGGCGCGTATCCAGGTAAAAATCCAGTTCCTCTGCGGGAACATGCATTTCTTTCATGCGCGCCAATAGCTTATCGAGGCGCTCTTCCCGCTGACTTCCGCCCACGATTTCGCCGATGCCAGGTGCAAGAATATCCATCGCTGCAACGGTTTTTCCATCTTCATTCATGCGCATGTAAAAGGACTTTATATCTTTCGGGTAATCTGTCAGGATCACCGGCTTTTTAAAATGTTTTTCTACAAGATAACGTTCGTGTTCACTCTGCAGATCTGCGCCCCAATCTTCGATGAGATATTGAAACTTTTTCTTCTTATTATGATTACTGTCTTTCAGGATCCGGATCGCTTCGGTGTAAGTGAGTCTTTCAAATTCATTGTTGACAACAAAATTTAATTTTTCCAGCAACCCCATTTCACTGCGCTCTGCCTGCGGTTTTGCTTTTTCCTCTTCCTCCAGGCGCAGTGATAAAAACGCAAGATCATCTGCATTGTGTTCCATCGCGTAGCGAATGATGTATTTGATAAAATCTTCGGCAAGATTCATATTATCCTCCAGGTCGTTGAAAGCAACTTCCGGCTCTATCATCCAGAACTCTGCAAGATGACGCGTGGTATTGCTGTTCTCTGCGCGGAACGTTGGTCCGAATGTATAAATATCGCTAAATGCCATTGCAGCAAGTTCACCTTCCAGCTGACCGCTTACGGTGAGGTTGGTGCTTTTACCAAAAAAATCTTCTTTATAATTAATGCTTCCATCCTCATTTTTTTCCGCGCTGCCGTCGAGCGGCAAAGTTGTCACGCGAAACATTTCGCCGGCACCTTCCGCATCGCTGCCTGTGATAATCGGTGTATGAACATATACAAATCCACGCTCATTGAAAAATTTATGGATCGCGAAAGCAAGTGAATGGCGCACCCGGAAGATCGCACCGAAAGTGTTTGTACGAAAACGGATATGCGCATTTTCACGCAAAAATTCGAGGCTGTGTTTTTTGGGTTGCAATGGAAATTTTTCGGCATCGCTGTCGCCCAAAATCTCAATTGAAGTTGCTTTCAACTCTACTTTCTGGCCTTTGCCCAAAGAAGGAACAATGTGGCCATTGGCCTTGATGCAGGCTCCTGTCGTGATGCGCCGTAAAGTTGCATCATCCAGCAACCCCAGTTCTGCCACCACCTGAAGATTATTATTTGTGCTGCCATCATTAAGTGCTATAAACTGGTTGTTGCGAAATGTGCGCACCCAACCCATCACCGTTGCTTCGTAATTGGCCTCATCCGATTGCAGAAGGGCATTTATTTTTTTTCTTTTATTAAACATAGCGCAAAGATAATATTTAAAGGTTGACTACCTTTTGATCAGTCTTTAAATTTTAAAAACTCACTGATATTATAGCGTGCTAAAAATTTTAAAACTCATTGAAAGGTAGTCAACCTTGCATAACTTCATTCATACAAAAACCTTCTCATGAAAATCAAACATCTGCTGGCTCTTTCACTTACATTCATCTTATTTTCCGCACAGGCGCAGGATAAAAAGAAATGGGACGTCAACAATCCCGGCGGCCCTTTTAAAGAAGCGGAATTTACAGTAACCGAAGGAACGTGGATGAACCTCGATGTTTCGCCTGATGGAAAGGAAATCGTATTTGATCTGCTCGGCGATATTTACAGCATACCGGTTTCTGGCGGAACAGCAAAAGTGCTGCGCCACAATTTTGCCATGGAAGTGCAGCCAAGATTTAGCCCGGATGGCAAGAAAATATCTTTCACTTCAGACGCTGGTGGCGGCGACAATATCTGGACAATGAACCGCGATGGCAGTGATGCAAAGCAGGTGACAAAAGAAAACTTTCGTTTGCTGAATAATGCGGTTTGGACATCGGACGGGCAATATCTCATTGCAAAAAAACATTTCACTTCCGGCCGCTCGCTCGGTGCCGGAGAATTGTGGATGTACCATATCAGCGGCGGCGACGGCTTGCAGCTCACCGTTAGAAAAAATGATCAGCAGGATGTAAATGAACCGAGCGCCTCTTCAGATGGAAGATATATATATTATAGTGAGGACATGTATCCCGGTGGATTTTTTCAGTATAACAAAGATCCAAATAACCAGATATTTGTGATCAGGCGCTACGATCGTGAAAAAGGAATTTCAGAAACGGTTACCGGTGGTGGCGGAGGTGCCTGCCGGCCGCAAATTTCTCATGATGGAAAAACCCTGGCATTTGTAAAAAGGGTTCGTACGAAAAGCGTGTTGTATTTAAGAAACATAGAGACCGCCGAAGAGTGGCCGGTGTACGACCAACTTACAAAAGATCAGCAGGAAGCGTGGACAACCTTTGGCGTGTACACAGGTTTCAGCTGGATGCCGGATGACAAGAGCATTATCATCTGGAGCGGCGGTAAAATTTTGAAGATCGATATCAATGTTCCGAACGCGGCTACACAAATTCCTTTTACGGCAAATGTAAAACAACGAATCACAGATGCCCTACGGTTTCAGCAGGATATAGATCCAAATGAATTTACCGCGCATGTCATTCGCAATGCTGCAACATCACCCGATGGAAAAACGCTCGTGTTCAACGCAGTTGGCTTTCTCTGGAAAAAAATATTGCCGGCGGGCAAACCGGAACGGCTTACCACATCCACCGATCAGGAAGCAGAACCCTCTTTTTCTCCTGACGGACGATCGATCGTATATGTAACCTGGAACGATACGGCTGCAGGTGCGATCTTTAAACTAAATCTTTCCGCAGGCGCGAACCCCCAAAAGATCACCACCACAAAGGCAATTTACAGAACGCCGTCTTTTTCTCCTGACGGAAAACGGATCGTATTCTGCAAGGACGATGGCGACAATGTGTTGGGCAATCCGTACACATCGCAACCCGGCGTTTACCTGATGGACGCCGATGGAAACAAGCCGACCTTCATAAGCGAGAATGGCACATCACCAAAATTCAACAACACCGGCGATCGCATTTTTATACAAAGAGGCAGAAATAATTTCGGTAGTTATAAAATTGACGGCACTGACGAAAGGACCATCTTCAAAAGTACGTACGGAAGCCAGTTCGTTGTTTCCCCGGATGGAAAATGGGTAGCGTTTGTAGATCTCCACAATGTCTATGTTGCAGCCTTTCCGGTTACCGGAAAAGTGATCGACATTTCTGCAGGCACAAATGCTTTTCCTGTAAAAAAAATCTCCCGCGATGCCGGCATAAGCATGCATTGGAGCGGAGATAACAAACTCGTACATTATACTTTAGGCGACCAGTATTATACAATCAACCTGGAAGAGCGCTTTGAGTTTCTGGCAAATAAACCGGATAGTTTGTTTAAAATTCCGGACAGCGGAATTAGTGTCGGATTGACCATCAAAACAGATAAACCCAAAGGTGTCACCGCGTTTACCAACGCGCAGATCATTACAATGGAAGGCAATGAAGTGATCCAAAACGGCACGATCATCATTGATGGAAACCTGATCAAAACAATTGGAAGATCTGACGAAATAAAAGTTCCTTCCAATGCGAATGTGATCGATTGCAAAGGCAAAACCATCCTTCCCGGATTTGTTGACGCGCATGCCCATGTAGGGCATTTCCGCTCGGGCCTTACACCGCAAAAGCATTGGCCGTATTACGCCGTGCTGGCCTATGGGACCACCACTACGCACGATCCGTCGGCCAACAGTGAAATGGTTTTTGCGCAGAGCGAAATGGTTCGTTGCGGCGAAATGGTGGGGCCGCGTGTATTTAGCACCGGCACAATATTGTATGGTGCCGATGGCGATTTTAAAGCGGTCATTAATTCGATAGATGATGCACGAAGTGCGCTTCGCAGAACAAGTGCCTATGGTGCCTTCAGTGTAAAAAGCTACAACCAGCCGCGTCGTGAGCAAAATCAAATGATGATACAGGCCGCGCGGGAACTGAAGATGGAAGTGGTTCCGGAAGGTGGTTCGTTCTATTTTCACAACCTGGCGATGATTATGGATGGTCACACTACCGTTGAACATAATATTCCGGTGGGCGTTTTATATGACGATGTGATCAACCTTTGGAAAAATTCCCAAACAGGATATACGCCAACATTGATCGTTGCATATAATGCGCCCAGCGGCGAATATTACTGGTACCAACATACAAATGTTTGGGAAAAGGAAAGGTTGCTGCGCTTCACGCCGCGCAATGTGATCGATCAACGTAGTCGTTGGCGCACCATGTTGCCGGAAGAAGAATATGAAAATGGTCACATACTTATTTCTAAAAGTGTAAAAAAACTCAGTGATGCCGGTGTGAAAGTGAACATGGGCGCACACGGGCAAATACAGGGCATCGGCGTACATTGGGAAATATGGATGATGAAACAAGGTGGAATGACAAATCTCGAAGCGTTGAAAACTGCCACGATTAATTCTGCGACGAGCCTTGGCCTCGACAACCAGATCGGTTCGTTGAAAGTTGGTAAACTCGCCGATCTCATCATCATGGATAAAGATCCGCTTGCAGATATTTACAATACAGAAAGCGTGCGCTACACAATGGTGAACGGCAGGCTCTATGATGCAGAAACGATGAATGAAATTGGAAACAACAATAAACCCCGCCCGAAATTTTATTGGGAGTTGGGAAAAAATGCAGCATTGTTTCCATGGCATGAAGGAACAGTAAACAAGGAATACGAAATGGATTTGGATTGATCATCACGCGGCCATTGTAATAACTACATAAAATAAAACATATGAAAAAAACATTAATCTTAATTATCGCAGCAGTTTTTTCGTTCAGCTTCACGCCACCAAAAGATTCGATTGCCGGCAAACACGGTTTCACCATTCAATGGTTATCCTGGGACAAAAATAAATGGGGAACTGCTGTAATTAAAAAGTCAACAAACGAATGGTATACGATTGAGGGCGAACAAAAAAATGCCGACGGCTGGGTTACGATCAGCGGAAAAATAAAATTGGTGGGTCCGAAAGAACTTTCATTCGATGGAACGATCACCTATGAGATCAATTCTATCAACAATGGAAAACAATGTAAAAAAGAAGGGCTGCAAACATTTCTCAGCACAAAGGGGCGCAAATACTGGCGCATGCAGGATATGAATAGTTGCGAAGGGGGAACGACAGATTATGTTGATATTTATTTTTAGTTAGTAATCAGATTCAACTCAAGGCTCACAAAGATTTGTATCCTTCCAGGAAATCCAGATAAGTTTGAAATGCCCTTTCTCCCTGCTTGTGGATGGTGATGCCGATGCAGGTATTTTCAGGGTTTATTTCAAAAGCGATTCCTCCATTGACGTCATCATATACACGGATCATCGTACTGGACTTTGGTGCTACAGGATAATTTCCTGAAAGTTTTAATGAAGGAAAATATTTATTGATGCTAGAAAAATTACTGCCTACGGCAAGCGATTCCCTGGTAGAAAAATAAGGGGAAGTGATCCGAACCTGACTCACGCGCTTGGCTTCTGAGCTGTCACCAAAATTGGTTGTAAAATAAATCGTGGTACTATGCAACCTGTTGGTTTTTGAAAACCAGGTGCTGATCGATTTTCCCATTGCGGCATCACCGGCGTCGGGTGTCCCCAGCTTTTGACCGATACTTTCCGCCGTTTCATTAATTGTGGTAAGTCCGATGCTTTTGCCCGGTACGATTAACTTTGCTATAGGCGTTTCTTCGGGATGTTTAATAAAACGATTTACAGAATCCAAGATCCGGTTTGTACTGTCGGACTTCTGCATCACAGGTTTTTCTGCGCCGGCACTACTATTTTTATTTTGCGTACATGAATAAAAAAATATTGCACAGCAAAGGATTGAAACTAAGCGCATAAAAAATTTTCATAAACATCTTCAAGTTTGGTACCAAAGAAAAGGCAAGGTTTTTGAAACCATCTCTGTTTGTATTTCAAAGAAATAAAAAACTATCAACATGAAACAACGATTCAATTGCCTGGTGGCAGCGATTCTTGTAATATCATTTTCAAATTGCACGTCAAAAACCACAACGTCCTCAATATCAGTATTGCCGATCCTTTCGGCAGAAGACAACAAGATCATCATTCAACGTGAAATAAGTTCGTGGGAATTTGGCAAAACAAAAAATGTCAGCGGACTCAAAGAAATCTATGCAGATGATTACACCGCATTCTTTGGAAAATCGGTGATGAACGAAGCCGACGTATTGCGTACTTTCCAGAACAGCACGATCCGATCCTATCACCTTTCAAACATCCGTGTAAAACCTCTTGCCGATAACGTGGCAGTTGTTTATTACGAACTCGAGCAGGATGTAGTGGATGAAAACGGAGATAAATGGACACCCTTTGTTGCATCATCCACAACATATGTAAAACGTGGCGGAACCTGGCGCGCTGTGTTTTACCAGGAAAGCGAGATAAAGAATTAAACCTTTTTGTATTGCATGTTTATCGTTCAAAAATTTTAATCCAGTTAGTTCATGTGTATAAGCTGTAACCAGGGATCTTTTAATATGGCAGCTTCAGTAATTTACAGAATAGTTTTTTCGTAAGCTCAATACGCCCCATTCATATTTAAAACAAAACGCCACGATTTAAATCGTGGCGTTTTATTTTAAATATGAATTTAATTAGAGCGGTCGTTAAAACTTCTTGGCTTGCTGTGGCCGAATTTTCTTTTCGGCGCGCCCAGGCTTCCACTACCGCCACCGTGCCTGTTTCCCCCGCCTTGTCGCTGCGGTCTTCCTTGTGGAGCCGGGCGATTTAGTATCTGAGAAAAGGTAGTGTGATAAGGATGATTTTCCTGAACGGGAATATTTTTCCCGATCAGCTTTTGAATATCGCGCAGATCGCCTGTTTCTTCTGCTTCGCAAAATGAAAAGGAAATTCCGCTCAACCCAGCGCGGCCGGTACGGCCAATACGGTGAACATAAGTTTCCGGAACTTCCGGCAATTCGTAGTTGATCACGTGCGTCAGCTCGTCCACGTCAATACCGCGGGCAGCGATATCAGTAGCGACAAGGATCCTGGTAGATCTGCTCTTGAAATTGGAAAGCGCACGCTGCCTTGCATTCTGCGATTTATTTCCATGGATCGCTTCTGCTGTGATACCTATACGCACGAGGTCTTTCACCACTTTATCTGCGCCATGTTTGGTGCGGGTAAATACCAATGCTGTTTCGATGGTTTCATCGGCAAGGATATGTGCCAGCAATGACCTTTTATTTTCTTTCGCCACATAATACAGCGACTGCTGGATGGTATCTGCTGTGGATGAAACCGGCGCAACTTCTACTTTTTGCGGGGTTGTTAAAATACTGTTTGCCAATGATTGAATTTCCGACGGCATAGTTGCGGAGAAAAACAACGTTTGTCTTTTTTCCGGGATCTTTGTGATCACACGTTTTACGTCGTGAACAAATCCCATGTCAAGCATACGATCGGCTTCATCCAGTACGAAGATTTCGATTTCATTCAGTCGAATATGTCCCTGGCTCATCAGATCGAGCAAACGCCCGGGTGTTGCTACCAGGATATCAACGCCTCTTTTCAATGCATCTACCTGCGGATTTTGATTGACACCGCCGAAGATCACAAGGTTTTTCAATCGCAAATGACGACCGTAAGCATTGAAGCTGTCTTGTATCTGGATCGCAAGTTCACGTGTAGGAGTTAATACCAAAGCACGGATCGGGCGCTGGCCGCGACTTTCCATGGTGGTTGGTTTTGCCAGCAACTGCAACATCGGGATAGCAAAAGCGGCCGTTTTTCCGGTACCGGTTTGGGCACAACCCAAAAGGTCCCTTCCTTGCAAAATGTATGGAATGGCCTGTTGCTGAATAGGTGTAGGTTTAATGTAACCTTCTTCATGAAGCGCATCCAGGATGGGCTTAATGATGTTTAAGTCTGTAAATAACAAAATATGTATTTTTAAAAAATTAGTGCGGAAATGAAGTCGCTTGCTTCATCATCATAAACGAGTATGCTCCGTTCAATTGGGAACATTTTATTGGGGAGAATAATTTCTACAATAAACTGGCTTGTAATGCCGCGAAATAAATGAACTGGCGCAAAGCTACGCTAAAAACAATTAAGAATTGAAAATTAAAAATTAAGAGTTGGTTAAGAGAAAGGTTGTCAGCGCAATAGCATTAAGCCGGACCCTTCAAAAATTTCAATTCCTGATTTTTAATTTTCAATTTAATTGGTGCCGGTTGAAACCCGTTAAACAACAAAACTTTTCCAACTGCCGTGTATAAGGGGCTATTCGTTATAAATGGGCTTCTCCCGGACTTAAATATTTAATAGTTAATAATGAATAATTTTTTCGGTTTGATACTCTGTACTACTTCGCAAACTTTCCTTTGCTTGCAAAAATCATTGGTTATTAATTATTCATTAAACAGACTGATCATGGCAGCCACCTGTTCTTCTGTATGCGCATCGTCGAGTATTTCATGCAATTCCGCCAGTTCTTTTTCGCTTAAAAAAAGATTCACACCTTTGTATGGTGTGGGAATGATGTTGCTTTTGATCGTATTATCAAGGTAGCAATTTTCGCCGGTTATCTTACTTGCAACAATATCACGAAGAAGAGAATAGTCTTCATATTTTAAAGTGAGCAAGGTGCTGGCAAAACCAACCTGGTAATGGCCGCAGGCATTGCACTTAACTACGTAACCAAGATCGCTGAAATGTAATTGTTGAAACTGGCACATGAACGAATTGTTTTAACAAAAATGGAATTAAATAGCTGCATACAACATCGCTATGCGGAAAACAGGTTGCGAGAAAGGAAATAGCGACAGTTTTAAATGGCAATGTCATTCAACCGTCATGTAAATTATGTTATTGCAAGTGCGAAGTAAGCCCTTCGCAAGCATAGTGTTGCCTGATATCGTGCAACAAACAGATAATAACCTATTGTGCTATTGAAAACAAATCGCATTCTTTATGTTTCTACAGGCTCAGATGACAGAAGGGGGTCGGCAGGAAGCCTGTATTTTTACAAGCTTGTGTTACAGAGCGCGGCCAGCTTGATCTTGCCGAAGAAGAGTTGCCGGCACAAATAGATTTCAATAGCACAACACTTATATATAATAGTCGCTCATCGGTGAAATCCACTCAATCTGCGGCAACTTTCCCGAAATTCTCCCTACGTTTGCAACATGAATTTCAACAGAAAGAATTTCAGCGATGCCACGCTGAAAAATTTATACCGATCGCTGATATTACCAAGAATGATTGAAGAAAAAATGCTGGTTCTGCTCCGCCAGGGAAAGATCAGCAAATGGTTCAGCGGCATCGGGCAGGAAGCCATTTCGGTGGGTGCTGCAGCAGCCTTGCAACAAGATGAATGGATCATGCCGCTTCACCGCAACCTCGGCGTTTTCACCGGCCGCAATATGCCGCTCAGCAAACTGTTCATGCAATGGCAGGGTAACAAAGACGGCTATAGCAATGGGCGTGAGAGAAGTTTTCATTTTGGTAGTAAAGAGCATCATATTTGTGGAATGATCTCGCATCTTG
Source organism: Chitinophagales bacterium (assembly GCA_015655125.1). GTDB lineage: Bacteria > Bacteroidota > Bacteroidia > Chitinophagales > Chitinophagaceae > Ferruginibacter. The sequence goes on along the minus strand of JAATFP010000021.1, from coordinate 40,363 downwards.
GCCCGCAGCTTGCCATAGCCGATGGCGTGGCGCTTGCTCATAAATTAAGAAAAGAGAACAAAGTGTCACTGGCATTTTCCGGTGATGGCGGAACGAGCGAAGGTGATTTTCATGAGGCGCTCAACACTGCAGCTGTGTGGGATCTGCCGGTAATATTTATAATTGAAAATAATGGATACGGCCTGAGCACCCCGGTGAATGAACAATACCGCTGTAAGAGCCTTGTTGATAAAGCCATTGGATACGGCATCGAAGGCGTGAAGATAGACGGCAACAATATTCTTGAAGTGTACGATACTATCAAAGGTGTGCGTGACTATTGCATCAGCAATCAAAAACCTTATCTGATTGAATGTATGACGTTTCGCATGCGCGGCCACGAAGAGGCCAGTGGCGTGAAATATGTTCCGAAAAACCTGTTTGAAGAGTGGGAACAAAAAGACCCCATTAAAAATTATGAAGATTGGTTGCTGGAGCAAAATATTTTCTTCCAAAAAGACATAGACGCGGCACGCGAAGAAGCAAAAAGCTACATCGAAACTGAATTAAATAAAGCTTACGAAGCGCCGAAAATAATTCCTGATACAAAAGAAGAAATCGCAGATGTTTATCAACCGAAAACCGCGACCAATAATGCAGTGATCATCGATAACGCACAATCTGCAACCCGCAACCCACCCCTTGCAACTACTGAAAAAAAATTCATCCAGGCCCTTAGTGATGGGCTTCGCCAGTCGATGATTCAACATCCCAATTTGATCTTAATGGGACAAGACATTGCGGAATATGGCGGGGCTTTTAAAGTAACAGAAAATTTCGTGACCGAATTTGGAAAGGAGCGCGTTCGCAATACACCTCTTTGCGAAAGCGCCATCGTAGGAAGTGCGCTGGGCCTGAGCCTGGAGGGATACAAGGCCATGATGGAAATGCAGTTTGCCGATTTTGTAACCGTAGGCTTCAACCAGATTATCAACAATCTTGCAAAGATATATTACCGTTGGGGCCAGAACGCCGACGTGGTGATCCGCATGCCCACCGGCGGCGGCGTAGGCGCAGGCCCGTTTCACAGTCAGAGTAATGAAGCGTGGTTTGCACATACTCCGGGATTAAAAGTGGTTTATCCAAGTACACCTGAAGATGCGAAAGGGTTATTGATTGCGGCTATCAACGATCCCAACCCGGTGCTGTTCTTCGAACACAAGGCGTTATACAGAAGTGTGAACGGACAGGTGCCAGATGATTATTATGAAATTGAGATCGGCAAGGCGCGGCACGTTCGTACGGGTGAAGATATTTCCATCATCACGTATGGCGCCGGAGTGCATTGGGCGATGGAATATGCAGAAAAGAACAAGGATCTTTCAATTGACATCCTTGACCTGCGGTCGTTGCTGCCTTTGGATTATGACGCTGTCCGCGCGGCTGTGGAACGTACCGGGAAAGTACTTATTCTGCATGAAGATAATCTCACAGGTGGTATCGGCGGCGAAATATCCGCATGGATCGCAGAGCATTGCTTTGATAAACTGGATGCGCCGGTAATGCGCTGCGCAAGCCTGGATACCCCAATTCCATTTAACCTTGAGCTAGAGAAAAACTTTATGGCTTATGGGAGATTGGAAGAGTATGTTAAGAAGTTAAGCAGTTACTGACCTTACAATATGGAGAATAAACTTTGCAATATTAAAGGAGCCGCTATTACTATAATCAAAGGAATTTTTCTGTTGATATGGACGGCCTTATTGATTTTTGCCATTGGCTGCCGGGAAAGAGTGATCTACAAAGATCCACATTATGAGATCCGGCTAAAAAATCTTGTCAGCTACTATAAAGCTTCGCCCGACCTGATCATAGAAACGGACAGCGGTAAAATAAAAATAAATCTCAATCAATCTGGAAAGACCCTTATTCCGCAGGAGAAGATCACAAATGTAATGCTCACACAGATCACGCAGGATTCCCTTGCTATTGAATTTGAAGCCTCGGATACATCTTTGCAATATCAACACGAATTGATAGGGTTGAATATAAAAAAGGCAATTGAGCGTGCCAGGATAAAGTAATTGGTATGTTCAATTGGCGCACAAAACTAAAAGAAGCATGAATCTGATTGAGTAGCGCCACATGTTTCATCGATAGAAATAATTGTGCCGCCCATTTTGCTTGTTAAATGTCTTCAGCATTGGCTAGGCGCCAACTTGCCCGGGAATAGTATTTTTTACTATCATTGCACGGAATGAAAACAAATACAGCAATCAAAATAACAATGGCCGCCGCAGGCTTGCTTACCATAGCCGCGATATTCATGCCCTGGTTTTTCATGATGGGCTTTAGCGTGAATGGCTTTACCGGCAACAAACCCGTTTGGATCGTATTCATGGTTACGGGCGCCTTGCTGATTGCAATGGCATTGATAGACAAAAAATGGAGTGCTGCGGTTTCCATCTTATTTTCTTTAATCATCGGCGGACTTGGCGCAAAATATTATCATGATGCCTCCAGTGGCATGAATGGATTATACGGCGGCTTGTTTGATGTAGGCGCCGGAATTTACTGCCTGGTTATTTCAGGAGTGTTGGGAATTACAAGCGCTTTATTCAAGCTGTTCAGCAAAAAAAAGGAACCCGTGATCAAAAAAGAAAAATTTGGCGAAAGCTTTGACGAATATACTTAACGGGCTGCGCCGTCAGAATCTAAAATCTGTGCGGCAAATCATCTTCAACAAGCCTGGGGAGACAGTGTTCTGTTATGTTGAGGTTAATGAAACATAGAGAATGGGAATTTCGTCCGGGTTTATTTTTAACCATACAACGTGTTACAATTAATCTTCTTTTTTTGCGGGTTGCACATTCACCAGTCTTCTAAACTGGTAAAATGCATTTAAAATATACTGGTTAAAATCCATCTCGCTGCTTTCGGCAAGGCTGTCATAACCGGGTCTGTACCACAGCATGAAAGTATCCAGCAGCGGGCTTTCCAGGCCCGTAATGCGTTTTACGGTTACTTTATTAAAACGATAGTTGATATACTTTTCCTTTTCCTGTTCTTCCAGCCGGGCGCGAAAAGCCTTGAGCCGCTTGTTTCTCCGGAAGCGGAAAATATTGATCAGTTCATCCACATCGGCACCTACTGTTCCACCGGGGCCAATGCTTGTAGACAAACCCGGTTTTTTGTACCCGAACACATCAGCATATGTTTCACGGTTCTCGAGAGAATCCTGTTTGAATGTTTTTGAATAGACCACCACTTCCTTCAGCACACTGTATTTGCTTTGTACAGGAATACGCAAAGAAATATCGAAATCGTTGGGCGTGGTAATATTGCGGACGGGAAACTTTTGGGTGGATTTATTATTGTAGGTGTAATAAAGAGAATCATTATCATGTACCGTGATGGAATAGCGGCCCATCGAATCGGTGATGCTGAACATGCCGCCCGTACTTACCACCCGCGCTCCTTCCACGTAATTCTTTTTGGTATTGTCCAACACGGTTCCGCTGATGACGATCTGCGCATGCAAGATGGTATGACCTGCGATTAACAATAGAACAGTTAGAAAATAGCGCAAATGAGATGTCGTTTTTGAGGGTCAATATTAAGGAACAATTTTTTAATCGAAATCTGCTCTACCGTTTTTAACGGCGATTTCGCATTTACTTAAATCAATGCGTGAATTGCCCCCTTGACTTATTCACCATTCACTACCTGCTCAATTGTCTTTGCAAAGTACTCATGCTCCAGCGCCAACACTTTTTTTGCGATGGCGATAGGATCATTGTCCGGATCTACGGCACATTTTTTTTGCAGGATCATTTTTCCGTGGTCATATTGTTCGTCTACATAATGAATCGTGATGCCGGTCTCGGTTTCGTTGGCGGCCCTTACCGCTTCGTGAACAAAGTGTCCGTACATTCCTTTGCCGCCATATTTTGGCAAAAGAGCAGGGTGGATATTGATGATCCGGTTGGGATAAGCTGCAATCAATTGACCGGGAACCTTCCACAGGAAGCCTGCAAGAACGATCCAATTGATGCCATAACGCACCAGCTCGTCTATATAATGATTGCCACGAAAAAATTGTTCCTTTTCGATAACCAATACCGGGATTTGATTTTTTTCTGCAATTCCGATCACTCCTGCGCCTGGTTTGTTGCACACCACAAGCGCTATGTTTACAGAGGAATGGTCTTTAAAATGTTCGATGATCTTACCGGCATTACTCCCTCCGCCGGAGGCAAAAATAGCAATCTGCGTTTTCACGGCACCTGTTTTCTGGCCGGTTATGCGTAAAAACAGGCGGCGGATGTATTTTTTAAAAAAAGAGAACTGCCCCAAGGGAATACTTATGACCAGCACACAAAGTGGCCATAGAAAAGTGATCAGTATTACATATAATATTACCCAAAGAAAACCTTTTTCCATTCCGGAGAGCAGGAGCAACCTGCGGCCCGCATACCCGCAAAGGCTTCCGCCCAGGGCGAACGTTATCAGGATAAGCAGTAACCGGCCACCACTCACTTTCCATTTTGATTGCAGTTTTTGCAGCATGTGCACAATTTTGCCCGCGGATATTGCGGATGACGCAGATAGTACGCGGAAGATTTAAATTTCTTACAGCTTTGCGAAATCGGCATTCCGGGAAAATCCATAGATCTGCGTCATCCGCAAAACCGCGGCGCGATGCAAAAGTGCGTTAAAATTTGTTAAAACGAGCCGTCTTTTACACATGCGTTTTTTCAATAATACCGACTTACATATTTATGACAATGATGATGTTTAAATATCCACAATCGGCTGAAATCCAGTCTGGATAAGGGAAAAAAAATTTAACAAATGTTGATATTATGTCAACATCGTGTCTTACTTTTGCACGTGTATAAGGAAATTTTCCACATTAGCCCCGATAACTGTATGAGTCGCTATAGAAAAATCATTAACAAGCTTTTTACAAGTTTCCTCGTTGTAAGCCTGCTTTCAATTAACATTCATGCATTTGCGCAGGACGGCGAGGCATTGTTCAAAGCTAATTGTGCGAACTGCCATAAGCCAGATGTGGACTATACCGGTCCGGCATTAAAGGGAGCGCAGAGCAGGGAACCGGATGCAGAATGGATCTATAAGTGGGTGGCTAGCCCGTCGGCGATGATCGGAAACGGCGATAAACATGCAAAAGATCTTTTTGCAAAATTCGGGCCTACGATGATGAACGGTTTTCCGAACCTGAAAAAAGCGGAGATCGATGCCATCATGAAATATGTGGAAGACTATGTACCGGTTAAAAAAGATGATACCGGCACCGCAGGTGGTGCCGCACCAGAGTCTGATAACTCTCTCCTTTTCGGGATCCTTACATTAGTATTGGCTTTGGTTGGTTTTATTTTATTACAGGTCAACAGCAACCTTCGCAAATTATCAGACGAAAAAGAAGGAGTTCAGCGTGGCGAACCGGTTCCTTTCTACCGCAATAAAACTTATTTGATGGTAGGTGTGTTGGTATTGTTCGCCCTCGGCGGATATGCTACTATCAACGCAGCCATCGGCCTTGGCCGCATGAAAAATTATCAACCGGTTCAACCGATCTATTACTCTCATAAAGTTCACGCCGGCACCAACCAGATCAGTTGTCTGTATTGCCACGGTGGCGCGCAGGACAGCAAACAGGCAAGCATCCCGTCTGTGAATGTTTGTATGAACTGTCACATGGCTATCAAAGAATACAAAGGCGATCCGATCGTACGCGAAGACGGAACACAAGTGAACGGTACCGCAGAAATCCAGAAACTGTATTCTTACGCAGGCTGGAACCCGGCAACAAAAACCTACAATCCGGACAACAACCACGATGGTATTCCTGACGGGGCTCATCCGATCGAATGGATCAAGATCCACAACCTTCCGGATCATGTTTACTTTAACCACAGCCAGCACATCAAAGTGGGCCAGCAACAATGCCAGACTTGCCATGGCAACATTCAGGAAATGGGTGAAGTGTACCAGTTTGCAGAACTGAGCATGGGCTGGTGTATCAATTGCCATAGGGAAACCAAAGTAAACTTCTACAACGAAGCAGACAGCACCGGCAACAAATTCTACAGCATTTACGAGAAGTTCCATAAAGACATCAGAAATCACAAGATGGACAGCGTAACAGTAGAGCACATTGGTGGTACGGAGTGTCAGAAATGTCACTATTAATTGAGTAGATAGAAAATGGCTCAAAACGAATGTGAGTCGATTGCATGCCGTTTTCAGATTTTCAAATTTTAGAATTTTCAAATCTTTATAATGAGTAACAAAAAGTACTGGCAAAATTTTGGAGACCTTACAGAATCAGAGCGTTTTCAGCAGGCTAAGGAAAAAGAATTCCAGGAAGAACTGCTTCCCCTGGAAGAACTCGACGGGAAAGGATTACTGGATGCGAAAACGCCAAGAAGGGACTTTCTTAAATATTTAGGCTTTAGCACCGCAGCGGCAGCGATCGCAGCAAGTTGCGAAATGCCGGTACGTAAAGCGGTTCCTTATCTCAACAGGCCCGACAATATCATTCCCGGCGTAGCCGATTATTATGCCAGCACCTATGTAAATGGCGGTGACGCCATCAGTGTTTTGGTAAAACAACGAGACGGCCGCCCTATCAAGATCGAAGGAAACGAATTGTCTTCCGTTACAAAAGGCGGAACAAGCGCCCAGGCCCAGGCTTCGGTACTCGACCTGTACGATCCGATCCGCCTGCGTCACCCGCTTCAAAAAAGCGGCAACGAATTCAAAGAGGTTACCAGCTTCGACGCATTCGACAACATGGTTGCTTCCGCTATCGGTTCTATCGGCAGCAAACCATTGGTACTCCTTACTTCCACTATCCACTCGCCATCAACCTTGCAGATCATCAGCGAGTTTCTGGCAAAATATCCCGGCAGCCGCCACGTACAATATGATGCAGTGAGCCACAGCGGTATGTTGCTGGCCAATGAAGCATCTTATGGCAAACGTGCCATCCCCGCTTACCAATTCGATAAAGCAAAAGTGATTGTTAGTCTTGGTGCCGATTTTCTCGGAACCTGGCTCAACGCTACAGAATACAGCAAACATTACGCAGACAATAGAAAAGTAAAAGGTTCTATAAAACCCGAACTCAGCCGTCATATTCATTTTGAAAGCATGATGAGCCTCACCGGCAGCAATGCCGATGACAGGTATACGCACAAACCATCGGAAACCGGCGCTATTGCATTGGGCCTTTTGGCAAAACTGGGCGGTGCAGTTTCTGCGCCAAAACTGGATGCGAAACTGAGCAAAGCGATCGATGATACTGCTGCTGTGTTATCTGCAAGCAAAGGATCTTCGCTTGTGGTTGCAGGAAGCAACGATGTGAACATTCAGATCCTGGTAAATGCGATCAACGAAGCTATCGGGGCAAACGGCACAACGATCAACTGGGCCGAAACCACCAACATCCGCAAAGGTGTTGATACGGATATGGTACAGCTGGCCAATGATATCATCAACGGCGCCATCGGAGGTTTGTTTGTATACGATACCAACCCGGTTTATACTTACGCAGACGGAAAGAAACTCGGCGATGCAATCGCAAAACTTCCATTGAGTGTTTCGTTCAACGGATCGCTCGATGAAACGGCTGAACAATGTAAATTCATCTTGCCTTCGCACCATTGGCTGGAAAGCTGGGGCGATGCGGAACCAAAATCGGGTTATATCAGCCTGATTCAACCGATCATCAATCCATTGTTCAAAACCCGCCCTTTTCAGACGTCTTTGTTGAAATGGAGCGGTAATACAAAAACACCGGCATTGGTTGCTACACCTGCGGTGAAAGACACTACCAAAGGCGCTGTTCAAACAGCCACTCCACAGGTTGCAGTGGCAGCAAGCAACGGCGAATATGAAACTTATTATAAAAATTACTGGCTGGCTAAGCTTGGTTCTACCGATAATTGGGACAAAGCATTGCAGGACGGTGTGATTGAACCGGCAACTGTGGCTGCACCTGCAGCGGGCGCATACAATGGCGGTCGTGTAGCAGAAGCTGCTGCAAAAGCAGCCGCACCAGCAACCGGTGCTACAGAAGTAGTATTGTATCAAAAAATATCTATCGGTAACGGTTCCCAGGCAAACAATCCATGGTTGCAGGAAGTTCCTGACCCGATATCTAAAGTAACCTGGGACAATTACGCTATGATGAGTCCCGACCTGGCAAAATCAATTTTCGGCCTGGACGTCTCTCACAACCAGCGCCAGGCGGATGCTTACGAAGTAACGCCGGAAAAACCGGTTGTGAAGATCACTGTAAACGGTAAAGTATTGTCACTGCCTGCTTTGATCATTCCTGGTATTCATTCATCTACCATTGCGATAGCAGTTGGTTATGGCCGCAAAAGTGCAGCGGATGCCGCTGGTGAAAATAAAGCAAGTCTTGAACGCATCGGTCGCGCTGCAACCGGCGCGGGCCAGAATGCTTATCCATTGGTAGGATTTGTGAACAATAATTTTTCCTACAGCGCTCCGGCAACCTTCGAAAAAACGTCAGAAACATATGCGCTTGCGCAAACACAGGTGCATGGTTTTACAGAAAAACGCCCGGTGATCTATGAAACCAACCTGAAAAATTTCACAGAAAATCCAAAGGCCTTGCTGGCGGAAGCGGCAGAAGAAAGAGCAGCAACAACGCCCTATGGCAAAACAGATTTTGTAAAAGATGCCACCCTCTATCCCGACTATGTTAAGCCGGGTATCAAATGGGGGATGAGCATCGATCTCAATACATGTACAGGTTGCAGCGCATGCGTGGTAGCATGTACCGCTGAAAATAACGTGAGCGTGGTGGGCAAAACACAGGTTCAACGTGCGCATGAAATGCATTGGTTGCGTATTGACCGTTATTTCACCGGCGACCTGGAAAACCCGGATGTAGTGTTTCAGCCGATGCTTTGTCAGCATTGCGACAATGCGCCGTGTGAAAACGTTTGTCCGGTTGCGGCAACGAATCACAGCAGCGAAGGGTTGAACCAGATGACATACAATCGTTGTATCGGGACAAGATATTGTGCAAACAACTGCCCTTATAAAGTACGTCGTTTCAACTGGCTTGATTTTAACGGATCAGACAGCTTCCCTGATAACCAGAAAGCATTGATCGGCGTTGATACCGACGAAGTTATTTTGCAGATGAACGACGATCTTACCAGGATGGTGTTGAATCCGGACGTAACGGTAAGAAGCCGTGGTGTGATCGAAAAATGTTCTTTCTGCGTTCAGCGTTTGCAGGAAAGCAAGCTGGAAGCGAAAAAGCACCAGGATCCAACGATGGTTCGCAATGTAAAAGTTGCTTGTGCACAGGCTTGTCCGAGCGATTGTATCACTTTTGGTAACGTAAACGATCCGGAAAGTGAAGTGTTCAAGGCAAGACAGGATCAGAACAGGAACTTCTACGTATTGGAACAATTGCACGTATTGCCCAATGTTAGTTATCTCGCCAAAGTGAGAAATACCGACAGGCATATCGGTTTTGATGAAGAAGCGGAAGAAACTACCCAGGAAAAGGTTAAAGAGCCTGTTCATGGGTAAAAAATTTTGTGACAAATTGGAAAGAGGTGTTTTGATTTTGTCACAAATGATCGGCCCGGTTGGTAGCACATGAAACGGAAGCATGATTGGTTCGGGAAGTCACGAACCAAAGCGACAAAACCTAAAATAGTAAAGCTTAAAGTTCATATAAATTATTACTAATGACCGAACCCTGAAAACGTCTGGTCAAAAGCTTAAAAAAAGATATGTCATTACTGAAATACGAATCGCAACAAAGGGAACCGCTGGTGGATGGCGACAAAACCTATCACCAGGTAACGGAAGATATCATTGGCCCCATTGAGATGAAGCCTACCAGGCTTTGGTACATCGGCTTTTTCATAAGCATCGGTCTGCTCTTATTCGGGGTGTATTCTATCTATCGTGAGGTTACTTACGGTGTAGGTCAGTGGAACCTTAATAAGACTATCGGGTGGGGTTGGGATATTACCAATTTCGTATGGTGGGTAGGTATCGGTCATGCCGGAACGCTGATTTCTGCGATCCTCCTGTTATTCCGCCAGGGCTGGCGCACGGGTGTGAACCGTGCGGCGGAAGCGATGACGATTTTTGCAGTAATGTGTGCGGGCCAGTTTCCGATCTGGCACATGGGCCGTGTATGGATGGCGTTCTTCGTATTACCTTATCCGAATACACGTGGTCCTTTGTGGGTAAACTTTAACTCGCCATTGCTTTGGGACGTATTTGCGATTTCTACTTACTTCACGGTTTCATTGTTGTTCTGGTACTCTGGCTTGTTGCCGGATTTTGCAACGGTACGCGATCGTGCAAAAACGAAGCTCCGTAAATTATTATATGGTGTTGCGGCTTTCGGCTGGACAGGTAGTACCAAGCACTGGCAGCGTCATGAGTCATTGTCATTGGTATTGGCAGGTTTGAGTACACCACTTGTACTTTCTGTACACACCATCGTATCTTTTGACTTTGCCACGTCCGTAATTCCGGGCTGGCATACGACCATTTTCCCGCCGTACTTCGTTGCGGGCGCGATCTTCTCAGGTTTTGCGATGGTGCAAACACTTTTGATTGTTGTAAGAAAAGTAATGAACCTCCAGGATTATATCACCATGGGTCATATTGAAGCGATGAACAAGGTGATCGTATTAACAGGGTCCATTGTTGGTTGTGCATATCTTACCGAACTTTTCATTGGAGCATATTATAGCCAGAACATGTATGAAGCATACGCGTTCCAGCAAAACAGGGCGAACATTTTAAGTCCTTATGGTTGGAGTTACTGGCTGATGATGTTCTGTAACGTGGTTTCGCCACAGCTTTTCTGGAGCAGGAAACTGAGACGCAACATCACTGTTACTTTCTTTATGAGTATCATTGTAAATATCGGTATGTGGTACGAACGTTTCGTGATCATTGTTACCTCGATTTATCGTGATTTCCTTCCGTCAAGCTGGAGTACTTACTATAGCCCGAGCATCTATGAGATCGGATTCTACCTTGGTACATTCGGACTGTTCTTTACCTGCTTCTTCCTGTTTGCGAAATATTTCCCTGTGATTGCATTGGCGGAAATTAAATCGATCCTGAAGACGAGCGGCGAGAACTACAAAGCGAAAATGACGGACATCGAAAGATCGGATGCGGAAAAATTTTATATAGAAAAAGTAGAACACGCGCATTAAGGTTGAAGGTTAAAGAAGTTTAAAAGTTCAATAGTTTATTTATAAAAGCCGGAAAGCATCTGCTCAGGGCAAAAGCTAAATATTATGGCTGGAGGATTAAAAAAATTTGTAGTTGGCTCATTTGATGATGAAGCAGTATTGTTTCCTGCGGTAAAAAATGTCCGCAAGGCAGGCTACAAAATTCACGATGTGTACACACCGTTCCCGGTGCACGGCCTGGATCATGCGCTTGGCATCAGGGAAACAAGTTTGCACACTGCGGGTTTTATTTATGCCATCACCGGTACCACCACGGCGTTGACATTTATCAGCTGGGTATTTACCAAAGACTGGCCGCTGAACATCGGCGGCAAGCCGCACTTCGCGTTGCCGGCCTGGATACCGATCACCTTTGAGTTGACCGTATTGTTTTCGGCTGTAGGTATGGTACTTACTTTTTGCTATTTGTGTAACCTTGCACCGTTTGTGAAAAAGCACCATTTTCATCCGCGTGCTACCGATGATCTTTTTGTAATGGCCATCGAATGCAGCGATAAAACCGATGACGCAGAAGTACAAAATTTTTTACAAAATGCCGGCGCCAAAGAGATCAACGTACAGGTGGCAGAAACAGGTTGGTGGATCGGTCGTTACGACAGAGAACAAAAATTGTACAGGCACGAACCGGGATATTAATAGATACATTGTTTAACCCGCCTGCGCCGCAGGCCGATAAATTAATAAATGAAACGAATTACTTATATAACAGCCATCTTAGTAGCAGGAGTTGCCATTTCGGTTGCGAGCTGCGACAGCAAGCGTGAGCCTGGTAAGGTTTATATGCCGGATATGGCCTATAGCCGTGCCTACGAATCTTATGCTGCACACGATTCTGCGCTGTTCACCATGGATCCGAACGATAAAGGTGCGAAGATCTTTTACAACAGCATGCCTGCTGCCGGAACGATCAAAAGGGGTGAACTGTTTCCTTTCCCACTTGCAAAAGATACCAATAACTATAAGATTGCAGGAACTGTAAAAAATCCGTTCGATTCTTTAAGCAAAGCCGATCTCACTGAAGCCGGCCGTTTGTTCAACATCAACTGTGCCATCTGCCACGGGGAAAAGGCCACCGGTAATGGCCCTTTGGGGACTTCCGGCAAGATAGGCGCCATTGCCAACCTCACATTGGATCAGTATGTAAACATGCCGGACGGACAAATGTTCTATTCCATCACCTACGGTAAAAATGATATGGGAAGCTATGCTTCGCAGCTGACCCGGGCACAACGCTGGTCGATCATTAAATATGTGAGAACCTTGCAACCTAAAAAAGAAGCTGCGGCTGCAACACCCGCAACAGGAACAGCATCACCCGCAAAAACAGATAGCGCGACAGCAAAAAAAGGATAATCAAAAGCAACTAACACAAAATATTTTTTTAGATGAACAACCAATTTGTATTACCGGGAAGTTATAAAAAGTGGACATGGATCCTGATCATTGTGGGCTTGCTCACAATTATCGGCGGCGCCATTGCATATCATCCATTTGAACATGCCGGTCATGGTGTAAATACCGACGCCACACGTTTCTGGGCCGTGTTATTGCAGAACAGTGTGTATTGGTTGTTGCTTGTAAATGCTTCCATGTTCTTCATTTGTGTAACCACTATGGCAATGGGCGGCTGGCAGGTTGCCCTGCGTCGGGTGCCGGAAGCGATCTCCAGCGTTGTTCCGATTCTCGGGATCATCACTTTGGTAATTTTATTGGCGATCGTATTGGGACACCGTACAGATATTTATCATTGGCTGGATGCAGATGCAGTAGCGCACGATAAAGTATTGAAAGGAAAAAGCGCCTTCCTGAGTCCGACCTTCTACATTACATGGTCAGTAATTTCAATTGGCTTATGGTCGTTGCTTGGCCGCAAGATCCGTAAATTAAGCCTGGATACCGACAAGAACGGTACCATGGATTATGAAGCCGGTAAAAAATGGATCTGGAAAAATACCGTTTGGTGTTCCTTATATACTGTGTTCTTCGGCCTTACCGTAGCATCTACCGTTCCATGGCTGTGGCTGATGAGCATCGATGCCCATTGGTACAGCACCATGTACAGCTGGTATACGTTTGCAAGTACTTTCGTATCTGGCATGTCGCTGGTAGCGATTTTCATCATCTGGCTCCGTGGCCGTGGCCAGCTGGAATATGTTACCGACGAGCATTTGCACGACATCGGTAAATTTATGTTTGCATTTTCTATTTTCTGGACATACCTGTGGTTTTCTCAATACATGTTGATCTGGTACAGTAACCAGCCGGAAGAAACACGATATTTCGTTGACAGAATCGGAACTCAAACGCAAAGCGGTCCTTATCATGGTATTTTCTTCTTTAACCTGGTATTAAACTTTCTTTGTCCTTTGTTGATCTTCATGAAAAAATCAACAAAAAAGAACTGGACAATCGTAACACTTGTCGGGATAATGATCATATTCGGTCACTGGATAGATTTTTTCCAGATGGTAATGCCGGGCACGCTGCACGAGCATGCAAACGTAGAAACGATGTTCTTTGGGTTTGGTGTAGCCGCACTGTTTATCGGTGTGATCATGTGGGGCGTTGGTCGCTACTTCAGCAATCACAGGCTCACACAGATCAATCATCCTTTCCTGAAAGAAAGTATGATTCATCACACGTAAGTAATAAGAATTATTGAAGACAAAGTCAGTATAATTAAAAGGTCTTAAAAATGCGGAAGCATTTGCGGAGGCGCTAAAATTTTATCAAATGAAGGATTTTTTTGTGATAGCCATTGCGATAATGATTTTCATTATCATCTTCCAGATTGCGAAAGCAAGTGAATATGTCAGTGTGCTTAAAGGTGAAGAAAAATCAGCAAAGCAAAACAACAGGATCAACGGTTTTATGTTGATCGCTTTCCTTGTATTCGGACTGATAGGCGCCTGGTACTGCAACAGCCTGTATTATGGCAAGACTCTGTTCGTTCAGGGATCAGCATCGGTTGAGGGCCAGGAGATCGACACGATGTTGTATGTTACGATTGCTATCACAGGTACTATCTTTGTGATCACTCAGGTATTGCTGTTCTGGTTCGCATTTAAATATCAACACAAGGACAATAAGAAAGCATTTTATTTCCCGCACAATACAAAGCTGGAATTGATCTGGACAACTATTCCGGCAATCGTATTGACTGTATTGGTAGTTTTTGGTTTGAAACATTGGTTCCTTATCACCGGCGATGCTCCTAAAGATGCGGTAGTGGTTGAAATTACCGGTCACCAATTTGGCTGGGATATGCGTTACCCCGGCAAAGACAGCGTTTTGGGTAAGATTGATTACAAAAAGTATAACCAGCCTTCGGGTAATTCGCTGGCTGTAGATTTTGACGATCCTGCCAGCCATGATGATATCCGCGCCTCAGAAATGCATTTGCCTGTGGGTCGCCCGGTAAAGCTGGTAATCCATGCGCAGGATGTTATTCATGACGTTGGTCTTTCTCATTTCAGGATGAAGATGGATGCCGTTCCGGGAATCCCAACTACGATGTGGTTTACCCCCAGGTTTACCACAAAAGAAATGCAGGTAAGAACCGGCAACCCCAATTTCGTTTACGAAATCAGTTGCGACCAGATGTGCGGTAAGGGACATTATTCTATGCGTGGCGTAATTATAGTGGAAACCCCGGAAGAATATGCAAAATGGATGGCAGAACAAAAGCCAGAATATTTTACCTATTTCAAGGATAAGGATCCTGATGCCAATAAAACAGAAGGTGCCGATTCGGCAGGCGTAGCAAAAGGAACAGGCGCACCTGTGGCAACGGCACACAAATAATATTAAGAACACCGGTTTAGAAAAACAAAAGATTATGAGTAGCGTAGCATTAACACACGATGCAGTATCACACGGCCACGAGGATGCACATCACGAACATCATCACCATGAAACATTTATTTCCAAATATGTGTTTAGCATGGATCATAAGATGATCGCCAAACAGTTTTTAGTCACCGGTATAATATGGGCGATAATTGGCGGCTTCTTTTCTGTGATATTCCGTTTGCAATTAGGATACCCGGAAAGTACTTTTCCATGGCTGGAAGATATTCTCGGACATTGGGCAAAAGGCGGTAAGCTACATCCTGAATTTTATTATGCACTTGTTACCATGCACGGAACAGTATTGGTGTTCTTTGTATTAACGGCGGGCTTAAGTGGTACCTTTGCCAACTTCCTGATTCCATTACAGATTGGAGCAAGGGATATGGCATCGCCCTTATTAAATTGCCTGAGTTATTGGTTCTTCTTTTTAGCTTCTGTGGTAATGATATCTTCCCTATTCGTGCAAACGGGGCCGGCAAGTGGCGGGTGGACCGTTTATCCGCCGTTAAGCGCTCTCGGTGACGCAAGTCTTGGCAGCAAGATCGGGATGGATTTATGGCTGGTTGGGATGGCGTTGTTTATTGTGTCGCAATTGTTAGCAGGACTTAACTATATCACAACCATCCTCAATATGCGTACAAAGGGAATGAGTATGACCCGGTTGCCTCTTACGGTTTGGGCGTTATTCTTTACTGCAGTGTTGGGTGTATTGTCTTTCCCTGTTTTATTGTCCGGCGCGGTTTTGCTGCTGTTCGACAGAAACCTGGGAACCAGCTTCTTCCTCAGTGATATCATCGTTGCCGGTAAAATATTACCCAATGAAGGAGGTAGCGCCATCCTGTTCCAGCATTTGTTCTGGTTCCTTGGTCACCCCGAGGTATATATCATTCTCTTACCTGCCATGGGTATGGCCTCGGAAATATTATCAGTCAACAGCCGTAAACCAATCTTCGGTTACATGGCAATGGTGGGTTCTATGTTTGCGATTCTTATCCTGGCATTTCTGGTATGGGCGCACCATATGTTCGTAACCGGCTTGAATCCGTTCCTCGGATCTGTGTTTGTGTTGCTTACCTTGCTTATTGCTGTGCCCTCTGCTATTAAGGTGTTTAACTGGCTCACTACCTTATGGAGAGGCAATATCCGTTTCACCCCGGCAATGCTGTTTGCCATCGGTTTTGTGAGCCTGTTTATCAGTGGTGGTTTAACGGGGATCTTCCTGGGTAACTCCTCTCTGGATATTCACCTGCATGATACCTATTTTGTAATTGCGCATTTTCATATCGTAATGGGTGTGGCATCTTTCTTTGGAATGTTCGCAGGCGTATATCATTGGTATCCGAAAATGTTCGGAACTTACTTAAATACAACTTTAGCATACATACATTTTTGGGCAACGATCGTTGGTGCTTACCTTATCTTCTGGCCCATGCATTACGAGGGCCTTGCCGGTATGCCACGCCGTTACTATGATTATTCCAACTGGGAATCATTTAAGATGTTTGGCGGCCTGAACGAATTCATCAGCCTTGTGGCAATGATTGTTTTTGCGGTACAATTGTTATTTGTGTTCAACTTTTTCTACAGCATGTTCAAAGGAAGAAAGGTTACCACGAAAAATCCATGGGACGCAAATACATTGGAATGGACAACACCGATCCATCCGGGACATGGAAACTGGCCCGGCGAAATTCCTGAAGTTCACCGTTGGGCGTATGATTATGCAAAAGATGGCCGCGATTTTATTCCGCAGGACGTTCCTGTGAGTGATGACGAAAGCAAACACCACTAATGCGCAATAAACAATTTGCAATTGAGATACAGAGTTTTGAAATAATGCTAATTGCGATTAGCGGATTAGCAAATTAACCGGGATGCAGGAGAACAACACGATAACGAATTCAGTGTCATTCACGTTGGCAAGTAAAGTAAAAGATTACTTTCTGTTGATAAAATTTACGCTTAGTTTCACGGTGGTGTTCAGTACAGTAGTAAGCTACCTGCTCGCCCCCAACATTAAATTTGATTTACTACAAGTTCTTTTACTTTTTGCAGGCGGCATGCTGGTAACAGGATCTGCCAATGGCATCAACCAGATATTGGAAAAAGATACCGATGCTTTGATGAAGCGAACAGCCACCAGGCCTATTGCAAGCGGCAGAATGAGTGCGGCAGAAGGGTGGGTCTTTGTATTCATTTCGGGCGCGGCAGGTATCTGGATCATGTATACATTCAGTGTAGAAGCGGCGTTGCTGAGTTTGTTCAGCTTGCTGCTCTATGGATTTGTATATACGCCATTGAAGAAGATCAACTCTATCGCCGTGTTGGTGGGAGCCATCCCGGGAGCTTTGCCTTGTCTCATTGGCTGGGTAGCAAGTTTCAGCGAAGGCGCTGCTAATGACTGGACTGGCGGCTGGATATTATTCGGCATTCAGTTTCTTTGGCAGTTTCCCCATTTTTGGGCCATTGCCTGGGTAGCCCACAAAGATTACAGTGCAGCCGGATTTAAGTTGCTGCCAAGCGATAAAGGACCTACAAAGTTTACCGCTCTGCAAACAATCATTTACAGTGCGCTGATGATACCGGTGGGTTTATTACCGTTTACCAGAATGGGAGGCGGCCCGTCAATAAGTGTATATGGTTCGGTTGCTATGTGGATCGTGTTAGCCTGTAATTTGTTCATGGTGTTTGTAAGTATACTATTGTTTATAAGAATGGATGTGAAGTCGGCAAGACGGGTAATGTTCAGTTCTTATTTTTATTTGATGATCGTGTTTTTGAGCCTATACGCAAATAAAACGCCGCGGGTGGTGAGTGAATTGGCCGAAACAATAGGCCAATGGACGAAATGGGCAATAGCAACGATTTAAAAAATTATCTATCGGGAGTCGGTTATCCGCAGCCCGGTGATCAAAATAAGCGATGAATACAATAATGTTAGATAACAGGCGAAATAAGATACATCCGCATAAGTTTACTTTGTGGGTTGGCATTGGAAGCATCCTGATGATGTTTGCGGGGCTGACGAGTGCCTATATCGTAAAACGCAATATGGCCAACTGGGAATCGTTTCCTTTGCCATCTGCGTTTTGGTACAGTACTGCCGTAATCGCGGCGAGTTCTGCTACATTGTGGCTGGCGCTGAAATCATTCCGCTTGCGCGAAATGGGCAAGTATCGTACAATGATGCTGATGACGATGATTTTGGGAATCGTTTTCATCGGGCTGCAGGTGTGGGGATTTATGGAACTTATTCAGGCAAAACTTGCCCTGGGAGTAAAAGGATCGGTTGATTTTTTATACGTTATTGTTGGACTTCATGGCGCGCACGTGGTAGGTGGTATAATAGTATTGATCGTGATGTCGCTGAAGGCATTCAATACTAAAGTGAGAAATTACAATGGCGTGCCGGTAGAATTGATAAGCACCTATTGGCACTTTGTAGGAATATTATGGATCTATCTACTGATATTTTTAGTGATGATCCGGTAGGTGAATGGTTATAGCAAAACCTTCAAAAAGGGTTTTAATAGCAAAACGAATTAAAATTTTAAAAGAATTGCCGGTGGTCCGTTGTCGGTCGTCGGTGGTCCAATCAAGAATTAAAGATTATGTCAACAGCAGCAATTCCGGCAGGAACAAAATGGTGGAACGGGGGCAGAAGCCCGTTCAATACCAGTTATGGCAAAGTAATGATGTGGTACTTTTTAATGAGCGACGCGTTCACATTCGGCGCCTTCCTGATCAGCTATGGTACAATTCGTTTCAGCCAAAATTATTGGGTGGATCCCAACCATGTGTTTAATTCGTTTCCTTTTGCGGGTCATACCAACCTGCCGCTCGCTTTTGTGAGCCTGATGACTTTTATCCTCATCTTTAGTTCGGTTACAATGGTATTGGCGGTGCACGAAGGGCATAAGATGAATCGCAAGGCAGTAGAAAAGTATATGCTTATGACCATCATAGGCGGAATCGCTTTCTTAAGTTGCCAGGCGTGGGAGTGGACCCATTTACTGACCGGTCAGCATGAAGTATTGGTTAATGGTCATCTGGAATATTGGAACACAACAGTATCGCACAACCCTTTTGGCCCTGAAGTGATGTTCAACGGGCGCGAAGTTGCCACGCCGGGCCCTATAGCATTCGGTAGCTATTTCTTCGAGATCACCGGCTTTCACGGCTTTCACGTATTCAGCGGAGTGATCATCAATATTGTGATGTACATTAAAACAAAACTGGGGCACTTCGATCAGCGAGGTCATTATGAAATGATTGAAAAAGCAGGTCTTTACTGGCACTTTGTGGATCTGGTATGGGTATTCGTATTCCTTTGCTTTTATCTGATCTAACAGAACGAAATCAAATTAAATCACTACAGAAATTATTTTATGAGTCAGCATACCATATCTCCCGAAATCACCTTTGCTCCCGATCACAGCAGTGGCACCAAACAGATCTGGAAAACGTTCTGGTTGTTATCGTTGTTAACAGTAATAGAGCTTGGACTGGGGCTCGCCATCTATAACATTCACAAAGGAGAACATCCCAATGCAACGTTGGTACTTGCATTTAAAGGAATGGTTTGTATCCTTACTTTGGCAAAAGCATATTACATCGTTTCGGTATTCATGCACCTTGGAAGCGAAGTGCGAAATTTTATCATGACGATTGTCGTTCCGCTCGCATTGTTTATCTGGTTCATCATAGCATTCCTGTGGGATGGCGAAAGCTGGAAGAACCTGCGTAATACCAATGGCGGCAGCAGGGAATATAAAAAAACAGAACAGCATGCCGCACCGGCTGCAGTGGAGCAGGGCGCGAAGGATTAAAAGAAAGTTTTATTATAAGTGAGCCATCGTTTTTAAACGGTGGCTTTTTTTATGAGTGATCAACAGTCAATGGTCAACCCTTCAAAAAACTTTCCTGAATAGCATCATCTGTAAAACGTTGAAAATCTTTTTCCGGCAAATGGTAAGTGTAAAACGAAGGGTTCAATCTTTAACCGGTATGAAAAAAAACAGACCCTTTAGAGATTTGACCATTGACTATTCACCATTCACCAGTACCTTTGCTGCGTAAAATTATTGCATGAAGAAGACCGCTTTTCTGGGCCTGATGCTGGCCATCCTGATGCCTTTGTGCGGCTACTATATAGTTAAATATTACAGCAAGGATGCCGTTCATATTCCAAAGCATTACTTATTCGAAGGCATTAAAACTACAGAAACACGTGGCAAGATCACGACCGATTCTATCTGGCACAAAATAAAAGGAACGCAATTCGTTAATCAGCTTGGACAAAAAGTAACTTTCGACGATCTTAAAGGCAAGATCATCGTACTGGATTTCTTTTTCACCCATTGTCCAACAATCTGTCCCGGACTTGCGCGCAACATGAAAAAGCTGCAGGATAGCTTCAGGCAAAACGACACGATCGTTCAGTTTATATCGGTAAGTGTGGATCCGGAGCGCGACAGTGTTCCATTATTGCGGAAATTTGCCGATCGCTACCGCGCCAACCATGATACCTGGTGGTTCCTTACCGGAGATAAACAACAGATATACGATTTTGGCAACCACGATATCCGTGCAAATATTTTTGATCCGGGAATAGACACGGCCTTCATCCATACAGAGAACTTTTTCCTGATTGATACGGCACGCCACCTTCGCGGAATTTACAATGGTTTCGATACTGTTGCGCTTTCGCAACTTGCGCGTGACGTTCCAACACTGATGCTCGAGAGAGATAAAAACAGCCCGTCGATCCTGAGAAGTTTCATTCCCATTTTACCGCTGATATTCATCGGTATCGGAATGGTGTTCATTTTAGTGCTGATATTGCAACGTAAACCCAAAAATCAAATCGTTTAATATGCTCACTCCCGTTTTACAAAAAAACGACCGTAAGGCAAATATCTTTATCATTACCGTTTCCGTAATTGTGTTTGCAGCAGTAACCGTATTGGCAAATATCAAACTGGATGTAAACCTTCCGTTTGACGTTCATCTTTTTGCATTGGCAAATGCATCGATCAACTCCGTTGTAGCTGTTGTGTTGCTAGCAGCACTGTGGGCCGTTCGAAAACAAAATTACGTGCTGCATAAAAAATTGATGCTGATAGCGATCGTATTATCTGTATTCTTTTTATTAAGTTATATCGCTCATCATTTATTGACTGATGCTACAAAATTCGGGGATCTTAACCATGATGGAATTTTGAGCGACACGGAAAAGGCACAAGCCGGTAGCATCCGCATCGTATACTACATTTTATTGCTTACGCATATTCCGTTGGCGGCAATCATTTTGCCTTTTATTTTATTCACGGCCTATCGCGCACTCACAGGAGAGTATCCACGTCATAAGAAGTTAGCAAGGGTTACGTGGCCTATCTGGTTTTATGTGGCAGTAAGCGGCGTGGTGGTTTACTTGATGATACAACCTTATTATTAGTTTAGTGTTTAAAGATTTAGGCGCACGCAACCCGGATTTGTACGACTTCTATTTAATTTACTTAACAAGTCATTACCGGCATCGGTTTACGTGCGAAACGGAGATCGAAAACATTCATCTATTCATTGACCATTCATCCATTTATGTCAAAACAAATTCCCGTTAACAACATTCAGAGCTTAAACATTGTACACAAAGCGCTGCTCACAGGTCAGCTTTTGTTTGCTGCGATTGCTTTTTATTTAGTGTATTCGGGAACGATGATACTGATTGTGGATAAACAAACGGATAAGATCCTGCAGATCGCTGTTATTGCTGTTGCTGCTGCAGGTTTCTTTGGCGGCAACCTGATGTTCAAAAAGAAAATTATTTCCCTTCGGGGTGCGTCAATGCCTGCAAACGAAAAATTCAGAGCATATAAAAGGGCCGCGATCCTGCATTGGGCAATGCTGGAAGCTCCGGCTCTTTTTAGCATCATCTGCTTTTTGCTCACCGCCAATTATGCCGTGCTGATCCTTGGGATCGTGTTGATATTCTGCTTCGCAATGCTTGGACCATCGCGACAGAAAATATCATTTCAATTGGGATTAAGTGCAGAGGAAGCGGAGGAAATTTAAAAGCAAATTACGATAAAAATTCAATCCGTGTGAAACGAGCCATATTCTTTTTGGATATTTCACCATTGGCGCATTCACGCCAAAGCCACTACTATCCTGCTTTTGCTTAAATAGGTGATCACTATAGAAATTACATCGCCAACCTTTGCTTCCTCTTTTAGTTCTGCCGGATCGAGTTTCGCCTGAATTTTATCGTCGATGACATTTAAATAAACGCCATGTGGCGAAACCTTGTACACGGTTGCTTCTACTGGTTCTTTGCTCTTAGACAACCTGACGGCTTTGGTAAATTCCGGGATGTAAACATTGTTGAACAAAGACGCCGTGATCTTTTCTTTTTTGTCGATATTTTCCAAAGAGAAAGTCACCTGCTCATTCAATTCTTTTTCTATAGGAATTACCTGCCATGGCGAAAACGGCACCGGAAAAAACAAATAGCTGTCTATCTCTTTCACAAAATATTTATCATCCACTACTTTCAGATAGCCGATGAATTTGTTGCTGGTGCGCGATTTGTCGATCAGCACATCCAGTGCTGTATTGTATTTGAAAGTTATTTCTGTCGCAATCATCCGGTCGCCGCGATCGCTTAGTTTTATTTTAAAATCCACTACATCACCCACTAAAAAATGATGCTTCTTTTTGATCAGCCCTTTTTCTTTCAACTGCCGCTGGATCTTTTCATCAATGCTTCCATTTACGTTTTTCTTCTTGCCGGCATTTGTATACTCGATGATAGCATATTTTTTTTCATGATTAATGAAAGAGATCTTTCCTTGTACGATGTCGTTGCTCATGTAAAGTAATTTTGTTGTGTGCCAAAGCTCCACTATTGGCTCTTTCCGGAGTAAGTTATAAAGCTAGTTCAATTGCGGGGTCCCAGAATATCTTTTTAAAATCTACTATCATATCGTTTTTTACTATTACACCGTCTTTTTTCAGCAGTTCCTCCATTGCGGAGGGCGTTTCAAAATGATGCCGGCCACTAAGCATACCATTGCGGTTCACTACCCGTTGCGCAGGAACTTTTGGTTTGGTGCCATGTTCCGCATTCATCGCCCAGCCCACCATTCGCGCACTCAGCTTTGTTCCAAGAAAAGCAGCGATGGCACCATAGGAAGTAACGCGCCCCTTCGGAATCTTTCTAACAACAGCATATACATCGTCAAAAAAAGAATAGGTCTTCGCTGTTTGTTGAACAGGAAGCCTGTCGGGTTTGTTAACTGCTTTTTTTGTCGCCATTCTTTTTATTTAAAAGTTGTGTGCGTTTAGGTTCCGGTACATTCACATATTCGTATGGGCAATGCAGGCAGCCATTGCCGCAGCAAAATCCTTTTTTTAAATGAAAGTTTTCGGTAAGAACAATAAATCCGTTTTCATTATAATAAAAATCTTCGCCTTCTACCATTTTGCTCATGACGATTGTTGCTGGTTTTCTGTTTGTTTTAATTCTTCCTGCAGTGTTTCGTCCAGCATGGGAATTTCTGCGGGCAAAGAAAAGCGCAGGTAGTAAATTTTATTGCTGCGCGCAATATCTAGTCCTTCATAATGTGTGCGGATAGCGAGTTCCGGCATATTGTTGTTCCTGTATACGTCGTCACAACTTTCATCTAAATGCAATCCATATATTTCAATAACTCGTTTTGTAAAATGATAAAGCGCGGGCGAATCCGTTTTAAGGTGAATAAAACCACCAGGTCTGAGCAGCTGTTGATAGAGTCGTAAAAATCGCGGATGCGTTAAACGTTTTTTGGCTTTTGAAGTGCGTAATTGTGGATCGGGGAAAGTAATCCAGATTTCGTTTATTTCTGCTTTTGCAAAATATTCGGGTAACATTTCGATTTGCGTACGTAAAAATCCGGCGTTGATCAATTTGTTATCCAATGCTTTTTTTGCGCCTATGTACATTCGGTTGCCTTTTACATCTACGCCGATGAAATTGCGTTCGGGATACATAGCCGAAAGCCCGATTGTATATTCGCCGCGGCCGCATGCCAGTTCTAAAGTAATAGGGTGATTGTTTTTAAAAAACGACTGCCACTGCCCCTGCATATTTTCGGGCTTTTCAAGAACATTCTTAAATTCTTTTATTTGGGCAAAACGAAGGAGTTTTTTCTGTGCCATTAGCAGCAAATATAATTAATGCCGCTTTGACTTTATTATGCAAATACCTATTATTACCTTCGTAAGGGTACAATTGTTATACAAAGATCGTCTTGCTTATATTGTTATCTTTTACCTTCACCTTAAATAATTTTTCATGGAAACAAAATCAATTACAAAGTATCTCGCCGAACTTGTCGGCACGTTTTGTCTCGTACTGTTTGGTTGTGGCGCAGCGGTCATTGCAGGGGCATCCGCGGAAGGTGTTGCTCCATCCGGTATTGGTCTTCTTGGTATTTCGCTGGCTTTCGGCCTAAGCGTGGTAGTGATGGCTTACGCCATCGGGCCAATATCGGGCTGTCATATCAATCCGGCTATTTCTATTGCAATGCTGGCTGCAGGGCAGCTAAGTTTAAAAGATACCCTGGGCTATATTGTTTCGCAATGCATCGGTGCCATTGCGGCTTCCGCAGTTTTATACCTGATATTAAGCGGCAAGCCGGGTTTTGCCCTGAATGAATATGCGCTTGGTGCTAATGGCTGGGGCGAAGAATATCTTGGTAAATACAGCGTTACCTCCGCTTTTTTAGCGGAAGCAGTGTTTACATTTATTTTTCTCATCGTGATATTTGGTGCCACGGCAAAACGCGCAAATCCTGGTATGGCGGGATTAGCGATCGGTCTTACTTTAGTGTTGATACACCTGGTAGTAATACCGATCACCGGTACTTCCGTGAATCCGGCCAGGAGCCTCGGACCCGCATTATTTTCAGGAGGATTGGCGATGAAGCAACTCTGGTTATTTATAGTTGCGCCGATAGTGGGTGGCCTCGTGGCAGCCTTCTTTTGGAAAATCTTCTTGAATACAGATGATGTTATCACCAAAAAAGCGGTGGATGTACATGAGGATATTTCTATTAATAGATTGTAACAGGAAGAAAAAACCGCGGCATTGCCGCGGTTTTTTTAATTAATTTTCCAGGGTTTCATTTATTCCACCGGTGCTACCAGCACGTTCCTGCTAAATCCTTCTTCCAATGAAATGAAGGTTTCCGTTCTTTCTATGCCCTTTATTTTTTGCAGTTAGTCGTGCAATACGAACCGAAGCTGGGAAATATCCTTACAAACGATTTCGATGAACATACTGTAGTTGCCGGTTATATAGTTGAGCCGGATGATTTCCGGTATCTTCATCAGTTCATGGGCCACAGTATCATACAGTGAACTTTTTTCAAGATAGATCCCAACAAAGGCCGTGATATCGTAACCTAATTGTTTCAGGTCTACATTAAATCTTGTACCTTTGACGATGTTGAATTCCTGTAGCTTTTTGATGCGTACGTGAATGGTACCGCCGCTTACAAAAAGTTTTTTGCCAAGTTCGGCGTAAGAGATCTCAGCATTCTGCATCATTGCTTCTATGATCTGAAGATCAAGTTTGTCAAGATTTAATTTAGCAGCCATTTTTTATTGTTTAATTTGTAAAAATTCAACATTATATGCAAATATTTGAAAAATTTATATACTTTCAAAATATTTGTTGAATTATTTTTAAGTTTAAGGCAAATCTCCTTATTTTTGTGTTATCAAACCAAAGCGATACAGATCGCTTATACTGTGGGGTGATGAAATTTTTGGCAGACATGCCCCCTTGTCTCGGGGGTGAGGGTAACAGGATAAACGAAGTATAGAGCCACAGCAATGTGACCGGGGTCGACCACCGAACTTTGTACTTTAGCTAACTGCCTCGTGGAGGTTCGAACCCTTCCCCTACAGCAACTTATAACCCTCGAAGCAGCGTTCCGCTTAACTTTGGGGGTTTTGCATTTGAGCTAGTTGTCCCCTTAGTTGTCTCAATGCCATTTAGAGAAATAATCTTTACACTTTGTCTAATTCTTGACAAATATCAATTAATTTGAAAAAATAGAGTTTTTGGGTAGGGGGGTTCTGTAACCTTCGACTATTTGCCCCCTTGTGCTTAGACCGGCGTCAAAAAAGCCGGCCTACACATGGATCTAAAACATATACTCACGACTCTTAATATCAGTCAAAAGGAGTCCGCTGAAATTATAAGCTTTTTTGAATTAGATCTTCTTGATTTTTTAAGGAAACATCATATACTAAAGGATGCCCCAAAAGTATTGCCAGGTGAAAACTTAATTTCCGTCGCAAATGCCCTTAAGCTTACAACGCCCCCGATAGGCAGAACTACACTTCACAATTGGACTAAAGCGGGAAAAATAACCGCTTATAAAGTTGGCCGACGAGTTTTTTATTCCAAACATTCATTGTTAACCTTTTTGACTTCGGTCGAGAAAAAACCTCCTAAAGTCTATCGCTAATTTGACTCGATAACAATTTTTTATATAAAACAATCCAAATGAATACTCATACACGCCCTGTAAAGGGGTATTTAGTAGAAACATTTTATAACAAATCAAAAAAGATCGCAGAGTATAAAGTGTTTTCTATAGAATCAAAAGATAGGTTTATTTCAAACAGAATTTTTCGTGGATATCCGACAAACCACAATGAAATGGCTTGCGTTGGGATAGCCGAAACTTTAACGAGCATTTCTTTTGCAAAGTTGGAAGACTTAAAAATTTACACTTTACAAGAAAACATTTATAAAATGTTCAAAAGCTGTTCTACGTTAAAATCCGTTACACCGTATGGGCCAATTGCTGATCTTCTTGAGTTTAGTAATGCCATATCGAAAGGCAATCTTCGTTCCGAAAGAGTACGATTTTGGAAGCCCGAATGGGGAACTCCAGAAAACCTTCTTTATCCGAAAATAAACGAAAACGAGAACTCATTTTTTTGAGTTTTCAATATTTTAAATCTTTAAAAAACAATTTATGGCGAACAGCGATGAATTCCAAAATGAGAATCAGGACAAAAAAAAGGTCGTGATTCCAGACAACACAAATCTTAATGATGGCAAGTTTGCGAGTGAAGATCAAAATAAGACAGACCCAAAATCGGAAAACGTCAATTCAAAAAAAGATTCGATCGCAGACGATAATACAGTCGAACAACCACACGAGACTACCTCGCCACCCTCTTCTACGTCCTTTGAGGAAGGCTTTGCGAAACTCCTGTCCGATGTTCAACGTGAGCAAGAAGAAGGTCTTTTAAATGGCTCTCTTATCGAAAATCCGTCTCATGTCTCACGAGACGCCCCCGCAAATGAAAAAACACCAGAGGATATAATATCGCCAATGGAAACCGCGTCTCATGTCACACAAGACGGATCTGAAAACAAAGAGGTTTTGGTGGATGAGGATGCGTCTCATGTATCACGAGACATTGATCTGAACCTAGTGTATCCAAAACATGTTTTTGAAGATTTGCCGCCGATCCTAAAGAAGCCCTTTGAAGAAGTTGTAACTAAAAAACAACAGCAAGATCTTGCGTTAACTGTTTTATTGGCAGTGCTAAGCGGAATGTTGCCGAATTACTTTACAAAATATGACGGGACTTCAATAAGCCCCAATTTGTTTCTGTCTATAGTTGCACCTTTTGGGGAAGGCAAAGGTTATATAAGATTTATCAAGCGAATTCTACAAAAAGCGCATGCTAGAAAACTGCATGAAGCTGATGATGACAAGAAGAGATTTCTTGATCAAATGGCGGCTATCGAGTCCGGAGAAAGTACAATGAAAAAAAGCGAGGTGGAAAAACCAAAACTTTTTAGACTTTTGATTCCCGCCAATAATTCAAAGACTGGGATGATCGATCTAATCAGTCAAAATCGTGGACATGGAACCATATTTGAAACGGAGATCGATACCATGGTTGAATCAATCAAAATGGATTATGGTAATTTTTCAGATCTGCTAAGAAATGCATTTCAAAACGAGGGGCACAGTCTTCATAGAAGAACAAACAATGAATCTATTGAAATAGAATCTTTATTTCTAACAGTTATTCTCTCTGGAACTCTTGGGCAATTATTCACGCTAGTTCCTAGAATTGAAAATGGCCTTTTTTCGAGATTCGCATACTTCTCTATGACTCAAGATCAAAATTTTCATGATGTTTTTGACGATGAAAAATTAAAGCTTGAGAATTATTTCGATAACTATGCCTTATTCTTCGATGATATTCATAAAGCCCTAGAAGAAAGATGTTCCCCGGTATTTTTTTCCTTTCAAGTGAAACAGCGAAAAATATTTCAAAAGTTTTTCCAAACAATGAAAACAGAACTGCGGGAGAATGTTGATCCCGCTTTCGGAGGAGTTGTTCATCGACTTGCTGTAATGTGTTGTAGAATTGCTCAAATTCTTTCTTTCTACAGAACCGTTATCGATACCAACATACCGGACACAATCGTTTGTAACGACTTAGATTTTAATACCGCATTAGAAATAATCAATGTTCTTAAAAGACATACACTAAAGGTTTTTTATGAGATGCCGGAAGATGCCCAAAAAAATTCACAACCACGTGAAAAAGAAGATCCAAAATTGGTAAAAAAAGCTAAAGAACTTTATACCGAAGGGATGTCGTATCGGAAAATTGCAAAGTTTCTTCTAGGGGCTTCCACCAAACAACAAACCATTTACAGATGGGTCAATGATCTATAATTCTTCAAATTGTAATCCTGTATCCTATGAAAACTTTTTATTAACTATTAACCTATTAGAATGAAAAAAATTAATATTTCTGAATCAGTATTAAACGTTACTGTGTCTTACTACGAAAACTTTACACGGGTTGATGGCATGGAGCTCAATCTGTTAGAGTTATTGCTATCATTTGCTGATGAAGACCAAATAAGAAGTTTTAAAGTTAAAAGACTTAGAACTTTTCAAAGCGATGAAGGGCGAAAAAATGAGAAAGCGGAAATTCCCTGCTTTACGCCAAGCGGAACTTTTGCGAAACGCAATACTGCTGGTTTAAGGGTGCATACAAATCTGATTCAATTTGATATAGATTTTAAAGATAATCAGCACATAGAAAATTATCACGAGTTAAAAGTACAGCTTTCCAAAATAAACCATGTTGCCTATGCAGGCCTATCGGTAAGCGGAAAAGGCTTTTGGGGACTAATACCAATAAAATACTCCGATAAGCATAAGGAACATTTTCGTTTCATTCAAAAAGCTTTTTTATCGTGGGGTATAGTGATTGATCAATCGGGCAGCGATGTAACTAGACTGAGAATTGTAAGTTATGATGCTGAACCCTATTTTAATCATCACGCAATACCGCTTGAAAATTACGATGTTCCCGAATTACCGAGTTTGAAGGAAGTTTATTTTACGCCAAGTGACAAAAATTTAAAGTTAATAGCTGCGATAATCTTTTTAATTTGTAAGCACAGAATCGATATAACAGTCGGCTATAGTAATTGGTTTACGCTTGGATGTTTTTTTGCAACAACACCTAACGGAAGAAATTATTATCATCAAATAAGTCGTTTCAATAAAAGTTACGATAGTAGTCAGACGGATCGACAGTATAATCGGTGTTTAAAATATTCGTCAAAAATTACTATCGCGAGTTTTCTTCACATTTGTAAGAATTACGGAATTATATATGTTCCGGGCCAAATGGTTGTTTGGAAAGATGATTATGAAATGATATAAAAATCGTTTAATCTCACATACATTGGCGCTTTCCTTTGTTTTGAAAATTAAAGGGTTTAATCAGGGCAGGGAATACAGGACTATGTTTCTCCTGCCTCTGGTTAAACTTATTAAGTATTTTGTAGCCACTCGAACCATTGAGTTTGATCAACGAAAGCAATATTATTTTTTCGACAAACACTTATGGTATGTCCCGTTCCACCAAGTCCAGGATTATTAAGGTCATCATAGAAGAGAGCGACTTTGGTAGCTATAACCCCTGACTTTGTTCCGATTACTTTTATAGTGTCCCTTATTATAAATGAACTTTTAATAGAGATTCCATCTCTGGCGCCGGCAACAAATAAACTAATGAGCCGATGAGTTTTTTTGTTTTCCTTAGATTGCTTCACTACTTCGAATTCATTTTTAAGATTAATATTGTCAAGAGAAATAGTTGATGCTGCTTTGTTAAAGGTTTTTCGATGACCACTAAAGGGTATGATCACTTCCAATCTTTGTCTGTCTATATTACAAACACCTTCTGCGAAAAAGTAGTCCGCCCCTGGAGCATTTCCACTGCGAAATTTACAATGCTTAGTTTCTTTGGCTAGCTGTTCGCCTAGACTTATAAGTTTGGGAATATCCTCCTGTAATACATTCCTCTTTCCTTCAAGCAAAATAATTGAACCTGAGTAGTCGTACTTTTCAATAAATTCTTTAAAAGTCATTAAGATTTTTTTAGGTTATAGCTTTCTATAAGATTAATAAGAAGTCTGTCTTGAATTTTCCATCGGTTAAGTGACGCTACAATGACTCGATCTTTAATATAAAAAAAGGACAAGGCGTTTTTGACGCTTGTCCTTCTGCTTTGCTCGAACTTATCACTAAGTTCTGTATCAACACTTCTTAAAAATTCAAATTGAAAACTGTAAATGTGATCATCAAAAAAACTGTCTGCTTGATTAACGACTATTGATATTTTATTTTTTCGCAGCTCGAGTGCAATTTTGTCAAATTCTGCAGCGAGTTTATGCAAGTTCGTATCGTCTTTCAGCAATGAGTTGAGTTCTCTTATGAGTTGAGATGTATCCGTTGTAAAATTTTTTTTCTAAAAATCAAAGCTCGTGCCAAGGCAGTTTATTACTCTTGTTACCTCATGCTAACCCGCCGCAGTAGCAAATCACATCTTGATCGTCATTTTTTGAATCCTCACTGCATTCAATATAGCCAAAAGCGCAACTCCCACGTCAGCTATAACCGCTTCCCATAAAGTTGCAACACCACCCGCACCAAGTCCCAATACAATAACTTTAACCACCATTGCGATGATAATATTCTGCCAGACAACACTGCGCGTAATCTTTCCTATTTTAATAGCGGTTACAATTTTTGAAGGCTGATCATTTTGGATAACGATATCTGCCGTTTCAATAGTTGCATCACTACCTAATCCCCCCATCGCAATTCCTGCGTCTGCCAACGCAACTACTGGCGCATCGTTTACTCCATCCCCAACAAACGCAAGCTGCTTTCCTTCATTTTTTAATGCCTGCACCTTCTCAACTTTTCCTTCCGGTAACAGATCGCCGTAAGCGTTGTCTATACCCAGCGTTTGAGCTACTTTATCTACAACAGATTGTTTGTCGCCACTAAGCATGACCGTTTGAATATTGAGTTTGTGCATTGCCTCAATAGCCTGTTTTGCATCCTCCTTTATCTCATCGGCTATAGTGATATATCCTGCGTACTTTTCATTTATAGCAATCACAACGATTGTATCAACAATGGTCTCAATTTCTGCAGGATGTTCGATATTGAACTTTTTCAACAACTTTGCGTTTCCAGCTAATACCGACTTACCATTAACGGTCCCTTTTAATCCATGCCCTGAAATCTCTTCAACATTTTCTGCCTTAAAAGCGTTGACTTTTTCGCCTGCATATTGAACGACTGCTTTTGCAATAGGATGTGTAGAATTACTTTCAATCGCGGCCGCCAGCTTTATCAGTTCATCTTTATCAAAGTCATTCGTAATCACTTCCTGCACATTAAATACCCCTTTTGTAAGCGTGCCGGTTTTATCCATCACCACCACATTTATTTTAGTAACAACATCTAAAAAGTTAGACCCTTTAAACAGGATGCCATTCTTTGATGCCAGCCCAATACCACCAAAATAGCCCAAAGGAATTGATACCACTAATGCACAAGGGCAACTGATCACCAAAAAGACCAACGCACGATAGAACCAAACATTGAAAATGTAAGGGTCAACAAAAAAATAAGGGATAAAACATACTGCCAGTGCCAGCGCAAAAACAATCGGTGTGTAAATTTTTGCAAACCTGCTGATGAACAACTGTGTTTGCGATTTGCGTGCAGTAGCATCCTGAACCATCTCGAGTATTTTGCTCAACTTACTATCGGTAAAAAGCGCTTTTACTTTTATTTCAGAAACTTTGTCCAGGTTGATCATTCCCGCAAACACAACTTCTCCTTTGCGTTTGGTGTCGGGTTTACTTTCACCGGTAAGCGCCGCAGTGTTGAAAGTGGCTGCATCGGAATTCAGTTCCCCGTCGAGTGCCACTTTTTCTCCAGCTTTCACCTGGATGATCTCATCCACTTTAATTTCATTGGGATGTATCACGGTCGGCTTTCCGTCCCTTAATACCGTTACCTCATCCGGACGAACATCAAGCAGCGCTTTAATGCTTCGTTTGGCTTTATTAACAGCGCTATCTTGAAACCACTCACCGATGGAGTAGAAAACCATCACGGCCACCCCTTCACTGTAAGAGCCAATTGCAAATGCCCCAATAGTTGCCACACTCATTAGAAAGAATTCATTGAAAAAATCGAATCGCTTTGCCTTGCGCCATGCGAGATCGAGCACATTGTAACCTGCCAACAGAAATGCAATTGCATAGACTATCAGGTTTATCGGAAACTTTGGAATAAACTTGAACCCGAACTCCAATACGAGCATCAATATTAAAACACCTAGTGAGGTTAACAAGGGCCAATGTGACCTCCAGCCTGTTTCCTCATCGCCACCATGATCATGCTCATCATCTTCGGCGTCATGTTTATGATCGTCGCCTTCTTGATGATCATGTTGTTTAGCTTCAGCATTATTTGCATTTGCTTTGTTTTTTAAATTGTTATCATCTGTATTCTGAAGTTCTGTTGACATATAAAAAGTTTATGAAATAAAAAATGAAATGATGCCAGTAATTACCAGTGTCCAACCGGTTATGATGCCAGAATTATGTTCAAGTGTGTGCCAGTTTAATTTTAAAATTCCTTTGTAAGCTAATCTTACCCACAACACCATTCCTGAAACTGAAATCGTTAGATATAAAATTGCTATAAGCAATACAGCCCACCAACCTTTTGCTCCAGCTAATAAAAAGTATGCTTCTATTTCCATGCATGGCGACAAAAACATACCGATTACCAAAGCCAATATGATCCTCTTCTTTGGTAAGGATGGTTTCGGCGTATTGTGTAAATGAAAATGTTTGTGCCGGTGATGCTGGTAGATAAAATAGAAGCCAATTATTAACAGAACCGAAGGAGCAATGAGGTGAGTAAAATATTCGATTTTATCAGCAAGCTGTAACCCTAGATATCCGAGTATAACACCAATTACTATAGTGCTTAAAGCATGGGCAAGACCTGATAAAAAAGTAACCCGGGTGATTTCGGACAGACTCCAGTTATCCTTTTTACCGATAGCCAATACCGGTAGCCAGTGATTAGGAATCACCGCGTGCAATAAACTTAGTAAAATACTTCCTATTATGATGCTATACATGTTGCTCCTGATATCTGATTAGTCTTCTTCGCCTTTATTAGTCATCTTAGCTAAAACAAAAAACGAGCCCTTCGTTACGATCCTTGCGTTAGTTGGCAATGGATTCACAGCAATGATCTCCGTGAAACCAGCATCAACAGCACCTTTTGTAATTGGCCATTTTTCAAACAGGATGATATCTTTTTTTGTGGTATCGTTCGCTTTATTTTGAGAAACTATAAAAATATAATCCTGCCCGTTATTGGTTACGATGGCTTCGGTTGGTACAGCGGGAACCATCACAGTACCTGTACTGATGGACGCAGTGATATTCATTCCGTCTATAAGTCCCGTTTTATCACCCTTTACTACCGCATGCACAGGAATAGTTTTTGTTTCACTGGCAAATGCGGAACCAACTGAATAGATTTCAGCATTGTACACCCTGTCTTGCAGGTTAGTCAGAGAAAAGCTAATAGATTGCTTTTCCTTTACTTTGCCGAGGTCTTTTTCATAAATAAAAATATCAAGATGTAATTGGGAGTTGTTTACAATTTGTGCGATGGGCGTAGATGCGTCCACATTCGATCCTATTTGGGCAGATACTTCACTAACGGTTCCGCTGATGGGTGCCAATACCCGCAAAATTGTACTGATGTTTCCGCCACCAGATGAAAGGCCCATGGCCCGAAGCTGTTGCTGGAGTCCGTTACGGGTAGCACGTAAAGTAGCCAGCTCAGTATTGATGCGTTGTAGATTTTTAAGTGGTGCCGCATTACCGGCAATCAACTCCTGTTGGCGCTTCTGCTCAATTTCTGCCAGAGAAATTTGGGCATTGGTAATCTGTAACTGCTGCTGTATGGGCGCTACGTCGGGATTGATGATCGTGGCGATCAATTGCCCTTTGCCAACTAAATCTCCCGGTTGCACATGCAAAGTTTTTATGACACCGTTTGTAACCGAAGTAACCAATGCTTTATTTTGGTTAGGTACAGTTAGCACGCCATTTACTTTGATGGTAGAAGTAAGATTTTTTTGCTGAACGCTGTCTGTTTGTATGTTCACTGCTTTCATCTGCTCGGAAGTGATCTCGATAAAAGCAGATTCCTTTTCCTCCATCTTTTCAAGTGGTGATTTCATTTCCTGGCTTTCTTGTTCGGGTTTATTATTGCTGCATGCCGTAAAGCAAAGGGCGATACACAAGGTTATAAAGATTGTTCTCATTTTTATGAATAAGTTTTATCTGTTTGAATAATAATTTAGTTGAATCACCGATTGATTGTACTGGTTCAGCACATCGAGATAGTTTCGTTGAATATCTATCGCCTGTGTGAGGTATTGAGAAAGTTCCGCAAAACTGATCTCCCCTGCACGATAAGAAAGGTTGGCTGCTTTAATAATCGCATCAGCCTGCGAGAGACCAGTGTTTTCGTAGTAACTCAACAACTCATTGTTTTTTTGTATCTGTAGCGAAGCGGTACGGTATTCAACAGACAATAACTGCTTTCGATAATTGAAGACAGACTGCTGGTATTGTTGTTCAAATCTGCCCGCATTAATAATGTTGCGGTAGCTGTTTTTTCCAAAAATGGGAATACCTACTTTCACAGAGAATCCGGAATAATAAGGGGTAGCACCATACAATCGCTGTGAAAAAAAACGGCCTTCAAAATTTGGCTTTCTGCCTTGTCTGCTTACTTCCAGCTCCGCCCCGGCAACTGATATATTCTGTTGTTGCAACATGGTCAGCGGATGTGCAGTAAAGGAAGTATCAGGATATATGGGTAACAACTTTTTCAAAACAGTTTCGGATGCGAGGTAAGCCGTATCGGAATGGATGCTTTTCCGGATGGCTTCCTGTTCGGCTTCGATGTCCCTCGATAACAATAAAAGCTGCACCGAAGTTTCTTTCGATTTTGCCTGTGCCGCAATGCTGTCAAGGCCAGCGCTCTCACCCGTGCGAACCCTTAATGTAGCCGCGTCTGCAAGTGATCGGTAAATACTATCCAGCCTGATCCACAGAAGTTGTCTGCTCTGATAGTACCATAGGGAATAATAGGCTGTCTGCAGTTCTCTTTTTATTTCCAGCGCTTGGATCTGTTTATTGATCTCCACCGTTTTTAACTGTTGCTCCAGCAATTTATTTCTGGCTTTATATAATCCTGGCCAGTCGAGCGTTTGAGATACGCCAATCTTAAGAATTCCCTTACTATCGCCGGGTTTCAAATCTTCGTTTTCCGCAAACACTCCTGTATTTGGAATAGCAAAACCCGTTTTTGCTAAAGCTTTGCTACGCTGTATCTGCAGATCGGAAGATTTTAATTGCAGGTTATTTTCCAATGCCTTGTCGTATAATTCTTCAAATGAAATACTAACCGGTGCTGCAGTTTTTTGTGCTATCGAAGAAAAGCCGGAGAATAA
Organism: Chitinophagales bacterium; assembly: GCA_015655125.1. GTDB lineage: Bacteria > Bacteroidota > Bacteroidia > Chitinophagales > Chitinophagaceae > Ferruginibacter. The sequence goes on along the minus strand of JAATFP010000021.1, from coordinate 4,259 downwards.
AAGGATGGCTATGCCTGCGACGATTTTGCCGGGAGATACTGCGACCTTTACTTTTCCCGAAAAAATAATATACAAACATGGAACCACCACCAGCGTCAGGAATGTTGCCGTGATCAATCCGCCGATCACAACTGTTGCCAATGGCTTCTGAACTTCACCACCAGCGCCGTTTGAAAAGGCCATCGGCAAAAATCCAAGCGCAGCTACCGTCGCGGTCATCAGCACCGGCCGCAATCTTATCTTCGTTCCTTCCAATACTCTTGCCACCACATCGGTTATCCCTTCTTTTTTTAACTGGTTAAAAGTGCTGATCAATACAATACCGTTGAGTACCGCAACGCCAAATAATGCGATAAATCCTACCCCCGCTGAAATGCTGAAAGGCATACCGCGTATGAGTAAGGCAAATACACCACCGATGGCACTCATAGGGATTGCGGTAAAGATCAATGCAGCATCTTTTGCAGAATTGAACGTAAAGTATAACATAAAAAATATGAGCAATAACGCTGCCGGAACGACGATCATTAACCGTGCCGATGCCTTCTGTAAGTTTTCGAATGTGCCGCCATAAGTGTAGTAGTATCCTTGCGGAAGTAAGTTGGCGGTTCCCAGTTTTTGCTGAATTTCCTTCACAACACTTTGAACATCCCTTCCTTCAATATTAAATCCTATCACGATCCTTCGTTTTCCATCTTCTCTTGTTATCTGGGATGGGCCTTCTTTGAAAGCAACCATTGCTACCTGTGATAACGGGATTTGATTGCCTGTTGATGTAGTGATAAACAAATTGCTTACGTCTTCAATTGAACTCCGGTTTGCGCTATCCAGCCTTACGACAAGATCAAATTTCCTTTCATTTTCATATACCACACCGGCTGCCTCGCCGGCAAAGGCGGTGCTCACGGTGCGGTTAACATCCTCAACATTCAAACCATAATTCGCCAGTCTGGCCCGGTCATATTGTATAGTAATTTGTGGAAGGCCGGTTGTACGTTCAATTTGCGGAACACCTGCGCCTTCTGTTTTACTAATCACTTTTGCAACGCGTTCGGCCAATTGCGCCAAAGTATCTATATTCTCTCCAAAAATCTTTACTGCTACATCTTGTTTCACTCCCGTCATCAATTCATTAAAACGCATTTGAATGGGTTGGCTTTCTTCTACAAATACTCCTGGCAAAACAGATAACTTTTCAGCGATCATTTCAGAAAGTTCCTTGTAATCCTTCGTGGTGGTCCATTCCTTTTTGTCTTTCAATACGATCATCATATCAGTTGCTTCCGGAGGCATGGGATCGGTAGGTATTTCACCGGAGCCTGTTTTACCGACAACAGCTTTCACCTCCGGAAATTGTTTGATGATCCTTGCAGCCTGCATACTGGTTTCAACGCTTTGACTTAAGGATGTTCCCTGCGGCAACTTAAATTCAAAAGCATAATCCCCTTCTTCCAGTTGCGGAATAAATACACCGCCCATGCGGGAGAAAATAAAACCGGTGACGATCAATAGTAATATTGCGATTCCTACCACTATGTACCGAAGTTTTATTGCTCCCTTGATCAACGGCTGATATCCGCGCTGAAACAGGTCCATCATCTTGTCGGCTACGTTTTTTTTATGAGTTGCTTTTTTGGAAAGGAACAACGCACTCATCATCGGTATATATGTCAGTGAAAGAATCAGCGCACCAAGAATGGCGAAGGCAACTGTTTTCGCCATCGGGCTGAACATTTTTCCTTCGATTCCTTCTAACGTAAGAATAGGCAGATAAACGATCAGGATGATGATCTGTCCGAAAGCCGCACTGCTCATCATCTTGCCGGCGCTCTCTTTTACGGCTTCATCCATTTGCGGCTGGGTTAGTTTTTCTTTCAGATTTTTTGCAGCGAGTAAATGCAGGGTCGCTTCCACAATAATTACGGCACCATCTACAATCAATCCAAAATCGATAGCACCAAGGCTCATCAGGTTGGCGCTTACGCCAAATAAATTCATCAGGCCCAATGCAAATAATAAGGATAATGGAATAGCGGATGCGACTATCAGTCCTGCTCTGAAATTTCCAAGAAAAACAATCAGCACAAAAATTACAATTAATGCCCCTTCCAGCAAGTTGCTTTCAACAGTACCAATAGCCCGGTTAACTAAACCAGTCCTGTCTATAAATGCTTCTATTTCCACATCGGCGGGCAAAGATTTTTGAATGGTTTTCATCTTCGCTTTTACGCGACCGACTACTGCAGCACTATTAGCCCCCTTCAACATCATCACTATACCGCCTACGACTTCTTTTTCTCCATTGTATGTAAGAGCGCCATATCGAACGGCATTGCCAAATCTTACCTCGGCCACATCGCGTATCAATACGGGAACTCCATTAGTGCTATTCTTGACTGCAATGGTATTGATTTCTTCAAGTGAGTTTATTAACCCAATCCCTCGAATGAAATAAGCGTTTGGTTTTTTATCAATGTACGCGCCACCTGTATTCTGGTTATTCTTTTCCAAAGCAGTGAATATTTCGCTGATACTTACGTTCATTGCCTTTAGCCTCGCAGGATCAACAGCAACTTCATACTGCTTCAATAAGCCACCGAAGCTACTTACTTCTGCTGTGCCTGGAGTACCATACAACTGGCGTGCTACTATCCAGTCCTGCATGGTACGCAAATCCATAGCGCTATACTTATTTTCTGCACCCTCTTTGGGGTGGATTACATATTGATATACTTCTCCCAAACCTGTGCTTACTGGAGCCAGCTCGGGAGTGCCAACCCCTTTAGGGATTTTTTCTTGGGCTTCTTTGAGCTTTTCGGAAATTAGTTGCCGGGCAAAGTAAATGTTCACGTCATCATGAAATACGACTGTCACATTTGATAGTCCAAACCGGGAGACAGAACGCATTTCCTGAATATTAGGAAGGTTAGCAAGGCTCTGCTCAATTGGATAGGTAACGAATTGTTCTACTTCCTGTGAAGCCAATGTGGGAGTGATTGTAATTATTTGCACTTGATTGTTAGTGATGTCCGGAACGGCATCAATGGGTAATTTGGTTGCGCTCCACACGCCCCATATCACCAACGCTAACGTAAACACTCCAATGATCAGTTTATTTTTTATACTGAATTGAATGATTTTATTGAGCATGTCTTCTAAAATATTTTATAATCCATATGGAAATAGTGCATAACCTTTAATACAATTGCAAGTATCAACGCAGCTATTACCACAATGGATAGTATTGATGTAAGAATCCTTAAGGCTAAAGAATGCCGGTGTTTCTTTTTACGCTTGATCATAAAAAGTTGAAATAAAAATTACAAATAGCGCACAAGCCGAAGTCAAAACGGCTACGCAAGGGTGTAATAAATCAATCTTACGATAACTGGGGAGGTTGCCATACAGGCAAAGAAACTTCTATAATGTTAGAAGGTAGGTATGACGCATAAAATTTAGCAGAAGCATAAATCTTATGATGTAGGAGTATTGTTGAGTGTGATATCGCTACAGCTGCACAGCAACTACAGGTGCAGAAAGGAGAACATGCGTCAGTATTATCATGATTTTTAGACTGACTTTTCCTTGCGGCAACTGAGCATGAATCTTTTCCTTTCGCAGCAAATGCCCCATCCATGCATGGAATTCTACTCATCGACAGAACTATTAGCGCCATTATTAAGGTGAAAAATTTCATTGATGCAAAACTAAAGTTTATATTCCTAGTTCGGAAAGAAAAGCCTGAAAATTATATCCCTATGGTTGCATTTTTAGAGAGTTAGTTTAATGATAGCTTAATGGAGTGTTTGCATTTGACTGCTATACCTAATGATATCCGTCATTGTTATCTCGGCAAATTTTGGCAAATTTTTTGAAAAATTTTAGATGCTAAAATTGAAAAGTTCTTTGACCGGCACATTAAGCTCCCTAGCAATTTGATAAAGATAAAAAGCCGAGGGATTAACCCTTCCTTTCTCAACGCGATTAAGGCTCTGTTTATCCTTATCGCACCTTAAAGCAAGTTCAAGCTGAGTAAGCCCAGCTTCTTCGCGAAGCCGGGTAATATTTTTACCCAATTTTTTTAAAAATGCATCTTTAACCATGTCTTGCTATCAGAATGGAAAATCCACGCAAATTGACCCCCTTCGGCCAAAACAAACTAACCCCCCTCGGCCATTTCAAACTGACCCCCTGATACCGGCTTAAATTGACCCCCTAAAAAGAGTAGTAAAAGAACAGTTGTTTTTGTAAGGTAATTA